>JBCBRH010000004.1:0-134032 GCA_039819785.1 Pseudomonadota bacterium | reverse complement strand
GGTGCGGTTTCAATTATCAGCCCGCCGCAAGGTGCACCAACCGGCACGTGTGTTTCAGCCACGTTTCCGAATGACCGCCTAGTGTTTATCTGAACAGCTTGTCAGGGCTTGGCGCACCTGTCGGCATTGCTGATCGCTCTCACCTGTCAAAACACCCATTACATCCGGCCCATCGCTGGTCGAAACGTCGCAATCGTGACCTCTGTCTTGCGCGTGATGAGCATTTCATATTGTCTTCGTATAGGTATTTCGACGACCATTGAAAGTCGGCAGAACGTCTTAAGACGGAACAGTTTTTTCCGTTCTGTTTGTGGAAATTGGTCATGTAGCGCCTTGTCAGGGACCGGTCCGTACGCGATAACCGGGGTCCTGAGGCTGGTGTATACGTAGCCGCACCGCGCCTCGGTTGCCCGGCGGAAGGACAACTAGCTCTTTGCCTATCACCGAAGAGAGCGTGGAAAACACGCATAAGCGGCATGGAAGAGTAACGATGGCTGTTGCCATGGCGACAGCTGCGGCCGCTGCGATATTTGCCCCGTTCCTGTTTGGAACCCATAACCCGACGTCGATGATCTCAACGGCGTACGTGATGGCCGCTGGTGGCTGGCAACACAGACTTTCTCAACCCATCGTCGTTTCAACGTCGCCCCTGATTACCGTTCGGACGGGCCAAATCGCGATTTCCAAGGACGTGCGCGAAGCCGCGACTTCTGGCGCGGAACTCATTGCAAAGGTGGCTGATGGATCCGTGCCGCTCATGCTTGATGACGCCCTTATTGAAATCGAGTTGAGCCGCGGGGCCTCGCCCGCCAATCCGGACCTATCCGGGGCGGATGGCGGCGACCAAAATGTTATCGCGCCGGTCGTCTCAGCTCTTCAGTCTGTCGATTTTTCCGACCTCAGGTTGCGAAACACGACGTTGGTGGCGATTGGGAGCGATGGCGTTGCGACACGGTTCCACAATGTCGATGCACGGCTGTTGCGCCAAAGTGGACGCACCCGCGCCCAAGGGCAAATGGGGTATCGAAATGAGACCATCAAATTTGATGTTGAAGCCGCACGGTCCAAGCTCGTTGACGATATACAGACTGCGCCGTTCAAGGCGACAATCTCCAATTCTCTGGTTAGCACATCGGTCACGGGTATCGCGAAGTTCGGGGCAACCACCAACATTCAGTCGAACACGATGGATTTGCGCATTCCCGACGTCGCAACGTTTGCGAAGTGGTTGGGTGCGGCGTGGCCGAGCCGGAATGGTGTTCAATCGTTTGCTGTCAGCGGACAGATGACGTGGGCGGATGCCAAACTCTCGTTTCCCAATTCAAAGTTCATCATTGATGGGAATGTTGCCAACGGCTCCATGGCCGTAAGCCAGACCAACGACATCACCTTGATCGACGGCACTTTGGCCTTCGGTACACTGGACGCTGAAACCTATCTTGGATCAGACGACGGCACTTCAACCGATTTCGGCAGTCAAGCTGATTGGCTGGCGGCTTTGGCCGGGGCCGCAGCAGGCAAGTCGTTGATGGGTGAGCTGAACAAGGTCCATGCGGATCTGCGTTTGTCAGCTGCCGTTTTCAAGGCGCGGGCATTTCGCGCAACCGATGTCGCCGCCTCGATCAACCTGGATCATGGGAAGCTAATCGCCGATATTGCGAGCATGCAGCTTGCTTCTGGTGGGCAGGGTTCGGTTCAGATTTCGATCGACAACCAAGGGCCGCGCGCGAAGTGCCGACTTCTGGCGAAGCTCGAAGGGATGGATTTGGCACTCGGCAGTGCGGTGTTGTTCGGGGCACCCATCATTACCGGGCCTGGCCGCGTGACCGCAAACCTCTCAGCGTCGGGGCTTGATCGCGACGAGCTCCTGGCTTCGGTCGACGGAAAGCTTTACGTCGACAGCGTTTCTTCCGTCGGCGTTCAAGTTGATCTTGCCAGCCTCCTCAGCGCGTTCCGGAAAACTGCTTCTGCCGCCGAAGCATCAGGCGAGCGGAATGCGCAAAAATGGTCGACGCCTTGGGCAGGTGTCACGCAGATCAGCAACCTCAAAGCAAAACTTCGGGCTGACCAGGGCCAACTCTTCCTCGATGAGGTCGTCGGCCGGACCGGAACGCACGCATTTGCTGTTCGCGGTGCTGCCGACCTGGCTGACAAAGAGGTCGATCTAAAACTGTTTATCGGGGATCCAGCTGCTCCAGATGGCGTTCCTGATGCAAATCGCGCCGATGGGGCTGCCTATGCAGGCGGCGACCGCCCCGGACTTCCACGTTCTGCTGTTTGGGATGGCGCTCAAAGGCCGACTGGGATCGAGAACGGTGATGTCGTTCATTTCACCGGTGACTGGTATGAACCGGTTGTGATCGTGGAACCGATTGCGACTGCGGACAACGATCTGGTCGACGCTGATGCAGGTACCGACTTTATCCCTGCAAGGCTTCCAAACTCAGCGCCTGCATCCATTCAATAAGTCATTTCAGTGCCGCCCTCCCGCGCCTCTTGCAATAGTGGGACAGTGTACAGCATCCTACGGCTTGCCTCCGATTCTAGAGGGGTTGCTCTGGTCCGACCCGATCGCTGCGACCTAAAAAAATGGCGTCGGCACTTTTGAAGTGCCAACGCCATCTTTGGTTACAGCTTAGAGCATGTTCAGGAAAAGTGTACGCTGTTGTCCGCCCGGAACATGCTCTAGTTGCTTGGTCTTGACCTACCAACGACGCCGTGCACCGCCATCGATGTGAAACAGCCCACCACCATAGTGCTTATACCCTCCGGAATGGCCACGCAGGTAAGCGGCTGCAGCGCGCCAGTTTCCGTGGACACGGAAGTCGACCGCATTGCCTGTCAAATGTTGGGAACGAGATGCGCCGCCGACCCGTCGATTACGTGCCTTGCTGCGACAGGTTGAGTTTACCGTGACGCGACCGTAATTGGCCGCGACGCTGTAAATCTTGCTGCGCAGGGATGGAGTCAAGCAGCCAGAGGACGCGACCCAGCGAACGCCGCCACCGGTGAGGCTCTTTTTCTTTGACGGTGCGACGTCATAGGATTGACGACCGAGTGCTGCAACTTTGACCTTCTTTTGTTTTTTTGTCTTCACCGCCGTGTCGTACTGGACCTTGGGTCTTGAGGCGGCTGGGATTTTCTTGGCCTTTGCGACATAAGCCTTTTTTGATTTCGCGGCGTAAGTCTTCTTTGTCTTGCTACGCTTCGCGGTATATTTCTTTTTCTTGTATTTGGTTTTTTTGGAGTACTTGCGTTTTTTTGAATACTTTTTCTTTTTTGCGTATTTCTTTTTCTTCTTATATTTTCGCTTTGTGTATTTCTTCTTTTTCGAATACTTCTTTTTTGACGCCTTGCGCTTTTTGCTCGTGGCCTTCTTGTTCCACTTCGCTTTGGGACCATACCAATATCGCCCGGAATTGTAGGGGCTTCTAGCGACCGCTGCGTAACGCGTCAGCTCTTGTGTCTCGTTGGTGCGTGTCCCGCTTACGGAAATGTAGCGCTTCATGGACCGCTGCACGCGGTAACGCCGTTCTTCGATCGATTGGTCTTGTTTCATTAACGCGGTTTGGGCCGCTTCAAGTGTCAACTCTGTCGGCAAGGCCGCTTGAGACGGTGTTCCTGTTGCGACGGTCATGCAAGCCACAACCAGGGCTAGCGCGACCGTGCATCTTGCCCGCAGCGCCTTCAGCGCGCGCGATACTGTCATATGCATAGAATGCTCCTCAGCCCGGCGTGCACCCGCAGTCAACGGAACCGAGCGTTACCTATCTTCGGGACTCCGCGACCCCCGCGAACGACCCGACTGGAGCGGTTACTAGAGTTAACGGTGACTATCCTCAGGCTTTTTATATTATGGTTAACGCGTGAGTTTTACATGCGACACTGGGTCAACTCGTCGAGCGAAAGCATTGTCCAGACGAGATCAAATCGACCTCGGCCTGAGCGGTCAGACGTTGTTTTGGTGTAATGGATAAGACTTGCAGTGTGTTTTGGAAAATGTCTTGGATCGGATTACTTTGATCAACTGCAAGGGAGACTAGATGGATCGACAAATTCTTACCGATCACGGCGGCGACCTATTCAACGAAGGTCTAATCATTACTACTGGAGACTGCGAAAGAGCCTGATTGAGATCATAACCGGCAACGCCACCAGAAGGCCGATGATGGCGCCAACGGCTTCGGGCCTGATGCCGGCAATGTTGGTCGTTTGTTTTGAAAGTTCCCGGGCTGCCAGACAGGCATCTGAACCCAGATGGAGGCAGGCTGATTGAAGGTCTGCCAGGTTTTCCAGCTTCCAGCCCGGAGCGTCCGAGTAGGGTGCCAGAAGGATTGCGAACTCAGCGCTGAGAGCGCTGGTGGCCAGCAGATAAGCCAGGACAGCGGCCATTGGAACCATCACAAGTATCGCGAGGCGGGCACCGAGAGGCTGGCCGACGCGGGCGGAGGCGAGAGTGGCTCCAATGAGGAGCGCTGGGGCGACCGCACCGCTGAGCAGAGCAAAGGTCCATACCGGGAGGTTTTCGACGACGATGCCGGACTGTGGCAAAGCGAAAGCCAAAGTTGCCGCGAGTGTTGCAAAAACACTCTGCACCAGCATGCTTGCTGCCTTGGTCGTCTTCGTCTGCGTGGTTGCGGAAAACATATGACCGAGCAGGATCAGCATGACCGATAGGCCGACAATAAGAGCTGCAATGATCCCGGCCTGCACGCCAAGCAATTCGCCGTCGCGTGCCCCGGCCATGGTGGCAGCGATCGGGAACAAGGCTGCACCAATTGGCGCGAGGTCTCCGGCGCTGAGTCGCGGGCCCTCTTGATCGGTTACGTTTTGGTTGAGAGCCACTTGGCTAAGGCAGATGTGATTGAATGCCATATACTGCGAAACCAATGCGTCGAGGTCCCTCGTGTTGGGCGACACTATGGGTTGATTGGGATCAAGGCTATTTGGCCTGTCGGCCTCTCCCGCCACGCCCATCGCTGTTTGTTCAGGGCCTGATGTGGTTGCCTCAAGGTCTGTGGCGACCATGGAGGGGTCGGTCTCCAGCCACCATTCAGGGATGGTTTCGCCATCGCCAGCTGCTGTACCGTCTGCTGTCGATGCCGTTGTAGGGCCAGCGTTTTCAGTGACGGGTGAACACAGCCTGGCCCAGCCATTGTCGAGAGTTCTTTCCATCCACGGGCTAAGCGCGTTTCGAGCGACGCCGCTTTCAATTTCAGCATAGTGGATGTGCCTTAGCTGGCTGGGCAAGACCGGCAGCGTGATCACCACGATCATGGCGGAGAGGATCAGCCAATGAAGACCACTTTGGTTTGGGCTTTTTGAACCGTTCGTGTTGTGTCGATCGAGGCTCGAAGCCGCTGTATGGTGCGCGCGTCGTGCTCTGACCATACTCAAGATGTGCAGCATAACCGCCGTGGAGGCGGCTACGGCCAGGACAAACAACAGGGCGTTCAGGGTGGTCAGGCCTGTCCAGGGCCTCGTGAACTGCCGCGTCGTGACGGGATCTGCCCTCTCGGTCAACACAAGATCGCGCTGCAGCCGTGAGATTTCAGACAGATCCTGACCATAGGTCAGTTGTGGAAGAGGATGACCGGTTACGTAGGGCGAAGGCCCGGTGAACTGGAAGACGCCGGTGGCAAGTATCAGCCCTGTTAAGATAACGAACGCGGAGATGCTTATGATTGCGCGTGCGATTGTGTTGATGACAAGCCATGAGATGACCACTGCGCACACGGCAACGAGTGCCAGGATCTCAGTCCGGTCCAGTCCGATGACCTGGGACGCCCCCGCTATCGTTGCGGCCATCTCGATGTGGGCGACTGCCAGCGGCAAGACTGCAAGACCGAACAAAATAACCAGACCCCAGTCCGTCACGCCGAATGATTTTTCATCCAGATGGGGCTGATCATTTTGAGCGCTGTTATCGCGCCGGGCTCCGGCTGGCGATGACGGGGCTGGATCTGCGCGAAGCGGGGACTGCGGCCTGACCAGCAGCAGAAGCCACAGGACGATGCCGGACATGACGCCGTGTCCGGTCAACAGGCCATCAAAGCCGTCGGCATAGATTTTGGCGGTCGCAAATAAGATCACGGCTGGGGCCAGGATGGCCAAGGCCCAGATGAGGCCTTCGCTCCTGTTCAAGTGGGCGCTCCCTATTTCGCTCGCCAGATGATCGGTGTCTGATCCGGTTCGAGACGTTGCGGGGCAGCGGGTGAGGTAACGGCGTCGGGCTGCATAGGAGGCCAGCCACAGACCAAGGCAGCCCAGCAAAATGGGGGCTGCCTGCGCGATCAGATAGAAGCCGGCCGGGAACCTATTGATCTGGAAGAGGTTTGCAGTTTCGGCTGCGACTGGCAGTCCAAATGCAAGAACGAGCCAAAGGGCGGCGCCAGCTGACCATCTGGCCCAGTGTACAATACCTGATGTGCCGGCGGACGACGTGTCATGATCAGGAGCGCCGTATGCCGTGGTCATTCAGGACTTCTCACTTCCAGGGGTAGGGCGGCAGGGGTAGGGCGGCATGTGTGTGCCTATGGCAGGCTTCGGGCTACGGCACGGTTGTGGCCAAGGCAAGGTTGTTGGCAGCTGGCGAACTGCTAGCGCTGTAAATCTGTGCGACAGCTTGCGATTTGAGCTTTCGCAGCGTCGCTTAACAGTCTGGCGTCACTTTGCAGTGTGCACAGGTGGAAGCCTTCCTCAAATCTGATCCGTGCTGTTTCGTTACCATCCGTATGAATGGCAGCAAATCGCCCTGCTGCGCGGGCATGCTTCAGGCAACGGTCGATGGCCTCGATGACGGCATCTGCCTGTGGTGTCCCAGGCTTTTGACGCATGGACGGACGCGCACCGAGCGCCAGGGACAGATCGCCGGGGCCGATGTAGATGCCATCCAGGCCATCGACTGCCAGGATCGCGTCGAGATTTTTCAGGCCGTCACGGGTTTCAATCATTGCCAGTGTCAAGATTTCAGCGTTTGCGTTGGCTGCGTAATCAGCGCTTGATTGCGCGCCGTTGGCCAGAGCTGCCCGTGTTGGGCCGAATGAGCGATAGCCGTCGGGCGGGTAACGGCACGCGCCGACAAACTGCGCCGCTTCATCTGCAGTGTTGATCATCGGACAAATAATGCCCTCCGCACCGGCATCCAGCGCCTTCATGATTTCCGATGGCATATTCCAAGGGACCCGAACGAGCGGTGTGATAGGTCGACCGGATATCGCCTGGAGCATGCGAAAGGCGTCGGCACCGTCCATTGCGCCGTGTTGCAGGTCAATCGTAATCGAGTCGAAGTCAAGCTGGGCCAGGATCTCGATGGCATGCGTGCTGGCCATGGCACACCACGCATTGAGAGCTGGCTGGCCAAGCTGCATCGTGTCGCGCAGTGCATTGGACTTCATGATGTCGTGACGCCGCTTGTTGTCAATCTGCCTGGGTATTCCGAGGGATGGTTATCCACTCAGCCCGCTGGATCGCCAACCCAAAAAGAGTTCTGGTACCTGCGGCGTTGGTCTGAGTTTTCCAATGCGCTGAATCGCAGACAGCCCTGCAAAGCTCTCATCATCCAATTTCACCCAAATTTCCAGGTCGGACGTCAACTTGGCGTGACACTTCGTCTGGCACGCATGCACAATTGCACAAAGAAATTGACTTTTGCGTGCAATGCAGCATTCTGGTTATTGCGGCGCACCCTCGTATTGTATACATGGTAAGCGCAGAATTTAGACGTTCGCTCCTGATTGAATGAGTGAACCAGTCTGACCAAACATAAGAAGATTGCACGAATATTTGGGCCGGCTGAACGGTACAGGACAACCACAGACGTGGACCATTGTGGTCCGCGCGGGTTCTGGCACAAGATGGACAGCATGGTTAAAACAACGCGTGATATTTCCAGCGAACCACGGCGAGGCAACGAGCCAGCTGATGAAGCCTACCTCCGCCTCGTTGGAGACCGGGTCCGGCTTCAGCGCGTCCAGCGCGGGATGTCTCGCAAGGCCCTCTCGCACGCGTCCGGCGTGTCGGAACGCTACCTTGCCGAATTGGAACGCGGGACAGGCAACGCATCACTTCTGGTCCTACGCGGCATTGCAGCGGCCCTAAAGCTGCGTGTCGATGAACTGGCATCCGAACAGGAACACAAGCTTCCAGAATTACGGCTTGCCATCCGGCAACTTGAACAGCTGGATGCGCACGACCTTGGCGAAGCGCGTGACTTGATCATGCGACGGTTCGGCCGTCCAACGGCCACAGCGGTCGGGCGCATTGCACTGGTGGGTCTGCGCGGAGCAGGCAAGACATCGTTGGGTCGAACTGCGGCGCAAACGATCGGCGTGCCGTGCGTGGAACTGGACCGCGAGGTTGAGCGTGCCAGTGGAATGGATCTGCCCGAAGTCTTCGCGGTTCACGGTGAAGACGTTTATCGACGACTGGAGAATGAGGCGCTTGTTGGTGTCGTAAATACCATGCCGAAAGCCATCATTACGACCGGGGGCGGTATTGTTTTGTCGCCCGACAGTTATGAGCTGCTGCTTTCGAACTGCTTTGTGATCTGGGTCACGGCCTCACGCGAGCAATTAGCGGAACAAGCCCGCAGTGACCTTGGTGTGTCGTCGCCATCATTGAGCCCGCGCGCGAAACAGGAACTTGATGCTGCCATGCGGTCGCGCGAACCGCTGTATTCGAGAGCGGATGCCGTTATCGACACGACCGGCAAGTCCGCTGAGGATGTGCTTGAAGAATTCATTACTCTCGTCAGCTCGCAGGGGCGGCATAAACCGCAGCCTGTCTAAGGTTCCTTCCGGTCTTCTAGGCTAGATCCCGTTAAAGTGGGCGCGCTCAGTCGTGCACGCCGCAGGCTAGATGTTTTCGACTATCAGCCAAATCAAGACGAAGCGACAGACCGCTGCGGTGCTCATCTAGGTGGCTAATGCTGGCGGGGTTGCTCGCTGCCAGACTGCTTAAGATGTCAAACGACGACACTCTTCATCCGGTGGCAGCGGGTCACAGCTTTTGAGCTTCGCACAGGTTTCCAGGGCCGCGATCAGCTGTGGCGTGACGATCCCGCTCAACGGGCCTTGAAAGTATCCAGCCGTTTGAAGCCCGCACTGATACATCCGCACCATCCGAGATCCGCCGAACACCATGGCGCGCCGGTAGTCCTTCACCGCACCGGCTGCATTCCCTTCGCTTTGCTTGAGGTGAGCACGTGTGTCCAGGGCATGTGCGCTGCCCGGGGACAGCTTCAACGAGCGTTCAACATCCTTGAAGCCCTCAGCGATATTGCCCAGCTTGTAGTGCGCCCAGGCGCGATTGTTCAGGGCAATGGCAAAGTCGGTCCGCAGTTCGATGGCGCGGTCATAGTCAGGCAAGGCCCGTTGATATTGACCTTTCACCGAGTACGCCAGGGCACGCATGGCATAGGCGAGCGCTTTTTCGGATTGGCTGATCGGCTGCTCCAATAGCGCCGTGCAGGCCTCGATGCGCTGACCTCGATCTTTCCCGAAGCATTGCTCCATGGCCGTGTCCTGGCTGTCTGCCCAGGTCGGCGTCGTTGCTGCCAGAATGATGGCTGGCAGAGATGCGATCAAGAAAGCGGCAACCGGTCTCCGCCAGCTGACACGTCGGACGCTACGGTTTTCATGGTCTTTTGCGTGGCTTGGTTCCATTGAGACCTCTTAGGGCGTGTTCGGTTTTCGTGGCACCAAAACGCGCTCTCACTTCTATTTCGTATGCTGTTCCAGCTTTAGAACCGCTGACACTCTTGCTGGCCATGATCTAGCACGGCTTTCGGTCATCCCGGTGACGTTGACCGTCTCATGTCTCAGCCCGCCCACGCGTTCAAATCCATGTTATGTGTCACCGTCAATTTTACCGGCGGTTGGTTTTTGTTGCCGCACGGGCTGTGATCGCGAGAAAGGGTCTGAGACTTGGCCGGTAAACGTATCTTGCTCATCATCGGGGGCGGTATCGCTTGCTACAAGTGCCTCGACCTTGTGCGACGCCTCAAGGAGCCCGGCTTTTCCGTCGTCACGATCATGACACAGTCGGCCCAGGCCTTTATCACGCCGCTTGCGGTCTCCGCGTTGTCAAACGAACGCGTGTTCACCGAGTTGTTCGACGTTGATGATGAACGCGAGATCGGTCATATCCGCCTGTCCCGACAGGCCGATATTGTCGTCGTTGCACCAGCAACCGCGAACCTGATGGGGCGCATGGTGCATGGTCTGGCCGATGATCTGGCCACGGCGACCCTTCTTGCCAGCGACAAGCCGCTGATCGTTGCGCCTGCCATGAACCCGAAGATGTGGGCGCATCCGGCAACCCAGCGCAATGTTGCGCAACTGATTGCAGACGGCGCTTTGATTGTCGGGCCCGATGCAGGTGAGATGGCTGAAAGCGGTGAAGCTGGCGTTGGCCGACTTGTTGAGACAATGACACTCGTGGGTGCGATTGAGCGACAGCTGTCGGGTGCTGACCGTTCCGCGCAAAAGGCGGGCGACCAACAGAGCGGCGTTGAGGCGCAGGGGCCGCTAGCTGGCAGGCATGTGCTGATCACCGCCGGGCCGACGCATGAACGGATTGATCCGGTCCGTTACATCGCCAATCGCTCATCGGGAAAACAGGGCTTCGAGCTTGCGCGGGCAGCGGCCAAAGCTGGCGCGCGGGTCACGCTGGTTTCCGGGCCCGTTGAATTGCCCAACCCTGAAGGTGTTGACGTTCACCGGGTCGAGACGGCTGATGACATGCTGGCTGCTGTCCGTTACGCCATGCCGGCTGACGTTGGCATTTTTGCAGCTGCGGTTGCCGATTGGCGGGTTGCTGATCCAGCCGAACAGAAGATGAAAAAAAGCAAGGCGAACCGGCCCGGCGCCATGACACTTGAGCTGATCGAGAATCCCGACATCCTCAAAACCATTGCCAACACGCCTGAACTGCGCCCGGAGCTGACCATTGGGTTTGCCGCCGAGACCGAAAACGTGGTCGGGTTCGCGCAACGCAAGCTGGTTGGAAAAAATGCAGATTGGATTGTTGCAAACGATGTCTCTGTCGGCACGGGTGTCATGGGCGGAGACCGCAATTCGGTTCATCTCGTCACGCGTGATGGCGTGGAGGCGTGGCCGGACATGCCCAAGGCTGATGTTTCGCAACGGCTGATCGAACGCATCGGTGCTGCCCTGGCGGCCAGCGGGACGGGGCGGCGCGATGCCGGCTAACCAAGACCACGACATTATCAGGATCGCGATCCAGCGCTTGCCCCACGCGGCTGACCTTCCACTGCCTACATATGAAACGGATGATGCCGCCGGGCTCGATTTACGCGCTGCCGTTCGGTCCGATGCACCCCGGGACCTCCCCCCCGGGGAAAGGGCGCTTGTCCCGACCGGGTTTGCACTGGCGCTACCGCCCCGGTTTGAAGCACAGGTGCGGCCACGGTCCGGGCTGGCTTTGAAGCATGGTGTAACCGTGTTGAATTCACCTGGCACCATCGATGCCGACTACCGTGGTGAAGTGGGCGTCATCCTGATCAATCTCGGGCAGGCCCCGTTCACGGTTGCGCGCGGGGACCGGATTGCCCAGCTTGTGATCGCACCGGTTTGGCGCGCTGACTTTCAAATTGTCGAGGCTTTACCGGAGAGCGGACGAGGTGCTGGCGGGTTCGGTTCGACGGGCACGTGAGGCTGACGGCAAGGCAATTCAGCTTTCGCGATTGCGCGTGTGCGATTAACATCGGTAATCAAAACACGGACTACGCAAGGTGAGGCAACCCATGGACCATTCCCCAACAGCTGAAGCACTTCCGATCTCCTCTGACATCAAGACACTGGGAGCCACCAAAACCTGGGGGCGGGGCAAGGTCTACCAGTCCATTGATGAAACCATCGGGCATACCCCTCTTGTGCGTCTTGGCCGCGTGATGGCGGCTGCCGAAACCAAGGGCGACGTGTTGATGAAGATGGAATTCTTCAATCCGCTGTCTTCGGTCAAAGATCGTATCGGCGTTTCGATGATCGATACGTTGGAAGCACACGGCAGGCTAACGCCAGGGAAAAGCGTCATCATCGAGCCGACATCTGGCAACACAGGTGTTGCGTTGGCATTTGTTGCCGCTGCGCGCGGCTACCGGGTCATCCTCGTCATGCCAGAATCCATGTCGATGGAACGGCGCAAGCTGCTCACCCATCTGGGGGCTGAACTCGCACTGACACCGGCACCGGAAGGTATGGGTGGTGCCATTGCCAAGGCCAAGGCGCTGGCTGCCGATATTCCTGACTCCGTGATCCCGTCGCAGTTTGAGAACCCCGCCAACCCGCTGGTTCATGAACTCACAACAGCGGAGGAAATCTGGAACGATACCGGTGGACGTGTTGATGCTCTCGTTATTGGCGTGGGCACAGGCGGCACCCTGACGGGATGTGGGCGGGTTCTAAAACCGCGCAATCCGGACCTTAAGATCTTTGCCGTCGAGCCAACGGATAGCCCGATGCTGTCGAAGGGTGAAAAAGGCCCGCATAAAATCCAAGGCATTGGGGCGGGATTTGTCCCTGACAACCTTGATCGATCGCTGATTGATGAAGTCATCACAGTGCCCAACGATATGGCGTTTGAATCCAGCCGTATGCTTGCAAAGGTGGAGGGCATCCCGGGTGGGATTTCGACAGGTGCGAATCTGGCCGCCGCGCTGACGGTTGCGACACGGGACGCATTTGCTGGGAAGACGGTCGTCACGTTCGCAAGCTCATCGGCTGAGCGGTATTACACGAGCGACCTGTTCGAGGCTCCGGCCTCAGGCACCTCGTGACGTGCCGCTCTTTCCCGTATTTTTTCGCGGCGGGTCTCGCCTCTAAGGTATCTTTGAAGTTTGACGTCGCCTCTCCCCATGAACAACGGGGAGAAGCGCTTTTCGTTGCCGTGATATTGAGGGCATGATGGCCCTCATCTGTTGCAGTTCAGTCTATCGTCGGCATTCGGTCTGGCAAAGTTCAGGCCCCGAAACGGGCCCGGACGATGGCGCCCAGGACGACCGCATAAGCGACGTGTCCCACCAGTGATGCCCAAGTCAGTGCACCGAAGCCGATGAACGCTGGGAAACCGGCGATCAAGTGCGCCATGATATACAGCGCGAAAACCCACAGCGCCGTTCCATAGACAGCTGAGACAAACCACCAAGGTAGTGCGGGGACTGTGGCGCGGGCCAGCGGGCGGACGACAAGCAGATAGCCCAGCGGATACCCAACGAGGCCGGTGAAGATGTGGAGGGCTTCGGCGCCTGATTTGGTCAATCCTACCGAGCCGAAGAGGTCTTTTACCAACGCGCTGTTGAAGACCGACTGAATCAAGCCGGCGGGTTCGAGTGGTCCGCCGATCCACAATGGCGCGATCAACCGGGCGAAGATTTCCCAGGTTGCCAATGCAGCGACGGCTGCCAATACGAATGTGGTGAAGATGGACACGGCATTTGGCGAAACGCTGGGCGTTAACGCTGCGTGACGTTGGTCGATTGTGTTGCTCATGGTCATGGTCGATCCTTTCTTTTTATTGTTCTTACGACTTTGGTTTTTTCGTCTGACGTTAGATCATCTGGCGGGTTCTGCTCTTTTCTTCGTGGCGGAACCTCGTCCGTCATCGGTGTACTGTCCAGAACGTCGAAAGGCATCACACGATGTTACCACGCTGCCTCACGCTTGCGCGATTGCCCCGTGAGGTTCAAAGACAACGTGAGCGGTTGGGCTCAATTGCAAAACCGTTGTCTGACCAAGGTTGCGGTCGCGCCTTGGCCGCTTATCCAATCTGCCCATCAAGCTTTTCACTTGGACGCTGGAGGCCTGCGCGATGTCGCTCTCGCAAGAGGAAATTGAACGGTACAAGCGGCATCTTGTTTTGCGTGAGGTTGGCGGTGCCGGTCAGCAGAAGCTGAAATCCGCGCGTGTGCTTCTGGTGGGAGCCGGTGGCTTAGGCTCACCCATCGCGATGTATCTGGCAGCTGCGGGCGTGGGCACGATCGGGCTTATCGACGATGATGTTGTCTCATTGTCGAACCTCCAACGCCAGGTCCTGCACGACACGGGTGGTGTGGACACATTGAAGGTTGAGAGCGGGGCCGCAGCCATTGCGCGGCTGAACCCGCACGTTCATGTCAAAACCTATGCGGAGCGTTTCACGGCTGATAACGCTCTGGCGCTGCTGGCGGATTACGACATCGTTTGTGATGGTTCGGACAATTTCGACACGCGGTATCTGGTGTCGGATGCGTGTTATTTCGCCAAGCGCACGCTGGTCTTTGGGGCCGTTGGGCCATTTGACGGGTACGTCTCGACGTTTAAGCCTCATCTCAAGAACGACGAGGGCGTGCCTTATCCCACCTACCGATGCATCTTTCCTGAAGCGCCGCCTGCTGGCACGGTGGCCAACTGCTCGGAAGTTGGCGTTCTGGGGGCGATTGTCGGCGTGATCGGAACGCTGCAGGCCGTCGAGGTCTTGAAAGAGATCACGGGTGCGGGCGAAAGCCTGGTGGGACGGCTGTTGATCTATGATGCTTTGTCGACCCGGTTCCAGTCAGTCGATGTTGCGTGGAACCCTAAGAATGCTCTGAGTGGTGATGCACCGACGATCACGGACCTGGCCATTCACTGGCAGGCGCAAATGGCTGGGTCATGAGCGCATCCGCCGGTCTTTAAGCTCCGCATACCTGTCAACAATCAGAACATCGCGGGATGAACGCGGTCTGGCGGTGTGTGGCCATCCATGAACGTCTTGATATTGATGATGACCTTCTCGCCCATGTCGATGCGGCCTTCGATGGTTGCTGAACCCATGTGCGGGAGGGCGACGACGCGGTCTGAAGCGAGGAGTTTAGGGTTCACCGCAGGCTCGTGTTCGAACACGTCCAGTCCTGCTCCCGCGATGGATTCACTTTCCACCAGCCGGGCCAGTTCGTTCTCGTCGATGACTTCACCGCGCGCCGTGTTCACGATGTAGGCCGTTGGCTTCATCAGCTTGAGACGGCGGGCCGACAAGAGATGATAGGTGGCCGGTGTGTGCGGGCAGTTGACCGAAATGATGTCCATGCGGGCCAGCATCTGATCGAGGCTTTCCCAGTAGGTGGCTTCAAATTCCTGTTCCAACGCCTCGGGCAGCCGGCGGCGGTTATGGTAATGGATTTGCAGACCGAAGGCTTTTGCCCGGCGGGCCACGGCCTGACCGATGCGCCCCATGCCGATGATGCCAAGGCGCTTGCCATATATGCGATGTCCGAGCATCCATGTGGGGGACCAGCCACCCCACTCGCTGCCGTTGTTTTTCAGATAGTTTGTTGCTTCCGCCAGTCGACGCGGCACGGCCAAAATAAGGGCCATGGTCATGTCTGCGGTGTCTTCAGTCAGCACGCCTGGTGTGTTCGTCACTGTGATATTGCGGTTGCGGGCCGTATCCAGGTCGATGTTGTCGACGCCTGTGCCGAAGTTGGAAATAAGCCGCAGGTTTTCGCCAGCCTGACTGATAATGCTGCGATCGATACGGTCCGTGACGGTGGGAACTAGAACATCGGCCGTCTTCACAGCCTCGACCAGTTGCTCATGGGTCATGGGCACATCGTCGACGTTCAGTCTGGCATCGAAGAGTTCGCGCATGCGTGTTTCGACGACGTCCGGCAGCTTACGCGTTACGATGACCGTCGGCTTCGAGGATTGGTCTGGCATAGTTTTGTGCTGTGCTCGTGGGAAGGGCCTGATTTTCAGCGGCGTATTTCGACCGCATGCAGCTGTCAGGCTTGAATGTGTTTGTAAGACTTGTGCGTGGTTTGTCGTTGGGTGCAACCGGGCACTAGAACCTGGAGCCACGTCGGTCTAACAGAAGCCATTATGAATGACAAAGCCTGAGCACTCGGGCGGCGTGATGAAAGGCTGGGTGTGCGGAAGACTGAAAGACACTGGGAAGGCCAAGGCCGTTTGTCGGGGCGGGCGCATTGGGCACCGGTCTATGGGCGTAGTCCCATGCTGGGTCTGATGACACTTATGCTTGCTCTTTTTCTTGCCAGTTCGGGAGATGTGGCGATGGCACAAGCGCCAGACGCTCCAGCAGCTGGAGATAGGGTGGCTGCTGGATCCGCGGCCGCCACTGGGGCTTCCGGCAGGAAAGTACCAAGATACGTCAGCCTGAAGGCCAGCCGTGTGAACCTGCGTAAAGGTCCCGGGATGGATTACCCCACCGCCTGGGTGTTTCGACGCGCTGGTTTACCGGTCGAAGTCGTTCGGGAATATGCGCGATGGCGAGAAGTTCGCGACGCCGAAGGCACAACTGGCTGGGTCAGCCGATCACTGTTGTCGGCGCGCAGAACCGGGCAGATCGCGCCGTGGAGCATCAAGGCCGGGCAGGATGTACCTCAGATGACGCTGCGGTCGCGGCAGAGCGACACGTCGCGGGCCGTTGCCATCGTTGAGGCCGGGGTGATCGCGGATCTTCATGCATGCGATGGCACATGGTGCCGGGTTTCGGTGGCGAGCTACCGTGGCTTTATTCGCCAGAAAGACATCTGGGGTATTTACCCAGACGAGACGTTTGACTAGAGCCTGTTTGCTTTTCTTGGACCAGCAAAGCAGGATCTAAGCTCTTGATTTGGAGCATGTTCCGGGCGGAAAACCGCGTACACTTTTCCTGAACATGCTCTAGCTGTGAACTTTCAGGAGGTTGTCGGCTGCTCAGATTTTGGCGAGCCGGACGACGACGTCGATATGGGCAATCTTCATGCCTTCAGGTGGTTCGGGCAGGCCGTCGACACGGATCTGATCGGAAGGGATATCCATGACGGTGCCGTCGTCTTCCACATAGTAGTGATTGTGGTTGGACGTGTTGGTATCGAACACCGTTTTGGCACCGTCCACAGCAACCTCACGGATGAGCCCGGCGCGTTTAAACTGATGAAGCGTGTTGTAAACCGTTGCCAGTGATACGCATTCGCCAGCGGAGACCGCCTCAACGTGCAATTGCTCAGCAGTGACGTGTCTATCACCAGCTGCAAACAGCAAGTCGCCAAGCGCTACGCGCTGCCGCGTGGGCCTCAACCCTACGGTGCGTAAGCTTGCTAGGAGGTCTGTTTTTGGCTCACTCACCACGTTGTCCCTGATCATTCCGGGTATTCGTGCAAGCGCTGCCCCTGACTAACGGAGGCGGCCTGCGAGTCTTAGTTTACATGATAGGCAGCAATTCGACTTCCTGCAACTTGACGCAAGCCCTTCGCTTTTACACCGGCAAGGGTGCCTGCTGCTGCCAGTATATTCCCGTTTGGGTTTATGGTGCCCAATGAGTGTGGTACCAGTCCCGCGATGCGCTGGTCTGAGCTGATTTGCTGGCGTTTTTTGATGCGATTCACCCGCTAAAACCGGCATAGTTGTGTCGGCACATCCCTTTGGCGGACCTCGGGTGCAATCTCAAACAATTGAATAGGGGGCTTTTTTCACCAATGGCAGAACGGCGTTCCAGCTACGACTTCGAGGACCTTTTGAGCTGTGGTCGGGGCGAATTGTTCGGGGCTGGCAATGCGCAGCTTCCTCTGCCTCCGATGCTGATGTTCGATGAAATCAGCGAAGTTGCGGAAGATGGCGGCGCGCACGGCAAGGGGGTGGTGGTCGCAAAGCTCAAGGTTGCTGGGAATGAACGCCTGAACTGGTTTTTTGACTGCCATTTCCAGGGTGACCCGGTCATGCCCGGCTGTCTCGGGCTGGATGCCTTGTGGCAGCTGACGGGTTTTTACCTTGGCTGGCTCGGCGCACCTGGGCGTGGGCGTGCGCTCGGTGTTGGCGAGGTGAAGTTTACCGGGATGGTTCTACCCCAGGTCAAAGAACTGGAGTACGTCGTTGACCTGAAGCGCGTGATCCTTCGCCGACTTAAACTTGGGATTGCAGATGGGACTTTGAAAGCGGACGGCGAAACCATCTACACCGCGACTGACCTGCGGGTGGGCCTGTTTGAAACAGACGCGGCGACGTCGTGACACCATCACGTCCTCGCGTCCGCGCACCGCGGCGGTCTGGGCCGACGCAGCGACTTCGAGCACTGCTTCTCATCGAAAAACCGTTTCACACTTTTTCGGCAGCAGGTGGCTGTTGGGCGTGCTTCTCATCGAAAAACCGTTTCACACTTTTTCGGAAGCACTTTAGATAGGGCAACCCGCCCAGCATCCGCGAACGTTCATGTGGATGATTTCCGCCAATACCGCCTGAAGAGCACTCGTTGACCGGTGCGATGAAAGGGAAGAACTCAATGAGACGCGTCGTCGTCACCGGATTGGGGATTGTGTCCTCAATAGGAAACTCCCAGGACGCGGTCGTCCAGTCGCTCAAAACCGCCAAATCCGGCATCGTGCGCGCTGAAAAGTATGCCGAGCTCGGTTTCCGGTGCCAGGTTCATGGGGCGGTGGACCTTGAGTGGAAGGATTTGGTCGCCCGTAAACCCCGCCGCTTCATGGAGTCTGGTGTTGGGTGGAACTATATCGCCATGGACCAGGCGATTGCGGACGCTGGCCTCGACGAGACCCAGATCGTCAATCCGCGCACCGGCATCATTATGGGGTCTGGCGGACCGTCTACCTACGCCATCGTCAAAGCAGCAGAAACAACGCTGAACAAGGGCCCAAAGAAAATCGGGCCGTTCGAGGTGCCAAAAGCGATGTGTTCCGGCCCGTCAGCAGCATTGGCGACCGCGTTTCAGATCAAGGGCACCAATTACTCCATTTCGTCGGCATGTTCGACGTCAGCCCATTGCATCGGCAATGCCGCCGAACTTATCCAGTGGGGCAAGCAGGACATCATGTTCGCCGGCGGGTGCGAAGAATTGGAATGGACACTTTCCAACCTGTTCGATGCCATGGGCGCCATGTCGTCCAATTTCAACGACACGCCAGAACGGGCCAGCCGTGCCTTCGACAAGGACCGGGATGGCTTTGTTATCGCCGGTGGCGCCGGGGTTCTGGTTCTCGAAGAACTGGAACATGCCAAGGCGCGAGGGGCCGACATCTACTGCGAAATCGTCGGATACGGGGCGACGTCCGATGGCTACGACATGGTGGCGCCTTCAGGAGAGGGTGCGCAGCGATGCATGCAGGTTGCCATGGCCGGGCTCGATGGCAACGGCATCGGCTGTGACATCGATTACATCAACCCACACGCGACCGCGACGCCCGTCGGCGACCAGAAAGAGGTCGAAGCTCTGCGCGCCCTGTTCGGCGAGAACATTCCAAAGATCTCGGCAACAAAGTCTTTAACAGGGCATTCGCTCGGCGCGATCGGCGTTCAGGAAGCTGTGTTTTCCATTCTGATGATGAAACACAGGTTTATTTGTGAAAGCGCCAATATTGAAGAACTGGATCCTGAATTCGAAGGCATTCCGCTGGTGCGCGAACGTCTCGACGATGTCGACCTTAACTGTGTGATGTCGAATAGCTTCGGTTTTGGTGGGACGAATGCCACTTTGATCCTTCGCCGTTTTGATGGTTAACCGATCTGCCGTCGACCGGTGACATGAGCATTGCGCTCGTCCCAACCGGCGGCAGACTTCATTGACCTCAACCCGATCAGCACTTGGATGGTTCGAAACCAACGCGCGAGCGCCATCCCGCACACGTTTCCCCGGTGACAGCGCCAATCGCGATGCCGCTCTAGACCGGGGCCCAAAGAAGGGATTTGCCATGACACAGACTGATATTACCAAGCCGGGCCCATTGATGGCAGGCAAGCGTGGGCTGATCATGGGCGTTGCGAATGATCGCTCGATTGCTTGGGGGATTGCGCGGGTTCTGGCGGGACAGGGGGCGCAGCTTGCGTTCACGTATCAGGGCGACGCCTTCGGCCGCCGGGCTGTTCCGTTGGCGGAATCCGTTGGATCAGACATCATTGTCTCTTGCGATGTTTCAGATCTTGAGAGTGTCGATAAGGTCTTTGCGGAAATCAAAGACAAATGGGGCGGGCTGGATTTCGTCGTGCACGCTTTGGCCTTTTCAGACCGGCGCGAATTGGCCGGTCGCTATGCCGACACGTCCCGTGAGAATTTCACCAATACGATGGTGATTTCCTGCTTCTCATTCACTGAGATCTCCAAACGCGCCGCTGACCTGATGACCGATGGCGGCTCGTTGCTGACGCTCACTTACGGCGGCGCAACCCGGTGGGTGCCATCTTACAACGTTATGGGCGTGGCAAAGGCCGCCCTTGAAGCCTCCGTTCGATATCTGGCCGCAGACCTTGGCCAACAAGGTATCCGCGTAAATGCGCTGTCTGCTGGTCCGATGCGGACACTTGCGGGTGCGGGCGTTTCAGATGCCAGGGCAATCTTCAATTATCAGCGCGACCACTCACCGCTGCGACGGACCCCGACGTTGGATGAAGTGGGCAGCGGGGCCTTGTACCTGCTTTCAGATATGGGCAGCGCGGTTACGGGCGAAGTTCACTTCGTGGATTGCGGTTACTCGACCGTATCGATGCCAACGCTTGAAGCCCTGAAGGAACAAGAAGAGCTTCAAAAGTCCGCAGGTGCGCCGCCGGCTACCGAGTGATCGGCGGATGCAAACCCGGCATGTTTTTATATGCCATGGGGCTCGTTCCTTCTGGCAACTTAACCCACTGAAACCCATCGCTTTTCCATAGCAGTTGTTCGCGGCGCTTCCTGGCTGGAGAGATCACTTGACGAATGAACGTCGAGGCCTCAGACACAGCGTCAATGATCGGCATCTTTGACTCGGGTCTTGGTGGTCTTACCGTGCTGCGCGCGCTTCAGGACCGGTTCCCCAACCTCGATTTCCTTTATCTCGGCGACCACGCCCACGTACCTTACGGAAACCGCCCATCTGACCAGGTGGTTGAGCTGACACGTCTTGGCGTGGAGGCACTTTTCGAACGTGGCGCGCTCCTGGTCTTGCTGGGTTGCAATACGGCGACCGCGGTTGCCGCACGGCGGTTGCAGCAAAACTGGCTGCCAGGGGCGGGATGGGATGGCCGGAATGTCATCGGCATTGTGGCGCCCACGGTCGAGGCGGCAACGCAGACCCCCTGGGCCGTCACCACGCCGCAATATCCGCAAAAGTACAACACCGACCGGATTGCGGTTTTTGGGACCACACGCACCATCACGTCGGGTGTTTACGTGGAGGAAATCCGGAAGCGCTGTCCGCGCGTCCAAGTGGTCCAACAGATCTGCGCCCATCTGGCCGGCGCGATCGAGGATGATGTGGCCAATGACGAGCTAGACGGACTGGTGCGCGAGAGCGTCGAGGCGATGATGGTTCAAATGGATGGAGCCGCACCTGATCGCGCGATCCTAGGGTGCACACACTTTCCGCTGGTCGAGGCGCTCTTCCGGCAGCACCTTCCGGCCGGCACGCGCATTCTCTCGCAGCCCCAAATTGTCAGCGACAGCATGGTCGATTACCTGGACCGGCATCCGAACTACGCTCAAGATCGCGTCGAGGACGGTCATGCCCGCGTTCAGGTCCTGACGACGGGAGATGCCAGCGAAATCAGTGCAAGGGCTTCCATTTTCTGGCCGGGTGCACCCTCGTTTTCGCGTTGCCAGATCCGTTGATTGAGATCCGCAGACCGTTACGCGACGTTAGAAACGTGCTTTCGGGTCACCTCCGTAGATGTATGGGATTACCGTCGGCATAGGAGCCCGTCCGTCAGGATGATGACGTGCCGGTGGTCAAATTGACCCGATATGGAAAGAGCCGCGTTCAATGCGTATATTCACCACCATATGAACAACTCTCACCCGCCCATCAAACCCATCGATCAGATCATGCCCCCACCCGAGCCAGACATCCAAGGGCGGGCCGATCAAGCCAGTCGCCATGCTCAGGTGAATGGGCAGGCTGACAATGCTGTCAAAACGACGGCGCTCGATCCGGTCTGCGGGATGACGGTCGATATGACGATCGGCAAACCCACTGCAATTCACGAAGGCACCACTTATCACTTCTGCAACCCGCGTTGTCAGGAGCGGTTTTCCGAGGAACCCGAGCGGTTCCTGGACCCTGAACTGCGCCGCAAACGCGATCTTGAAGACGCCGCAAAAGTGCCCGATGGAGCCACTTTCGGCTGTCCGATGTGTCCCGGTCAGGAGCAGGACGGCCCTGGCGTTTGTGATGTCTGTGGCATGGCACTCGAACCGATGGGGGTGCCTCTTGATCCTGCAGCTGGCAACCCGGAGCTTGACGATTTCTGGAACCGGTTCCTTATCGGCGTGGGGTTGGTTGTGCCCCTCATGCTGGTGGCCATGGGCGACATGGTCGGACTGCCCATCAAAAGCTGGCTCGGTCCACGGACTGCGCAATTTGTCGAACTGTTTCTGGCTTTGCCGATTGTCTTGTGGTGCGGACGGCCATTTCTTGAGCGCGGGCTTTTATCGATCAAGACCGGCAATCTGAATATGTGGACGTTGATCCTCATTGGGGTTTCGGCAGCCGCCCTCTACAGCGTCGTCGCAACGTTGGTGCCTGGAGTGTTTCCAGCCAGCCAAGTCCAGCCCAACGGAACGGTTCCGGTCTACTTCGAAGCGGCTGGCGTGATCCTTGTCCTGGTGCTCCTGGGGCAAATCCTGGAACTGACAGCCCGGGCACGGACAGGCGATGCACTGCGCTCGCTTGTGGCGCTGACGCCGGAAACGACAATCCGATTGGCCTCCGATGGAACACAGTCGACGGTTGCTGTTTCTCAGCTTCAAGTCCTTGAGCACGTTCTGGTCAAGCCTGGTGCCCGGGTCCCGATCGATGGGACTGTCGTGGACGGTCAATCCTACGTGGATGAAGCCTTGCTGACCGGTGAACCGCTTCCTGTACCCAAGGTCAAAGGTGATGTTGTCACCGGCGGCAGTCTGAATGGATCGGGCAGCCTTACCGTTCTGGTGGAGCGGGTCGGCGCGGAGACTGCGCTGGCGCGGATTATCGCGCTCGTAGGGGAAGCCCAACGCTCACGCCTGCCATTGCAGAACCTGGCTGATCAGGTGGCGCGGTATTTCGTTCCAGCCGTGCTGGTGATCGCGGCAAGCGCGTTTGTGCTTTGGCTGACGCTCGGACCTCCAGGTTCGCTTGGGTATGCGGTTTTGGCAGCGGTCAGCGTTTTGATTATTGCGTGCCCGTGTGCGTTGGGTCTGGCAACGCCAATGTCCGTCATGGTTGCAACGGGGCGGGGGGCGCGCGAAGGGGTTCTTATTCGCTCAGCCAGCGCGCTGCAGGCCTTTAGCGAAGCTGATACACTTGTCCTCGACAAGACCGGAACTTTGACCGAGGGGCGCCCGAAGGTCACGGATGTGGCCAGTTTCTCAGGTCGCGATGAAGACGACATTCTCCGTCTGGCTGCCAGTGTCGAGGCGCAAAGTGAGCACCCGGTGGCGCATGCCCTGTTGGAAGCCGCAGAATCCAGAGGCATCACACTCTCGCCTGTCAGTGCGTTTCGTTCGGTTCCAGGGCAAGGCGTGATCGGCACAGTCCTGGGGCAGAGCGTGCAGGTCGGGAATGCCGCGCTGCTGCGCTCGACCGGGTTTGAGGCGCGGGACGACCATCTGGCCCTCGATGACCTGGAAGCGCACTTTGCCGAGTATGAGCGCCAAGCCAAGTCACCGCTGATTATCCTGGTGGATGGTCGGATTGCTGGGCTTCTTGCCATTTCCGATACCATCAAAAACGGTGCGGCGCGCGCGGTGGCTCAGTTGCGTACGCAGGGGCTCGATCTTGTGATGGCGACGGGTGACCGGCGCGCTACAGCCCAGACGATTGCCCGGGAGCTTGGGATTTTTCGTGTTCACGCCGAGCTGTTACCGGAGGAGAAATCCCGACTGATTTCCGAAATGAAGACCCGGGGTGAGAAGGTTGCTTTTGCGGGCGATGGGATCAACGATGCACCCGCACTGGCGACAGCAGATGCCAGCATCGCGATGGGAACGGGTGCCGACGTTGCGATTGAGAGTGCTGGGATCACGCTGCCGAAGGGCGACCTAGCCGCACTGGTTCGGGCGCATCGTCTTTCAATGGCAACCGTGGATAACATTCGCTGGAATTTGGCGTTTGCGTTTTTGTACAACGCGCTGCTTATCCCGGTTGCGGCCGGCGTGCTTTACCCGTCGTTTGGGATTTTGCTGTCTCCCATGTTTGCAGCCGCAGCCATGAGCCTGTCTTCGGTGTCCGTGATTTTGAATGCTTTGCGGCTGAACCGGGTGTCGCTGTAGGCCGGCATACGGACAATTTGAACGATATTCATCCCTCGCCCCCTCCCCAGGCTTTGTGTGTTTTGTTGTGCGCTCAGTGGTTAGCCAGCGTGCGTTGCAACGAATCTGAGTTAAACTCCGGGAAGCTATTGATGACGCACGTCTTCTTTCTGTTTCAAAAAAGCTGCAGTCGCATTCGGTAATCCTTTGCATGCAGATCAAGTGTTGCAGATGGGAGGTCTGTGTGGCACGCGTTCTTCGTCGCTTTCGCATCCTGATTGAAATTTACGTTCGTGAATTCAGGAAGATAGGCAAATTGAAGTGTTGAAGGCGCGAAGCCGATCCGCCCCATTTGGCCGAGTTTTTTGGGGTGTTACGGGTCGGTTGCAACGGCCTTTTCAACGGGGAGCCAATACATATGTCTGGGATAATTGGACTGCGCACTCTTGCCGCCGGAACGCTGGTGGCTTTCGGTGCGGCCGCACCGACCGTTGCCTTTTCGGCAGCTGATTTGGTGATCAACCGCGCCGACTCGACCATTCGGGCCGGCAGCTGTGAGACAAGCGCACCACTCGTGAGTGGCCGAATTGCCATCAAAAACCAGGGTGAAGATGCCGCCGCGCTTGGCGTCACACAGCGCTTCGCCCGCTCCATGCTGGCTGTCTATGTTCCTGAAAACATCGATATGATCGACAAGCGGACAGAGCGGGAAAAGCTCGACCCCTTCGACCAGGAAGGTGTGGAATTTGAGTTGGGTGCCGGCATTTTGAAGAAGGGCCGGACGTTCGGGCGGCCAAGCATCAGCGAAGTTCAGCAGTCCTTCACGACAAACATCGCGTTGGCTGGCCGTTCACGTGGCCTGGCTATTCAGCGGGCGCTGGACAAGATCGGGTTTGATCCTGGCGGCATCGATGGGATCATCGGACGGAATACGCGGAGTGCCATCCGTGATTATCAGCGCGACATTGGTGCGGTCGCGACAGGGACACTGACTGACACTCAGGAGCAGAACCTGTTCCAGAAGGCAGGGATCTCCGTGGATAGCATCGGTTTGAATACCGGGGCTCAGGGGCTGACCACAGTCACCGTCTATGCCGTGGTCGATCCGTATAACCTGATCGCCGAGGAAGACGAAGCCAACAACATCTGGGCGTTTGAGATCGAGGTTGATTGCGGTCAGTAACTGTTTCGTTGGTTGATCAGACGCGTTCTCGGCTGCAGCGACTGAAAAGAAAGCCCGCGCAACTGCATGTTGCGCGGGCTTTTTTACGGATTGGTTCGCAAACCGATATCAGCTGGCTTCGCGGTCACGACGTGGTGGCCGGCGATCACGGCGCTCGCGACGTTCACCGCCATTCTCAGAGCCGGCAGCGTCCGCCATGCCTTCGATTTCGGTTCCGGTCTCCTGGTCGACCATTTTCATGGACAGCTTTGTCTTGCCGCGGTCATCGAAGCCCAGCAGCTTGACGAAGACTTCCTGGCCTTCCTTAACAACTTCACCCACCGTCTGAGGACGTCCCTGGGTCAGTTGCGAGATATGCACCAGTCCGTCCTTGGGTCCGAAAAAGTTCACGAAGGCGCCGAAGTCCATGATCTTGACGATCTTACCTTTGTAAATTTCGCCAACTTCAGGTTCGGAGGTGATCGCCTTGATCATCGACATGGCTTTGTCGATGGACTCTTTCTTGGGTGCTGCCACCTTGACGATGCCATCGTCGTTGATATCGACCTTGGCACCGGACTCTTCCACGATGGAACGGATGACGGAGCCGCCCGAGCCAATCACTTCACGGATCTTGTCGGTCGGGATCTGGATTGTTTCGATGCGGGGCGCGTGTTCACCGATGTCGTCGCGGGCACCAGTCAGAGCTTTCGACATCTCGTCGAGGATGTGAAGACGGCCGTCCTTGGCCTGATCGAGCGCAATGCGCATGATCTCTTCAGTGATCCCGGTGATTTTGATGTCCATTTGCAGAGATGTGACGCCGTTTTCGGTGCCGGCCACTTTGAAGTCCATATCGCCCAAGTGGTCTTCGTCACCCAGGATATCGGACAGGACAGCGTAGTCTTCGCCCTCCTTAATCAGACCCATCGCGATCCCGGCGACAGGTGCCTTGAGTGGCACGCCGGCATCCATCAAAGCGAGCGACGTTCCGCAAACTGTCGCCATGGAAGAGGAGCCGTTGGATTCAGTGATCTCGGAGACGACGCGGACCGTGTACGGGAATGCGTCTGCATCCGGCATCAACGGGTGGAGTGCGCGCCAGGCCAGCTTACCATGTCCGATCTCCCGGCGGCCAGGCGACCCCATGCGGCCGGTTTCCCCGACGGAGTACGGCGGGAAGTTGTAGTGGAGCATGAAGCGCTCTTTTTTCGTCCCTTCCAAGCTGTCGATGAATTGCTCATCATCTCCGGTGCCGAGGGTGGCGACCACAATCGCCTGGGTTTCACCGCGTGTGAACAGGGCTGAACCGTGTGTGCGTGGCAGGACGTCGACTTCCGAAACGATGGTGCGGACGGTCTTGAGGTCGCGGCCGTCGATGCGGTTGCCGGTCTTGACGACGGAGCCGCGCATAATCTCCATTTCGACTGCTTTGAAGCTATCTGCGAGGAGCACCTTTTCAGTATCCTCTTCGCCTTCTGGAAGCTTGACCTCTTCGAAGACTTTGGCCTTCACGGCAGCAACCATGTCGTTGCGCTTCATTTTCTCAGGCGTTTTGAAGGCCTCGGTCAGCGCGTCGGCGGCGATCGCGCGGACCTCGCTGACGTATTTCTTCTTGTCAGGGAGTTGGATGTCCCAGGGTTCTTTGGCAGCCGTTTCGGCCAGCTTGATGATGGCGTCGATGACGGGCTGGAAGTGCTTGTGGCCGAACATGACGGCTTCGAGCATCTGGGTCTCGCCCAGTTCCTTGGCTTCGGATTCGACCATCATCACGGCGTCCTGCGTTCCGGCAATGATCAGGTCCAACGTGGTGTCCGTCATCTCGTCGAGAAGCGGGTTTAGGACCAGTTCGTCATTCACGAGGCCGACGCGGGCGGCACCGATAGGTCCTAGGAAGGGCACGCCCGATAGGGTCAATGCTGCGGATGCTGCCACCATGCCGACGATGTCGGGATCGTTTTCCATGTCATGGGATAGAACGGTAATGACCACCTGGACTTCGTTCTTGAAGCCTTCAACGAACAGTGGGCGGATCGGTCGGTCAATCAGGCGCGACGTTAGCGTTTCTTTTTCGGACGGACGTCCTTCACGCTTGAAAAAGCCGCCTGGGATTTTACCGGCGGCATACGTCTTTTCCTGATAGTTGACGGTCAGCGGGAAAAAGTCCTGACCCGGCCTTGCAGAGCGGGCGGCAACGACGGTCGCCAGGACGCTCGTTTCGCCATATTGCGCGTAAACCGCAGCGTCAGCCTGGCGGGCAATGTGGCCCGTTTCCAGTTTCAGCTTGCGGCCGCCCCAGTCGATTTCAACGCGATGGATGTCGAACATATCTCGTCTTTCGTATCTTTTGCTCTCTCGTTCCCTTGAACGAGCGGAGGTCTAGCATCTGCGCAAAATGCGCCAAGACCGCTTGATGGGATCTGGCGTTTTTCGGGATGCTTGGGGAGCTCCGACATTTCATCGCAATCGGAGCGGCGGAACCTGCGCAGCCAGAAAACGCCACGCAGGGTTGGCTGGTGATCGCGCTTAGCGGCGGATCCCGAGCTTTTCAATGATGGTCTGGTAGCGGGGCACGTTCTTGCCCTTCACGTAATCCAGAAGCTGGCGGCGCTGCGACACCATTTTGAGAAGGCCGCGCCGGGAGTGGTTGTCTTTCTTGTGGGTCTTGAAATGGTCCGTCAGGTGGTTGATGCGTGCGGTGAGGATCGCAATCTGCACCTCCGGCGAGCCGGTGTCGTTTTCTTTGGTTGCGAACTCTTTGATCAGTTCGGTCTTGCGCTCAGGCGTGATCGACATCGGAAAGTCCTTTCTCGTTCGTCGTTAAGGAAAAAACGGCCACGGCCGGGATGTCGTCCAGCCGGGTCGGTAGTGGCGTTGCAGCTCAAGCAGAGCCCGGTGCAAGCCAGCGCGCACCATACACAAAAGCCCCCAAGACGCTAGGGCTTTTGCGCGAAGGCACCTGGGCGAGCCTGTCGCAGCAATCGTGCTGGTGCCTATGGTGCTGACTTAATTGAGGTTAAACACCCGAGTGGGGCGCAGCGTGCCTTTGTCCGCTTCGCCGATGGCGATCAGACGCCCCCGGCAGGTGGCGAAAAACGGGCCCGTAAAGATGGGCGCATCGCGTCCGCGCATCAGCACGGCCTGGCCACGGGCCAGACTGGCCGCATCGCCCGATTGGAGGGGGATTTCCGTCAGGTCCTCGAGTGCGAACTCACATGGCTGCAGGAATTGATCCAGTGGATTTTCAGTTGATGAGCGGTGCAGAGCAGCGGTGACGGCCAGATCGGCGGTATCATCGGGACGGTGGTGGGAGCCTTGCTCCTTGTCATGGCCGAGATCGTCGTCAAGACCGACATCATCATCGTCTGCATCCGCTTCCAGCTCAGCTTCGAGATCCGCGAAGGTGAGCGCACTTTGCTCAAGGAACGGGCCGACGCGAAGCCGGCGCAACTCCGTGACGTGGCCATAGCATCCAAGCTGCCGGCCAAGGTCGCGGGCGATTGCGCGCACATAGGTGCCTTTGCCGCATTCGGCTTCCAACACGATGTGGTCTTCGTCTGGCTGCTCTACGACCCGCAAGTCGTCGATGATGATGGGGCGGGCTTTGAGTTCAACCGTTTCACCGTCGCGGGCCAGATCGTACGCCCGTTCACCGGCGACCTTGATGGCTGAAAACTGTGGCGGGACCTGTTCAATTTCGCCGATGAAATCGTCGAGTGCGCTCTCAACGTCTGACAACAACGGGCGGAGCTCAGAGGTGTTTGTGGCTTCACCCTCGGTGTCATCGGTGGAAGTCTCAATGCCCCAGCGGACTGTGAAGCGATAGGCTTTCGGGCCGTCGACAGCATAGGACATCGTTTTGGTCGCTTCGCCGAAGGCGATGGGAAGAATGCCGGTTGCCAATGGATCGAGCGTGCCCGCGTGACCGGCCTTTTGCGCATCGAACAGGCGTTTGGCCTTGCCGACCGCCTGCGTCGACGTCATGCCCTTATGCTTGTCCAGGATCAGCCAACCGCTGAGTGGACGGCCTTTTTTGTTTCTACGCCCCATGTGGTGTCAGTCCTTTCCAACGTCGCGGCGGACCTGCGGGCTGTTTAAGAGCTCGTCGATCCGCTGGGCTTCATCGAAAACGTCGTCTTCGCGGAAACGGAACTGCGGGGCGTATTTCAGGTTCACTTTTGGCGCGATGGCACCGCGGATGAATTTTGCGTGGCGAGCCAAGGCTTTGACGATGGCAGCCGCGTTCTGATTGCCCAGTGGCCGGACATAGGCCGTGGCCAGCTTAAGGTCTGGTG
Organism: Pseudomonadota bacterium; assembly: GCA_039819785.1. Taxonomy (GTDB): domain Bacteria; phylum Pseudomonadota; class Alphaproteobacteria; order Rhizobiales; family Hyphomicrobiaceae; genus JBCBRD01. The sequence continues at coordinate 104,392 of JBCBRH010000004.1, read as the reverse complement.
ACATGCGCACTTCGGTAATTGTGATAACGCTGGAGGCGAGTTCCTCGTCGTGGATTTCGCCGCGAACCAGCAGTTGCGAAAGTGCGTGGCGGATCATTTCCCCCACGCGCAGCTGCCGCTGCGACGGGCCTTTGGGTTTTTCGGGCATTGGATATCTTTTTCAAATCGCCGCGCCGGAGTTGGACCGGTCGCGGCATGGTTTTGGGTCTGGGCGGTCTTCGGACCAGATCTTGAACTCATCACGGTTTCACTGCCGCGTGCTGTCGAATTGCAAGTCGCCCGGCGTGAAGCATCACCCCATGATGGGAGGCCACACCTTTATCACAGGCGTGGCTACTCTTCGTTCGATCGCGACTGGAGCGGCTTTGCCACCAGATCAGTCGTCCAGGCTACGGGCGATGGTCTCGACCTGGAAGCATTCGATGACATCACCTTCGCGCAAGTCGTGGTAGTTCGTGAACGACATGCCGCATTCCTGACCGGCTGGCACTTCCTTCACGTCGTCCTTGAAGCGCTTAAGGACCGACAACGAACCTTCGTGGATCACGACGTTGTCGCGGATGAGACGGACTTTCGCTCCGCGCTCCACCTTGCCTTCGGTGACACGGCAACCGGCGACCTTGCCGACTTTGGTGATGTTGAAGACTTGTAGCACTTCCGCGTTGCCGATGAAGTTTTCGCGAATCGTCGGGGCGAGCAGGCCGGACATGGCCGATTTCACGTCATCGACGAGATCGTAGATGATGTTGTAGTAGCGGATTTCGATACCCGCCTGTTCGGCTGCGAACTTGGCCTGTGTGTTCGCGCGGACGTTGAAGCCGACGATGATCGCTTTCGACGCGTCAGCCAATGTGACGTCGGATTCAGTAATCCCACCCACGCCGGTGTGCACCAGACGCGCCTCGACCTCATCTGTGCCGAGCTTCTTGAGCGCGCCGTTAATGGCTTCTACCGAGCCCATGACATCGCCCTTGATGACCAGCGGGAATTCGCTTTTCCCAGCTTCATCCTTCAAGGACTGCATCATCTGCTCAAGCGTACGGCCCTGGCTGGCAGCACCCAGCTGATCACGCCGCTTGCGGTCGCGGTATTCTGTCAGTTCACGGGCGCGAGCCTCGTTTTCCACGACTGCGAACTGGTCACCGGCTTCAGGTGCCGCATCGAAGCCCAGAATTTCAACTGGGACCGATGGGCCAGCCTTGGCCGTGTTTTTCCCCTGGTCGTTGATCAGGGCGCGCACGCGGCCCCATGACGAGCCTGCCACAACGATATCACCGACGGCGAGGGTGCCGCGTTGAACGAGAACGGTTCCGACAGGTCCGCGGCCACGCTCCAGCTTGGCCTCGATCACGACGCCTTCGGCGGAACGCTCGGGGTTGGCTGTGAGATCCAGCAATTCGGACTGGAGCTGGATTGCTTCGAGCAGCTTGTCGAGGTTCATGCGTTTGAGCGCGGAAACTTCGATTTCCAGTGTCTCACCGGACATGCTTTCCACGACGACTTCGTGTTGCAGAAGCTCAGTGCGGACGCGGCTAGGATCGGCTGATGGTTTGTCGATCTTGTTGATCGCAACGATGATTGGGACCTCGGCGGCCTTGGCGTGGTTGATGGCTTCGATGGTTTGAGGCATCACGCCATCATCCGCCGCGACGACGAGGATCACGATGTCGGTGACCTTGGCACCGCGTGCGCGCATCGATGTGAAGGCCGCGTGACCCGGCGTATCAATGAACGTGACCTTCTCGCCACCTGGGGTTCTTACCTGATAGGCGCCGATGTGCTGCGTAATTCCGCCTGCTTCTCCCGAGACCACGTTGGCCTCGCGAATGGCGTCTAGCAGAGATGTCTTTCCGTGGTCGACGTGGCCCATGATGGTGACGACGGGTGCGCGTGGTTTGAGGCTGCCTTCCTCGTCCACTTCGCCGATGAAGCCCTCTTCAACGTCGGCTTCCGAGACGCGCTTGGGCGTGTGACCGAATTCCTCGACGATCAACTCGGCCGTGTCGACGTCAATCACATCATTCATCTGGCGCATATCACCCTGTTTCATCAAGTACTTGATGACGTCAACGGCGCGCTCTGTCATACGGTTGGCGAGTTCCTGGATGGTGATGACTTCAGGGATTGTCACCTCACGCGAGATCTTTTCGCGCGGCTGAGAAATGCCCATGGCCTTTTGCTTCTCGCGTTCCCGCTTCCGCTTCAGAGACGCAAGCGAGCGCTGGCGCTGCTCGTCACCCAACAACTTGTCGATCGTCAGCTTGCCGCGTTCGCGACGTTCATCACCGACGCGTGCGGTTGGACGGGTGGTTTTGCCGCGCTTATCACCCTTGCCGCCGCGTGTGTCCTCGTCTTCGTTGACTTTGGCGGCAGGAGCCGGCCGCGTGCGCCTGACGACAGCTGGCGCATCATCCGGGTTGGGTGGAATGGCTGCTTCGGCGATAGATTTGACCTTGCCCGGGAGTACGATTTCCTTTGGACGGCCGCCGGACCGCGGCAACCTTGCGGTATCAAGACTGCGACGCTGTGGTGCAGCGGGCGTATCTGGTTTTGCCGGAGAGCGCGCCGCAGGTGGCCGAGCCGATGGTTTTGCTGTCGCTCCAGCAGCGGGCTTATCAGCACTTGGCGCCGTCGCTTTCGGTTTGGCCGTTTTGGCGGCGGCTGCAGTCTTCGTCGGCTCTGCAGGTTCTGCTGGCTTTTCGCCAGCCTTCGCTGACGCAGCTTCGGCGTCTTTAGGTTTGGCTGCTTCAGCTTTCGCAGGCGCTGCCTTCGCAGCCTCCTCGTCAGCGGCCTTCTGTTTTGCAGCTTCGACGGCTGCCGCCTTCTCCTGCTTAGCGCGTTCGGCTGCGTCTACTTGATCTTGCTGACGTGCAGCAGCCAATGCCCGGGCACGTGCGTCGCGCTCGCCGTCTGACAGAGTTTCGAGGACCTGACCGCGCTTTTGTCCACCGGTGCTGGCCGGTGCACGCTTGGGCTGACTTGCAGCGCCACTGACTGCATCTGGTTTTGGCTTTTGCGGTGCGCGCGCGGCTGGCGACGTCGGCTTGTTCTCAGCCTCCGCTGCACCACCTGGCTGCGCCAGCTTACGCTTGGTGCGGCGCTCGACCACAACAGACTTCGACCTGCCATGGCTGAAGTTTTGCCGCACGTGACCGGACTCGACCGTGCGCTGGAGCGACAATGGCTTGCGCTCGCCTCCACGGATGGTTTTGTCGTTCGAGTCCTTCGTTTCCGTCATTCGATATCCGTTCAAACTCTGAATGTTACAGGCGCTGTTCCAACGCCTTAGATCGTTCTGTCCGTCCTGCCCATCGGCTGCCCGCGCCGTTCACAGACTGTTATCCGACAGGCTCAATGCCGGCAGTCTTAACCGATGTCACCTGCGGTTCACGCCCCTTGGACGTTTCGTTGGCCGCCGGGCCTACACCTGGAACACCATTCCGGAAATGGGCCAGCCGTTTACTTGTACCAATGGCATTGCGCGCGGCGCCGCCCGCTAATAGCGCAGCATGTACCACATTTGACCGGCCCATGGCCAAGCTCATTTGGTCGATCGTAAAGTCGTCGATGATGGTTGCTGGAATGCTCAGTTCAGCGCTGATTGCCTTGAATTTGCCGTCTAGCTTTCGACGACCTCCAACAGCAGCATCGCGCGCATGCAGCATTGCCGTAGCCCGACCACGATCAATGACCGCGCCCGACTTGTCAAATCCGCAAACGATTTGTCCGGCCTTATTCGCCAGGGCGAGGGCCTGCAAAGCACTTTGTTCAATCAGGCTTTCCAGACGGTCGGCCAAGTCGGGAGACACATTGACGTGCGTCTTTAAGCTCCGGGCAAAGGCTTTCTTGCGGACAGCCAATTCGACGGTGGTCTTGTCGGCTGTGACCCAGACACCGCGACCGGGAAGGCGCAAGCCCAAGTCTGGAACAAGGTTCTGTTCGGGGTCGGCTACAAAGCGGATCAGGTGGTCTTTGTCTCTGGCAACGCGCAAGGCTGCACACAGGCGCCGTCCGGCGTCTGCGTCAGCGCCGGGTTCGCAAGCCCCGGCGTCGTCCGAAAATGGTCCGCGTTTTGAGACCAAAGACTAACATCCTCATTGTGGCTGGCCAGATGCGGGATCGGCGTCCGTGCCGTCCGCCGCGTCAACGGTGGCGGCAACTTCGTCATTAAGAGCTGCTTCTGGATCAGCGGCGGATGCCGTTGCCGCCTCGTCTGCCAAGGCGCCTTCGGCTTCCGACGTTTCTGCTTCCAATGCGCCGTCTTCGACCAATTCGCCCTCGGCGACGTCTTCTTCGGGCGGCAGGAGGTCGGCGGCATCGATCCATCCGGCATGGACGCGGGCTGACATGATCAGGTTTTCCGCGTCTTCGCGGGAGAGGTCGAAACCATCCAGAATGCCGGCATGGCGAACGGGCTCTGCATCTTTTTCTTTTTTGCGCTCGATCCAGCCGATCAGATCGTCGGTTGCACAGTCGGCGAGGTCTTCGACGGTTTTGACCTCGTTTTCACCGAAGGCGATCATCATCGTTGTGGTTACACCTGGAACCTCGGCCAACTCGTCGGCGACGCCAAGCTCGCGGCGGCGCTGATCCCGCTCCGTTTCGATCCGCTCCAGGTAGTCGGTCGCGCGTTGTTGGATTTCGGATGCCGTATCGTCGTCGAAGCCCTCGATCTGGGAGATTTCGGACAGGTCCACGTAGGCCACTTCCTCGATGGAGGCGAACCCTTCCGTCACGAGCAGCTGCGCGATCATCTCATCGACATCGAGCGCTTCCATGAAGTTGTTTGATCGTTCGACGAATTCCTTCTGGCGTCGTTCGCTTTCTTCCTGTTCGGTCAGGATATCGATATCCCACCCCGTGAGCTGGGACGCCAGGCGCACGTTTTGACCGCGGCGACCAATTGCGAGCGACAGCTGGTTTTCAGGCACCACGACTTCAATGCGATTGGTTTCTTCATCGAGGACGACTTTGGTCACCTCTGCGGGGGCAAGCGCGTTGACGATGAAGCTTGCCTCATCATCAATCCACTGGATGATATCGACTTTTTCGCCCTGCAGCTCATTGACCACCGCCTGAACGCGCACACCGCGCATCCCGACGCATGCGCCAACGGGGTCGATCGAAGAGTCTTTCGACACAACCGCGATCTTTGCGCGGCTGCCGGGATCACGGGCCACGGCCTTGATTTCGACGACGCCGTCGTAGATTTCGGGAACTTCCATGGCAAACAATTTGGCCATGAAGTCGTTTTTGGCGCGCGATAGAAAAATCTGAGGCCCGCGTTGTTCGGGGCGGACGTCGGCGATGTACGCCCGGGTCCGGTCGCCATAGCGCATGTTTTCGCGTGGAATCATTTCATCACGCCGGATGATTCCTTCGGCGCGGCCGAGGTCGATGATCACGTTGCCATATTCGACGCGCTTTACAGATCCGTTCACGACTTCGCCGATACGATCCTTGTATTCCTCGAATTGGCGTTCGCGTTCTGCCTCGCGGACCTTTTGGACAATTACCTGCTTGGCGTTCTGGGCTGCGACACGGCCAAAATCCAACGGGGGCAGACCTTCAGATATGAAGTCGCCGACATTGGCTTCCGGATTGCGCCGCTGTGCCTCGATCAGACCGATTTCGGTGCTGTCGTTTTCCACGTCTTCCACCACCGCCAATATGCGCGATAGCCGTGTTTCGCCCGTTTTTGGATCGATCTCACAACGGATTTCGTTTTCAGCGCCGTAGCGGGATTTCGCCGCTTTCTGGATTGCATCTTCCATGGCTTCGATCACGATTTTGCGGTCGATGGATTTCTCGCGCGCGACAGCATCTGCGATCTGCAGCAGTTCAAGTCGGTTCGCACTGACACCAGCAACGGACATTACTGTTGGTCCTCTCGTTCATCTTCATCGCCTGGCTCAACTTGGAGTTCGCTGAGATCAGGCGCTTCATCGCCATCGGCTAAACCAGAGCCTGTAGCTCCCGTGGTCTGGCCGGTTGTTTTGTCTTCGCCGCGTGCCTTTTTGGCCCGGGTCAAGGATTCTCGGATCAATTCGTCCGTCAGCAGCAGATGCGCTTCGCCGATCAGCGCAATGGGTAGTCCGAGGACGGTTGGTCCGATCTGATCCAAGTCAACTTCAATTCGCACTTCGTCATTTTCGAAGCCTTCGATGCGGCCCTTAAAGCGGCGCCTGCCGTCAATCGCTTCGCTCAATTCAATCTTGGCGTCGTGGCCAGCCCAGGACTCAAAATCCGAAGGGCGCACCAGGGGCCGGTCAATACCGGGGGATGACACTTCCAAGCGGTAGGCCCCATCGAGTGGATCGTGAACGTCCAAGACTGGCGATAGCTGGCGCGAAATGATCTCACAATCATCAATGGTCATCGTGCCGTCGTCGCGTTCGGCCATCACCTGCAGAACGTGAGATTTTTCAGGCCGTCCCTGCAAAGCAACCCGCACCAGTCTGTATCCAAGATCAGCCAACACCGGTTCGATGAGATCGGCGACGCCCGCAGCGGTGCCGGTTTCTCTGATGAACCTAGATGTGGAGATGGACGTCTCGGTCGTCAACTTACGCTGTCTTTCCAAGTGGTTTTGAGCATTCGAAGATGGCTTGCCCAATCGCTTGTTCGTGCGCCGACTGGGTCGCGCCATATTCAAACAGGCGCCCAAACAAAGAAAAAGAGCGGACCCGGGAGGGCCCACCCCAAAGTTGAGATGATCATGAGCCTCATCAGACTATGAGAACATTCACTGTGTTGCAAGTCTTGATTGAACGGGTGGCTCGCCGGTTTTTCGCGTTGGTTAGCAGATGGCACGATCAAGCCCAACGCCACACTGAGGAAGGGCTGCCATCAACGCCGATGAAATGTGAGGTAGTAACAGCGGCGGCCTTCGCGAAGGGCTTTGGCTTCATATCGTGTAGGTGGCCAATCATCGGGACGGGTGCGCCAATCGGTGGGTCTTGATGCCCGCCATTCAAAGCACTCTGATTGGTGCACGGAGATCAGCGTGGTGCGAAGATAATCGCCAATGTCTGTTGCCACCCGGAGCGGCGCGCCTGGCTGAAGTTTTTTGCTCAAGTCGACGAGAAAATCTGCGTTGATCAGACGGCGCTTGAGGTGACGCGCCTTCGGCCATGGGTCAGGGAATAGGATATAGGCTGCGGAAAACGACTGCGCCGGGGCCCAATCGAAGATTTTTCGAGCATCGTCAGGCCAAAGGCGGACGTTTCGCAAATTGTGCTCGTCGATGGCGGTGACGGCTTTTGCCACGCCGTCTTCGAACGGTTCGCAGCCGACAAAGCCCGTGTCGGGGTTTTTGCGTGCCTGGGCGATGAGGTGTTCTGAGCCGCCGAACCCGATTTCCAACGCCACCTGAGTGACCGGGCGCGCGAGCGGGCCTCCATCGGTGTCGTTGAATAGCTCGGTGAGAACTGCCGGGGGCGGACTTGAAAGGTCGAGTTGAAGCCTGGGCAGCAGTTCGGCCATCAGCGCTGCTTGTTTGGGCGACAACGGCCTGCCCTTGCGCCGCCCAAAGGATCGCAGAGGTTCGGCTTTCCGGGCTGGGTCAACGGTCATCTGGCGGAGGCTTGCGGTTTCAAATCGATGAAAAGACGACGCCGCAACCAGTGCGTACTGGCTGCGGCGGCTTTTTTTGAGTCATGGCGTTCTTGCCAACGGATGCGACGGTGTCAGCTGATCGCAGATTTCATGGCATCGGCTAGGTCTGTTTTTTCCCATGTGAAGCCGCCTTCGTCGTCTGGCGTGCGCCCGAAGTGTCCATATGCAGCGGTGCGGGCATAGATCGGGTTGTTCAGCGCCAAGTGCTCGCGGATCCCGCGCGGGGTCAGCTTCATGATGCCACTGCCGAGCATTGTCTCCAACTGGGCCTCTTCGACCTTTCCGGTTCCGTGCGTGTCCACGTAAATCGACAAAGGTTCAGCCACACCGATGGCGTAGGACAACTGAATGGTGCAACGGTCCGCCAATCCCGCGGCGACGACGTTCTTAGCGAGATAGCGCGAGGCATAGGCCGCCGACCGGTCCACTTTTGTGGGGTCTTTACCTGAGAACGCGCCGCCACCATGCGGTGCTGCGCCGCCATATGTGTCGACGATGATTTTACGGCCGGTCAAACCCGCATCTCCGTCGGGTCCGCCGATGACGAATTTTCCTGTCGGATTAACATGCCAGATGCAGTCGTCGCCGACCCAAGCGTCGGGCAGCGTTTTACGGATGTAAGGCTCGACAATGGCTTTCACGTCGTCGGATGAAAGATCTTCGTCGATGTGCTGCGTTGATAGGACGATCTGCGTCACGCCGACGGGCTGGCCATTTTCGTAACGCACCGTGACCTGGCTCTTTGCGTCGGGGCCAAGCTTTCCAGCATCGCCGTCCTTGGTTTTGCGGGCTGTCGCCAGCGTCTCAAGGATTTTGTGGGCGTAGTAGATCGGTGCCGGCATCAATTCCGGTGTTTCGCGACAGGCGTAACCGAACATGATCCCCTGGTCGCCCGCGCCCTCATCTTTGTTGCCGGCTGCATCAACGCCAACCGCGATGTCGGCGGATTGCGGGTGTAGCAGAACGTCGATGTTGGCATTGGCCCAATGGAAACCGTCCTGCTCGTAACCGATGTCTTTTATGGCGTGACGTACGCGTTCGGAAATCATCTCGACGGTGGCACTTTTCGGGCCCCGCGTTTCACCGGCAATCACGACCCTGTTGGTTGTGGTCAGCGTCTCGCAAGCAGCGCGGATGTGCCAGGGATCGATGCCTTCTTTGGCACCTTCGCGATAAAACAAATCAACGATTTCATCGGAAATCCGGTCGCTGACTTTGTCTGGGTGTCCTTCGGAAACTGACTCGCTCGTGAATAGGTAGGATGTGCGTGCCACGCTCGCCCCTTTTGGTAAAATCTCGTCATGATGGTAGGTCGGGCGCGGTTGTTGCAGCCTTTGCCACACGGGTCAAGCAACCCTGACCGAGTATTGCGGTACCCGGCCTGCAGCGCACGGACCGGTCGTCTGCACTTGCGGCCCTTTACATCAGCGTTTCCTCAGTCCGCTTCCGGCTCTCCGGCGAGCGAGCGGATCAACTCGACAATGGATCTTCGAACACGTTGGTCTTTGATACGGAAAAAGGCCTTGTTGAGTTCCAGACCCTCGCGCGTCGACAGGAACTCCAGCACGTAGGTTTCGCCTGGTTTTTCGGTGAAGCCATCGACCATGTTGGATGACGGTGCGTCTTTGGATTGCAGCTCATCGTAGAAAAATTGGATTGGGACTTCCAGAACTCTCGATAGTTCGAAAAGTCTGCTGGCACCGATGCGGTTCACGCCTTTTTCGTATTTTTGAACCTGCTGGAATGTCAGTCCGAGGGACTCGCCCAGTTTTTCCTGACTCATCCCCAGCAGCATTCGGCGCAAGCGGACGCGGCTTCCGACGTGGGCATCGACCGGGTTTGAGCGACGCGCGTTGCGCCCCTCGCCGTCGTTGGATGCGGGCGTCGCATCACCCTTCATATCGGCACTCCCAGGTCTGTTGCCATTGCACGCAGCTCAATCAACCGCGCAGTCACTAAGCTTGGCTGTCGTGAGCGTCAATCTTCATCGTACTTTTGAATGGAACGAAATTTTTCGACGATGGGTCAATTTCAATGATTATCATAACAACGCATTGATTTTGAAGCAATTCATCCGCGGCCCAATCTTGTTACGCCGATGAGGATCATGATGCACAACCAAATCGCCAAAAATGGAATATCACCAAACTGTGCGTACACAGTGTTGTTGAGACGTGACGGCAGCATGGCATCGATGGCACCTTTTTCATTGAGATGAAGGATTTTCTTGATGTGGCCGTGTGGGCCGACAACAGCCGATATCCCGTTGTTAGCCGCCCGCACGAGGGGCAGGCCTTCTTCGACGGCGCGAATGCGGTTTTGATGGAAGTGTTGCGGCGGGCCGGTCATGTTGCCGAACCACCCATCATTGGTGACGTTGATCAGCAAACCTGGTTTGCGCGTTCCGTTTATGACGCCCGGGTCCTGGATGGCTTGGGTTGGAAAAATGGCTTCATAGCAGATGAGCGGAACGAACGCTGGCAGGCCCGGGATCTGCAGGGTCGGACGGGGACTGACACCGGTTGAAAAACCGCCGCGGACACGGGTGAGGGATTGCAGACCGATCGCCTCGAGTTCTCTTTGAAACGGTAGGTACTCACCGAACGGCACCAGATGCAGCTTGTCGTATAAGGAAACTAGACCGCCAGTTGGCCCGAACACCATGAGGCTGTTGTAGACGCGCCTTGTGCCAGGAGCTGACGTGTAGATATCCGCGTTGGGGGCAGCCGCCTGCGTGACGCGCAAGGCCCCTGAGATCAGGTAGGTATCGGGCGGCAGCATTTCGCCGATTGCGGATAAAGCCTGCGGGGTGGACAGCGGCAAAAATGGCATGGCGGCTTCGGGCCAAACGACGTGCGTCACACCTTCTAGATTGTCAAATGCTCCGGCCTGATTGACGCGCGAGAGGTCGAGATGCGTCTGGAAGATTTCGCTTTGTTTTTCGGCCCTCCATTTGTCCCGCTGCCGGGTTGCAGGCTGGACGACCCTCAGCTTGACGCCTTCGACATACGTCGGCTCATAGCCAGCGAGACGGGCGGTTCCAAAGCCGTAGATCATCAGCAGTGGCAGGCACGCCATGGCAAGGCCCACGCGGCCAGGTCCGGTCAGGCTGAATCGGTTTTGATTGCGGTTGTTCCGTGGTGCAATTCTGAGCCCACGAGGCGCAGCAAGCCCGACCAGAGGGCCCGCGAAGATGATCACCGTCAGAAGTGTCAACCCGTATATACCGATCACGCTGGCCGACTGCATGAATGAAAGCGGCCAGGTTAAAGCGTAGCCCAACGTGTTCCAGGGGAAGCCCGTGAAGAGATGGCCGCGTGCGAATTCAGCTGCCGATAAGGTCAGGGCGAGAATGAACACGCGATGCAATCCAGGGCGCCAGAACCAGCGTGCGACGCCTGTGGCTATGGCCCAGAAAACGGCCAAACCTGCAGGCATAAGCGTCACGGCAAATGGAAGAAGGAAACCGAACGTTTCCGCTTCGACCAGAAACGCTTCTCCGATCCAGAACAACCCAAAGAAAAAGTACCCGAAGCCAAAGCTCCAGCCGTCCTTGGCCGCCTGTGGGATGGCAGGTTTGCGTCTTGCGACTGGGCGTTGGCGTGCAACGGAGGTCGCGTCGGGTGTTGAGAGTTGATGCGGCAGCTGGGCGGCTGGGGTGGCGTCCAGTAGCCAGACGAGGACGGGTAACGTGACGAATAGGATTGGCCAAAAGAAAAAAGGCGCCATCGCCAGGACACTCAGGCTACCTGCGCTTAGGGCGATGAAAAATCTTGACCATCTGCGACGCGAGCGGACCCAGCGTGCGCCCCGGCAGAGCCAGAGCCTTAGATGAGCCGGCTGGAACAAACTGGAGGCGTTCAAGCGCCAGGATGGCCGTGCCAAGTCGGCAGATTCTGTTTGGCGGGTCATGGTTGCGACTGTGGCGCTCATTTGCCTGCCGGGGTTCACGTGCCGGGCTTGTTGTCTGTCGGCGTGCGCCCACCAGACGTCGTCGGCTCTTCGATTTCAAGCGGCCGGTGAACCTTCAGCTTCTTCACACGGCGCGCATCGGCGTCAAGCACTTCAAATTCGAGTCCGGAGTGGTGGCGCACCAATTCACCGCGAGCTGGCACCCGACCGACAATGGTGAAGACGAGCCCGCCGAGTGTATCGATCTCTTCGTCTTCTTCAGGCGTTAGAAGTTTTTGGCCCAGATGTTCTTCAAGTTCCTCGACCAGGGTTCTCGCGGAAGCGATCAGGCCGGACTTTAGGTCCGCCGAGATGTTAGCGACCTCGAGTTCGTCATGCTCGTCCTCGATCTCTCCAACGATCTGCTCGATCAGATCCTCAATCGTGACCAGCCCATCCGTTCCACCGTACTCATCCACAACGAGCGCCATGTGAATGCGGGTCGACTGCATTCGGATCAACAGGCTCATGGCAGGCATCGACAGCGGAACGAACAGCACTTCGCGCCGGATCTTCGTCATGGCGATGGAGCGGGAAAGATCAATGCACCCAAGGTCAACTTGGCCGTTTGATTGTGAGCTGTCTGGTGCTTTGGCTGGCGAGGGGTCGCCCTTGTCACTGACGTGGATGTTTGATGTCGCAGAGGCGACTTTACGTCCGTTATTCTCCTGCGACTGCCGCCCCGGAGTGGCGTGGGCAGCCGTGGACATCATCCAGTCGAACAGGTCCTTGATGTGGACCATCCCACGCGGGTCATCCAACGTTTCGGAAAACACAGGGATGCGCGATACGCCGGCCTCCTGGAACGTCCGCAACAGCTCAGAGACGGGCTCGCTTTCTTCCAGCGCAATGATATCTGCACGGGGGACCATGACGTCCTCAACGCGACAGGTGCCAAACTCCAGCAAGCGCAACAACATATTGCGCTCTTCATCGGTAAAGGACGCTTCACCGCTCTTGTCCGCGCGCAGCGTCTGTTCGAGAGTGCCACGCAAAGACTGCGTTTCGCTCAGGCCCAGCGCCTGGGAAATGGCGGCAAGCCAGCCCGTGGATTGCTGACTTATCTCTTCGGGCGAAGGTGATCGGCCTGGCGCACCATTGGTCTGGGTTGAGGCTGCGTCAGGCTGCGTCGGTTCGGGTTCGTTTTTCATTGTCGGGCTGCGCCGTCATGCTTTTCTTTATACAGCATCGCGCGCGTCTTCCTCCTTGGCTGATGTGTCGGGCCGGTGCATGTCTGCAATACATCTTACATCGCAATGGTCTCGTCATAGGGATCGGCGATGCCCAATGTTCGCAATATGTCCGTTTCTATGGCTTCCATTTTATCGGCGTCGCTGCTGTTCGTTTCGTGAGCGTAGCCCAGAAGGTGTAAAATTCCATGCACCACGAGGTGCTGAACGTGGTGGAGCACCGGGATATCGCGTTCGGCAGCTTCGGTTTCCAGAACACCAAGCGCTAAGATGCAGTCGCCGATGTGAGTTGGTTCGGAATTGTTTTCGGATGGGTGCGTTGCATGACCTTCAGGCGTTGGAAACGACAAAACATTGGTTGGTTTGTCCTGGCCCCGAAATGTGGCGTTCAAGGCCTGCACGCGGGCGTTTGAACCGACTAAAACCGAGGCTTCAACTGAGTTGGCGATGAGTGCCCCAGAGTGCACATGGTGGGCCGACATTGCTTTGGCCACATCGGCAATGGCATTCAGCCAGATGCGCTCTTTTTCTTCACACACAAGGTCCGCGATCTCCACGTCGATGCTCGCGTCGATTTCTAGATAGCCGCGCGTAACCGTTTGGGTTGTGCCATCGATCGTTTGCATTGTGTTTTCCGCTGTGTCCGGCGGCAGCTGCTGCGGCTTGGATGTCAAAGGTGCCTGGTTTGGTTGCGTCATGATCTTCCCGTCGGTGCGCTTGCACCAGGATGCGATCTACCCCTGAGCAACCGACGTGTTGACCTACTCGTCGATCTACCCGTCGATTTATTTGGCTTCCAGTTTCTCATAAGCCTGAACGATCTTCAGCACCAAGTCACGGCGCACCACGTCATGGCCGGAAAAAACTGTGGCTTCGACCTCGTCGACGCCCTCCAAGAGCGCGACGGCCTGGCCAAGACCCGATGTCATGCCGGGTGGCAAGTCGATTTGAGATGGGTCTCCGGTGATAACCATCTGAGAGCCTTCACCGAGCCGGGTCAGGAACATCTTCATCTGCATTGTGGTCGTGTTCTGCGCCTCATCGAGAATGACGTAGGCGTTGGAGAGTGTCCGACCGCGCATGAAGGCGAGTGGGGCGATTTCGATCACGCCACTTTCGATGTCTTTTTCGACTTTTTCAGGCGCAAGGAGATCATAAAGGGCGTCGTAGAGCGGCCGAAGATAGGGGTCTACCTTTTCTTTCATGTCTCCGGGCAGGAAGCCCAGACGCTCGCCTGCTTCGACGGCTGGCCGCGAAAGAATAATGCGTTCCACGAGGCCGCGCTCAAGACAATGGGCCGCGTGGGCGACCGCCAGATAAGTCTTGCCGGTGCCTGCGGGGCCGACGCCGAATACAAGATCAACGGTCTGTAAGTTGCGGATGTAATCGCTTTGCGCCTTTGTCCTGGCGGTCACCACGCGTTTTCGGGTGGCGATCCTGGCGGGACCGTCTTCACTGACGTCAGCCTCCAGGGGCGCATGGCGGATCAGCCCGTCGAAATCCCCACGGCCGATATTGGCCCCGCCTGCGACGCGGTCATAGAGTTGCTCAAGGACGCTGCGCGCGATTTTGCACGCTGCATCTGACCCGGTGAGGGTGATGACATTGCCATGGGCCTGCGCCTCTATACCGAGGCGTTCCTCGATCAGGGCAAGATTGCTGTCGAACTCGCCGAGGAGGTTGGACAAGTGGCGATTGTCTTCAAAGGGCACAACCATCCGGTTTCTGCCGCTTGGTTGTTCATCGCTTGCTTTGCGCCCTGCGCTGCCGGCCTGTTGGCCACGTAAGCCCGTCAAATGCGGCGTCTCCAATGAGCTTTGGATCGACGGAGGTGTCTCAGCACAACCGGGTTTGGCGGGCTGACCGTCGAATCACAGTTGCTGTCTAACCAGCTGTTCGAGCGTGTTTCTGAGTTCATGGCGTGAAAGATGCTAGCACGGCGCCGCAACAATGGCAGCTTTGAAAACCGTTGCCGCACAAGTTGTGTTGCATCACCTTCCACCTCACACCGTCTTCCCACACCATCTGGGTTCCATGTCAGGCCTCCAAGGGTGTTGCTTCACGCTAGCCCCTGCACTTCGGCCAATGGATTCTGTACCGGGACGACTTGGATCGCGGGGATTTCGGCTGTTAGGCTGTTCTGGGTTGCAGCTGTGATCTGGACATCGAGGATTTGCCCGATCAGGGCAGCCGGGCCGATCGCGTGGACCGGTTGGAGATAGGGTGAGCGCCCCACCAATTGTCCGGTCTGTCGTCCCTCACGCTCAAACAGGACTGGCGTGGTGGACCCAACAGACCGTTCGTTGAATGCCGTCTGCTGCTTGAACAAGATGTCCTGCAATCGATGCAGCCTTGCTGTCTTCACGGCTTCTGGGATTTGATCGTCAATCTTGGCAGCAGGTGTGCCGGGGCGGGCTGAATACTTGAAGGCATAGGCGTGCGCGAAGCCGATTTCTGTCACAAGCGCAAGAGTTTGCGCGAATTCGTCGTCTGTTTCACCGGGGAAGCCCACGATGATGTCCGTCGACAGGGCTATGTCCGGGCGGGCCGCGCGAATGTCATTGATGATCTGGCGGTATTCATCAGCCGTGTGCTTCCGGTTCATGGCCGCCAGGATGCGGTCGGCACCGGCCTGGAATGGCAGATGCAGATATGGCATCAGCTTTTCCTGATCCCGGTGGGCCATGATGAGGTCCGCGGTCATGTCCCGTGGATGGCTGGTTGTGTAACGGATGCGTTCAATGCCGTCGATGTTCGACAATCGATCAATGAGCGCTGCCAACGTCCAGTCTTTTCCATCGGGGCCTTCGCCGTGATAGGCGTTCACATTCTGGCCCAGCAGTGTCACCTCACGGACGCCGCGTCCGCTTAGATTTGCGGCCTCGGCTGCCAATTTTTCGACGCTGCGCGAATACTCCATGCCGCGCGTGTAGGGCACAACGCAGAATGTGCAGAACTTATCGCAACCTTCCTGGACCGTGAGGAATGCCGAGGGCGGACGCTTGTTTGGAGCCACGGCGGCGGCTGCGGATGCTAAAGCCGGAGCGCTCCGAGAGGCCGTGGCCGGCAGGGTTTCCGCCTGGGGTGTCTCGTGCTGGTTGGAGCGGCTTTCAGTATCAGCGCCGCTCCGGGCAGGGAGGTGATCGAACTTGTCGTCTTCCGGGAATGCGGTTTCGATCAGCCGGCGGTTTTCCGTCCGTGCGGTCTCTAGCAAGTCCGGCAGGCGATGGTAGCTTTGCGGGCCGATGACGACATCGACGATTTGCGCGCGACGCAGCATTTCCGCGCCTTCCGCCTGGGCCACACAGCCCGCGACCGCGACCATTGTTTCAAGACCGCCAGCTGCCCGCTCGTCCTTGATCACCCGGATCCGACCGAGTTCGGAATAGACCTTTTCGGCAGCCTTTTCTCGGATGTGACAGGTGTTCAGAATGACGAGGTCGGCATCATCCGGCGTACCGGTTTCTGAGTATCCAAACGGTGCAAGGGCTTCCGCGATGCGCTCTGAATCGTAGACATTCATCTGGCAGCCGTACGTCTTGATGTGAACTTTTCTGCCAGGGGCCGTCGTTTGCTCAGTTTCAGATGTCGACAAATCGGAAGCTTTCACGGGCAGATCGAGGGGTTCAGACACCGGCTGTTTATCCAATTCTGGGTGCAGGTTGCGCGTGTTCGCGTTAGGCCGTCAGCACGCCGGCATTCCACCCCATCATCACTGCGGATCGTCTGTCAATCCCGGTGCGCGTGACGGACCGTGTGAAAGTGAACTTGTGCGGGATTTGAGGTCGTTTGTAGCAAGGGACCGGCAAGATCAGTCCCTGTCGGGCTTTGCGCGTAACGTCTTGAGAAAGAGGTCGCGGACTTCTGTTTCGGTGTGCCTGGCCAATTGCTTGCGATCGGCAAAGGTTTCAAGGCCGATGGGCTCACCAATGTGGATCGCGACATCCAACGGTCCGGCCTTGAGAAGTTGCCAAGCGTGCGGGACCATATCCATATCGCCGTACCAGCCGACCTTGGCACGGTCCTGCCGTCCAAGCGGCACGCCGTGCAGGGCCGTGTAGACGATCGTCAACGTTTGGACGACGGGCTCTGGCCCGCCGCTGTTATTTGCATCACCGCCATTCGCGCGTTCGCCGTCCGCTTTGTCGTTTGACCGGGAAGGCTTTACGGCGGCGAACAATGATGTGCGAAACGGCAGGACACGATTGCCGTCGGTCGATGTTCCTTCCGCAAACAAGACGAGATTGTCGCCTGATTTCAGACGTGCCTTGACCTCGCGTGCGGTGTTGCCGACCTCGAGGCGCTTTTCCCGGTCCACAAAGACCGTGCGCTGCAGGTTGGCCAACGCGCTGACGCCAGGCCAACCGCCGACCTCCTTTTTTGCAATAAACGAAACCGGAGCGACGGCTGAAATAATCGGAATGTCGAGCCAGGAAATGTGGTTGGCGACGAGTAGGACCGGCCTGTCTCCAGCCAGCGTCCCAGTCTGACTGATGCGGACGCCCAGGAGGCTGCAAACGCGCTTGTGGTACCAATGCGGGAACCTGCGCGCCCAGGTTGGTGAGATCCGGTTCATAGCTGCCTGCACTGGCATCAACGGTAACGTGAGCGCAGCGAAGCCTGATAGCAGAAGCGTCCCGCGGAGGGCAGACATTCGTAGTTCCTTGCGGTGTTGCTGGCGGGTTTGTTTACGGGCGGTGCTATGTTTGTCCGAGCTTGACGGCGATTGTCACCGGCTTTCTTTTGCACCGGGCAGTGTGCCCCCTGTCGTCGACTTCGGATGGGGCTGGTACCTGTTTCAACGTTGAGCGTCCATGGAGGCCTTAGGGTGCATCAGCTCGTTGTCGGCAAGGCCGGTTAATCGCCGCGCCATGATGATGGCATCCATGGCTGTTCCGTTCGTCGACTGATAGTAGCCCCGGCGCGTCCCCACCTTTTCAAATCCTGCCCGTGCGTAGAGCTTTAAGGCCGGGGCGTTGTTTTTGGCGACCTCCAGAAAGAGGCGGTGCGCTCCGTGTGTGCGCACGGACTTAGCCAGCTCTCGAAGAAGTGCCGCACCGATACCTGAGGACTGGTGGAGTGCGCTGACGCCGATGGTCAGGATCTCGGCTTCGTCCGCTGCGATGCGTGCGAAGGCGAAGCCTACCGGTTGCACCACCAGACCTTGCGGCGACATTGGCTCCCCGGGTCCGAGTTGATTGTTGCTTGCCTGCCTGTGAAAGGCGATCAAACCGCTTGTTCGGGTGTCTTCCTGCATTTGCGCAAACGTTGCTTCGCTCCATGGTTGCGGAAATAGCAAAGCGTGTAGCTCAGCGAGGCTCGCCGGCGAAACGGTGTTGTCTGGTCCTATCTCCATCAAGGCCAACTCGTTCGTCATGTCGCGCTTTCGGGTTATGCCGGCTGCACCCTTGCAATCGAGGGCTTGCTCGATGGTTTGGCATCAACCGGGCGCAGATAAAGCGGGGTGAGCGGGTGATGTGCGGCGTCCAACGTTTCTGATGCTAGGGACAGAAGATGGCGGGCGTCGGGCTCGGCGAGTTGGTCCTCAATCGCCGCTCCGCTCTGGTCCAGCGCCATCCCTGGATTGATCGTGCTGAGTGCTGCGGCCAATTCGTTTGCGCCGGACCCGATCAGTAGGGTGCCATTGTCAGCGCCGCGATCGGCATGAATGTATTCAAGGCACTTTGCGATCTGAGCTGGCGAGGCGGCCATGGGAGGCGTTAGCGCCTGGCCGGCGGCGTCGAATGTTTGCACGTCATGGGTGCCTCTGCGTTCGGGGCGGGCGACGAGCATTAGGCTGCCGTTGGGACTAGGTGCACTGTTGTGAATGGCGATGGCAGCCGTTGCGATGACTTGCAGGCTGGAAAAGCCTAGGCCTTCAGCCCCCGTGGCAAGACAGATGGCGCGCGCAGCAGACAGACCAATGCGCGTGCCTGTGAACGTTCCGGGGCCGCGTGTTGCGGCGATCCGGTTGAGTTGCGATGGCGACAGGCCCGCATCATCCATGACATCTGCGATCATTGGCAGGAGCGCTTCAGCCTGCCCCGTTTGCATGGCTTCGAACCTGGCAAAACGCCGTCCGTCAGCGGTCAACACCGCAACCGAGCAGGCATCAAAACAGGTGTCGAAGGCCAGTATGTTCAAACCGGTGTGCCTTGATGTCGGTCAGCTCAGCTGGGATTGGACTGGCTTTGGTTGGACAGGATTGGAACCTGCCTTGCCCGGCCTTTCCTGAACCACATACGCCTTTGTTCAGACGATCGATGCCATCTCGTCAAAATCAAAGCGCGGCGAGCGATCAAACAGTTCGCTCTCATCACCATAGCCCAGATTGCACAGGAAGTTGGCTTTCACAGTTGTACCCGGAAAGAATTCCTTGGTGACGCCGGCTGGGTCAAAGCCAGACATCGGCCCGCAATCAAGACCCACTGCGCGGGCTGCCAAGATCAGATAAGCGCCCTGCAACGTGCTGTTTCGAAATGCTGTTTCGTCGATTTTGCCTTGTAGTGCATTTCCGTCGCCATCGAAGAACCAGCTGCGCGCATCGGTGTGTGGGAACAGTTTTCCGAGGCTTTCGTAAAACGCATAGTCGGTGCCGACGATCACACAGACGGGTGCCGACATGGTTTTTTCCACGTTGCCATCGGAGAGATGCGGCTTGAGCTTTTGCTTGGCTGCGTCTGATTTCACGAAGACAAGTCGGGCTGGCGAACAGTTGGCGCTGGTGGGTGCCATTTTCATGATGTCCACCACCTGTTTGAGCTGGTCATCGGAGACGGTTCGATCCTGCCATGCATTTTGAGAGCGTGCGGAAAAGAATAGTTGGTCGAGAGCGGACTGGCCGATGGGCTGATCATGCTTGCTGGCGGTTGTCATGTGGTGGTGATCTCCGGATTAGGGGGACAGTGGAGCGACCTTTGCAGACGCTCGAAAAAGGGAAACCGGCGCGCAGTGTACGTCGACGTTAGAGCCTTTTTTGGAGCATGTTCCGGGCTCCTGATTTGGAGCATGTTCCGGGCGGAAAACCGCATACACTTTTCCTGAACATGCTCAAGCAAACCCAACTCGCCAGGGTTTGTTCCTCAGAAGCAAAAAAAAGCCCCAACATCTGCCGGGGCCAATTCCATCGTCGATGTCGTGTGACCTGACCTCAAGCAGCGCCGACGGCTTGGACCTCAGACACTTCAGGGCAAAAGTGTTTCAATAGGTTTTCGATGCCGTGGCGCAGTGTGGCCGTTGAGGATGGGCATCCCGCGCATGCGCCGCGCATGTGCAGATAAACGATGCCGTCCTGGAACTTGGAAAACGTGATGTCGCCGCCATCCTGGGCAACGGCTGGTCTGACACGTGTTTCAAGCAATTCCTTGATCGTCTTGACGACTTCAGCGTCTTCTTCGTCAAAGGCACCTTCATCGTCCACTTCGGGTCCGGCTGCTCCCATGACGGGGGCCCCTGACATGTAGTGTTGCATGATCGCGCCGAGGATCATCGGCTTCAGGTGCTGCCAGTCGGCCTCACCTTTCGTGACGGAGATGAAGTCCGATCCTAGGAAAACCCCAGAAACTCCGGTGATTTCGAACAGCCGCGCTGCGAGTGGCGATGTTTCGGCTTCCGTGGGATGCCGGAAATCTGCGGTGGCTGACGGGCTCACATCCTTGCCTGGGATGAACTTCAGCGTGGCTGGGTTAGGCGTTGCTTCGGTTTGTATAAACATTTGTTAGGCCCTCCGGCGGACGACATAGCAGGCTGCATGTTTTGCCTGCCCGTTCGCCAACGAGTTTAGAATGGTTCTAGATCACTTAAAGGACCGACGCTTGAAAGTCGAGAGGCAACCGGGCCTATCCTGCGAAAGCTGAACGGCCTGGGTCTGGTATCTGGGGCTGGTATCTGGGGATGGTATCTGGGGATGGTATCTGGGGATGGTATCTGGGGATGGTATCTGGGGATGGTATCTGGGGATGGTATCCAGGATCGCGGATTTGGGCGTTTACACCCGAGCGTTCCCGCATCACTTAACCAAATACGTATTAGGCCAGACGCCTCAGGGCCATGCCGACATCAAGCGAGCGCTTCAATTTCTTCCGGGGTCAGGTTGCCGGGCACGATTGTAATGGGGATCGGGAAAGATCCCGCCGAAGACCCGCTTGCGAGCGAGGACACCAATGGTCCGGGTCCTTTGGAGTTGGCGGCCGCGCCAAGGACCAGAATTGCGATATCCTCATCCTGCTGAATGATTTCGGCTATCTGGTCTGCCTTGTCGCCTTCTGCAATCGTCTCTTCGCTCTTGACCGCTTCAAACCCCTGCTGGTTCAATTTGCGGCGATAAAGCCGGAACAGCGCCTTGGCCTTGATAGTCTCCTCCTCCATCTGGACTTGTTTCACGCCCATCCAGTGTTGGAAGACCTGCGGTTCGATGATGTAGAGCATGACCAGAGAGCCCCCGGAGTGGGCCACGCGGTTTGCTGCGTAGAAAACGGCTGCTTCCACCTCATCTGTGTCGTCCACGATCAGGAGGAATTTGCGCAGGTGGCCCGCTTCAAAGGATTTTCTTTTCTTCATCTGTCCATGCTGCCACGCACGGGGCGTGCGGACAATGATCCGTTTTGATTTCACTCTGTTTCGGTCGAAGGGCTTTACTCGTTAAGCTTGAGAGGGTTCAGGTCACAAACCCCAGTATTTTTTTGACATCGACCATGATCGGTTCGGCTATGGCTCGGGCGCGGGCAGACCCATCGGCCAAGACTCGATCGATTTCGGCTGGGTCTTCCATCAACGTGCTGATTTCGCTGGAAAGACCGCCCAGCCTGTCGACGCAGACATCGGCCAGCGCCTTTTTGAAATCTGAAAACTGCGCGCCACCAAAATCCTTCAAAACCTGATCGCGGCCCGTGCCGGCCAATGCAGCGTAGATCGCCGTCAGGTTCTGTGCTTCAGGCCGACCCTCAAGCCCAGGCTCCTCGCTGGGTAGAGCATCTGTGTCAGTTTTTGCTTTGCGAACTTTTTTTGCAATCGCGTCGGCGTCATCGGTCAGGTTGATGCGCGACAGGTCGGACGGGTCGGACTTCGACATCTTCTTTGTGCCATCGCGCAAAGACATGACACGGGTGGCGGGCCCGGTGATCACGGGCTCGGGAAGCGGAAAGAACACCCCGTCTTCACGTCCCGTGGCCTTGATTGCGTCTGCGAAGTCCACGTTGAATTTCTGCGCGATGTCGCGACATAGCTCTAAGTGCTGCTTCTGGTCATCGCCCACCGGAACGTGCGTTGCCTGATAGGCCAAAATATCGGCGGCCATTAGATTGGGGTACGCGAATAGCCCAACCGATGCGTTCTCTCGGTTTTTCCCAGCCTTTTCCTTGAACTGAGTCATGCGGTTCAGCCAGCCCAGGCGGGCCACGCAGTTGAAAACCCAGGCCAGCTCCGCGTGCGCCGCGACCTGTGACTGATTGAACAGGATCGAACGTTTCGGATCGAGACCGGCTGCCATGTAGGCGGCCGTGACTTTGCGGATCGAATGGCGCAATTCGTCCGGCTCTTGCCAAACCGTGATCGCGTGCAAGTCAACGACGCAGTAGATGCAGTCATGCGTCTCCTGCAGCTTGATCCACTGCAACATCGCGCCGAGGTAGTTGCCAAGGTGGAGGCTGCCGGTCGGCTGCATGCCGGAAAACACGCGATTCTTGAATGCCATGTGATGGGGTTCCCGTCGAAATTCGTCGGGCCTTATGGCGCGGCGGTCGTCCGCTTGCAAGGTCGCGGGGGTATTCGTCCGAAAGATTGGCCGCCGAAGACCCTGCCGAGCTTCTGGGACTTAGGCCGCACCTTTACGTTTTGTTGTCACGCTGGTGGTGCACGGGCTGCCCTGCGCAGCATGGATGGCCGCAAGACACCCAGTAGTGCTGTCAGCAGGAAAAAGATGCCCGCACCACCGACCACCATGACGCCGAGTGCTGCGATGCGGATCAGAAGTGACTGGGATTGCTCCAGATAGTGCGCCAGATACGGCAGCGCAAAAACGAGCGCTGCGCCCATCGCGAGGCTGGCGAGGATAATGAACGGTAGGTTTCGGGCCAATCTCGCATCCAGTAAGAAGTCGCCGTTTCGAACCAGCGCGCCCCACAATAGGACCGTGTTCACCCAGGCGGCGATGGACGTGGCCAGCGCAATTCCGACGTGTGGCATCCAACCGAGGTGCTGGAATGCGATAAACAACCCGAGCGACCCGATGACGTTGACGACCAGATTGACGCCTGCGAAGCGCATGGGTGTTTTGGTGTCTTCGCGGGCGAAGAAGGCCGGCTGCAGCACCTTGATGAGTACAAAAGCTGGCAACCCGATCGAAAACGCAGCGAGGGCCTGGGCGGTTGCAGCCGTATCGGATGCCTCGAACGCGCCCCGCTCGAACAGCACCGATATGATCGGGGTTGCGGCAAGACCCAGCGCCACGGCAGCAGGCAGCGTAAGAAGCAGTGCAAACTCCATCGACCGGTTTTGCGTGTCGAGCGCCTTGACACGGTCGCCGGATGTCAGTTGCCGTGACAGCTCCGGGAGCAGCACAACGCCAATGGCGATACCGACAATTCCGAGCGGCAGCTGATAGAGCCTGTCGGCATAGTAGAGGAAAGACACGGCTCCGGCCTGCATGGACGCGATGATCGTGCCGATCACGATGTTGATCTGTGTGATGCCACCGGAGATGACGCCTGGGATGCCCAACTCGACGAGGCGCTTCACGTCGGGCGTATAGCGTGGCCATCTGATTGCCAGCTTCAGGCCCGTTTGGCGGACGGCGATCCAGAGCATGACCAACTGGACGATGCCGGCGGCGGTGACGGCCATGGCGAGGATGTAGCCTGCGTCGGCCGTTTCGCCGTAGCCGTTCCACAGGGACGTCGTGAGGGCTGATATGAGCACGACATTGAGCAGAATGGGTGCGGCGGCGGCGGCCCAGTAGCGCTGCAGGGCATTCAGCACGCCTGAAAGCAACGCCACGATGGACATACAAAACAGGTAGGGAAACGCGATCTGCGAGAGTTCGACGGCAAGCTTGTACTTGGCGGGGTCTGCTGAGAAGCCCGGTGCCAACGCATACATCAGCCATGGCATCGTCAGGATCGCGTTCGTCGAGAGGACAATCAGCGCTGCGCCCAGGACCGCCATGCTTTCCTCAGCAAACCGCTTCGCTGGTGCCCCTGCAAACCCCTTCGCCGGCGCCTCTGCAAATTCAGCCAAGGGGGGCTCCTGGCCTGTGGACTGATTGCCATCGCTTCTGTGATGGCCGGCGAGACGCTTTGCGAACAACGGAACGAAGGCTGCGTTAAACGCGCCCTCTCCGAACAGCCGACGGAATAGGTTTGGGAAGCGGAATGCTACAAAGAAGGCATCCGCAACCGCGCCAGATCCCAACGTTGCCGCAATGAGAATATCCCGAACAAAGCCGAGAAGCCGGCTTATGAGTGTGAGCCCGCCGACGGTTGCAAAGGCGCGATAAAGCATCGAAGGCGTGTATCCGCTACGAATGGTTGACCATTTTGTCTTATCCTCACCTTGTGCCGTTGCGAAGGCGAGCGATCAAGTCAAGACGTTCAGCGGCTGACCAATCGTTGGATGAGGCAAGCAGGGCGATGGGTTGTGCATGCGCGGCGCAGGACCTGCTGCTAGACACGGGTTTCCGGCCCCGACCAATGGTTGATTGCATGCGAGGCGTTCTTGTGGGTTGGCCGCGTCAATTTGGTTGGACAGCTGGCGGGTTTGTCTCATTGGGCGGGTTAGCCGACACTGCCATATAAGCTGCGATCACAGACGTCTTGCGCGGTTGAGAAGGTTGCAGATCGGTGATTGCTGCTTGCCGGTCCCGACTCAAACCGAGCACAGTTCGAAAATTGGGGAAGACACAAATCAATGGACAGCCTCATCCTCGCCCGTATGCAGTTTGGAGCGAACATTTCGTTCCACATCCTCTTTCCAACAATCACGATCGCTCTGGGATGGGTGCTACTTTACTTCAAACTGCGGTTCAACGCGACGCAAGACGACCGCTGGATGGATGCCTATAATTTCTGGGTCAAGGTCTTCGCTTTGTCGTTTGCGCTCGGTGTTGTGAGCGGCATCACCATGAGCTTCCAGTTCGGCACGAATTGGCCGGGCTTCATGGAGCGGGTGGGTAATATCGCCGGGCCCTTGCTGGCCTACGAAGTCTTAACCGCATTCTTCCTTGAGGCGGCCTTCCTGGGCATCATGCTTTTTGGACACAAGCGCGTTTCCAACGGGATGCATACTCTGGCCACCGTGCTCGTGGCGTTCGGCACAACGATGTCGGCGTTCTGGATCATTGTGCTCAACTCCTGGATGCACACACCTGTCGGATTTGAAATGCGCGATGGCGTTGCGCATGCGACGGATTGGTGGGCAATCATCAGCAACCCTTCGATGCCTTACCGCCTCACACACATGCTGCTCGCCTCCGGCTTGACCGTTGCCTTCCTGATTGCTGGCTTGTCGGCCTACCGCTGGCTTCGCAACGACCGTGGCGCCGACGTGATGGCTGCACTGAAAACGGGCGTTGGGCTTGGGGCGATCCTCATTCCTCTGCAAATCGTTGCTGGCGACATGCACGGTTTGAACACGCTTGAGCATCAACCTGCCAAGGTGGCTGCAATGGAAGCGAACTGGGAAACGCGCGGAAACGTGCCGCTGGTCTTGTTTGCCATTCCGAACGAAGAGACACGCTCAAACGATTACGAGATCTCGATCCCGAGTGGCGCAAGCTGGGTCTTGAAGCATGAGGCCGCTGGCGTGGTCCCTGGACTAAACGAGTTCGGAGATAAGATCCCGCCGGTTGCACCCGTCTTCTTCGGGTTCCGGATCATGGTGGGCATCGGTCTGTTGATGCTTGTTGTTTCCTGCTACGGCGCTTACCGGCTTTGGAAACGTGGCGACATTGACCAGCCACTGGCCTACGTACTCGTGGTCATGACATTCTCAGGCTGGATCGCAACACTTGCAGGCTGGTATGTCACCGAGATCGGGCGGCAGCCCTGGCTGGTGACCGGTGTCCTAACGACTGCGCAAGCCGTAGGTCCCGTGACGGCTGGCCCGATCGCTTTGACGCTGACGCTCTACCTCGCGATGTATGTGGCGTTGCTGTTCGCTTACATCTCGGCGCTGTATTATCTGGCCCGCAAGGCTGGTGCACGCGACATCTACAAGCCAGGCGTACCCAAGGCTGTTCCAGGTGCCGGGGCAATTGTGGGCGATGCGCAGCCAGCTTCGCCACCGACCCAATAACCGGTCCAACTTTAAGATGGGCGGCTGCGATTACGCGGTCGCCCAAGTCAGATCGTTACTCAGCCATATCAGAACGAGGATAGACGGACATGGATGCGAGCGAAGGTTCCAACTGGTTGCCGCTGGTGTTTGTCGGGCTGATGGGCCTGTCGATGCTGATTTATGTTGTGTTGGATGGTTTTGACCTCGGCGTTGGTATCCTCGTCGGGGATGCCGAAGACAAAGACAAGGACATGATGATTGCGTCCATTGGGCCGTTCTGGGATGCCAACGAAACGTGGCTGGTGCTTGGTGTCGGTCTTTTGCTCGTGGCGTTTCCAGCGGCGCATGGTGCGATCTTAACGGCGCTTTATCTGCCTGTTTTTGCCATGCTCATCGGGCTGATCCTCCGGGGCGTGGCGTTCGACTTTCGCGCCAAGGTGCCCGCCGACAAAAAATGGATGTGGAACCGCGCATTCCTCGTCGGTTCGGTGTTGGCGGCCGTCTCACAGGGTTACATGCTCGGCATCTACATCGTCGGGCTCAACCAGGGTCTGCCGGAAATCTTGTTCGGACTATTGACAGGTGTCTGTCTTGCGGCTGCCTATGCGTTCATCGGCGCGTGCTGGTTGATCATGAAAACTGAAGGCGCGCTGCAGCTCAAGGCCATTGCCTGGGCTAAGAAGCTGTTGTGGCTCGGTGCAATTGGGATGCTGGCGGTGTCGGCCGCCACGCCGCTGGTCAGCCCGCGCATCTTCGAGAAATGGTTCAGCTTCCCCAACATCTTGCTGCTGGCACCTATCCCGCTGATGACTGCTGCCTTGTTCGCGGCTCTCGTTATGTTGCTGCGTGAGATGCCGATGAAAAACGACCGGTTCTGCTGGGCACCGTTCGTTGCGGCCATTGGGGTATTCGTGTTGGGCTTTGTCGGGCTGGCTTACAGCTTCTATCCCTACATCGTTCCAGACAAGATCACGATCTATGAGGCCGCCAGTGCACCGGAGTCGCTGTTTATCATCCTGATCGGGGCCATTACCGTTCTGCCTGTGATCGTCGGTTATTCGATCTATGCCTATTGGGTGTTT
The DNA here is from genome assembly GCA_039819785.1 of Pseudomonadota bacterium. Taxonomy (GTDB): domain Bacteria; phylum Pseudomonadota; class Alphaproteobacteria; order Rhizobiales; family Hyphomicrobiaceae; genus JBCBRD01. Next base: position 77,283 of record JBCBRH010000004.1, on the reverse strand, counting down.
CGCGGCAAGGCGCAGCCGCTTAGCTACGGCGGGTAGGTTTGCGCGCCGACCATGCCGCGCTAGCCAGCGTGGGCGGTGTGCAACCGGTCCGCTGGGCAAGGCTGGGGCATAAGGCTCACTGAGCGGTGTTTCGTTTTGTAAGCGTCAGGCGATCGCAGGCTCGTCTTCGATCGTCAGGATCTCCTCCAACGTTTCAACAATCCGTTGTCGACGATCCTCCCCGTGCAATTTCTTGCCCACCAGATCGGTTACGTAAAACACATCGACGGCCTTTTCGCCCCATGTCGTAATGTGGGCTGAAGAGATATCCAGGTTCAGGTCAGACAGAGCCGTCGTCAGATCATGCAACAGACCGGGGCGGTCACGCCCCGCGACTTCGATGACCGTCAGTTTGTCAGACAGCTTGTTATTGACCGTCACTTCAGGCTCGACGGCAAAGGCTTCGACGCGGTGTTCTGCCGGTCTGCGGTTATCGAGAAGTTTTTGCAGGCGACCTTCGCCGCTGAGGAGCCGCTTGATCTTGTCTTCGATGCCGCGCGCCCTGCGCGCCTCATCTTCATCGGTCGCAAATTCGCGCTTGATCCTGAAGGTGTCGAGGGCGAAGCCGTCGCGGGTTGTTGTAATCTGGGCGGCGACGATATTCCCACCGACCACTGCGCAGGCCCCTGCAAACAACGACAATAAACGCGGGTGGTTGGGCGCAAAGATCGTGAGTTCAGTCATTTCGGTGAACTCGTCGGTCGTATGGTCCAGGGCGAGTTTGGTATTTTCCTTGCCGGCCCGTGCGATCAACTTGGCATGCTCGATCTGCGTGGCTGTATCAAACTTCAGCCAGTAGTCGTCGTAAAAGCGCGATGTAACCGCCTTGGTCTGCTTTGGCGTCCAACCCTCGTCTGCAAGGGCGGTGCACAGTTCGGTGCGGGCTTTTGCAACGCGCGTCGGCAGTGTATCGGGTGCGTACCCGCCTGCGAGATGGGGGATCGCTGCGTGGTAAAGTGTGCGTAGGAGCTGACCCTTCCAGCCGTTCCACACCCCGGGGCCGACCGCGCGGATATCTGCGACCGTCAGCAACAACAGCTGTTGGAGCCTGGCACGGCTTTGGACAACTTCAGCAAAGTCCTTGATCGTTTTGGGGTCGGACAGGTCACGTGTCTGCGCGATATTACTCATCAAAAGATGGTGTTCCACCAGCCAGACGACCCGGTCTGTTTGCTTGGTGGTCAGCCCCAGGCGGGGACACAGATCGCGCGCGATGCGTGCGCCGACGACCGAGTGATCCTCTTTCCGGCCCTTACCTATGTCGTGGAGAAAGGCTGCCACGAACAACACGAGGCGGCTGTCCTTTTCGACGAGTTTGATGATTTCACTCGATAGCGGAAGTTCCTCGATCGCATCACCGGTTTCGATGCCACGCAGCATCTGGACAGTGCGGATAAGATGTTCATCGACGGTGAAGTGATGGTACATGTTGAACTGCATCATCCCGACGACCTTACGGAAGGCTGGAATGAACCGGGCCAGGACGCCTGCATCGCTCATGCGGCGCAGAATGGTCGCTGGGTCTTTTGTCTCCGTCAGCAGATCCAGGAAAATCCGGTTGGCCTCAGGATCGTTGCGCACGGTGGCATCGATCAGTCCAAGCGAATGCCGCAGCTGGCGGATGGCATCGGGATGGAGAAACGCGCCGGTTTTTGCCGACTGTGAAAACAACCTGAGGATGTTAAGGGGGTCGCGCTCGAACGCGTCGGGCGCTGCAAGATTGATCCGGTCATTCTCAATGCGGAATTCGGTGCGCAACCGCACTTCGCGGCGCTTTTTCCATGACGTGGGGTCCAGCATCTTGGCCAGTCCCATCGGCGACGACTTTAGCTGCTGCATTTCCAGGGCCGCGCACAGGATCGACGTGAGGTCACCGACATCCTTAGCGACCAGGAAGTAGTGCTTCATGAAGCGTTCGACGCCCCTTAGCCCACCAAGTCGCTTGTATCCCAGCAATTCAGACATGCGGGGTTGAACGTCGAAACTGATGCGTTCTTCGGCACGCCCCGTCAGGAAATGCAGGTGGCACCTGATGGTCCACAAAAAGTCTTCGCAGCGCTGGAAGGTGGCGGCTTCCTCATCGGTGAATATGCCGTCGGCGACGGTTTTTGCGCCGACATCCTCGCCGTAAATGATTTTCGACAGCCAGTGCAACGTATGCAGATCGCGCAGGCCGCCTTTACCATCCTTGATGTTGGGTTCGACGCGATACCTTGCATCGCCTGACCGCTGGTGCCGCTCGTCGCGCTCGGACATCTTGGCGTCGACGAACTGGCGCGCGGTGGTCTTGACGACTTCGGCGTAAAAACGGCTTTGCATGGTGTCAAAGAGCGCCCGGTTACCCCGGATGAGACGGGCGTCCAGGAGCGATGTGCGGATCGTCGTGTCGGCCTGGGCCAGCTGGAGCGATTGCTTGATGGTCCTGGTGGCGTGGCCGACCTTGAAGCCTAAATCCCAGAGCTTGTACAGCATGGCTTCGGCGATGCGTTCGCCCAGTGGGCCGTGGCGGTCTGGAAGCAGGAAGAGCAGGTCAATATCCGAGCCTGGTGCAAGGAGGCCGCGTCCATAACCGCCGGTTGCCACGACTGCCACGTCTTCTGCAGCCTGACGGTCTTCGGGCGTCGGGCAGACCGTCTCATCCATGATCACAAGCTCGAAGATGGCGTCTGTCAGGTCATCTTGGAAATCAGATAAGCCTTCGGCGCATGCACGTCCGCTGCCGCCAGCTTCGAGACGCCGGCGTGCCTCAAGCCGCGCGGCTTCCACGGCCTGCTTTAGCCGCGTCAGACAATCCATATTCGGTTGTTCTGCAGGCGACGCGTTGTTGATGCACAGCTTATTCAGATCGGCTTTGAGAGCGGCTGCATCGATCAGCGGTGGGGTGGTCGTTTCAGGTTTGTCCATTGTGACCCTTTATATTCAAGCCCCCAAGTTGCGCATTCCCGACGCCGTTGCAACCCGCCGCGGGTCTTATGGTGATGTCAGCGGCTGCGCCTTTTGATCGTGTTTTCCAAGAGACCCTTAGCTCTCATCCGGCAGCATGGCTTTAAGGCGATAGAGGACATCGAGTGCATCTCGCGGTGCCAGTTCGTCGGGTCGCAGGTTCTTCACAGCCTTGATCAATTCGGCGTTTTCAGGCGTTCCGGTGACTGTCGGGCTGGTCGGCCGTAGAGCTGCAAATAATGGCAAATCCTCAAATAGGTTTTCAGCCGATTGTGTTCCACCGTCCTTGCGATCGCCCTCTTCGAGCCGCTTGAGCACTTCCCCGGCGCGGCCAACGACGGCTGCTGGAAGACCGGCGAGTTTTGCGACCTGGATCCCGTAGGAGCGGTCGGCAGCGCCTTTCTTGACCTTATGCAGGAACACAATTTCGTCCTGCCATTCCTTAACGTCGATGGTCACATTGGCTACCGAACCCAGCCGTCCGGGCAGCGCCGTCAACTCGTGGTAGTGGGTGGCAAACAGTGCGCGCGCCTTGCAGACGTCATGGAGGTATTCGACGCAGGCCCAGGCGATCGAGAGGCCGTCGAAGGTCGCTGTTCCACGGCCGATTTCGTCCAGAATGACGAGCGATCTGGGGCTGGCGGAATTTAGAATAGCTGCCGTTTCGACCATTTCGACCATGAATGTCGAGCGCCCCCGGGCGAGGTCGTCAGATGCGCCGACGCGGGAGAATACCCTGTCCACGACGCCGATGCGGGCGTGGGCAGCTGGAACATAAGCCCCCATCTGCGCCAGGATCGCGATCACCGCGTTTTGGCGGAGGAAGGTGGATTTCCCGGCCATGTTCGGACCGGTGACGATCCAGACGCGGGCAGGTGGACTTTCCGAGAACCCAGGCGGCTTCGCGAGGTCGTTGGATGCGTCCACCCCAAAGCTTTCGCGGTCTTGGTTGGTCCCGAGCGCGTTTGCCGGGTCTGATCTGGCATCGATTGTCTCAACGGTCGACAAAGTACAATCGTTTTCAATGAACGGTCCTGCCAGCGACTTGCGCAAAGCCTGCTCGACGACCGGGTGCCGCCCACCGCGGATTTCGAAAGCCGGCGTGTCTTCCAACAGTGGACGCGCGTAACCCTCCGCCACGGCGACCTCGGCCAAGGCCGTACCCACATCCAATTCGGCGAGGGCGCGGGCGACATCTTGAATTGCGCCATCGCAGTTGATGATTTCAGCGGTCAGCTCATCGAAGGCTTCAGTTTCGATGCGCAGTGCGCGGTCGCCTGCTGTTGCGATGCGGCCTTCTGTTTCGACCAGTTCATCTGTGACGAACCGCATGGCGTTGGCCATGGTCTGGCGATGCCTGAACACGGCATCATGCGGGGGTTTCGTCAGCGGCATCGCAGTCGCCTGGGTCGCTTCCAGGAAATAGCCAAGGATGTTGTTGTGGCGAACCTTCAGCCCCTTGATGCCCGTTTCCTGGGCGTAACGGCTTTCCAACTCGGCGATGACCTGACGGGCGGAGTGGCGAAGACTTCGCGCCTCATCAAGTTCCGCAATGTAGCCATCCTTGATGAAGCCCCCGTCACGTTTTGCCGGTGGCGGATCATCGACCAAAGCTGCGTTCAGCTTATCCAGCAAAGGACGTGCGACCGCGCGTAGACTTGCGGCGGTTTGTTCAAGCAAGCTGGGCAGGCCCATTGAACTATGGGGGCCTGACAGATTAGCTGCACAGGCATCGGCCACTTTCAGGGCATCGCGGACGGCTGCAAGATCGCGCGGGGTTCCGCGATAGAGCGCCAGCCTGGAGATTGCCCGGGCAACATCTGGTGCGGCGCAGAGATCCTGCCGGATGGTCTCGCGCAATTGGTGCTGATCGATCAGGAAGCCGACAACATCCAGACGGGCGTTGATCTTTTTCACGCTGAGCAGGGGTGCTGATATGCGCTCCGCCAATTCGCGCGCGCCTGCTCCGGTGACGGTCTTATCGATACTAGACAGCAGGCTGCCGGTTTTTTCCCCGGACGTGGTTCGCGTGAGTTCGAGGCTGGCGCGCGTGGCCGCGTCGATGGCCATGATGTCGGCAGGTGAGGTCTGCCTGGGTGGAGCGAGTCTCGGTTTCCGACCGATCTGCGTGTGGTCCACATATTTGAGTACTGCGGCCATGGCGGCCAGCTCCGCACGGCTGAAGGCGCCGAACGCGCCCAGTTCGCTAACGCCAAGGTTGTCCTTGAGATCGCGTTCCCCGGCCAGGCTGTCAAAGTGTGCAGCCGGGATCGGGGTGAAGGCAGCCTTGATTGCTGACACGGCGGTCTGAATGGGCTCTTCGGTTTGCTGATTTTCAGACACCAGGATTTCGCCGGGGTTGAGCCGTGAAAGCTCGCCTGGAAGATCGCTCAGAGGGTAGAGCGCCATTTCGCTTTGGCCGGTGGACAAGTCCAAAGAGGCCAGAGCACAGGATGGTTCTCCCATTTGGCCGGCGCCTGCTTTGGTAAACGACCCACTTGTTGAAGACTTATTCGCTGAAGATCGGGCGGCAGGCTGCAGGAATAGCGCTGTCAGATAGTTTCTCGACCGCGCGTCAAGGAGTGTGTCCTCGGTCAAGGTGCCGGGTGTAACCAGCCGGACGACATCGCGTTTGACGACGGCCTTGGCACCGCGCTTTCTGGCTTCGGCGGGGTCTTCCAGCTGTTCGCACACCGCGACGCGATAGCCTTTGCGGATGAGGCGTTCGAGGTATTCATCGGCACGGACGACGGGAACACCGCACATGGGGATGTCTTGATCGAGGTGCTTGCCGCGCTTCGTCAGTGTGATCGAAAGGGCCTGGGAGGCGACGACGGCATCTTCGAAGAAGAGTTCATAGAAATCACCCATACGGTACCAGAGCAGACTGTCGGGGTTTGACGCCTTGATGTCCAGGTACTGGGCCATGGATGGCGTGGTTTTGGGTGGTGGCTTGTGCTCGGCCTTATCGGCTGACTTCAACTTTGATGGTACTTTCGCCATATCCGTTTCCAAGGGGCACCACCGTAAACGTGTCGCGGCGGTGCGCCACAACCTGTTGGCTTTGACCATTGTTCAGGCGCTGATGGCCTGCACCAAATGCTGCTTGATAGCGTGTCTGCCGTATCCAAGGCTATGCGAAACGTATCATTGCGATGGTCTGAGTTGTCTAACTCTTGCCGCGCGCCTAAACGTTAGGCCTCACATCCGCGGGTGCTCACCCGAACGCACCCTCCTACCCCAATCTTATCCGGATCCCGCACACCGATATGGACACAAAGTTCGCTGAGGCTCGATTCAGCCCCGAAGAAGCACTCCAGTTCCACTCTCAGGGCAAGCCCGGGAAACTTGAAATCACGCCGACCAAGCCGTTGGCCACGCAGCGGGACCTGTCGCTGGCTTATTCCCCGGGCGTTGCCGTGCCCGTCAAAGCAATCGCGGAAAACCCGGCCACCGTCTACGACTATACCAACAAGGGAAACCTTGTCGCCGTCGTCTCGAACGGTACGGCTATCCTGGGCTTAGGCGACCTGGGACCGATGGCAGCAAAGCCGGTGATGGAGGGCAAAGGCGCGCTGTTCAAACGTTTTGCCGATATCGATGCGATGGACCTGTTGGTCGACACCACGGATGTCGAAAAGTTCATCGACTGCGTTCGCTATCTCGGCCCTTCTTTCGGCGGCATCAACCTTGAGGACATCAAGGCCCCGGACTGCTTCGAGATTGAGGCGCGGCTCAAGAGCCTGTTGGATATTCCTGTCTTTCACGACGACCAGCATGGGACCGCGATTGTCGTTATCGCGGGGATCTTGAATGCACTGAAGGTTGTCAGCAAAGACCCAGGCGATGTGAAGCTTGTGTGTTGCGGTGCTGGAGCTGCAGCTTTGGCGTGCCTCAACCTGCTCACCAAGGTGGGTGTCAAACGGGAAAACATCACCGTCGCGGACATTGAGGGCGTTGTCTACAAGGGCCGCAAGGAGCTGATGGATGCCTATAAGGAGCCCTTTGCTCAGGACACGGACGCGCGGACACTCGCTGAGATCATGGTCGGGGCTGACGTGTTCCTTGGGTTGTCAGCTGGTGGCATTGTCAGCCGCGAAATGGTGGCCAGTATGGCCGATCGACCGGTCATCTTTGCCATGGCCAACCCGGAGCCGGAGATTACACCGGAAGACGTCGATGCTGTCCGCAAGGATGCGATTATATCGACTGGACGGTCGGATTATCCCAATCAGGTCAACAACGTCTTGTGTTTCCCGTTCATCTTCCGTGGGGCGCTTGATGTTCAAGCCTCGACAATCAACGATGAGATGAAAATTGCTGCGGCCGAAGCGTTGGCGGAAGTCGCACGTGCCGAAGTGCCAGATCAGGTGGCCAGCGCCTTTCACGGTCGCAGGCCGGTGTTCGGACCCGACTACATCATTCCAGCGCCATTCGACCCGCGCCTGATCAGTGCTATTCCGCCTGCGGTTGCGAAGGCTGCCATGGATACCGGCGTTGCGCGCAGGCCGATCGTCGATATGGATGGATATCTGGCGCGCCTGACCGGCCGCCTTGATCCTGTGGCAGGGTGGCTTCAACAAACTTTTGAGAAGGTGCGTCTGGAACCACAGCGTGTGATCTTCGCAGAAGGTGAAGACTCCGCCGTCATCCGGGCTGCAAACTCATTCTTCAACCAAGGTTTCGGCACGCCACTTTTGGTCGGATCTTCCAAAACCGTCACGGAGAAATTCAATGAACTTGGGATTGAGTTGCGCCCTGAATATGAGCTGTATGACACCCGCCGCTCTCAGTATGCCGAGGAGTTTACGGAGTTCTTATTCGAGCGCCTGCAACGTCGTGGATATTTGAAGCGGGACTGTGCGCGGATCGTCAATAACGAGCGCAATGTGTTTGCTGCCTTGATGGTGGCGCGCGGATATGCCGATGCGATGGTTTCGGGTGTCACGCGGAACTGGAGCAGTGTGTTCAAAGACGTTCACCGGGTTCTCGACGCCGAAACTGGGCGGCGCGTCATCGGTGTCAGTCTTGCGCTCTGCCGGGGGCGTGCGGTGCTGATCGCCGACACCAGCGTTCACAACATGCCGACTTCGGAGGACCTGGCGACTATTGCCCAGGAAGCCGCGACGGCGGCGCGCAAATTTGGCATTGAGCCGCGCGTGGCGTTTCTTACCTATTCGACATTTGGGCAACCCCGCGGGGAACGCTCGGATGAGGTTCGCGAGGCCGTTCAAATTCTGGATGGGCGCGACGTGGACTTCGAGTATGACGGCGACATGGCCGCCGACGTGGCGCTCAATCGCGATTTGATGGGGCTCTATCCGTTCTGCCGGCTGTCTGACACTGCCAACGTGTTGATCATGCCCGCATTTCACGCGGCTTCCATCTCGACGAAGATGCTGCGCGAACTGGGCGGAGCCACGATCATCGGGCCGATCCTCGTGGGTCTGTCAAAGTCCGTTCAGATCTGTTCTCTGGGGGCCAAGGACGCCGACATTTTGAACACCGCGGCGCTGGCCGCGTATGACGCGATCCGTTGATCGACAGCCAAACGAAGCAGGCATCTATTCAAGTTCGAGGGTGCTCATTGGGCCGCTTCATAGTGCCTATGGAAGGTCTATGGGGCGTTAGCGGGCCGATGAGATCCGGCTTTGGCGCTCATCTGGTGCGCCAAAGTGTTCAAAGTAGCGTGGATCGATCGATTGGACCGGCATGATCACCATGACATCCGTGGTTCCGAACTGGTGATCGATGACCGCCCCGTCGCCCACAAACGCGCCGAGACGCAGATAGCCTTTGATAAGCGGTGGAAGCGTCTTCAAGGCGGTGCGCGTGTCGATTGCATCCGGTGGCATTCGGTCCATGGGCACGAACAGCTCTTCGTGCGCGCGACACCGCCATTCTTCCGGCGCCAGCGCATTATGGTGCAGAAAACTCAGCGCAGTGGCGTGATCCTCGGGGTTTGTTCCAGGGAAGCTGGCACACCCCAGCATGACATCCACACCCGTTTCGCGCACATAGGTCCATAACCCATGCCACAACAGCTCAACCGTCCGCTTGTTGCGATAGGGTTTCAGCACGCACGATCGGCCAAGCTCAAGGAAGTGGTTGTTGGGCTTCGAAGCAATCAGGGGGGCGATATCGTATTCGCCCTGGGTGTAAAACCCGTTGGTCCGCTCTGCCACGTCCTGACGCAGGACACGGTACGTTCCAACGACCTGCGGTACGCGACCCGAATTCCATCTGGAGGTCGGCTGACCTAGCGGGCGGCCTGACACGTCAACAACCAGCAGGTGGTCACAGATGGCATCATAGGGGTCTTCATCGCGTCGACGCAGCTTCGCGATGACGTTTGGTTTGGCCGTCATTTCCTCATAGAAGACCTGATAGCGCAAGGCCTGCGCCTGCTGCACGTCAGCCTTGGTCGTGGCCAGACGCACCTCGAGATCGCCGATGCGGCCGTAGGATTTCACGGATTTGGCAGGTGCACGCGTCAGCCCGGACGGCGTCGCGCTGCCCAAGTCCGTGGTGCCAGATGCCTCGCTTGACGGAGCCAACTTCTGCTGCCTCATCCTCAAATTCTTTGAACCACAGTCAGATCAGACCCGAACCACTGACCTGTTCAAACTTCGTTGTTTTGCATCATATCGTGCACGCAAAGAGGACGATGACGTCGTCCACCTGCGCTGCTCGGCCCGATCGGTGGACCACCCGCACATGAGCGCGACCGGCCTTCTTTGCTGGGTCAACATGATACGATCCCCCGGCTGCCCTGGTAAACCAAGTCGCCAATCCAGACAAACCGCCAGTTGCGTGTCTACTTGTCAGATGTGATGGGTGTTGCAGGTGCTGTCAAACCCTGAGATCGCAAGGAACACGCAACCGCGCGCATTGGACGCCCTCAACCTGACCGTTGCGACACCCCTTGATTGGACGCGCTTTGCGGGGAGGAAGCGTGCTTTCGTGCGCGGTTACACATGGAATGCGAGACCCTCTGGCCGCTCGAGCCTGTTTGCTATTCGTGGACCAGCAAAGCAGGCACTAAGCTCTTGATTTGGAGCCTGTTCCGGGCGGAAAACCGCGAACATGCTCTCATGCTTCCTGACAGGGTCAAACGTTCAAGGTCCGCTGTATGGGCAGCCACTTGCGCAAGATCTGGTGCAGTTGATCGATCTCGAACGGCTTGGCCAAGTAATCATCCAGACCGCCGTTCAGGTATCGCTGGCGGTCTTCCTCGAACGCATTTGCCGTCAGCGCGATCATCGGCGGTGGTTCCGACACCGATTGGCGGATCTTTCCGGCTGCCTCGACGCCATCCATCTCGGGCATGAAGATATCCATTAATATGATGTCTGGACGGCGCACGGTTTCGGTTTCCGTCACATGTTTCATGTGTTCGACGGCTTCGCGACCGTTGCGCAGCAAGGTCAAGGTGCAGCCTGCCTTTTCGATGATGCAGCGCGCCAGAAGAGCGTTGATGTCATTGTCCTCAACGAGCAGAACGTGAGGCTTTTGATCTGCGATCGCATGCGCCGACCCAATCGGCTGGGCTTTTGAAGACTCCGCAGGCTCGGCCTTCAGTTCAGCTGCAACAGGGGTTGGATTGGTCTGATGGCTAAGGCCCGTGGGTGGAAAACTGGGTTTGCCAGTCTCAAGCCCGGGTGCGACCTCAGGGAATTGCTGGGTTGGTTTTCCAGTCGCACTGGTGGCCGTCTCATTGGCGCTCGGTTCGGCGGCAGCCGGTAGCACACTGGCACTCCGGACACTCGCCCCTGGCGTTTGAAGCTGCCTCAACAGCGTCGCCGGGCGGACCGGTCGCACAAGATAGGCGTCAAACCCGTGGGACCGGTACGTTTCCAGACTTCCACGGGCCATCGCATCAATCAAAACAATCCCATGCACATTGGCTGCCGGGAACAGATCCCGCGCGAGGCTCAAGATGCTGACGGCTGGCAAGACGCCACTGTCAGCATCCACGATGATGCGCGTGTAAGGTTTCCGATTAAGGGCGGCGCGGCGCAGAGCTTCGGCGGCGTCATCCAGATTGCATTCGGTCACATCGACGTCCTGAGCTTCCAGGATACTGAGCATGGCGCGGCGTTCCATCTGCCGATCGAAGGCGAGTAGAACGCGACCGATGTCCTGCGAAGGACAACACTGCTCGCGCACTGGCCCCTCAACATCCGGCTGAAGCAGGATTTCAGCGACGAACTCGGACCCCACACCGCGTTGACTGTCCACACGGATTTCGCCGCCCATGGCGCGCGCCAACCGCTGGGAAATCGCCAGCCCCAGACCCGTTCCGCCGTCTTGCCGGCTCAGTGTTCGCTCTGCCTGCTGGAAATCTGAGAACAAGATGCACTGGTCTTCTTCGCTTAAACCCACTCCGGTATCGCGAACCCGGATTTCGATGGGAATGCCCTTCAGACACGCTGGCGACGTTTTGTAGATGATGTCCGGCTCGGTGCTGCTGTTCTCGCTGTCTTCTACTGCCCGGTCATCAGGTTCACCGGGCTGTTCGCCCAGTGTGATCGTCACGACGACGCCGCCCTTTTCGGTGAACTTTATGGCGTTGGACAGCAGGTTGAGCAGGATCTGACGCACGCGCGGTTCATCACCACGGACGCGCCGGGGCAGGTGCGGTGAGCATGTCCACGCAATCTCAAGCCCTTTTTCAAACGCGCGCGGTGCAAGCAGTTCGATTGCACCTTGAACGCTCCGCTCCACTTCAAACGTGCTGTCACGGAGCACGAGTTTGCCGGCCTCGATTTTTGAAAAGTCGAGGATCTCGTCAATCAAGGCCCGCAGTGTCTGCGCGGATTGCTCGATCGCCAGCAGATATGTCCGTTGCTCTGGTGTTTGATCTGTTTCCCGCAAGAGGCCAGCCATTCCGAGGATGCCGTTCATGGGTGTTCGAATTTCATGGCTCATGGCTGCCAGAAAACGCGACTTGGCCCTGTTGGCTTCTTCGGCGACTTTGCGCGCTTCGTCGAGTTCTTCGCTGGCGCGGCGTTCCTCGGTCACGTCGCGACCGATGATCTGGCGCTCTGCCTCGATGCCGTCCGTTCCGGGGCTGGTGCGTTCTTCCCACTTGAACCAGCGCGGCCCGTCGACGGTCATAACGGCGTTCGTGTAAACCTTGGTCGCCCCGTCATTGCGACGGCCGCCTGACCCGTCCAGATCAACTGCTGTGACCTCGAAGCCAAACGGCTGGTTCAGACTACCCTTGGCGTCCAGACCGAACGCCTTGCAGGCGGCGCGGTTCATAAATGTGAGTTTATGATCGCTGGAAAAACGCATGATGACATCGCCCTGGCTGTCCAACAGGTCGCGATAACGTTCCTGGTTGTCGGACACCTGCCACTTCAGGTCGTGCAGGCTTTCAAGGCGTTCATCGATCGTTGCATCGGGGGTCGTGGTGGTGCTCGAGACGATATGGGTTGATGCCAATCGTTCTGATAGCTCGGATAGAGTTTCGGGTTGCTCAATGATCGGACTGAGGACCTGCCGTGATGCCAGTGTCAGAAAGATCGTGCCAAGGATGATCAGGAAGACATCAACGGCGTTGGACGGGCTCATGCTGCATAGCCCGATCACGCAATAGCCCAAGCCAAAGCCACCCATCAGAAGGGTAGGCCTTTCAGGCTTGAAGCGGGGTGCCAGCGAGCCGGGCTGACCTAGCTTTGGGTGTGCTGGTTTTTCGCTCATATCCAACGGTGGTACGCACAGACGTTTCAATCGATCGGACCTATTTTTTGACCCGCTGCGCCGAGCAGCCTCCAATTTCGCCGTTGGACGCTGTTTGCATTCCATCAACCAATCATGCGCGATTGAATAAAGTCTGAAATTTGTTGGTTAATCAGAGCGATCGTCCGTTTACACACGGCGTCGTGTTCGGATGTGATCCGAATTGGGATACATGGAAGGGGTTTCAGCAGAACCATCTCGCGCGGCTGGTGCCAGCGGGCTGCAACATCCAGACGGATGGATTGGCAGTGAGTATTGATGGTGCGAAAGCGAACGTGGTTCCCCAGCGCCGTTGGTTACGTCAGCTCTCGTTGTCGGCGAGTTGGCGGGCGGCTTCCATCGACATCATGGGAACGCCGTCGCGGATCGGATAGGCAAGGCCGGCTGCCGTACTGATCAATTCATTCTTTGATTTGTCGTAACGCAGCCTGGTTTTCGTTAATGGGCAGACCAGGATCTCGAGGATGCGGGGATCGACGGTGTCGACTTGCGCTGTGCTAGCGGGTGCTGCATCAGCCGCCACTTTACCCATGGGGCCGGTCTCTTGGGCGGATGATGGTTTGTCGGTCGGGCTTTGCTTATCGCTCATTGCTGTTTTCCTCCGCCCGGCGTGATGGCCATCGGCCTTGCCTGTAGCCCTCACGTGTACACCGTCAGGCTACTGCAGCGTTCCACCTGAACTCGATCCGGATGCAATCTCCATTTCAGCGAGTGCCACCAGGACGTCTGCTCTGGTTTTCAAATCGTTGGCTTCCAGAAGGGCTTGTTTTTCTTCCGCGCCGTATGGGCTCATAACTGACAAGGCGTTGATCAGAAATTCGCTGGACGCTCTGACGATGGAATTCCAGTCCGCTTTCAAGCGATTTGCTTCCAGATATACCTTTAGCACGCGCAACAGGTTTTCCCGATCAACGGTATCCTCGCCACAGCCGGCCTCAAAGTCCTGGGCGTAGGCGTCGTACGTTACCGCCATCGAGCGATAAGGCGTATCTTCGGTTCGTTCTTCCTCGACTTTGAAGCGCGCAATCCCGGTGAGCGTGATGACGAAGCGACCATCGTCGAGTTCCTGATAGGACGTGATCCGCCCGCAGCAGCCTACGTCGCGGACCCCGATGGCGTGGTCACTGGGGCTTTCATCGGACTTGTCGCCGCCAGCTGGTTGCACGATGCCGACCACACGGTCGGTGCTCATGGCGTCTGTGATCATTTGCAAATAGCGGGGCTCGAAGATGTTGAGCGGCAAAGATGCGCGCGGCAGCAAGATTGCTCCACGCAAAGGGAACACGGGAATGACGGATGGGAGGTCGTCAGGTTTTCGATAGCGTTCTGTGATGAGCAATCGTTCGTCCCTTCAGGGCGTTTGAACCTCAGACCTCATCGACCGTAACCAACCTTGGCCCGGCATTCGGCTGATCACGAAAACAAAAGCGACGACAATCGTCTGCGGCCCTCAAGTGTGGCAGGGTCCTTAGGACCCCAGGCCTCAAAGAATTCGACCAGTTGTTTTCGAGCGGCTTCTTCGTTCCACGAGCGTTCGCGCTTCACAACTTCAAGCAATTGTGCAACCGCGCCCGCCTTATCGCCTTGGCCAGACAGCGCCAAAGCATAATCATAACGAGCCTGATGGTCGGACGGATTAGCGGCCACCGCAGCTTCCAGTTCACTTGCCGGGGCGGTATCCTGGGCCTTCTGGCTCAGAGCGATAGCTGCGAGGACGGCCTGGATGTCGCTGTCGTTTTTATGCGCGGGGGCAACGAGCTGGATTGTCTGTTCGGCGCGTGCCACGTCGCCGCTTTTCAGGTAGCACTGTGCGAGCCCGGCCAAGGCCTTCGGATTTTGCTGATCCTGCTGGAGGACGGCTGCAAAAATTTCGGCCGCGGCCTGCAGATCACCGGCCTCAATCGCCTGTTCGCCAGCTGCCAAGACCTCTGCCAACTGGCTTTCGGCGCTGGCCCCGACGAGACGGTCACAGAATTCGCGGATGACGGTTTCGGTTTGTGCGCCTGCAAATCCGTCGATGGGTTGGCCATCCTTGAAGCCGTAGACAGTTGGCAGGGACTGCACGCGAAGCTGACCGGCAATGCCGGGATGCTCGTCGGTATTGATTTTTACAAGGCGCACCTTCCCGCCGTAGGACTGGACGACCTTTTCCAAGACGGGTGTGAGCTGCTTACAGGGACCACACCAGGACGCCCAGAAGTCTACAATGACGGGGACCGTCGCGGACGCCTCGATTACATCGGCAGCGAAAGACGCCGTCGTGCCGTCCTTTATGACGTCTGCCGCCGCGCCGGGTTGTTGTTCGCCATTCGGCGCACCAAGAATCATCGTGCTAATTTCCTTTGTTGCGCCCGCGTGGGTGGGTCATGCCATGCGTCCGGCGTTACTGCCTGCGGCGTGGACATAATGCCAGAATTCCTCGGCTCAAGTCCTGATCGCGACCAGATGTGCCCTTAAGCTTGGTTGGTTTGGACGCTTTTTAGCTCAACCTCGCCATTTGCCTTTAGTTCCCGATCATAATCCGACATCAGCTGTCCGAGCCGGCTGCTGTGAGGTCCAGAATGGTCGGTTCGTGGCCGTGTGCTGCTAAAAACCGCAAAAGGTCGTCGCGCGCAATGCTCGTGGTGGCGTCATTTC
Source organism: Pseudomonadota bacterium (assembly GCA_039819785.1). GTDB lineage: Bacteria > Pseudomonadota > Alphaproteobacteria > Rhizobiales > Hyphomicrobiaceae > JBCBRD01. The sequence goes on along the minus strand of JBCBRH010000004.1, from coordinate 61,917 downwards.
GCAAGGGATGAGCGTTGATGATCTCAGCTTCCGCCAGAACCTTGTCCAGGATGACGGTGACTTGCCCTTCGGGATCGTTCATGACCGCAAAGGCCGTGACGGACCCGGGTTCGACATCAAGCACGCTTTTCAGCAGGTCTGCCTTGCCAAAGCTGAACCTCGCCGCACCGATAGACTTGTGGAGAGTTTTGAGCGCCACGACGGTCGCGTGGTGGGCGATGATAAGGAACAGCCTGCCTTTAGCATCCTTCAGGAACAGGTTTTTGGTGTGTGCGCCGTTGATCTGGCGATGCAGATCGTCACTTTCCGCCACTGTAAAGACGGGTGGGTGATGGTGCGTTTTGAAGGGAATGCCAAGTTCTCTCAGCCGAGCTTCCAGCCTTAACAGTCCATCTACAGGCTTGTTGCCCGGATTTGGAAACGGCGGTGTGTCTTCAGGTTTTGACGTATCAGCTGGCATGACTTTCGACCCGTAGGTGAGTAACGACGGCTTCTATTTCCGCGAAATAGTGGACGTGCAACGTGGCTTCTGCCTGTGCGGAAAGGCGTTAACATTTTTGCGCTAGGTTTGGGGTTGCAGTGGTTACGCGGAGCCCCATCAGTGGGCTTGCATTCGTATAGCAGTTGAGCCATAACCGCTGCTCGCTGGCAAGGTTAATGCCAGATGACCCATGGATGCGGGCGTAGCTCAGGGGTAGAGCATCACCTTGCCAAGGTGAGGGTCGTGAGTTCGAATCTCATCGCCCGCTCCAATTTACCAAACAGTGCTGGAACAGTTGCAGACACGGTCTGGGTGGCTGCGCGGACTGCCCCGCGCGTGCAGGACGTGTGTTTACCCGCCTGCGTTCACGGTTTCTGGCTGATTGACAGCCTCGACTGGTGCTGCCACTGCCGCTTGCGCATTGGCTTCCTCTACTCGCTGCAGCACTTCGGTGGCAAAATCCCGCATCGCTCGTCCGACATGGCCTGGGTATTTGGCTGGGAATGATCGACGCTCGGTCCGGAAGCGGGCCGCGTCCTGTAGCGCGTTGAGCCGGGGGATGACGGCGTCGAAGCATCGATTTTCAGGCGTCGCGCGCAGCCATTTCAGATACTCGACGTCGTTTGCAGAACTTGCTTCCATCATATTCACGATGACGCCGAGGTTGTCCGCAAAGCCCATTTCGGGATTGAGGGCCTTGAACCGCCGGAAGACTTCCAGTCCGCAAACCGAAACGTAATCGGCTTTGGTCGGTGCGATGTGGAAATCGGCTTCGCGCAACCAGCTTTCGGTCAGGATGGACAAGCCCGGTGGGCAATCGATGATCACGATATCAAACACGCTGCGAACCGCGGCCAGCAGTTCAGTGATGGACGAGCGCAGGGCTGCGTGGCGGCCCTCCTTGGAGACTTCACGTTCAAACAGCGTAAGCTGCATGTCACTGGGCAGCAGGTAAATCGATCTGGCATCGTCGACATCGGAGACGTTGCGGGCGATGAAATTGGCCCAATCGGCTTCTGTTTCACGCAGGACGCGGGCCACCAGATAGTCCACTATGGTCGAGCCGTCGCGCTGAAGCGCATACAGATTGTTGACCGTCATCAGCATGCTGGAAAGCGTTGCCTGGCTGTCGCTGTCGATAACCAGAACCGTCTTGTTCAGTTCAGATGACAGGGTTTCGGCCAGCCCAAGAACGAGAGTCGATTTCCCGACACCGCCTTTTGTATTCATCACGGCGATTGTATTGCGCATCGAACGCACAGTCCCCCAAATCTACGCTACGCCCCGTCCACTCCAGCTCGAACTTGCGAGCCAGACCACAATAGAGCTTTGTCCCCTGCATCAAAACTGCCTTGCCCCAGTTTGGGCAGCTTTGGCGCGTGACCGTGACGAAAGCACGACCAGCTTAGCTTTTCATCTCAAAAAGACTGTCTTGCGGACCGAATGCATACTGCGTCGCGCCGATCTTCGCAAAAACGGGGATGCTGCAGTCTCATGCGGCATCCCCGTTTTCCTGTATGTGTTTGGGGCGCAGGTTCACCCCCGAAATGGACCCGTTTGCGGATTATTGGGCCTAGCGTTGCCAGCGGCTGAACAGTCCGTCACGCACTTTCACTGTGCGCGTTTCATAGACAGGTGGATGGTTGATGACCTGGAAGCTTGAAGGTTTGACGCGAACCTTGCGTTTCACCGTCGTGTACTGAGCGGGCTCGCGGACAGCTTTGACCCGGCCACCACTGACGCGCACCTTCACAGGCATTTCCCGGTAGACGGCAGGCGTTACGTGGCGCTTCAGGCCTCCACGTTCGACGACCACGGTACGGGGCACTGTCTTGTAAACTGGCTCTGTGTGAACGCGGCAAAGGCTGCGGCGGCCGTGCTTTTCGCAACGCTCAAGGCGCATGCCGCCGCGACTGACGCGGACCTGCTTGTGGACGACCTTCGTCACGGGAGCCGTGCGGACATAGTTTACACGGCGCGGCGTCACGAGAACTTTTTTCATCACTGTCTTGTAAACCGCAGGCTCGCGATGGAACCGGACGCGCGGCATCTTTGCCATAACGCGCACATCGCGCTCTTCAAAGACGGCCGGGGTGCGGACATATTCGCGATGACCGCGTTGGACCATCACCCGTTTTTCGACCATTTTGTAGGATGGTGCACGACGGACAGGACGCGGTGCAACGTGACGGACAGGTGCGGTCCGTTCGATCATCTTTCCACAGCGGAACAGACAATCGCGGTCGCGGCTGCCGGCTTCGGCAGGGGCGACGGACATGGCCATCAGACCGCCAACGGCAGTGGCGATGGCAAACATGGCAACTTTCATGAGGCAAACTCCAGACGAGGTTGGGTGAATGGCACTTGCCCAGGCGCTGGAAATCAGACGGCTGAACTAAAGTACCAGGAGGCGCCTCACAACACCGACGTCAGTCCAGGACACGCCCTCACGTTCGTCCCAGTGTCTGACACCCCTCCGCACCTCAAAGTACGACAGTCTTCCAACTCGGCTAAGCGTTGCCCTGATGCTTGGTAAACGCATGGTAAACCACGTCATTTTTCTGCGCGTAGCGCTCGAACCCTGCAAAGGTCACTTCACAAAGTGATATGAAATAACATAGCGCTTCTTATGGAATAACGTTTCAGCGATAATGTTGACTTATGGCTGGATTGTTGAAATACGATTGGCGTAGTCGGAGTGCAGCACGCTAATGCTGCTGCGGAAGACAAAAAAACCAACTGGAGGAACAAACTATGAAAACATGGACCAAGCCACAGGTTCGCGAGCAGGAAGTCGGCCTCGAAGTCACGAGCTACCTGCCAGCTGACATCGACATCATCTAACGCCAACGCGTTATTGACGATGGAACGGCGGCGCCTTCGGGCAGCCGCCGTTTTTTATGCGCTGCTCTCATATTCCGAACAGTGGTGCACGTTCGTCGGACAGCGCTGGACGCGACACGGGGGCGGGCCGGTCAGCCTCAGGATGGACGGTGTTTCAGCATCAGCCAACTTGGTCCGACCTCTGGGTCATCGAAGACCTCGACCCACCGGAAACCTATTTTCTCGTAGGCCCGGACGACCGTCTCATTTCGAACTGGGACCGTGACGCTGCAGGCAATGCAAAGCGTGGTTGCGAACACCTCATCCACCAGCATCTCGACGGCCCGTCTGCCGATCCCACGCCCGCGGTGATGCGGTTCAGCGATCAGGCAATCCACATCGTAAGTCCCCCGGGGCATGCCATTGGGCAGGTCCTGTCCCCAATGCGTGGAGTCGATCGCATGTGCATAGCCAATCGGCCGACCATCAAGCTGGATGATACGGGCGACCGCTGATGGCGTTTCAAACACGATCCTGATTTCAGCTTCGACCGCGTTTGCACTTCCCCACCATTGAACCACGCCAGGCAACGCCAACCAGCGTTTCAACTCAGGCCAATCGCCTTCGTTGGCAGGGCGGAGCCTCACGTTATCTGTCTGATCGGGTTTAGGTTCGGGCGCGCTCATTCAGGGCTGCGTTTTGGATCGAAACTAATGACGGAAATGGCGCATACCGGTGAACACCATCGCAAGGTCCCGCTCATCTGCAGCCGCGATCACCTCATCGTCGCGCATGGAGCCGCCGGGCTGAATAATCGCGGTGGCTCCGGCTTCGGCCGCCGTGATCAATCCATCTGCGAATGGGAAGAATGCGTCGGAGGCGACAACCGAGCCTTGTGTCAGGGGCGTGTCGGACCCCAAGGCCTTGGCTGCCTCCAGAGCTTTCCAGGCAGCGATGCGGGCGCTGTCGATGCGGCTCATCTGGCCCGCTCCGATGCCGACGGTGGCGCCGTCTTTTGCATAGACGATGGCGTTTGATTTGATGTGCTTTGCGACCTTGAAGGCAAATAGCATATCGCTCATTTCCTGCTCGGTTGGCGCACGCTTGGTCACGACCTTGAGGCCGGCCTCGTCGACGTGACCGCTGTCACGCGTCTGGACCAGCAAACCGCCGGAAACAGTGCGCACATCCAAGCCTGGCGACATGGGGTCGGCCAACCCACGCGTTGTCAGAAGGCGAAGGTTTTTCTTCGCCGAGAAGATCGTTCGCGCCGCATCGGATGCAAAAGGTGCGATCACCACTTCGGTGAAAATTTTTGTCATTTCTTCAGCAGCTTCGGCATCTATTTCCTGATTGAGAGCGATGATGCCGCCGAAGGCACTTGTGGGATCGCATCTGAGTGCTGCGAGGTAGGCTTCTTTCAGCGTGGCGCCCATGGCAACGCCGCACGGATTGGCATGCTTGATAATGGCAACCGCGGGTGCGGATTGACCCGAAAACTCCGATACCAATTCAAACGCTGCGTCCGTGTCATTGATGTTGTTGAAAGACAGCTCCTTGCCTTGGTGCTGGACAGCGGTTGCCACGCCGGAGCGCGCTTCGCCCGTGACGTAGAACGTGGCGGATTGGTGAGGGTTTTCGCCATAGCGCAATTCATTGGCCTTGCGACCGCCAAACGCGCGGTAGTCCGGGGAGACGTTGCCCGTTTCGGCCAAGAACCAATTCGAGATCGCGGCATCATAAGATGCTGTCTTGGCGTAGGCCTTGGCCGCCAGGCTGCGCCGCATCGGCGATGTGGTTGCGCCGTCGTTTTGCGCCAGTTCCCGCAGAACGGTTTCGTAGTCCGATGGATCGACGACGACGGCCACGGCGTCATGGTTTTTGGCAGCGGCTCTGATCATAGCCGGGCCGCCAATATCGATGTTCTCGATGCAGTCTTCGAATGGCTTTCCAGCCGCGACCGTCGCCTCGAATGGATATAGATTGACCACCAGCAGGTCGATCGCGTCGATGCCATGTTCCTTGGCGCTGGCCATATGGGTTGCGTCTTCACGGATGGCGAGCAGGCCGCCATGGACACGCGGGTGCAGTGTTTTCAGTCGGCCGTCCATCATCTCGGGAAAACCGGTGACGCTGGCCACGTCTTCTACCGGCAGGCCGGCCTCGGCAATCGCGGACCGGGTCCCCCCCGTTGAGATCAGTGTGACGCCGGTATCATGAAGGGCCTGTGCAAACGGGATGAGGCCTGATTTATCCGAGACGGAAATCAATGCTCGGGCCACTTTTCGGGCGTCGTCTTTCATGCCTTACGATCCTGTTTCTTTAATACTGTCATCTGGCTTGCTGGAGGCCTTCACGCCACGCCAGTGTTCACACTGTTGCCATTGCTTGCGCACCGGGTATCACGTCCGCGCCGGTCTGAAAAACCCGACCGATGGATATGCGCTGGTGCAAGGTGGCTTTGGCTTTCCGGAGGCTCAGCCCTTGTCAACGGCAATCGACCAATCGATCTGGGTTTCACCGAATGTCGAGCCGCGCAGAACGATTTGCTGCGTTGGCTTAGGGCCGGATGTTGCGGCATAAAACTGGCCAGGCTCGATCCCGAGCGAAGCACCGGTGACTTGAAACCGCGCACGTTTTTCATTGGCAAAGCGAATTTCGATGCGCCGGCCATTTTCGATGAGGCGTGCCGTTGCTGAAGGGTGCAGATGGAAGTGAACCGCGAAGGGCAGATCTCTGGATAGGCGGACAGTTTGTCTGTGACCTGTCAGGGTGTCCGTCCCGATGAGGGACAGACCCTGGTCGTGAAGCGCGATACGGCGGGTGTGGATCAAGGCGTGCCGCTCAAGATATCCATCGTGGCTGGCTTCAAGCCCTATGACTTCGATTTCACCGGGATCGGCAAAGACATGATCGTCGTCAGCGAAAATTTCCGTGTGAAGCGTGACGTTTGACGGGTTCCTCAATGGGGTTGCGCCGAGTGTCGAGCTGAGGCGCGCATGCTTGACCAGCTCGGATGAGGACTCGTCGTTCAATCGGAGTGTATTGTGGCTGGCCGTTGAGCGGGCGGCCAAAACCTGAATGGCATTGTTGCCGGCTGGGACGCCGCCGTTCACGAGGATGGGGAAGGTTTGATAACTCCACTCAAAAGACAGACAGCCTGCATTGGCTCCGCCGGAGTGTTCAAACGGTGGTGGTTTGCCAACATCCATGACCACAATCGAGTCGCCTGAAACCAAGCGTGCGTAACCATTCCGCTGCAGCGGTGAAAGGCTTGCGCGGGATGGATCAGCCAAATCGTCATAGGCTAGAACCGTTGCCAATTCGGCTGGCGAGGCTGGGCCCATGCCGTGGAAGCGGGCCAGACCCGTGTCGCCCAACTGCATATGACGCAATGTGCGCAAAAGGCTTTCGCAAGCCCGCACGACGGCGTCTGGAGCTTCGATGTCGCGCGCCTTGAAGCATTGCGTCAGTGGCAACAGGTCCAGCAGGATCAGCACCATGGTGGCGGGGTTTCGCGCGATATGACCATCGACCGCGATCACCTGTTGGACCAGTTCTTCCTCCAACCGCCTGACTGCGTCGGGAAGCTGCGTGTCGTAACCGCCAAGGGAGAGATTGCCGAGGCAGAGTGCGATTAGGCAGGTTAGCCGATTGGCCCCCGGCGCTGCGTTCCGCCACGTGGCCGAGACATGCGCGAGCTGTTTTCCCAACGCTGCAACATAGCGTTCGTGTTGATGATCAGTTGCGCCATCCAGGACCAGCGGCGCATGGGAGATCCAGGACATGATGCGCCTTGCGGTCACCTCGCAGGGGTCTGCGCTATCGATGCCGGTGGCGCTGCGCTGAAGCCAGCTGAACACGATATCTCTGGCTAGTTCGGTGGCCTCGGGTTCATCGACAGCCTCCAGGTGACGCAACCACGAAAACCCATGAAGTTCCTGCTGCCATTGCAGACTGGGGGGCTGGATGTCGAAGACGTTCTTGCGGTTGGCGCTGCATGCATACTGACCGGCCAGGCCGACTTCTCCCAATCGAAGTTCATTGAAGAAGCTTGGATCGGGGCAGCGCAAAACCTGCGGGATAATAAGGAATTCGCCAGTGGCAGCCGCGCTGTAGCGCCATCGCAGAAGTGGGGACGCCAAGGCGTTGGCTAAGGCGGATCGCTTGGCGCCATCGGCAAAGACGCCAGCTATTCGCGCTCTATCGGCCACGTTGAGACGCGCCATGTGCTCTTACGATCCCCTCGTCTCGCCAACATAAACACTTCTGCGGACCATGCGGCAGGTTGTTGATGCCAGACAAGCGTCGGCACCGGGTTTGCCACCGTCCATCCACCGGTTGGCGCCAAGGCCTGCCGAATTTGATGCAGGTGTGGCTCGAACGGCTATCAGACCGGCTAATCGTCAGCTTGCGACACACGCGTGATGCGGGCAATGAAGAAGCCGTCGATACCGTCTGGCGGGACTGATGGACCTGAATCGTCGGGCGAAATTGTGGGGGAGGCGTTTTTGGCTGGTTTCGTCGGAGGGCTGAAGGTCGGCAGGATCCTGATATCGCCGTCCTCGTTGAGCCATTGGCCGGGAATACGGTCGGCTACGCTTTCAAAGGGAACACGCCGGGCGGTGGGTGTTCGTTCCAAAAAGCGGCGAACTTGCTGCTCGCCTTCGGCTTTTTCCAAGGCGCACGTGCAGTACAAAAGTGTGCCTCCCGGTGCGAGGAACCCAAACGCGGCCGTCAAAAACCGGGCCTGGATTGTCACCAGGTCTTTCTGGTCCGTTTCCCGTTTCAAATGGAGAATGTCCGGGTGGCGGCGCAATGTCCCGGTGGCTGAACATGGCGCATCGAGCAACACGAAACGGACAGGCTCGTCAGGGCGCCATTCGAGAACGTCGGCCTCGATGCACTGAGCTGATAGGTCGAGGCGGTCCAGGTTTTCGCGCAGGCGCCTGACGCGATTGACCATGCTGTCGACCGCGATGACGTTTGCGCCCGACGCTGCGAGCTGAGCCGTCTTGCCACCAGGGGCAGCACACAGATCCAATACGGTTTGGCTAGCGATGTCGCCGAAAAGCGTGGCGGGCAATGCCGAGGCGGCGTCCTGCACCCACCATGCGCCGTCCGCGAAACCAGGCAGGTCTTCGATCCGGCCGCCTGGTGAGAGGCGCAATGTGCCGGTTTCAAGCTTAGCACTTGCAAGTTTTTCCGCCCATTGATCTGGGTCTGATTTCACCGTGATATCGAGTGCGGCTTGTTTCAGTGAGGCCGCGGCGATGTCTTTGGCCAAATCCTCACCGTAGTCGGCCTGCCATCGCGCCCACATCCAATCGGGAAGGCAAGCAGCGGGACCGACCTCTTGTTTGACGTCCAGCCAAGCCGACCGGTTTTCGGCCACACGGCGCAGGACGGCGTTGACCAGTTTATCCAGATGCGCGTCGGTGCGGCGCACACGGGCCTGGTCCACAGCAATTGAAATGACCGCATGCGGAGCTGTCTCCAACTCCAGGATTTGGGCGGCAGCAAGCAGCAGGATTGCATCAATCCGGCGATGGCGATTGGCGAGCGGCTTGGTCATGAACCGCGATGTGAATTGCGTCAGTGGCCGGGCATACCGCAAGGCCGTGGTGGCGGCTGCGCGCGCGAACGCCTTATCGCGCGGATCGAGGTCGGCGTAGGCTGCACCAGCCTGCATCAGTTTGGGGGCAGCCTCGCTGAGTGAAACGCCATTGTGCAGGACCTCCATCAGAATATGGAGCGCTGCGTCTCGCGATGGCTCGCCACGTGGGCGTTTGTCGCTTTTGTCAGACCGCGGCTTTTGGCCCTGCCCGGCTGCTGGACGCTTGTTCTTTTCGCCTCGGCCACCGGCGCGATGGTCTTTTACCGATCCGGCAGATCTTGGTTTGGGTTTCGATTGTTTCGGCGCAATATTTGAACCCGTTGGGTCGTTGCTCATCCTTTGCGCGACCAGGGGCCGGAAAAGGAACGCGAGGATCGCTTTGGTTTCTGGTTCGATTTTTGGCGCTGGTGAGGTGGAACCCAGGCCTGCGTACCAGAGCGATCCCGCTGGGCGGATGGCTGTGGCTGCGAAGACCCCGCAGTGAACGACGACGCGCCCGCTGTTCCCCAGTCCTGTGCCAGCTTACTGAGCGCGGCAATGCGATTTTCCGTATTGGGGTGGGTTGAAAACAGATTGTCCACCCCGCGGCCTGTTAGTGGATTGACCCCGCGGCCTGTTAGTGGATTGACGATGAACAGGTGGGCAGCTGCCGGGATGCTTTCGGCTGTCTCATTGACGATCTGTTTCGCACGCGGCCCGGCGATCTTGTCCAACGCGGACGCCAGCCAAACGGGATTTCCGCAAATCCGGGCCCCAAGTTCGTCAGCCTGATATTCGCGCGAACGGCTGATGGCCATCTGGACCAACATGGCAGCAAACGGCGCGAGCAAAGCTGTCGCCAGGACACCGACCCAGCCCAGCGGAGAAGACCTGTTATCACCACCGCCAAACATCATTGAGAACTGCATCCACTGGGCAAGCATGGAGATTGCGCCGCCGATGGTGGCAGCAATGGTCATGATCAGGGTGTCGCGGTTCTTGATGTGCGCCAGCTCGTGGGCGATAACCCCGGCCAATTCCTCCCGGTTGAGAACGCGCATCAATCCTTTCGAACAGGCTACAGCCGACCGCTCCGGTGACCGGCCGGTGGCGAACGCGTTAGGCTGTTCCTGCGGCAGGATATAAACCCGCGGCATGGGAAGCTCGGCACGGGCTGCCAGGTCCTTGACCATCGCGTAATACTCCGGCGCCGACTGTGCGTCGACTTCGCGGCCGCGAAACATCTTCAGAACGAGGCTGTCGGACTGCCAAAAGCTATAAAAGTTCATCGCCAGGGCGGCGGCAAACGCAATCACCATGCCGACCTGACCACCAGCTGCAGCGCCCATGGCAACGAGAATACCGGTCATGAAGGCCAGCAACATCGCTGTCTTGAGATAATTCATCGGCATGGCGGGCTGCGGTCTCCTGTTCGGTTTGCGGTGTTGTGCTAACTCTTACACTTTATTCCCGGCGACTATTTGACGGTGGTCTTTCCGACCCTGCGCTCGCGTTCTCTATCCATGCTGACAATTTCGTCGCACCGGACCAGAGTATCTACGCACTGTTTTTTAGGTTTCAACGGTGCAGGCGATTGTGTCACGCAGCATGAGATCATAGCCAGAAACCCCGCCGCAAACAGGAAAGTAAACGATACATGACAGAGACAGATCTTTCCAAGGACGATCGTGCGAAGGTGAGCCAACTCAAACCAGACGGTGCACAAGATGACCGCACGGGCGACGACGTGACGGGTGTAGACACGGCAGCTGGGGCCAGCTCTGATGCGGATGCGGATGCCACGAATGTCGTGCCGTTGCCAGCGCCGCGTGCGCCCCTGAGTGAACCTGCGAAACGTGCTCTGGCTGAAGCCGAGGCTCGACGCAAGGCCGCCGAAGAGCAGGCACAACAACGTGCCAAGGAAGTTGGCGGCCGCGATGGACCCGATCCCGTGCGATACGGGGATTGGGAGAGCGGTGGCATCTGCTGGGATTTCTGAGTAAAGCCGCACGGGCGCTGATCATTCGTGACGCTCGACCACCTTAGATAATCAGCGTCTCTCGAGATGCGGTTGCGTGTAAAGCGGTGGGTCTAGTGGCTCTTAGCCGTCGTTGACCTCGTCCGGCCCAGTCGTCTCAAAACGGGGCTTACGACTGTGGAGAATACGTTGGGGCCAGTATTGCGCTGTCTCACATCTGGACGTTCAGGATAATCGACTGCCGCCGATTTCCAAGCCAACTCCCTTATTTTCCCTTGGCCGCTTGCAGTACTTATCCCGACCTCCACTTACTCTATGCTGATTTTTTGCCCGCAGCCTAAGCATTCCTCACTAACGCTCTATTCTACGATCAGCATCGGGGTGGACTTGTTTCTATTTTCATTCATTAATATTTCGTTTTTTTCAATAAGTTTCCCTTCTATACATCAGATATACTTTGAATTGACGCACTGAGAACCAGAGTTTTACGAAGTTTAAACCTTGACTTTGCTGCTCTAGACCAGCGTTTACTGGCCGGATCACTTCGAGGCACCAAGCTTGCAGTCTCCCCTTCACCGAATTTCAGGTGGTTCAGGGAGACAGACTAATGTCCGCCAGTGCAGCACAATTTGCCCGCTCATTCGCCGATGACACGCGCGGCGCTGTTATGATGGTCTTCGCACTTTCATTTATGACATTTGCCATCGCAGCCGGGATGGGCATGGATTATGGCCGCATCTCACACATCAAGTCGCGCCTCATCCTGGCGACGGACGCTGCGGCTCTTACAGCTGGCCGCGCTCTTCTGGATGGCCGGCTGGCTGACAATGAGATCGAGACACTGGCTCTCAATAGCTTTGAGGCCAATATCATCGAAGGCGGCATCGTCAGCGAGACCGTCGGGACACCGTCCGTGAGTGTGGACCGGGATACTGGAACCGTCCGCATCGATGCCAGCGCTACGGTTCCCATGACGCTGATGAAGCTGGCCGGAATCAACGAGGCAACCATCCCCGTTCAGTCATCGACGCGGTTCGACCAGCGCGATGTTGAGCTTGCCATGGCGCTCGACCTGACCGGATCGATGAACTGGAGCGGCAAACTGGGTGATCTCAAAGTGGCCACGAAGGACCTGATCGACATTCTGCTGCCTGATGGCGGCACACCTAACCAGATCCACATTGCGTTTGCCCCATATTCCTCAGGTGTCTACGCAGAACGCTTTGCTGAAGCGGCGACCGGACAAGACGACGACACGTTCAACGGGTGCACGTTTGAGCGTGAAGGTCTGGATGCGGCTGGCGATCAGGCTCCTGGCCCAGGCGACTACCTGATGACCAACCGAAATGCCGATGTCAGAAACGGTTCGGGCTGCCCGACTTCAGCCCCCGTGGTGCCATTGTCCAAAGACAAAGCAACGCTGAAGGCGACGGTGGATGCCTATCAAGCAAGCGGCGCCACCGCCGGTCATCTTGGAACGCAGTGGGCCTATTACCTGCTGTCACCGGAGTGGAATGCGATCTTCGATGGACATAATGCTGCGCAGTTCAACAACAGCGGAACTGTCAAAGCGATGGTGCTGATGACAGATGGTGAGTTCAACACATTCAACGGCTTTACAAACGGAGCCCGCGGCCGTGACAGCTATGACCGGACATCGGAACTCTGCCAGGCTATGCGTCTCAAGAATGTCTTAGTCTTCACTGTCGGCTTCGGTCTGGGCAACTCCGGGTCGGCGGTTGATGCGCTACGGGACTGCGCTGGAAACCAGGACCGTTTCTTCACCGCGGAAAACGGAGACGAACTGCGCACCGCTTTCGCAACAATCGCCCAGCAGCTCAATAACCTGCGGCTGACAAACTAAAAACAAGCCGCCGCAGGGCTCGGCTGCGAGGACTTCTAGGCCCGGAGGCAAGCTGGCTGCGAAGGAAAACCGGCGCAACCGCGCTCCAGGCCCGACCTCGCAGCCACCATTCCCTCAGACGTTAAATATTTGCATTTCCGCTTTTTTTGGTCAGACAACGTCATTCCTGCTCCAGATCGAGGCATCCGTTCACAAGCTCTTATTTGTACTTTGTCTCAAATTTGATGTTTTTGGCGCGAAACCGGATTTGCTAACGCTTGGTTTACCCCGCCGCCGCATCTTCTCTCGCTTAAGTGTCGGAACTGGTTGGCGGGTGTGTAGATGCAAGAGTTTCTGAAGCGTTTTCAGCGTGATACGCAGGCAACAACCGCGATTGTATTCGGACTGAGCTCGATCCTGCTGTTTGGTATTGTTGGTCTCGCGATTGATTCCTCGAAAGTCTACAACGCCAAAACCAAGATGATGGTCGCGCTCGAGGCGTCGGCACTGGCAGCCGCGAAGCTGCTTGATGCGGATGAAGATGCTTCGAACAGTGAAATCCAGGATTACGCCAAGACCTTCTTTGATCAGCAGGTCGCGAATTTTCAATTGGATGACGCATCGTTTTCAAATTTCCGAGCAGAAATTGATCGCAACAATTCCAAGGTCGCCACGCGTGTTGACATGAGCATGGGTTCGATGTTCGGGCGCGTGGTCGATGGAGACGACTCGATCGCATTCACACCTGAAGCGGTCGTGTCCTACAAAGCGCGCAAGATCGAAGTGGTGCTGGTTCTCGACGTGACTGGTTCGATGGATCACCCTGGAAAACTTGATTCACTGAAGCAGGCAGCAAAAGACTTTGTTGATGGACTATATGCATCAAACCCCGAGAGAAACGCCGTGCGCATTGCGATGGTGCCCTACTCGGGTTCGGTGAACGCTGGGTCCTACGCATCGGAGCTTTCGGGCGGTTTTTCCTCCGATGGCTGCGTTGTGGAGCGCAGTGGCCCTGAAGCCTTTACAAACGCTGCGCCGACTTTCGGTAACGCCATGAACACCAGCAGCAGCGTTGAAAAGCCGGTGTACAATTGCACCGAAGCAGAAATTGTTCCGCTTCAGGACCTGTCGGAACATGATGATCGGGATGATTTCAAACAGGACATCGAAGACCTGACCGCCGATGGCGCTACGGCCGGTCATATCGGCTTGGCCATTGGCTGGTATATGCTTTCGCCGAACTGGTCTTACATCTGGCCGACAAATCCACGTCCGTTCGATCCGGAAAACAACATCAAAGCTGTCATCTTGATGACGGATGGGGTCTTCAACCTGTCGTATGCCAACGGGGGCGAGAGCCATGTTTACGGCACCCCTGAAACCAAGGACCCCGCAGTGCCTGGGTCCGCCCCAAATCAGGCGCTGGCTTTGTGTACGGCCATGCAAGCGAATAACATCAACGCTGTGCAAGTCTACACGGTTGCTTTCCAAGCCGGATCGGATGCTGAAGCTATGTTGAAGACCTGCTCTGGGGAAGACAATTTCTTTAACGCCGAAAACAGCGGCGAGTTGGTCGACGCTTTCCGTTCGATCGTTGAAAAGCTAACCAGCCTGCGCTTGACGGGCTGATGGGATGCCGCGATCACTCGGTCACATGTAGATTGAGCGAGAGACTTCATTTCCACCGCGACACGTGCGGCTGTTCTTCTTGAAATGAAAAACCGCCGCTCGGGATATGCCCCCAGCGGCGGTTTTGTTTACGGTCGGCGATGTTGCGCGAGGCGTTACGCCTCTTTGCGGTTTTGCCGGTTGTCGATCAGGTCTTCAACGACCGCAGGCTCCGCAAGCGTTGATGTGTCGCCCAGGTTTGAAAAGTCGTCTTCCGCGATTTTGCGGAGGATGCGGCGCATGATCTTGCCCGAACGAGTCTTCGGCAAGCCAGGTGCAAACTGAATAAGGTCGGGTGAAGCGATCGGCCCAATCTCGTGCCGGACATGCTTGACCAGTTCTTTTTTCAGGTCGTCACTCGTTGGTTCGCCTGCGTTGAGCGTGATGTAGCAGTAGATGCCCTGGCCTTTGATGTCGTGCGGGTAACCGACAACGGCGGCTTCGGCGACCTTTGGATGGGCGACCAATGCGCTTTCCACTTCGGCCGTTCCCATGCGGTGACCCGAGACGTTGATAACGTCATCCACGCGACCCGTGATCCAGAAGTAGCCGTCTTCATCGCGCCTGGCTCCATCGCCGGTGAAGTACGTACCGGGGTAGGTTGAGAAGTAGGTTTGGATAAACCGTTCGTGGTCTTTGTAAACGGTGCGCATCTGTCCAGGCCAGCTGTCCAGTATGACCAAGTTGCCGTTGGTCGCGCCTTCCAGCACGGTGCCTTTGTCATCGACCAGTTCAGGACGCAGGCCGAAAAAAGGTCGTGTTGCCGAGCCGGGCTTGAGGTCTGTCGCGCCTGGAAGCGGCGTGATCAGGATGCCACCGGTTTCAGTCTGCCACCATGTATCGACGATGGGGCAGCGGCTGTCGCCGACCTTCCGATAGTACCAATCCCAGGCCTCCGGGTTGATGGGTTCACCCACCGAACCCAAAAGGCGCAACGATGAGCGATCCGTACGATCGACGAAGTCATCGCCGGCGCCCATCAGGGCGCGGATCGCGGTTGGAGCGGTGTAGAAGATGTTGACCTTCCACTTGTCCACGACATGCCAGAACCGCGAGGCTGTCGGATAGCTTGGCACACCTTCAAACATTAACGTGGTGGCGCCGTTCGCGAGTGGACCGTAGATGATGTAGCTGTGGCCGGTGACCCAGCCGACATCGGCTGTGCACCAATAGATATCGCCGTCGTGGTAATCGAAAACGTACTGGTGGGTCATCGACGCATAGACGAGATACCCGCCTGTGGTGTGGACCACGCCCTTCGGCTTACCCGTCGAGCCCGATGTGTACAGAATGAACAGTGGATCTTCGGCATTTACTTCTTCAGGCGGGCAGTCCGCATTCACCTTGACCAGCTCTTCGTGCAGCCAGAGGTCGCGACCTGCCGTCATGTCCACGTCGCCATCCGTGTGGCGCACCACGAGGACTGTCATGTCGCCCTTGTGGTCCTTGAGGGCTTCGTCGGTGTTCTTTTTCAGCGGGACCCGCTTGCCGCCGCGAAGACCTTCGTTCGACGTGATGACGAACGTTGATCCTGCGTCTTCAACGCGGTTCAACAGACTGTCGGGAGAAAAACCGGCGAACACGATTGAGTGCACCGCACCCAGCCGCGCACAGGCCAACATGGCGTAGGCGGCTTCAGGGATCATGGGGAGATAAAGCGTGACGCGGTCGCCCTTTTTGACGCCGTTGGCTTTCATGACGTTGGCAAGTTTGCACACGCGTTCATGGAGCTGTTTGTAGGTGATTTGCTCGTCAACGGTTGGGTCATCGCCTTCGAAGATGATGGCGACCTGATCGCCACGGGTTTCGAGATGGCGGTCGACGCAGTTCGCACAGACGTTCAGCGTGCCGTCTTCGTACCATTTGATCGAGACGTCAGCTGTTTCAAACGTCGTGTTTTTGACTTTCGTGTATGGCTTCATCCAGTCGACACGACGGCCCATTTCGCCCCAGAAGCCTTCTGGATCATCGATCGAACGTTGGTACATCTCCTGGTACTTCGCATCGTCAATCCAGGCGCGGCCAGCCCACTCCGGCGTGACCGGATATACATTGTCCGACATTAGGCGTTCTCCCAGGTGCATGGTTTTTGTTCTGCGTTATTATGCTGTGAGCCTAGGGGGTCACAACCCTTGCCATCGTCGTATAAAATGGGGCTTTCGACGCCGTCAGACCGGCATCTGAGCGGAAATCTGATTTAAATCAGCATGAGGAGCTTGGTTGGTTCGCGATCTCGGCTGACCGGCGCCAGAGCTGATGCTACATGCCCAGGATGCCAATGACCGCGCCCTGGATCATGAGGACGCCGAGCCAATGGCCACCATCAATGGCCGTCAACCGCCAGCCATAGGCGCGGAACTGGTTGTCGGTGATGAGTGTCATCATGATGAAGCCGAACCAGACCAGAAGGCCAGACGCCACCCCGTTAACCAAGGTGACATTGTCTTTGCCGAGATAGCTGAGCGCGCCGGCAAAGACGAACGCCATCACCATTTGTGCGGCGAGTGCGATGAGCATGGGTTTGGCACCAAACCCGCCTTCGGCTTTCAGTTCCTCGTAGGTTCGCCCGATGGACTTAAGCCAGAGATCGCCAAACCAGTTGTACCAGACACCGCCGAACATGTAGCTGCAGGCACCAGCCAGCACGACAGCGATGCCATTCACACCGGGAAACGCGATGCCTGCAAAATCCATGACGCCCTCCGAGGTTTTGTGCGTGGTGTAGCTTTTAGGAGGTTCCTCATTGCGATGCACGTCTCTTGGACCACTGGAGCTTTTTCGGATCGCTCAGGACCGTTTTCAGCCGGACGGCCAAAGCGCGCTTAAAGCTCCCACACGGATGTGCGTCGCACTTCGACACCTTCGAGGTCGGGGTCGACGGGCACGTCGTAGGTTGCCAGACACCGAAATGCGTCGCGAGGGAAATACTTGCGTTCAGGATCGCCGGCGATTACTCGGACACCATGCCTTGCCTGGTGCTGGATGAAGGCCAAGGTCTCTACAGCGGGGCCTTGCTCGTAAAAAACGTCGGCGGCAATCAGGACGTTGCAATCACATATGGCCTTGGGCGATTTCAAGAGGTCGATTAGGCGTGGCTGAATGTTTTTAATGGCGTTCGCCGAGGCGTTCAGTTCGATTGCAAGCAGGGCCAAAGCATCTATTTCGAAGGCTTCGATGCTGCGCGCACCTTGGAGGCTGGCGGCTATCGCGCACAACCCACCGCCGGCGCCAAAGTCAATCACGCGTTGTCCGGTGAAATCTTCACTGACGAGTATGTGACGCGCAACGGCCTGACCTCCTGCCCATGCAAACGCCCAAAATGGAGGCGGAATGTTGTGCCGCTCAAGCTCAGCCTCTGTTTGCTCCCAGATCTCGGTGGTTTTGTCGGCAAGGTGGAGGCGTATCTCCGGCACGAGCGGGGGCGCAATGAGGCGCGTTTTCTCACGAATAAAGGCTGCGTGGTTCGGAGCGGTCAGTTGGATTTTCCCAATGTTGCCTTTGGTTCACTTGTTTTCGCAGAAACGTCCGTGGACATAAGACTATTTCCAAGTCGGATCACGCTTTGAGAAAGACTGAAGAGCAGGCTTTTCAAACGGCCCTGAAGGTCCGTTTATTTATATGCTTTTTGCGCATCCTTGATTGCCTTGGCCGTTATTCCTGCCATTTTGCAAACCTCAGCCCATTCATCCGGCTTCACCGGCTGGACTGAAAGGCGCATCGATGTGACAAGCGCCATATCAGCAAGCTTTGGGTTGGCTTTGACATCCGCCAGCTTCACGGGTTTGGGAACGGGGCAAACGGCACGTACATCCACGCACTCCCAGCGCTCGTCATCTGTGGTGGTGTCTGGATGGGCGAGCGCGCAAATCTCGCAAATCCCGACCACTTCCAGGCCTTCGTTGGAGTGATAGAAGAACGCAAGGTCTCCCAGTTTCATATCGCGCATGAAGTTGCGGGCCTGATAGTTTCGGACCCCATCCCATTCCCCGCCTGATTTCCCCTCTGCTTTGAGGTCGTCCCACGAATATTTAAACGGTTCGGATTTAAATAGCCAATACTGCTTTCCAATTTTTGGCTTTGCTGCGACTTCTTTCGAGGCTCCCTTATTTGCGTCAGGCTTTTTTGAAGCAGCTTTTTTGGTGGCTGTTTTTTTCGACTTGGCAGTTGTCATGGCATGTCCTTCGAGGCGGCGTGTTTTTTTTATTAGAGCCTGCTTGCTTTTCGTGGAACAGCAAAGCAGGCTCTAATATCTTGATTTGGAGCATGTTCCAGGCGGAAAACCGCGTACACTTTTCCTGAACATGCTCTAGAATATAATCTGGTTTCCACATCAGGCCTTGGCACCTTTGCGGCCATGACCGACGAGCGGGGCGACTGTTTCATCCAGCGGCCAGCGAGGGCGCGCAACAGTTGATGCCGCATCCAGCAGGCCAGCGGCTAATCGTTCCGCGCCGACCCAAGCGATCATGGCCGCGTTGTCCCCACATAAGTTCAGCGGCGGTAGGTGGACGGGAAGCCCGCGTTGGTTGGCCAGCGCGCTGAGCCCGTCGCGCAGAACCGTATTGGCCGCGACGCCGCCGGCAATCACGATGGGCGGGCGGGCCATGCTACCACCGCCAACCACAATTTCGATCGCGCGCTCCAAGCGGTCGATGATCGTGTCGCGGACGGCGGCTTGAAAACCTGCACACAGGTCGGCGATGTCTTGTTCAGCTAGCGGGGCTGCGGCGTGCGCTGTCTGCCGTACCGCTGTTTTTAATCCGGCAAATGAGAAGTTCGGTTCGGGCCTGCCCAGCATGGGCCGGGGAAGAAGGAACCTGTCAGCATCGCCGGTTTTCGCAGCGTGTTCGACGGCGGGGCCTCCTGGTTGTGAAAGGCCAAGCAGCTTGGCGGTCTTGTCAAATGCTTCGCCCAGCGCGTCATCGATGGTCGTACCTAGGCGGACATAGTCGCCAATTCCGCGAACGGCCAAGATCTGGGAATGGCCGCCGGAGACCAGCAAGAGCAGGTAGGGTGGCGCAATGCCGTCAGTCAGGCCAACCGTCAGAGCATGGGCTTCGAGATGATTGACGCCTATGAGGGGCTTGCCTGCCGCGAAAGCCAGCGCTTTTGCCGAGACAAGGCCGACGATGAGGCCGCCGATCAGGCCAGGCCCCGCTGTGGCGGCGATGGCATCGATGTCATTCAACGCTACGCCAGCATCTCCCAGCGCCTGTTCCACCAATACGTCGAGGATTTCACAGTGGGCACGCGCAGCAATTTCGGGGACGACACCCCCGAACGGCGCGTGTGCTGTCCATTGGGACCTGATGACGTTTGATAGGACATGACCCTGACCGGTCGCGGTTCGTCTGACGACGGCCGCTGCTGTCTCGTCACAACTCGTTTCGATGCCGAGAACCAGTACATCGCGAGGGCTGGCTGTCATTTCAGGTCTTCGTCTTTCGATCCATAGGGTGTGGGGCTGATTGCCAAGCCGAAGCGCTTTCGGGCATACGTTAGGCCCCACCTGCTCACTGTGCCGCGCGGCTTTCGAGTGTGCGACCATACCTTGCCAGCCCGGCACGTCAGCGCGAAGACTTAAGGGAAAATCGCTTGTCAGACCACATCGTCCGTATCGGAACCCGCGGATCGCCGCTTGCGCTCGCCCAGGCCCATGAGGTCCGTCAAAGGTTGATGGATGCGCACGGACTGCCGGAAGACGCGTTCGAGATCGTGGTCATTAAAACGACCGGTGATGCCATTTTGGACAAGCCACTTGCCGAGGCCGGAGGCAAGGGCCTCTTCACCAAGGAGATTGAGGAAGCGCTGCTGGACGATGACATTCATTTGGCCGTCCACTCCATGAAGGATATGGCGACAGCACTGCCATCGGGGCTGACGATCGGGCCGATTTTGCCTCGGGAAGATGTGCGGGACGCGTTCCTTAGCTTGAAGTATGGCTCGCTTGCCGAGATGCCGGCGGGTGCCGTGGTTGGGACATCGTCTCTTCGGCGGGCTGCTCAGTTAAAGCATCTCCGGCCTGATCTGGAGGTTGTCGGGTTTCGTGGCAACGTTCAGACGCGGCTCAAAAAGCTGGAAGACGGCGTTGCGGACGCGACGTTCCTTGCGTGTGCCGGGCTGAACCGGCTCGGACTGACGGACAAGATTACCGCGCGTATTGAAACAACGGAAATGCTTCCGGCCGTAGCACAGGGCGCCGTTGGAATTGAGCTACGGGCCAATGATGCGGCGACGGCAAAGTTAATCGGTCCGCTGAACGATGAAGCTACAGCACTGTGTGTGACAGCGGAGCGTGCGTTTCTGGCGCGCTTGGAGGGGTCTTGCCGGACACCCATCGGCGGGCTTGCCCAACTGACTGACGGTGAACTTTCATTTGCTGGACAGATTTTAAAACCGGATGGGTCTGAGCAGCATGCCACGCAAAAGTCGGGCACGGCGGCCGCCGCAGCCCGGATTGGAGATGAGGCCGGCCAAGAGCTGCTGGACATTTCAGGTCCTGGCTTTCTGGCCTCCTGACGGACATGCGCATCTTAATCACGCGTCCGAACGATGACGCTCAGCGTTTGGCTGAGGTGTTATCTGCGCGTGGGCACCATTCCATCGTCTCGCCGCTGCTTAACATTGCACCCTTGCCAGAGGCCGAGCGGGCTTCGTCCTGGAACGCAATAGGTGCCATTGCCTTTACGAGCCGGAACGCTTTGCACGTCGTAGCCGGGTGGTCTCGGATCAAAGAACTTACGGGAGTCAGGACATTTTGTGTTGGGCCCAAGACGGCGGAGCTGGCCGCTGAGGTGGGGTTTCACAATCTCGCTGGTTGGTCGGCAACGGCTCAAGACCTGAGCCATGATATCGCGGCGGCATGGCCGCGCTTAATCACAACTGGCGCGGTGAGACGTGACCAAAGGGTACTCCATATTGCTGGAGCTGACATTGCCGCTGACCTTGTGGGAACTTTAAACGCTCAAGGGATTGCTGCTGAAAAGACCGTGGTCTATCGGGCGGTACAGGCAACAGCCCTTACCTGCGATGCAGCCTCGGCTCTGGCATCCAGAGAGTTGGACAGCGTTTTGTTATATTCGCCGCGAACAGCGCGCGTGTTCCAAGATCTGGTTTCCGCAGCACAGCTTCAAAACAGGCTTAACGCTATTTCTGCCTTATGCCTGTCGGAGAATGTCGCCGCAGCGCTTGGTGATCTCCGCACTCGCTTCGCCCGAGTTGCTGTTGCAGAAAAACCTAATGGCAAGGAAATGCTTGCCCTGATCGACCGTATGGCGGCACAATTGGGACCGTAATCACACAACCACGACGTCGCTCGCGGGGGAAATCGCGTGCGATAGGTTGGTTTGACCGTTGATGGGTTCGACAACCAGTTTATCGCTTGGCTGGATTTTGGCTCGGGTGTCGGACTTGGTTCAAGCAGTGCGTAAAGAGGATCGCTTTCTTCATGGCCGATAAGACCTCACCGTCCAATAAGGACACCGCAAACAAAACCGCGGCAAACAAAGACACGTCGGGCAAAGACGCTTCTTCCAAGGATGGGGCGAAATCGAAAGGCGATGCAGGGCCAAAGAAGCCCTATGCCACGCTCGACCTTAAGGCGACCGAGGTGAAGCCTACCGCCGGCTCCACGACGGGTTCTTCAGCAACAACCAGTGGCAGCAGCTCTGCTAGTGGGAAGACCGGGAGCGGGAAAACCGGCGGGTCTGTTCCACCATCTGGCGCAACGACTGGATCGAAATCCGGAGCAACGTCTTCGGTTCCCGGGACATCCGGGTTGGGCAAATCCAGCTCGGGGACGTCGACGTCTGGAAAGTCCGCTTCTGACCGGGTCACGCCCGTCGCCGGTGCGACGTCTGGTGCGGGCGCGTCTTCGAAGACAAGTGCCGCATCGACCCCATCATCCGGCGGGTCGGGTAGCAGGTCAGGATCAGGCAGCGCGACTGGCTCAGCGTCGAAGATGCCACCTCCCAAGGCTGCGAAGCCGGCCTCATCAGGATCGTCGATCGGGCGGTTTTTCTCCATGCTGCTCGCCGGACTGGTCGGCGGATTTTTGGCGCTACTGGGCGCTGATACCCTAAAACCGCAGATTGCGAAGATCGCGCCGCAACTGGGTCTGCCCAGCGATGTTGGCCAATCCAATGCCGCCTTGGACGAGCTGAAAAGCAGGTTGGCAGCCGTTGAAAGCGCGCAGACCGCAGGTGGCGACGGCGCCTCGCTTTCGAAAGTGGCCGAGGACGTCGCGGCTGCCCAGGCCAAACTTTCCGAACTTGAAGGGCTGAATTCGAAGATCGCGTCACTGGCCGAAACCCAGGGCACGCTGGCGGAGACAACGGCTGCCTTGAGCGAGAGGGTGGACAGTCAGCCTGCTGAAGGCGCGGCTGGTGGAGCCGGTATTGACCCGGACCGCATTGCGAAACTGGAACAGCAGTTCAACACACTGACATCTGCTGCGGGTGATAACCCCGACGCGTCTTCGCTGCCGCAACTTGCCGCGATCACGGGGCGGATCGCTGATTTGGAGTCGTCCGTAGGCGCGCAGCTTGATGCCTTGCGCGCAAGTGTGGGCCAGGATCTCGATACGCGTGTCCAATCCATTGCCGAGACCAGTGAGCAGGCAAAAGCCGCAGCACAGCGGATCGACCGCCAGATCGCGACGGTCACCACGGATGCCGCGCGGAATGGACAAAGGATGGAGGCACTGAAAGCCGACGCCGATCGCATTACAGAGACCCTGCGCGTCGTACAAGAGGAAACCGGACAGCTCCGCTCCTCGCTCGATGCCCTCAAGGGTGATCTTGAATCCAGGCTTGGGAAAGTCGCTCTGCCCGCTGACATCTCCAAAGCGATCCAACCGGTCAACGAAAAGCTCACATCGCTGGAGAGCAGCGTTGCCGGTGTCGTGAGCGCTGAAGCTGACCGTAAGACCAACGCCCAGCGCATCGTCTTGTCGCTTGAACTGGCCAACCTGAAGCGCGCCATTGATCGTGGAGAGGATTTCAAAGACGAACTTTCCGACGTTGCCTCCACGGCATCGGGTGTGTTGGACCTTGCGGCACTTGAGACGTATCAGAGCCAGGGCGTTTCCACGCTGGGTGCTTTGGAAAGCTCGTTCCAGCCGGTCATCGGCAAAATCCTCGAAGCTGCCGAGCGCCCCGCGGATGGGTCCGTGCTTGACCAGTTGCTGGCTGGTGCGAAATCAGTTGTCCGTGTGCGCAGTGTGAACCACGATGCTGGCGACACCAGTGCCGAGGCCGTTGTCGCCCGCATGGAAAAGGCACTGAACGCAGGCCAACTTGGAACGGTTTTGGAACAGGGCAAGTTGTTGGAAGGCGAAGCCGCTGATGCGGCTCAAGGCTGGCTGAAAAAGGTGGAAGCCCGTCACGCCGTCGACGTCGCGCTTGCACAAATCGAAGAACAGCTCAAAACGTCGTTGAGTGGTGGCCAGGGTTAAGGCTCGGACGGGCAAAAACCTCGGCAGAACATCGCGTCTCGAAGAAGGTCTAAACGCTTATGTTGCGTCTGTTTATCTACCTCGCGGTCATCGTCGCTCTTGCGATGGGCTTATCATGGCTGGCTGACCGGCCCGGAAACCTCGTCATCAACTGGGAAGGCCGGGTCATTGAGACGAGTGTCTTTTACGCGGTCGTCTTGTTGAGTGCGTTGCTCGGAGCTGTTTTGCTGACCTGGTCGATCCTGCGCCACATCTGGGAAAGCCCAGCGGCCATCGGCAGTTTCCTATCGCGGCGCAAAGAGAAACGCGGCCTCGATTCCTTGTCGTCCGGCATGATCGCCATCGGAGCAGGCGACCGATCAGGTGCGACGCGCTACGCCATTCAGGCCCGGAAGACGCTGCCGAATGAGCCTTTGACCCATCTGTTGCGCGCTCAGGCGGCCCAGCTTTCCGGCGACAAGGCCACGGCACGACGCATTTATGAGGGGATGCTGAATACGCCTGACACCGAACAACTCGGATTGCGCGGCCTTTTCCTTGAGGCGGAACGCGAAGGCGAACTTGAGGCTGCGCGCCAATTTGCCGAACGCGCTGTCCGGCTAAATCCAAAGCTGACGTGGCCCGTGGATTCCCTTTTTGAGCTGCAATGCAAAACGGGCGATTGGGCCGGAGCCCTCGAGACGACGGCGATTGCGCGCAAGAATGGGCAGATCGAAAAGAACAGCGCCGACAGGCGGCGGGCCGTTTTGTTGACGGCACAGGCTCAGGTGGCGGAAGACAGCGATCCAGAACGCGCGCTGCAGCTGGCTACCGAAGCGCATGGACTGGCAGCGGACCTCGTTCCTGCAGCCGCGATTGCCGGTCGCGTCCTGGCTTCACGGGGCAACACGCCAAAGGCCACGAAAGTGATCCAGAAGACATGGCAGAAGGCGCCGCATCCTGATCTCGCTGTGGCCTATGCCTATTCGCGCCTCGGTGACAGCCCCAAGGACCGCTTGGACCGTGTCAAGAAACTGGCTGCGTTAAACCCCTACTCACTCGAAGGCCCAGTTGCGGTTGCCAATGCCGCGATTGAGGCGAAGGACTATGAAGCCGCGCGCACCGCACTGGAGCCGCTGTTGGAAAACCGACTGACGCAGCGTGTGTGTACGCTGATGGCGCGGATCGAAGGCGAAGAATTCGGCGACAAGGGCCGCGTCCGGGAATGGCTGGCGCGTGCCGTCAACGCACCACGCGACCCGGCCTGGACGGCCGATGGCATGGTCTCTGAACACTGGGCACCCGTGTCGCCTGTCAGCGGAGCGCTCGATGCGTTTCAATGGCGTGTGCCTGTCGAGAGCGCAGAGAAATCCGAAGCCGATTTGATTGCCAAGAAGCTTGAGGAATTGGTCGCGCTTGGTGCGCCGAGTGCCGCTGCTGTGGCTGCCGCAGGCGCCGGGGCGCTTGCCGACACCGATGTCGCGGCAGCAGTTGATGTTCCCGTTGCAGAACGGGCCGGAGCTTCAACCGGGATGGTCGCCACAGGATCTGTTGCCAAACCCGATAAGTCTGATGTGGCCGATGCTGATATCGTCGATGAAGCCCCAGCGGCCAAGCCCTCCGCCGCGCCTAAAACGGCCAGCCCAGCGGCCGATGAAGTGGCTGCTACACAAGCTCAGTCAAAGGAAAGCGCAGCGTCCGGAGTTGCAGCCAAAGGATCAGGCGGGTCTGAAAAGACCCCGTCTACCGGGAAGAACGGCGCGACGAAAACCGAAGCCAAGGTGGCGGCTAAAGATGAAAGCGCATCCCGGCAGCCGCGCGGTGAGCCAGCTGCCGATGCACCCGCCATCGCGAAGGAATCGGAATTGGCGGAGGCCGAGGCAGCGCCGGGAAAGCCTGAAGCCAGCTTGGTGGCTGGCATGACCCCGAACACAGACGAACCCAGCAACAGTCTGGCGGCCGACAAGCTGGCAATCGCTGAAAAGGTGTCTGAAGCCGGCCACCAGGCGACCAAAAAGGCCGGTGACCTTTTTGATGACGTTCCTGGCAGCGCCATGGGGCCGGTGGCTGGCCTTGATACCGGTCGATCTCCCAAAGGCGGTGAGCCGCAGGGGGTAAAGGCTGGACATGCGGACCGAACGCCCAAGGCAGATGTCGTAAGCCGGGCCGACCCGGTAGGCGGATCATCAGCTGGTGGATCGAAGATTTTTGTCCCTCCTCGTCCGCCGGATGACCCGGGACCAGACGATCGCGAGCAAGACCCATCCTTGCCGACACGCCCGACCTATCCTGTTTCGTCCTGACTTTTGGCTGGGACTTGAAAGTGGGCGCGCTGGACCCGCAGCTGTCGCGTCTACGCTCAGAAGATGCATGCGGGCCATGGAAACCGCCAGTTGAAATCATGATCTCGAAGGGCTACTGGTTTGTGCCGGGAGATCGCCGCTTTAGCTCAGTTGGTAGAGCAACGCATTCGTAATGCGTAGGTCGCGTGTTCGAGTCACGCAAGCGGCACCATTTTTGGCTCACGGGCCGAGGGCCCTCCGCATGGGCGGCGATCACGCCGGGTCGCCTTGCTCCCCGAGCCAAGCGGGCTCGATGGGAGCCTTTCCACACACAGGGTGCGCTCCGGAATTGAGCCAAACAAGCGGCACCATTTTCGGCTCACGGGCCGAGGGCCCTCCGCATGGGCGGCGATCACGCCGGGTCGCCTTGCTCCCCGAGCCCGCTGGGCTCGATGGGAGCCTTTCCACACACAGGGTGCGCTCCAAACTCGGCCAAAGCGAGCTTTCAGCATCGGCTTACCTCTGGTCTCAGCTACGCCACGCTGTGGGTGTGTGCGCAATGTATGCTGCCCAGCTTTACTTTCCCAGTTGTCCAGCGCGCATCAATTATACTCCCCTTATACATTGCTAATGAGTGACATCGACTGGACTCCAGCGTCGGATGCTTCGCAAAAGCGTCACAATTAACCTTTCATTTACCGTTACGCCGTCACCTTCGGTCGGTGCAAAGCGCCTATCCTGAGGTGTTTTTTACAGACCTGCCGCTGAGTTTCAAACGCTTGGCAGAAAACGACGCCCATCAAAGTCAAATGTCTGCGGCGCAGACGTCCCCAATTCAAAGCAAAGAAAAAACCCAAAGCAATGCTCAAGGACATTCACGAAATTGATCCCCCTCCGCATCCAGGGGAAATACTGCGCGAAGACTTGATGCCGACCTATGATCTGTCACAACGACAACTGGCCGATGCATTGGGGATCAGTCGCGGCGCAGTCAGGTCGTTTTTGTCTGAGAGCCGGCCCGTCAGCATCGATCTTGCGCAACGGCTGGGGCTCGTATTCGGCCAGGGTCCGCAATACTGGCTGGGTCTCCAGATGCAGCATGATCTCTGGATTGCGCGCAGCCGGCCTTTGCCCAAGATCAAGCCACTGGTCCGCCCGCAACGTCGACAGGGACCCATTCGGCAGAAGCCCCATCCGCTCTCGGCTACGTCCATGCACGATGCCCGCGGCCCCGAAAACGCTTCAATCTAAAACGTTTTGCGCCTGTTGCCGCCTATTCCGCTGCTGCTGCGACTGGGATCATTGGGGGCTGCATCCCGAAGTGATCAGCGGAGCATGCGTCCCAATGTTCTTTGTATTTCGGGTTCGATGTGCCGCGCAGGAGTTCGCCATGCGCCAACGGTGGATGCAGCTTGGCAAAGGTCACAAATTCTTTTTGTGAAATCCGCTTGTAGAAATGATGCGGCGTCAACCCACTGGGGTGCTGGAGGCCGGCCGAGCCCACTAATTCAGCGAGCGCGCGCATCGTCGCGCGATGGAAGTTTTCAACGCGTACGGCTTTGTCTGGGACGACGATTGCGCGCTGCCGTGTTGGGTCCTGGCTGGTCACACCGGTCGGACACTCGTCTGTGTGACAGGCCTGCGCCTGGATACATCCCACCGCAAACATGAAGCCTCTGGCTGCGTTGCACCAGTCTGCCCCCAGACCCATGACGCGGGCAATGTCGAAGGCTGAAATGATCCGGCCACTGGCGGCAATTCTGATCTGATCACGCATCTCGATGCCCACCAACGCGTTGTGCACGAAGTTCAAACCATCGCGTAGCGGCATACCGATGTGGTCCATAAACTCCTGCGGTGCTGCGCCCGTGCCGCCCTCTTTTCCGTCCACGGTGATGAAGTCTGGGGCCATCTTGGTTTCAGCCATGGCTTTGCAAATCGACAAAAACTCCCATGGATGGCCGATGCAGAGCTTAAAGCCGACGGGCTTGCCACCCGAGAGGTCTCGCAATCGATCGACGAATTCCAGTAGCTCCCTGGGTGTCGAAAATGCCTTATGGTTGGCCGGCGAAACGCAATCCTCCCCCTCTTTAATGCCGCGCGTCTTGGCGATTTCGGCGTTGATCTTAGCTGCTGGAAGGACCCCGCCGTGACCGGGTTTGGCGCCCTGGGAGAGCTTGATCTCGATCATTTTGACCTGAGGAAGCTTGGCGTTTTCGGCAAACCGGTCAGGACAGAAGTTGCCGTCTTCGGTTCGACAGCCAAAGTAACCTGAACCGATCTGCCAGATGATGTCGCCGCCGAACTCCTGGTGGTAGATGCTGATCGATCCTTCGCCCGTGTTGTGAGCAAAGCCACCAGCGTTCGCGCCTTTGTTCAGCGCGCGGATGGCATTCGGACTTATGGCTCCAAAGCTCATGCCGGAGATGTTCAGCACTGAGGCAGAGTAGGGTTGCGTGCATTTCGATCCCCCGACCTGGACGCGGAAATGGTCCTGCTCTGGTTGGCATGGCTGAATTGAATGGGTCAGCCACTCGTAGCTTTCCTCATAGACGTCAAACATCGTGCCGAAGGGACGCTTGTCGAGCGTCTTCTTTGCCCGTTGATAAACAAGTGCGCGTTGATCGCGGCTGAAGGGGCGACCGTCTTTTTCACCTTCGAAAAAGTATTGGCGCATCTCCGGGCGGATATCTTCCAGGAGGAACCGCAGATGAGCTGCAATGGGGTAATTGCGCAAAATGGCATGACGGGTCTGGGTCAGGTCACGCAAGCCCAGCAAGGCAAGGCCGCCAGAGATGACTACGGGAACGCTAAGATATGGAAGCCAGCTGATGTCAGATGAAATCGCCAACAGACCCAAGACCGTCACGACGACCGCTAGCGTCAGCAGGATATAGCGCGGTGAAAACAGCATGAAGAAAACCGACATTCCATGTTCCTTTGGATCGCTCAGAGTGCGGTGCCTTGGAGTGTTCTCCGGGTTTGTAAACGGCGCAAATGAAGCTGACGCAACACATCTTTATGTGTGATGCGTGCGGATGGAAGCTGAGGCACTCTAGGTTTGGTCCCTATCGACCTTGGGGTTCATAGGTGTTTGCGTCGTTTGCGGGCATTTCTGGTGCCACGATTTGCAGGGAGGTTGAGGTGCAATGTCGTCCTCGTCTTGCCCGCGTTAGGCCTTTGCCCTGTATATGGTCATGCAATGCTCATTGAAGGGTTATCTTACGCGTGACCGCCTGCCCGCCGCCAAGAGCCTGTTTGCTTTTCGTGAACTCACAAAGCAGGCACTAAGCTCTTGATTTGGAACATGTTCCGGGCGGAAAACCGCGTACACTTTTCCTGAACATGCTCTAGAGGTACAAATATCCATGCGCAGTGATTTATCTACGCGGATCGGCGATCTGCGCGTGCGGAAGACGACGACAGCCAAGACGTCGCTCATGGCTGCCCCCGATGGCACAACTCTACGCACGGCATTGCTGGTCACCGGGGCTTCCGAGGGTATAGGCGTCGAACTGGCGCGCGCTTTCGCAGATACGGCGGATGAAATTGTTCTCATCGCGCGGCGGGCCGACAAACTTTCCGAGACGTCTAAAATGCTTTCGAAGCGTCTCGATCAGCCCGTTCACCCGCTGGCGGTCGATCTGACCGATGATGATGCGCTGGCCAGGATCGACGCGTTTCTGGACGAAAAAAAGCTGGCTGTCCGCGTTCTGATCAACAACGCCGGAGTTGCATACGCCGGAGTGGCACTCGATCAGCATCCGCAAACACTGGCAACCATGCTTGATCTCAACATGCGTGTGCCGGCTCTGCTCACCCATCGGTTTTTGCCAGGCATGATGCGGGAAGGCGCGGGGGGCGTGGTGAATATTTCTTCGCTCGGCGGGTTTTATCCTGGCCCCTACCAAGCGCATTACTACGCCACGAAGGCCTATCTGAATTCGCTCGGGAAGGCCTTGAACTACGAGGCCGGTTCGATGGGGGTGAGGGTCCTCACGGTTGCGCCAGGTCCGGTCGGGACGCGGATCCATGCAAAAATGGGCAGTGACAACGCGCTTTACCGCTACGTATTGCCGAGCCTGTCAGCCGAGCGTGTGGCAAACGATAGCCGCTGGGCCTATGCGTTGGGCCGGAGAACGCTGGTGCCTGGCATCGTGAATCGCTTGATGTCCATTATTTCCGGCGTTGTTCCGCACGTTGTCTTGATGCCCCTTCTGGCGCTGCTGTTGCGCCCACCTCAGGCAACGCGGTTGAAGTCTCGCGATAAATCGACCCTTGGCCAAACCAGGGTTGAAGAAACAGGTGTCGGGGTGGGCAGCGAATGAGCAACCTGGAGGCAGCGGGTCTGTCATTGTGGTTCAGCGGT
Source organism: Pseudomonadota bacterium (assembly GCA_039819785.1). Taxonomy (GTDB): domain Bacteria; phylum Pseudomonadota; class Alphaproteobacteria; order Rhizobiales; family Hyphomicrobiaceae; genus JBCBRD01. The sequence continues at coordinate 31,444 of JBCBRH010000004.1, read as the reverse complement.
CAACCCGCTGAATTAAGTTCAACGCTGCGGCCTCGCGTTTGTATTTCTGTAGGAATTGCGGTGTAGGCTCTGAACATACCGGATTTCTTGTTGTGCGTGTCGGTATCGAACAAACGCGGTGATGTCAGAAACGAGCATGCTCGTTTGCAATGGGACATCACCGCGTTTTTTGTTCGGGCGGCATTCGGCAGGCCGGCCGGTCCGACTATTGGGCCGAGTGGTCAACACCGGCACTCAAGCTGGCCGACGCCCTCAAAGCCGGGAAACGGGGCTGCTTGCTAACAGCGCCGACCAGCAGATTTAGAAGTTAACCTTCACGCCGCCATAGGCCGCAACCGGTTGCCCGGGGACCACTGAGCGCGGGTTGGTGAATTCGAAGCCATCGACGCCGACAGGCTCCGTGGGCGCTTCGTCGAATTCGAAGAGCGTGCCGAACAGTCCGTATTCCTCATCGAAGATGTTGTTCACATAACCGAATATCTGGACGTTCTCGGTGACCTGATAGGACGTTTTCACATCGACGCGCGTGTAGCCGTCGAGCGTTGACAAAAGATTGGATTCGTCACCCAGGAAGACCTGGTCAGACGTGACGATGAGGTCTGCCCCGACCATCCAATTGGATGTTGCCATATATTCAACGCCAGCTTTGAAGCGGTGCTCCGGAGTGTTCGGAAGTCGATCGCCCGGGGTCGCAGTAACACAATTCACGCCATCTTCGGCACCTTCAAACAAGCACTGCGTTGCCGCTGGGTTGGCGGGTGACTGGAACTCGATGGTGTCTTCAAACGTGGCGCTGACATAGCTGTAGCCTGCATAGAGCGCCCAGGTGTCGTTCGTGTAGGTCAGCTTGGCTTCAATGCCTTGGCGGAGTGTGTCGCCAGCGTTGAAGAAGAAGCCACGGCCTGCCTGGGTGGCGGAGACGAAGAAGAGGTCATCTTCCGTTGAGGTGCGGAAATAGTTGACACCATAGGTGAAGCGCTCGCGACCATCCGGTGACGTCATCTTGCCTCGCAGGCCGACTTCTGTCGTGCGTGAAATGACCTGCTCAAGCGGCGGGTCATCGGTCAGGAAGCTTTCGATGGGGCAGGGGTTTTCAGGGTTGGCACAGGCCAGTTCGGCCGGTGTTGGCGCCCGGTTGGCCTCTGAGTAGCCAGCGAAGAGCGTCAGCCCTGGGATCAATTCATAGGTGCCGCCGACCGAGGGGTTGAAGCGTTCGAATGTGTGGCTTGAGGTGATGCCTTCGAACTCGCCCGTGAGATCGACGAGATCAACGGACGCGTAGTTGTAACGTCCCCCCACGGTGAGCGTGAACTCATCGGTGACGTCGAGGGCGTTCAGGAAATAGACACCGATGTACTCGGTATCGACGTCGACACGGCGGCCTTTGAAGTCATCAGGCTCGTTGAGGAATTCACCTGCGCCGGTGACGACGAAACGGGGGCCGATTTCGCCAAACTCGGATTGCGTTGTGTAGAGCACGTTTCCGCGGTCATACGTGGCGCCAACAATGAATGTGTTGGCGAAGCCGAGCAGGTCCATCTCTTCGGTGGCCTGCACAGTGCCGCCAAAGCTTTCTGCTTTTTGGTTGATGCGGTCGATGACGCCGAAGGGCTCTTCGAAGTCGTCTTCTTCCAGTGGGCCGTTCTGGCTTTCCAGCGCTTCAAGTTCGCCGTCTTCCAGTTCTTCGGAACAGATTTGCTCATCGGTCACGCCGCTGTCGGCGAGCAAGGTTGCAATCTGGCCAGGCGTGGGCTCCATACCCAGCTGATCTTCCAGCGTTTCTTCGGCGACCTCTTCACAGCTTTCGCCCTCTAGGACGTTCCCGTCGATCACACTGGACTTAAAGCGGCGGTAGTACGCAAGGCCCGACAGCGTCAAGGTGTTGGTTGCCTTCACCTTCGCGTTGACCGTTGGCATGAGAAGCTCAAGCTCTGTGGTTTGCGGAGACGTAAATGTGCGGTCCCGGTCGACGGCGAGCAATTCTTCAGGGGTCGCAGCCACAATGCCGACGTCGCTGTTGGCCCAGGTCAGGTTGGCGTGCACTTCAACCAGCGACCCTTTTGCGCCGATGTCAGCATACATGCGCTGCACATCGACGGGCGAGAAGTCCCGCCAGCCATCTTCGTCGATTTTTTCGCCAGCGAAGTAGAATGCCCATGGCCCGACTTGCTGGCCGATCTGCACACCGAATTCGCGGTAACCGTAGGATCCACCCGTAGCCGTCAGTTCGACGCCCTGGTATCCAAAGCCATCCTTGGTGTTGATCGCAACGCCGCCGCCGATGGCGTTCAACCCGTAAACTGGATTACCACTGAGAACCGTGATGTCTGAAATGGCGTTCGACGGGAGGAGGTCCCAGTTGACGACGTCACCGAAGACTTCGTTGATGCGAACGCCGTTCTGGTAGACCGCAACGCCTTGTGCGAACCCTGTGATGGGACCGGCACCGAAGCCGCGATAATCGAGCTGCTGGCGCACATTGTTGCCGCCCGCATCGATCAGCGCGATGCCGGGGACTTGTTTAAGGAGTGCGTCTTGCGGATCAACCCGTCCGTTTCCTGCGATTGTATCTGCGCCGACTGTCGTCACCGAGCCGGGGATCGACCCGATCGGAACCAATGCGCCGATGGGAGAGACGGGTACGAGATCGCCTGACGCGCGCTGTTGAGCCAGAGTCGCCGGTGTATCGGCTGGCAATCCAGCGGCAAAGTCGGGCACGCCATCGAAGGTGTCCGGACCGGCTGGTGCAGGGGCGGCCTGCTGAACCGGTGGTGGTTGTGGTGCCGGCTGCGCCTGCTGGACAGGCTGAACTTGCTGTTGCTGAGGCGGCGGCTGGGGTGGCTGTTCGGTCTGAATGACCTCGACAGGTGGAAGCTGTGAATCGGCGGGCGGCGTTGCCTGTTCCGTTGCATCAGGTTGGGCCGGTGCTGTGTCGAAATCGACTTGCGGGGTCCCGTCGGCTGGCGGCGTCGGCTGTTGGGCTGATACCGATGGGGCGATGGCCATCAGTGCGATGACTGATGCGGCTGCTACAATGTTGTTTTTGATTTGAGCACTCATCGTGCCGAAGCCCCCGTTTTATGACCCGTTCAGTGCAGCCACAGGCCAGAAACGCCCGGCTGCAGAATTGCTGAGTTGCACCTGAACACTAGGTGATTCCCATAATCCACACGCCATTCGTTTCCCAAAAGGCACAGATGGGTCAACGGTTTGGGCTTTAAATCGGGAAGTCTGACTGGACTTGCCTCAGCAAGTGTTGCGCAAATGCCGCCTGCCCGGCCATTGACGGGATTTAGGTTCTGACATTTCGGGAAAATATCCCGGGAACGGCTGTCGTACGTTGGAAACCGAGTTGCGACGCAGCGGTTGTTCGTGGCCCGTGTTGGCGGTATTGCACAGGCTTCAACAACTGTTTGACTTGGGAGCGGTGTGCGCGGTGATGGATTTTTTGCAACGGGGGCTGATGATGGCCTGCGCCGGTGTTCTGAGCGCTGGCTTACTCATGGTGGACGGACGTGCTGCTGAGGCGACCGCACAAGTGGCTGCCAACGCGCAACCCGCTGCGGAGACATCCGCTCCTGCACCATTGGTGATTGAAACCCCGCTGACGGTTGAGTTGAACAAGCTTGAAACCATCGATACCGGTTGCCGAGCCTATGTTGTCGTCAACAACACGAACGACATGGCATTCAAGTCGCTCCTGCTGGAGCTTTATATGTTCCGCACCGATGGCGTCATTGGCCGTCGCTTTGCACTCGATCTTGGACCCCTGCGCGCCACCAAACGGACCGTGAAGCTGTTTGATCTGAATGCCGTGAAGTGCGACGAGATCGGGAGCTTTCTGATCGACGACGTTGTGAAATGCGAAAGTGGGGACGCCAAAGTCACGGACTGCCTTTCGGGCCTGGACGTCACATCGTTGACGAAAGTGTCACTGACGAAGTGATGCTGTCGCACCGAGAGGTGACGCAGCGCGCGGCCGGTTGGCGGAGCGCAAAGGCGGGATAGCGGGATAAGAGGGCGAGGCGGGCCAGTGCCCCGCTTTTAGAACATCCACTCGGTTGTGACCGGGCGACAAACAAAAGGAACTGCGTCTCGTGGTGTTTGCTTTAGCTGGAGCTGAGCCGGACTATTCGATTGTTGGCATGGTCATGAATGCCGACCCCGTGGTTCAGGCCGTGATGGCCGGGCTCGTGCTCGCATCTGTCGCGTGCTGGGCGATCATCCTGGAAAAAACAATCCGGCTTTCAGGGTTGCGGGGGTCTGCGCGCGAGGTCGAAAGGATTGCCGAGACCGGTGCATTTAGCGGGCAGGAGCGTTCGCGGCTGGCGAAGGGCATCAAGGCGGCAGCCATCGAGGAGGCGACTGAAGGCGGGGCACCGGGCGAGGATGCCAACGATACGCGCGCCAGGTTGGAACGGGCCATGCGCGGGGCCGTGAAAGGGGAGTTGCGGGGGGCCGAAACCGGTCTGCCCTTCCTGGCAACGGTCGGGTCGGCGGCTCCCTTTGTCGGGCTGTTTGGTACGGTGTGGGGGATTATGAACAGCTTCACGTCGATTGCGCTTTCCAAAGACACGTCCCTGGCCGTCGTCGCACCCGGCATCGCTGAAGCGTTGTTTGCCACCGCACTCGGGCTAGCAGCTGCCATTCCAGCCGTCATAGCCTACAACCAGTTCGCGGTCGGTTTGGGTAAGATCAGCGAGCGGATGGGTCTTGCCATTCCAAGGCTGGCCAAGCGTCTTGCCAAGACCCCACCGGCTGCCATGGGCGGTGCGCATAGTCCTCAGAGCGTTCGCGGTGAGGCAGCTTAATGGGTGCGTCGATCAACTCATCCAGACTTGGCGGTGACGACGATGATGACGTCGCCTACCGTCCGGTCGCGGAAATCAACATCACGCCGTTTGTCGACGTGATGCTGGTGCTCTTGATCATCTTCATGGTGGCAGCCCCTCTGATGGTGGCGGGTGTTCCTGTGGACCTGCCGAACACATCGGCTGCAAAGCTTGCCCAGCCTCGCAAGCCGGTGATCGTTACGTTGGCTCAGGATGGTGAACTTTATATTCGCGAAGACAGGATTGCGCGCGATGCGCTCATCCCAACGCTGCAACGGATGCGGACTGAAGAGGGCGATACCGTCGTCTACGTCCGCGCTGACAAGACCCGCGCCTACGGCGATGTGATGGCTCTACTCGGGCGGGTGGGTGAAAGTGGCTATGGGCGGATATCACTGTTGTCGCAACCCAAGGCCAGCGAAGGCGCACGGGTTCTGGAGCTTCCAACGCCCGGCTCTGCAGGTGCTGATGCTGCTGCTCCATCCGTTCAACCCAACTCGGGACGTTGAGGGCGCATGCTGCGGTTTTCGACATGGGTGATCTCGATTGCAGCGCATGCCGCTTTGGCCGCGCCATTTCTGCTTGCGCCCGATGTTGCACGTAAATCGGCGCTGGATCTGGGCACCGGTGAAGATGCCATTCGTATCGAAATGGGTCTGCCCATTGAGGGGGTCGCGAGCGTTGGCACCGATGAGATGACCGTTGCTGCGATTGATACGACACCGGCTGCGGCGATTGCCGCGCGACCCGAACTACAGGCGATCGAGGCTGTAAAGCCGCCGCCAATTGAACCGCCACCACCGGATGTCGTCGAAACGGTCGAAGTGTCCGAACCACCGCCTGTCCAACCGCCACCGCCAGATCTGGAGGTTGCGCGCGAGCCGGAGCCTGAGTTGCAGGACCTGATCGTGGCACGGGCTGAGCCGGTCCCGACTTCTGTTCCACCGCCGTTGGTCACAGCTGCACCGCCGCCGCCTCTGACGACAGAGCCACCGCCATTGGAGACGGCCGAACCACCACCACCCATTTCAGAGCCGCCGCCACCGCCGGACGTGACGCCCTTAGAGGAGCCACCGCCGCTCGAGCAGACTGAAACGCCTCAGCTTGAACAGGTGGCGACAGCTGCGCAGATGGCACGCATAGCCGTGCAGGAGCAGGTGGCCGCTGGGGCCAAGAAGGAAGGTGGCGAGGCACAGGCGAAGGCCATTCAGCAATACATGGGCGACATGTATCGCTACATCCAAGGCTTTCGGGTTTATCCGCGGTCCAAGAAGAACGGGCGTAAGCGGACTGGCAAAGTGATGGTGGCCGTCACGCTCAACAGCGATGGCAGTGTTGCAGAGCGGCGTGTGACATCGAGTTCAGGGGATCGCTTTGTGGATCGGGCCGCACTGAAATGGATTGATAAGGCGACACCGTTTCCCGCCATGCCGGAAGAGGCGGCTGCTTCACCCATCGTCGTCGAGATCCCGTTCAACTTCTCCGTTCGGTGACGCGTTTTGCGCTGATGTTTGGATGATGATCCACGCTATAGGTTTGTGACCCAGCCACGCATAAGACCCGCTCGCCTGGAGGCGAACGGGTCCCATAAGGACGCTGGGCAAAACGGGGGAGCGCACAACCGTCGGACCCGGCGCCTTATTCTGTGATGCGTGAATTCAGCTACCGTTGGCCGGGGTCGTTGACCGGCCATGCGCGCACACTGAACCAGCGGCTGCGGGCTGACAGTTCCAAGGGGAACACCGTTTGACCGGTTAGACTGCATTTTCTGATTTTGGATCTTCGAGCGTTGGCGGAGCTCAGCCGCGGCCCTCGAACGGCATCGTTGTTGCCTTGATGGTCATGAACAGCACGTTGGTGTCCAAGGGCAGGTTGGCGATGTAGACCACGGCGCCCGCAACCTGTTCGACATCCATGCGGGCTTCGACACGCGTTGTGCCATCGGGCTGGAGGATGCCTGCGGCCATGGCAGCCGTCATCTCGGTCGCCGCGTTTCCGATGTCGATTTGAGAACACGCAATGTTGTCAGCGCGGCCGTCCAGCGCGATCGACTTCGTCAATCCGGTGACCGCGTGTTTTGTCGCCGTGTAGGGTGCTGAAAACGGCCTTGGCGTGTGAGCTGAGATGGAGCCGTTGTTGATGATGCGGCCGCCCTTCGGGACCTGCTTTTTCATGACCGCAACGGCTTCGCGACAGCAATAGAACATGCCCGAAAGATTGGTGTCGACGACCGCGCGCCATTCGTCGATCTCGAGTTCATCGATGGAGACGGGGCGTGCACCAATGCCTGCGTTGTTGAAAACGACATCGACCCGGCCAAATTCAGACAGTGCGGTCTTGAAGACTTTTTTGACAGCGAGGGGGTCGGTGACATCTGCCGCGACAGCCAGAATGCGCCCGCCGTCTGCCGATGCGCCTGCCGCCGTTTTTTCCAGCTTGTCACTGCGGCGACCGGTGATCACGACGTTGTAGCCTGCTGCTTGCAGGGCATGCGCCGCCGCCCTGCCGATACCGCTGCCGGCACCGGTGACAATGGCGGTTTTTCGTGGTTCAGGATTGCTGACGTCGGACGTTTCGGCGGGTTCCATATGCTCCACGCGTTATCGCGTGGGGACGGGCACGTCACCGCGATAATCGTAAAATCCGCGTTGGGTTTTGCGTCCCAGCCACCCGGCTTCGACATATTTTACCAGGAGCGGACACGGGCGATATTTAGTATCGGCCAGACCTTCGTAGAGGACCTGCATGACCGACAAGCATGTGTCGAGCCCGATAAAGTCAGCCAATTCGAGCGGACCCATGGGGTGGTTCGCGCCGAGCTTCATAGCCTTATCGATGGATTCAACCGTGCCGACACCTTCATACAGAGTGTAAACCGCCTCGTTGATCATCGGAAGGAGGATGCGGTTGACGATGAAGGCTGGAAAGTCTTCTGACACGGCGGTTGTCTTGCCGAGCGTGGCGACGAATTCGCGTGACACCTCGTAGGTGGCGTCATCGGTGGCGATGCCGCGAATGAGTTCCACGAGCTCCATCAACGGCACGGGGTTCATGAAGTGCATGCCAATGAAACGCTCAGGCCGATCCGTGATGGCGGCCAAGCGCGTGATTGAAATCGATGATGTGTTCGAGGCGAGCAGTGCTTCTGGTTTCACGGATTTGCAGAGAAGATCGAAAATCTTGCGCTTTGTGGCCTCTTCCTCGGTGGCGGCCTCGATGACGAGATCGGCGTTCGACAAAGCATCAAAACTTGCTGCGAAATCGATCCGTTTGAGGGCGCCTGCATGGTCATCTTCGGTGATCAGGCCTTTCGAAACCTGACGGGCCATATTTTTGTCGATGATGGCGATCGCCTTGTCGAAGGCTGATCGTTCCAGATCGTTGACGAGCACATCATAACCGGCCAGCGACACGACATGGGCAATGCCGTTGCCCATCTGACCGGCCCCGATGACGCCGACCTGCTTGATTGTTGCCCGGCCTGGCTGTTCCTTGCTTGGCGCGCTCGATGTTTGTTTTTCTTTTTCCGCGACGGCGTCCATACGGTTCAGCGTCCTTCCTCGACCCTGTTGCTCAAGACCGCGGGCTCATAATACCGCCGACGATCCTGACAAGTGCCTTATCACTTGGCACGTGTTGTCTAGTTCTGGACCTTTTTCAGCTCTTCGCCAAGCTCTGGCAGAACAGTAAAGAGGTCACCCACAAGTCCGTAGTCCGCGACTTGGAAAATCGGGGCTTCCGCATCCTTGTTGATGGCGACGATGATTTTTGAGTCCTTCATGCCCGCCAGATGCTGAATTGCGCCGGAAATCCCGATGGCAATATACAGATCGGGCGCGACCACCTTGCCCGTCTGGCCGACCTGCATGTCGTTTGGAACAAAACCCGCATCGACGGCCGCCCGGCTGGCACCAACAGCGGCACCCAGCTGGTCTGCTAGTGGCTCGATCAGGTCTTTGAAGTTTTCACCCGACTGCATGCCGCGTCCGCCAGAGACAATAATGCGGGCGGAAGCAAGCTCCGGACGGTCGGACTCCGTCAGCTCCGCGCTTTCGAATGTCGATAGTCCCAGGGCTGCTGGTGCTTCGATGGTCTCGATTGGAGCAGGTTCAGCTTCGCCAGCGGCGCTGAACGTCGACGTGCGAATTGTCATGACCTTTTTGGCGTCACCTGACTTGACGGTCTGGATCGCGTTGCCGGCATAGATCGGACGCTCAAAGGTGTCCGGGTCGATGACCTTGGAGACATCTGAAAGCTGCATCACATCGAGGAGGGCTGCCACGCGCGGGAGGATGTTTTTTCCAGAGACCGTGGCCGGTGCGACCAGGGCATCGTAATCGGCCATCAGTGGTACGATCAGCGCTGCCCATTCTTCGGCGAGCCTGTGCTTCAGATGGTCGGCCTCGGCGAGCAGAACCTTGGCGCAGCCTTCGACGCGGGCGGCGGCTTGTGCGACGGGCTCGCAGCCCTGACCAGCCACAAGGATGTGCACGTCCTGGCCAAGAGCTTTGGCCGCTGTCATGGCTTTGGCAGTCGCTGCGTTTAGCGCGACGTTGTCGTGTTCGGCGAGCAGTAGAACGGTCATTAGAGGACCTCCGCTTCGGATTTCAGTTTCTCCACCAGTTCGGTGACACTCCCAACCATGATGCCCGCGTCGCGCGTTGGGGGTTCCGCCGTGGTGACCAGCGTCAGGCGCGGCGTTGTGTCGACGCCGTAGTCTGCCGGTGTCTTGGCATCGAGCGGCTTTTTCTTTGCCTTCATAATGTTTGGCAATTTGGGGTATCGCGGCTCGTTCAAGCGCAAATCCGTCGTCACGATTGCCGGCATTTTCAGGCGGATCGTTTCCAGGCCGCCGTCAACCTCTCGCGTAACCGTGGCGTCGCCGTCAGCGAGCACAACCTTTGATGCGAATGTGCCCTGTGGCCAGCCAAGGAGGGCTGCCAGCATCTGACCTGTCTGGTTGCTGTCATCGTCGATGGCCTGCTTGCCCATCACGATCAGGTCGGGGCTTTCAGCTTCGGCGACACCTTTGAGGATCTTTGCCACCGCAAGGGGTTCAACGAGGTCGTCGGTTGCCACGTGAATGGCGCGGTCGGCTCCAATGGCCATGGCTGAACGCAAGGTGTCCTGGGATTTGGCCGGGCCGATGGACACGGCCACGATTTCCGTCACGTCGCCGCGTTCTTTCATGCGAACGGCTTCTTCGACGGCGATCTCGTCAAACGGGTTCATGGACATTTTGACGTTTGCCAGCTCGATCCCCGAGCCATCGTCTTTGACGCGTATCTTGACGTTGTAATCGACCACCCGTTTGACGGGCACCAGGACTTTCATTGCTTGACGTCTCTCCGTTGCTGATGCGCCAGGGTTCGATGGCCCAAAGCACCAGCGTTTGTTCTCAGGCGGTTAATTGGCGTTGCGGCGGGGCTGCCAGACTGTCTCGGGCACGCCTTCGCAGCTGCAGCAAACAAGGTTAGGCTTGCCGCAATAGCTAGTCAATTGGTGCGGTGGGCGGCTATTGCCGATTGGTTGGGTGGCGCCAAATCGCGTCCCGCCCCCGTTTTCCCAAGCATCAGGAGCGGTTTGGGAGCGTTAAGCCGCGATCAAACAGCGGTATATTGGGGTTCTTCATGACCACGATCAGAATAGCTCCAGCGATCAAGCCGCCAATGTGGGCCCACCATGCGACCGGGCCGACCTGCGGGATCATGACCATCACCACCTGGGTTGCCACCCATATGCCCAGCGCCAAGGCCGCGGAGATTTCTAGCGGGATGACTTTGAACGCGAGAACCCACACCCTGACGCGCGGATGCAGCATCAGGTAAGCTGCGATCACGCCTGCCACCGCGCCGCTTGCCCCAATCAGTGGAAGAGATGACGTCGGCAACATCACGGCATGGAGGACGGCGGCTGCTATTCCGCAGGCAATGTAGAAGACCAGAAACTTGAAATGACCCATGGCGTCTTCGACGTTGTCTCCGAACACCCACAGGAAAATCATGTTGCCCGCCAGATGGAAGACGTCGGCATGGAAGAACATGTACGACACCAGCGTTGTACCCTCCGGAATGGGGTAGGTCTGGCTGGTGCCAGGCGCGGTTCCACCGAAGATGTCGACCAGGAAAAGCTCATTTGGCACGACGGCGAAACCGGCCACCAAGGCAGGTTCCTGAGCGATCGCGGAAAATGCAAACACCAGGACGTTTGCCGCGATGAGTGCAATGGTGACGAACTGGAATGGGATCGACTGTAGGGGATTTTTGTCGCTCAGGGGTATGAACACGCGAAAGACCTCGGTTGGACCGGCAGATATGGTCAGATCTCACGTGATCTGATGACCACACCTGGCGGAGCGCTGTTGTCGGGCAATTTCAAGTCCTAGAGTTGCTTTAGGTTGAGCCAGTTGCGCTGGAACGTCCCCCACGAGGAGGTAGATGTCTCAAACAGAGCCAAAGCGTGGCGTCATTGACGTTTGCCCCCATGGGCAGTCACGTCATCGATTGGCGCCTGGCACCCACAGGATGTCTTTTTTGCCCTTTTCGTTCACGTAGCGGCCGACCACGAACAGGAAGTCCGAGAGGCGATTGATGTAGGTCAATGCAGGCTTACTGACCATTTCGCCGTCTTCAGCGGCCAGCGTGACCATCATGCGTTCGGCCCGCCTGCACACAGTTCGGGCAAGATGCAGATAAGCTGCCGCAGGGTTGCCGCCTGGAAGGATGAATGACTTCAAGGAATCAAGCTCGCTGTTGAGTTGGTCAATTTCGCCTTCAAGCCGCACGACCTGCTCTTCAACAACACGGAGGGGTTCGTAGTCCAGCGTTTCGCCGCGGTCAGGCACACATAGGTCAGCCCCAAGATCAAACAGATCGTTTTGCACACGGTGGAGCATCTGGTCGACGTTTGCATCGCGAGAGGTGAGGTGCAGCCTGACAATGCCGAGTATGGAATTTGTCTCGTCGACTGTTCCATAGGCCGCGATACGGTTGGCATCCTTTGCGACGCGTTCGCCGGTCCCAAGTCCGGTTGTGCCTTTGTCGCCCGTCTTGGTGTAGATCTTGTTGAGCTTGACCATACCTAATTCCCTCGCCTCTCGTTCGCCCAAGCGCCTCGTCGTCAGTGCCCGGTGCGGTGTTGTGGAACGCCTATCCCGGCAACTCACTGTTCGGAAGCGCCGCGGCGCATGTTATCCACGCGTTAGAAGGGCAAACCCCATTACAACGACAATCGCAACGAACTGCAGGCCAATGCGCCACCGCATCAGTTTTTGCGATAGGTTCGCGTTGCGGCCCTTCAGCATTGTCCAGAGGCCGTAGACAAGCACGACGAGAACCGCCAAGGATGCGACGGTGGTGAGGTGAAATAGAACGTAGTGCATTCGGTTATTTTTGCCTTGTCTGCGTGCTTTTATGTCGGCGGCTTGGGCGTCGGCCGCACCTCGTCATGTGCGCTGATGTGTAAAAAAATATTGCTTCTCAAGCACCAGAGCGGTTCAGCCCGATTAGGTCGAGGTTGAACCGGAGAAGGTCTTAGGTTGCCAGACGTGTCAATGGCAGGCAAATTCCGGGCTTTGACTGACAAAGTTGGGAAGACCTTGGTAAGCCTTGGCGTTTAAGGTTTTCGTTGGCAGATTATCATATTGTCTCACCCTCGATGCACGCGCGTGAGGGGTCGCGTTGGCTCATCGGATTAAGGCTGAGGTTATCGGGCCTGCTTCTTCATGCTTGTAGGGCGCGGCCTTTTGCTCGCCGTTGGTAAAACATACAGGCCGCAATTGTGCCTTAGCCCAACCGGGTTCCTCTTAAACAGAATCCAACGGTAGAATCGCCGTAATTTATTTCGATTGTTCGGGGGCTTACAGTTGAAAAAACATCACGACGCAGCGGTGCATGCAAAGCGTGCTGCACGACAAGGCGAGACGACTGCTTTGATCACAAACAGATCAACTTCAGCCAGCGGAGCGCGGCTTGACGTCAAAACCGGCGCGAACGACGGGCCAAGGTTTGCATCGGCCTTAATTCTCATGGTGTCGGTGAGCGTTGTCGTGCTTACCGGTGCGGTTTTCACCATGTCACAGGTCGGTTTTGCGCAGGACAACCCGCAAAAATACCGCGAACAGCTGCGCAACGAGAAAAACAGGCTTGAGGGGTTTAAGTCGAAAGCCGAAAAGCTCGACACGGGTATGGCGGCACTTCGTGAAGAGCGGCTGAAGCTGAACCAACAACTGCTGGATACTGCTGAACGCATCCAAGACAGCGAAGCGCAAATGAGCGACATCGAGTCGAAACTCGGTGGCTTGCAGGAGCAGGAAACCTTGTTGCGCGGGTCGCTGGCGCAGCAGCACACACAGATTGCGACGCTTTTGGGCTCTTTGCAGCGGATGGGCCGTAACCCGCCGCCTGTTATGATGACACACCGGGATGATGCGTTGGCGATGGTTCGCAGTGCGATGTTGCTGGCGCGCGCCTTTCCGGGACTTCGGGACAAGGCGCTCAGTCTCTCATCACGGCTCAACGAACTCGTTCGCGTGATGACGGCAATCCAAGCCCAGGGGGATGCACTCAGGGTTGAAACCGCAAAGCTCAACGATTCCAGAGTTCGGCTTTCAGGGTTGTTGTCAGAGAAAAAGCAGACCATCACGCAGCGTCAGGCTGAACTGAAGATCGTCCAACGCGCGACCGCTGAAATCACGCGTAACGTCAACAACTTGTCGGACATGATCACGAAGCTCGACAAGGCCGTAACAGAGAACACGCAGCTTGCCGCATATAATGCGAAAGTCGAAAAAGAGATGCGCGAGCAGGTCCTGAGGCCCGAGCAACCTTCGGTTGCCGAAGTGCCGCCTGCACCGGACCGGCCTCGTATTCCTCCGGCATCGGACTCTGAACTTTTGGATGTCACGCCGCCTAAAGCCAGCTCCAGCGGAACGCAGGTCGCGATTCTGGCGCCTCCGTCATCCGCATTTGCCGGTGCTTCGGCCGACAGAATCGAGCCTGCGGTGCCTTTTCACCGGGCGAAGCGTCAATTGCCTTTTCCAGCCCGTGGCAAACGGGTCATGTCCTATGGAGGCAAAACCGAATATGGTGGCAAATCAAAGGGTATCGTGTTTCAGACCCGCGCCGCGGCGCAGATCACGTCTCCGTGTGATGGATGGGTTGTGTATGCCGGTGAGTTCAGAAGTTATGGCAAGCTCTTGATCATCAACGCTGGCGGTGGATATCATATCCTCTTGGCGGGTCTGTCCCACATCGATGTGGAACCTGGCCAGTTTATTCTGGCAGCTGAGCCTGTCGGCACGATGGGCGATGGCCCTTCTGGTAGTGGCACCAGTGGTAATGGGCCGGTACTATATGTAGAGTTTCGGAAATCAGGGCGCCCGATTGATCCCGACCCATGGTGGGTCAAAAGTCCACAAAAGGTATAAGGCTGATGCGCAAGACAGACTTCGCTTTCTGGACGTTTCTCATGATGACGGTGCTCGCGGGTGCGACGACCGTCGTCAACGTGACCCAGACTTATTCGGCAACCTCGCCCAATTCCGACCTTTACCGGCAACTGGATTTGTTCGGTGACGTTTTGGAGCGCGTCCGTTCCGACTATGTCGAAGCACCGGATGACACCAAACTCATCGAAGCTGCCATCAACGGCATGCTGAATGATCTCGATCCGCATTCGGCCTACCTTTCGCCGAAACACTTCCGCGATATGCAAGTTCAAACGCGCGGTGAGTTCGGCGGTCTTGGCATTGAAGTGACTATGGAAAACGGCATCGTCAAAGTCGTTGCGCCGATCGACGAGACGCCCGCTGCCAAAGCCGGCGTTATGCCGAACGACCTCATCACCCATCTGGATGGCGAGCAGATTGTCGGGCTGACGCTCGAACAAGCTGTCGAGAAGATGCGCGGCCGTGTCAACACACCGATCAATCTGACGGTCATGCGCAAAGGCCGAGACGAACCATTCGATATCAAGATCGTGCGCGACATTATCCGCATCAATGCCGTCAAGGCACGCGTTGAGGATGACATCGCCTACATCAAAGTGACCACCTTCAACGAACAGACCCATACCAACCTTGTCCGTTCAGTCGAAGCCATGAAGCGCGAGATTGGCTCGAAACTGAAGGGCTACGTCATCGATCTGCGGAATAACCCGGGCGGGCTTCTGGATCAGGCGATTGCTGTTTCAGACGACTTCCTTGAGCGTGGTGCGATCGTTCTGACCAAGGGTCGCAACAACGAGGAAACGCAGCGCAGCCAGGCGCGGCCAGGTGACCTGACCGATGGTAAGCCGATCGTGGTGCTCATCAACGGTGGTTCGGCTTCAGCGTCCGAGATCGTCGCCGGCGCCCTGCAAGACCACAAACGTGCGAAGATCATTGGGACGCGCTCGTTCGGCAAGGGCTCAGTCCAAACGATCATTCCGCTCGGTGCGAACGGTGCGATCCGCCTGACAACGGCCCGGTACTACACGCCATCGAACCGGTCTATTCAGGCCAAAGGGATTGATCCTGACATCAAGATCGATCAAGAGCTGCCGGAAGAGCTGAAGGGCAAGGCCCCTGCCAAGCCACGTGGCGAAGCAAGCCTTCGCGGCCACTTGAAAAACGAGAAAGAAAAAGAGGAGTCTGGCTCATCGGCCTATGTTCCGCGCGAAGCTGAGAAGGATACCCAGCTGCAGTTCGCGCTGAACTTCCTACGCGGCAAGGTCACCGCTCCACCGACCGTGAAGGCGCCTGAGAAGACAGAGAAGAAAGCCGAATTGGCGCAGTAAGCGCTGCCCAGTCAAACACGGCCAACATACGAACGGGGCATCTTCCAAGCGAGGTGCCCCGTTTTCATTGGCATGTCATCTTCATTTGCATTTCATCGTTCCTGGTTTTGCGTCTGGCCCTCGGCGGTCTATCCAAGCAGCGCGGGTGCGAGCATCAAACGCACACATATTGCTCTAATTCACAGAAAATCATTTCAAATACAGATCGTTGGGGGAGGTCATCATGGGCAAAAACCGCGTGAAACTCACAGTTGAGGATCTGCCTTATCGGCCCTGTGTCGGGTTGATGGTCATCAACGCCAAGGGTCAGGTCTGGATCGGGCGGCGTTCTGGCCAAGAAAAACTTCGTGACAAGACCGGCGACCAGCCTGAAGTTCCACCGAAATGGTGGCAGATGCCGCAAGGTGGGATCGACAAGGGCGAGACACCCATTGAAGCTGCCCACCGTGAACTCTTTGAAGAAACAGGGATCTTGGCCAAGGACGTTGCAATCCTCGCCGAAAGCGCATCGTGGATCAATTACGATCTGCCGAAGGAGCTTCTGGGCCGGATCTGGAAAGGCCGTTTTCGCGGGCAAACCCAGCGCTGGTTTCTACTCCGCTTCACCGGAGATGACGCTGATATCAACATCACGCCGGATGACCCTGACATGATTGAGTTCGATGCATGGCGGTGGGCAGACATGGACGAGCTGATGGGGCTTGTGATTCCCTTCAAGCGCGATGTTTATGAAGCCGTTCTGGCGGAGTTCGGGGAATTTGTGACACCGCTCTGACGGATGTCCGAAGTTGGAACGCTTCGCACCGCTGAGTTGCCAGTGTTGTGGCGACACCGAGCAGATCATGCCGATGTGGTCGCGGCTGACCAAACGAGCAGGAGTCTGAGGCCTCGCTCAATGTTGAGTTGGCTGTCAGGTGCAGGCCTGTCGACGCATGTTTGGTTTGGAATACGTGAGTCTTGCCGCTGGCGGGGGCACACGAGCGGGCTCCAGGGCCGCTTTATCCCCGATCGCGAAGTGTGGGGAGCGCGGCGCGCGGAGGCATTGGGCTTGTCTGCGTTATGCGGCTTTCGTCGCGCCATGGCTGGCCTGCAGGGCTTTGAGCTCTTCGATGGCGCGGTTGAGATGCATCAGTGCTTCATCGTCATGGTCGTCTTCGAGCGCTTTTTCGACCGCTGCCAATTCGCTGTCAATCTGGCGTGGATCGACCTCATCGGTGATGAAGGCGCGTTCGGCCAGGATCGTGACTGCCTCGGCTGTGACATCGGCAAAACCTGAGCGGACGAAAATGGCTTTCTTCCCATCCGGCATCGTCGCGTGGATGACGCCCGGTTTCAGGGTCGCGATGACGGGGGCGTGGCCAGGCAGGACAGTAAATTCGCCTTCGGCGCCGGGGATGAGGACATCTTCAGCGTCGACCGACAACAAGATGCGTTCGGGGCTTACCAGTTCGAACTTGAATGTGCCGGCCATGGTGTCTCGTCCTTCGGGTCTGCGGTCGGTGTTGTGTTCACCGCTTGCGTGTCGTCTCAACGCGCGGTCAGGGCGCGTGGCGGAACATTTCCGCCGTTACGTCTAGGCCAGTTGCTCGATGTCGGCATCCAGTTTGGCCTGAACCTCGTCGCGTGATTGCAACGACGTCCCGCAAAACGGGCAAAAAAAGATCGGGTGATCCACCATGCCCGGTTCGTCTTCGTCTTCCAAGTCCATCAAACCGACGGATATGTACAGCACATCATCGGGACCAAGTGTAATCAACGGCTCGAAGTCTTCAGCCTGTATGGCCTCCTGCAGTTCCATGCAACAGCTGCCAAACGCGCGGTCTGTCTTACTGCCGTCTGGCTCACCGTCTGACATGGGTTGGTTCCTCCCGCGTGCTCAGCGGCGCTCCTTGCCGGAGAGCCGCTGATTTCTGAACCGGGCCGGCTTCTCCCCGGTGGGCGTTTATTAGGCCGCTTCAGCCATCTTTTCGGCTTTGGCCATGGCTTCGTCGATCGAACCGACCATGTAGAATGCCTGCTCGGGCAGGTGGTCGTAGTCGCCGGCACACAGGCCTTTGAAGGCCTTGATGGTTTCGGCCAACGGCACCTGAACACCCGGCGAACCGGTGAAGATCTCGGCGACGTCGAAGGGTTGCGAGAAGAAGCGCTCAATCTTACGGGCGCGCGCCACGGTCATTTTGTCTTCTTCGGAAAGCTCGTCCATCCCCAGAATGGCGATGATGTCCTGCAGGGCCTTGTAGCGCTGCAAGATTTCCTGCGTTTCACGGGCGACCTCGTAGTGCTCCTGGCCAAGGATCTGCGGGTCGAGCATGCGTGACGTGGAGTCCAGCGGGTCGACGGCTGGATAGATGCCCTTTTCCGCGATGGAACGTGAAAGCACTGTGGTGGCGTCCAAGTGGGCAAACGTTGAGGCAGGCGCGGGGTCGGTCAGGTCGTCGGCAGGCACGTAGACGGCTTGCACGGACGTGATAGACCCTTTGTTGGTCGACGTAATGCGCTCCTGCATCTGGCCCATGTCTGTGCCGAGCGTTGGCTGATACCCCACAGCCGACGGGATGCGCCCCAAGAGAGCTGACACTTCTGAGCCGGCCTGTGTGAAGCGGAAAATGTTGTCGACGAAGAACAGCACGTCCTGGCCTTTGTCACGGAACGATTCCGCGATCGTCAGGCCCGTCAACGCAACACGGGCGCGGGCGCCTGGCGGTTCGTTCATCTGGCCGTAGACCAGCGAGCATTTCGAGCCTTCAGCTGAGCCACTGTTTTCTTTCGGGTCGACGTTCACTTTGGATTCGATCATCTCGTAGTAGAGGTCGTTTCCTTCGCGCGTCCGCTCACCGACACCAGCGAAGACCGAGTATCCGCCGTGTGTTTTGGCGATGTTGTTGATCAATTCCATGATCAGAACTGTTTTACCGACGCCGGCGCCGCCGAACAGGCCGATCTTACCGCCTTTGGCATATGGGGCGAGCAGGTCGACGACCTTAATGCCGGTTACCAGGATTTCCGATTCCGTGGACTGATCCACCAGTGGGGGGGCGGATGCGTGGATCGGGGCCATCTCGTTGGTTTCGATCTTGCCGGCTTCGTCGACGGGCTCACCGATGACGTTCATGATACGGCCAAGCGTACCTTCGCCCACTGGAACGGAGATTGGGGAACCGGTGTCGGTGACTTTCTGGCCGCGGACCAAGCCTTCGGTGGAGTCCATCGCGATGGTGCGGACGGCGTTCTCACCGAGATGCTGTGCGACCTCAAGCACCAAGCGCGTGCCTTGGTTCTCTGTTTCGAGCGCGTTTAGAATTTCTGGAAGGCTGTCGTCGAACTGCACGTCAACGACGGCACCCGTGACCTGTTTGATGCGACCAACGCTATTTCCCATGTTTTCGTTCCTCGTCCTTCAATTCCAGGTCTTGAGCCTTCATCCCAACGCGGAATGAGCGATGCACCCTTAAAGTGCCTCGGCTCCTGAGATGATTTCAATGAGTTCTTTGGTGATTTTTGCCTGACGCTCACGGTTGTAGGTGATTGTCAGCTTGTCGATCATTTCGCCAGCGTTGCGTGTCGCCGCATCCATGGCGCTCATCCGTGCGCCCTGCTCAGAGGCAGCGTTTTCCAACAGGCCACGGAAAATCTGGGTCGCGATGTTGCGGTTCAAAAGGTAATCGAGGATCGCGTCCTCTTCAGGTTCGTACTCGTAAGATGCCTTCGCGCCCGATGCGGCTTCGTCGTCTTCGCCGGCTTCCGGCAGCCGGGCCGGGATGAGCTGCAAGGGTGTTGGCGTCTGAGCAATCACCGATTGGAACTTCGAAAAGAAGATGGTGCAGATGTCGAACTCGCCGTCGGCGAACATCGACATCACCTTGTCGGAGACCTCTTCGGCATTCGCAAAGCCTAGCTGCTTTACGCCACCAAACGTGATCGTCGGGAGCATCATGGCTGCGTAGTCGCGCTTCAGGCTGTCAGCGCCTTTGCGGCCGACGCACAGGATCTTGACGGTTTTGCCTTCACCGATCAGCTTTGAGGCATGTTGGCGGGCCAGCTTGGCGATGTTGGAGTTGAAGCCGCCGCACAGACCGCGTTCGGCCGTCATGACCACCAACAGATGTGTGTCGTCCTTGCCTGTGCCGACCAGAAGCGGCGATGCCCCTTCCGGGTTTGCAACACTCTTGGCCAGGTTTGCCAACACGTCGTCCATGCGTTCGGCATAAGGGCGGGCCGCTTGCGCAGCCTCCTGGGCGCGGCGGAGCTTGGCAGCTGCCACCATCTGCATGGCTTTGGTGATTTTCCGCGTCGCCTTGACCGAAGAGATCCGGTTCCGCAGTTCCTTCAAGCTCGCCATCGGGGCGTCCTATCAACGTCGTTTGCGCGATCGGGGTCGATCGGCATGGTGTCATTGGCGGTCAGGTCGGGTCATGGGGCCATCGTCCGTCAGCACGGCAGATGCCTCCTTACCAACCGCCAAAGCCGTCCAACTCACTCGAGCCGACGACCGGCGAATATGCAGGTCAAAGCCGTCCTTTGCTTTGAACGCTTCTTACATGATGTCCAGCGCCTTGGTCGGCGCTGAACGTCTCGTTAGAACTTGTCCGGCGCCTTAGTCGGCGCTGAACGTTTTGGCGAACCCGTCAAGCAGATCGACAAGCGCCTTTTCAGTGTCATCAGACACCTTCTTTTCGGTTTTGATGGTATCGAGAATGGAGGCGTGTTCGCCGCGCAACGTCGCCAGAAGCTTTTCTTCAAACTTGCCGACGGCGTTCACCGGAAGGTCATCCAGATAGCCGCGCGTACCGGCGAAGATCACGCAAACCTGCTCTTCCATCTTCAACGGGGAGTACTGCGGCTGCTTCAACAGCTCAGTCAGGCGGGCACCACGAGCGAGAAGTTTCTGTGTTGCCGCGTCCAGGTCGGAGCCGAATTGCGCGAAGGCTGCCATCTCACGGTATTGGGCGAGCTCACCCTTAATCTTACCGGCAACCTGCTTCATCGCTTTGGTCTGCGCCGATGAACCCACACGCGACACCGACAGACCCACGTTCACGGCAGGACGGATGCCCTGATAGAACAAATCGGTTTCAAGGAAGATCTGACCGTCCGTAATGGAAATCACGTTTGTGGGAATATACGCCGACACGTCGTTGGCCTGGGTTTCAATAACGGGCAATGCTGTCAAAGACCCTGCGCCGTGGTCGTCGCCCATTTTCGCTGAGCGTTCCAGGAGACGGGAGTGGAGATAGAACACGTCGCCGGGATAGGCTTCACGGCCGGGCGGGCGGCGCAGTAGAAGAGACATCTGACGGTATGCGACGGCCTGCTTGGAGAGGTCGTCGTAACCGATCAGGGCGTGCATGCCGTTGTCGCGGAAATACTCGCCCATGGCACAGCCCGTGAACGGTGCAAGGTATTGCATCGGCGCTGGATCAGACGCCGTCGCGGCCACGATGACTGAGTATTCCAGCGCGCCGCGCTCTTCGAGCACTTTGACGAACTGGGCGACTGTCGAGCGCTTCTGGCCGATGGCGACATAGACGCAGTACAGCTTGGCGAATTCATCGTCGCCTTCGTTAATCGATTTCTGGTTGAGGAAGGCGTCCAGAATAATGGCTGTCTTACCGGTCTGACGGTCGCCGATGACGAGTTCCCGCTGGCCGCGCCCGATGGGGATCAAGGCATCGACCGCCTTCAGGCCGGTTGCCATGGGCTCGTGGACCGATTTCCGCGGAAGGATGCCGGGAGCCTTGATGTCAACGCGGCTTTTCTGATCCGACTGGATCGGACCCTTGCCGTCAATTGGGTTGCCCAGACCGTCAACCACGCGACCGAGAAGGCCTTTGCCGACTGGGACTTCAACGATGGCACCCGTCCGCTTGACGGTGTCGCCCTCTTTAATGTTCCGGTCGTCGCCGAAAATCACGGCACCGACGTTGTCGGCTTCAAGGTTGAGGGCCATGCCGCGAATGCCGCCTGGAAACTCCACCATCTCGCCGGCCTGGACGTTATCCAGCCCGTAGATCCGGGCGATACCGTCACCGACGGACAGCACCTGACCGATTTCGGAGACTTCTGCCTCCTGGCCGAAATTCTTGATCTGCTCTTTCAGGATCGAGGAGATCTCTGCGGCTCGGATGTCCATCTATGACCTCTTGGCTTCCGTTGGTGTTCGTAATTGGGGAACCGATCGCAGCTTAAGTCGCTGCCAAAGGCTGTTTCTTGGTCTTCTTCGTCTGCGTTCTTGCGACCCCTGAATGGGATCTTCGATCGTTCATCACCGAAACCGCACGATGACCTATGGGCCATTGGACAGCTGGATTTGCAATTTGCGCCTGGGAAATCAGGCGGCTGATTTCGTCAAACCGACCTGCATGCTCGTGAGTTTGGTGCGCAACGAGCTGTCGACCATGCGGCTGCCAAGCTTGACGATCAGGCCACCTAAAATGTCGGGATCAACCTTGAGATCGAGAATGACGTCTTTGCCAACGGTCTTCGTCAAGGTCTCGGTCAGAGCCTGGGTCTGCTCATCGGTCAGGGCGACTGCACTTGTGACCTCAGCCGACACCTCGTCACGGCTTTCTGCTGAAATCATGCGGAAGGTCTTGATGATGTCTGGGATCACAAACAGGCGTCGGTTCTGTGCCAACAGATTGAAGAAGTTGGCCGTGGTGCCAGAAGTCCCGGCTTTAGCCAAAATCGCCTGAAGCGCCTGCGCCTGTTCCTCGCTAGAGAAAACAGGGCTGTTGATCATGCGCTGAAGATCGGGACTTTCGTCCAGGAGACCTTGGAAATCGATGAGTTGCTGCTCGACCGTCGCGAGCTCGTTTTGCTCGGTTGCCAAATCAAACAGTGCGCTTGCATAGCGCCCGTAAACACTTGCGGTAACTGATCCGTCTGCTGCCACGTCGCACGCTCTCATTCGCCAGGACGGCGATCGGTGGGCTTGTCTGGCAATTCTATCGCCATTGCCAAAGCCCGCGTTTTGGAAGGATTACTCCGAATTCGGTTGGGCACGTGGGTCGCGCCTTAGCCATCTTCGAAGCATTGCTGGGGTGTCTAACATGACGGATGTGGGGCATCAACGGGCCTTAGCAACCGGTTATGCGGCAAACACGCCCGATTGATGTCGTTATTTCGGATAAGACCAGTGATAAAAAGCGCCAACAGCCAGTTTTTTCGCTTGGGGATTGCGAGCCTGCGTCATTCAAAGCGGGTTTTGGCCCGCGCCCTTCATTTTTGTCACGACGGCAGCGCCAGTCTGCAAGGTCTTGTGGACTGGACACTTGTCGGCAATTTCCAGCAGCTTGGCGGCCATGTCGTCTGAAACCTCGCCTTCAATGTGCAACGTGCGCTCGAAGCGGTCGATACGGCTTGTTTTTCCACTGCCGTCTGCCTGCTGGCCTGCAGAGACACTCGCTTCGATGATATCGCCGCAGTCCTGACAGTGGGCGGCTGGGACTTTTCCGTGTGTAACGCTGACCGAGATGCGGCCAACCTCCCAAGCCTTGCGGTCTGCATACATGCGCAAGGTCATGGATGTGCAGCTCGCCAGGGCGATTGACACAAAGTCATAGGGGCTGGGGCCGCTATCGAGGCCACCGACCGACGCCGGTTCATCGGCGATCAATCTGTGCTGCCGGCTGACAACGGCGTTTTGGAATTTTCCAAGTCCGGTTTCTGAGACAACGACGCCGGTCAGCTCATTAACCGATGATCCTTGACCCGACAACGCTGGGGGTTGTTCGCTTGCGTGGCCTTCGGCTTCATCCGCACCTTGCCCGTTCAGGTACCTGGATGCCCAGGCCGCGATGATGGAGGCTGCGAAGTCGCCATCTGCCGGGTCGGACAGGAGATGGTCGGCATTGTCTAGAGACACGAAGCTCTTGGGGTGTTTTGCGGCCATAAAGATCTCGGATGCGTTGTCGATACCGACGGTTGCATCGCGCGGTGCATGGAGGATCAGCAGGGGTTTTCGGAGATCTGCAATTCGCGCGCTCAGACGAAAGCCTCGCGCGTCGTCGACGAATTCGCGTTTCAGCGTGAATGTGCGCCCGCCCAGGACCACATCGGCCTTGCCTTGGGCCTCGACCGTTTCGAGGGACGCACCGAGATTTTGAAGGACATGGGCGACGTCTGAAGGCGCGCCGATGGTTGCGACAGCCTTGACCTCAGCGATGTCTCCGGCCGCGGCAAGCACGGCCGCCCCACCCAGCGAGTGGCCCACAAGGATTGCCGGGGCCTCCAGATGCGTTCTCATATGGGCGACGGCGGCCATAAGGTCTTGGACGTTGGAAGTAAAATTGGTGTTGGCAAAATCACCGCTGGATGAACCCAGCCCTGTGAAATCGAACCGCACCACGCCAAGCCCTTCCAGCGCCATTCTCTGCGCAATGCGACGGGCAGCCTGGATGTCTTTCGAACAGGTGAAGCAGTGGGCGAGCAGCGCATAGCCGCGAACCGGCCCGACCGGCAGGTCAAGGCGTGCGGCGAGTGTTTCACCGTTGTAGCCTGGAAACGAAAATCGTTGCTGCTGGTTGGATGCCTTATTGTACGCCATTGCGGGGTCACTCCACTCGTCATCATTGCCCGCTGGTCGTGACTGGGCGAACAAGCCTTACTATGACGACTCCTAAGGCTACGACGCTTCACGAAGGCTTGAGCGTTCGTTTCTCAAATCGCTGCGAACTCTCGGCGCGACAGACGAAACAGGCGAAACAGGCGAATACGACTGCGAGTGATGCTCAGAGGATCTTCTGTCCGGTCTTATCCCAGTCGGCGAGGAAGGCCTCCAAGCCCTTGTCGGTCAGAGGGTGTTTGACCAGCGCCTTCAATGTTGCAGGTGGGACCGTGACGACATCGGCACCGATAAGGGCTGCGTCGCGGACATGGTTCACCGTGCGGATCGAGGCTGCCAGGATGTCTGTCGTCAGGCTTTGGTAGTTGTCGTAGATCTGGCGGATTTCGCGGATGAGGTTCATCCCTTCGAGGCCGATATCATCCAGGCGGCCCACGAACGGGGAGACGAACGTTGCGCCGGCCTTGGCAGCCAGAAGTGCCTGGTTGGCGGAAAAGCAAAGTGTGACATTGACCATGGTGCCGTCGGTGGTCAGAGCCTTGCAGGCTTTCAAGCCTTCCATTGTCAGTGGGACCTTGACCGTCACGTTGTCTGAAATCTTTGCCAGTTTGCGGCCTTCCTGGATCATGCCTGGCGCCTCGGTCGCGGTGACTTCGGCAGAGACCGGTCCTGGTACCAGTTCACAGATCTCTGCGATGACTTCCTGGAAGTCTCTGCCGGATTTGGCGATAAGGGAGGGGTTGGTCGTCACACCATCAAGCAAACCGGTTTCGGCTAACTCCTTAATTTCATTGGTATCTGCGGTGTCGACGAAGAACTTCATTGATGTCTCCTTGCCTCAGCATCGCCTAAGACCGAGTATTGGTTAGGATCGTGTTCGGGGCGCAAATGTGCCTAAACCGCTGCTGAATGTGATCTCAGCTGCCTTCGAGGCGATTCGAATAACTCTCGCTGCAGCTTTTAGTCCCAAGGTGCCCTGTTTGGATACCCTGCTTGACCTGGATGGTAACGATGCAGCGCCCGGGCATGCTGGAGGGCGTGATGCCGCGCGGGCGACGGTTCCTGTTTTGCTCCCGGTTGCGTTGGATCAAACGTACGATTATTTGGCGCCCGTTGATGGCCGCATCCCTGATCCGGGCACCTTCGTTAACGTGCCGTTTGGCCCGCAAAGCCGGATTGGTGTCGTCTGGGATCGTGCGATCAGCCTGCAAGATGGCACCGTGCCCAAGCCCGTTGATCCCAAGAAGCTGAAAGCCATACTCGAACCTCTCGATGCCCCCCCGCTGCCAGTGGGCTCCTTGCGGTTTGCCGAGTGGATTGCGCGGTACACGCTTGCGCCGCTTGGCATGGTGGTGCGGATGATGATGAGTGCGCCTGCGGTCTTTGAACCGCTCAAGCCACGGTTCGGGGTTGCGCTTGTTCAAGGGGCCCAGCACCCGCCGCGTATGACGCCTGCGCGGTCTCGCGTTTTGGAGATTGCCTCTGACGGTTTGATCCGGTCAAAAGCAGGGCTAGCGCATGAGGCTGCGTGTACCACAGGCGTTGTCGACGGTCTGGTGCAGGCAGGGTGTCTCGTCGATGTCGCCATTCCGCCTCGCGTATGCCCGACGCCGAAGCCTGATCATGTGACAATTGATTTTTCGGACGATCAAGCGCGCGCCGTCGAGACGCTGATTGCAGCTGTTGATGCGCGATCTTTTTCCGTGTCGCTGATTGATGGCGTAACGGGGTCTGGGAAGACCGAGGTTTATTTCGAGGCCATTGCGCAGGCTTTGCGGCGCGGGCGGCAAGGCTTGATCATGCTGCCTGAAATTGCGTTGACGAGCCAGTTTCTCACGCGTTTCCAAGACCGCTTCGGATGTGCGCCGGTGGAGTGGCACTCGGCGATGAAAGGCGCGGAGCGCGGGCGCATCTGGCGGGCTGTCGCGTCGGGTGAAGCGCGCGTTGTTATCGGGGCACGTTCGGCGTTGTTCCTGCCCTACCAGGACCTGGGTGCGATCGTCGTCGACGAAGAGCATGATGCCGGCTTCAAGCAGGATGACCGGGTTCACTATCAGGCGCGCGACATGGCTGTTGTTCGCGCCAGCCTTGCGGGTTGTCCCGCCGTTTTGGCATCTGCTACGCCGGCTGTGGAAACGCATGTGAACGCACGGACGGGCAAATACCGGCATTTGATTTTGCCGGGGCGGTTTTCAGGAACCGAGCTTCCCGAAATCGAGGCGATCGACCTGCGCAAGGACGCGCCTGAACGGGGGCGATGGCTGTCGCCGCGTCTTGTGGAAGCTGTTACGGCGACACTGGAACGCAAGCAGCAGTCGCTGTTGTTTCTCAACCGGCGTGGGTATGCACCGTTGACGCTCTGCCGGTCCTGCGGGCATCGGTTTGAGTGTCCGCAATGTACGGCCTGGCTGGTCGAACACCGATTTCGCAAACAACTGAACTGTCACCATTGCGGGTTTTCGGTGCCGTTGCCGAAGACGTGCCCGAACTGCGAGGCGGAGGATTCCCTGGCGGCTTGCGGGCCCGGTGTCGAACGCGTTGCAGAGGAAGTTGCCGAGCGGTTTCCCGAAGCCCGCGTCGTCTTGCTGTCATCTGACCTCATTCCCGGGCTGACCGAGATGCGCGCCGTCATCAAACGCATTGAGGATGGTGATGCCGATATTATCGTCGGCACGCAGATTGTTGCGAAAGGTCACCATTTTCCAGATCTCAATCTGGTCGGCATTGTCGATGGCGATCTGGGGCTCGCCCAAGGCGCTGACCCGCGGGCTGGTGAGCGCACGTTCCAGCTGCTGCATCAGGTGACTGGGCGCGCAGGCCGAGCCAAGGTGCGCGGGCTCGGACTCGTTCAAACGCATATGCCAGAACATCCTGTCATGCAGGCCATCATGTCTGGTGACCGCGAGGCTTTCCTGGATGCTGAGATCAGGTCACGGCAGGCGGGTATGCTTCCACCGTATGGCCGTTTGGCTGCGCTCATTATTTCGGCCCGGGATAAGGAGCTTGCGGAATTGTGCGCGCGCGACATCGTTCATCGCGCGCCATCCAGCGACGTCATCAGTGTGCTCGGCCCCGCCGAGGCTCCGATTTCGATCATCCGCGGGCGTCATCGTTGGCGCATCCTGGTGAAGGCGCCGCGAGAGCTTGACCTCCAGGCGTATCTCAGAGAATGGATTTCGAGACTACCGCCAATCAAAGGTGATTTGCGTCTGAGTATTGATATCGACCCGTATTCGTTCTTGTAGTGGTTTCATCTTTGCGTTCGAACGTTACTTGATATCGAGCAGCCACTCGGTACACATAAACGCCCAATTTTCCGGAAACATGGATTGTGCGTTTTTGATATAGGCCTCACCCATTTCATTCAGCTTATCTTTGTCTTGCGCCAGCTTTTCGATCACAACCCAACGGTTCCATTCCAGGGTTATGGACCAATTCGGTTGAGAGATATTGGCATCCGGCAAACGGTAGTGGAACGTTGGCCGTTTTTTGATTTTGCTGTCCTGCACATAGTTGTCGACCAGATCAGCTAGCAGCCAGGAAAACAGAGGGAGCATGTCAAGTTCGCGGTTTCGCGTTGGGTTGGACTTCAGATAGTCCGTAATAATTGTCTCCAGGTCCGGCCAGTAGTCAGCCTTCAAGATGCGCTTTGAATATTCGAGTGGGAAGGCGTCCGCGAAAGAAAACAATTGCCTCGCCGTATCCAGCCGGATAACCGCACGCAGCCAATCTGACAAAAGGATCTGCGATTTGAGAACCGCAAGGATCCATTCCGGGTCCCTTGTTGCAATTTCGGGATTGAGTTGAGCCCCGAAAGCGTAAAACAGGTTTTCGCGGGTGCCACGTGCACCTTCCTGGCGAAGTGCATCGAGCAGGTTTTCTAATTCCGGGAGTGTGTCCATCTCAATCGGCGGGCAAACCACTTCATAGGGTATGACGAGTGAACCGACCTCACCGTAGAGTTCGCGCATGCCGTCTCGGAAGGTGGCGATCCAACCGGCGATGCCTGGGTCGAATGGGCTTCCCTCATCCGGGTTCCGATGCGCGTATTGGGTGTCGAGTTCGGCCGTGAAATCACCGTGGCGGGTGCCATTGATGTGGTATCGGAAGTTGTCCTCGCGGGTGATCGTGCCACCGTAGAGCTGCTTGATGCGGTAGGCGACCCGGTCGGCCGTGACGGCTGCGAACTCCAACTCCACGCCAATGAGACGCGGCTTGCCCTCGAAATTCATGGTGCGCGGGGGGAGAGCAAATTTCTCGCGGGCTGACATGGTGTTCGACCGATCTTGCAATGACGCTTTGGGTTATCCTGCAGCCGGTGCTGCGACGCGACCAACTGTCGTTCAGTATTTGTTAACACCCAACAGTCGAGTTTGTTCACGCGTTCTGCGTCTGATTCGTCGTTATCACGAAAGGTCCGACCTGTGACAGGCTTGTCTTCAGACGCGGTGCGAGGCACAGGGCCCCACGCCCTGGACGATTGTTCCGCGCTTAGCGAGGCTGTGCGCCATTGGCTCGCCTGGCTTGAGTTGGAGCGCGATGCTTCGGAACATACGCTGACCGCCTATGGCCGCGACCTGGAAAAATTCAGCCTGTTCTTGAAGCGCGCGTTCAAAGAAGAACCGACCCTTGCCCACCTGCGCACGGTCGATGCGATGATCTTTCGCGGTTTCCTGGCCGAACGGCGGCGGCAAGGGACCGGTTCAAGGTCCATGGCACGGACCCTATCGGCGCTTCGCACCTTCTTCGACTGGTTGGAGGCGCGTGAGGTCCTGGTCAATCGCAGCATCCGACAGGTGGCGATGCCAAAGGTCGGGCATGGCATTCCCAAGCCGCTGACGGTGGAGAAAGCGGCGCGTCTGATGGCCACCCCTGATGATGTGGCACGCGATTGGGTGCAGGCGCGTGATCAAGCTGTCTTACTGCTCTTATACGGTTGTGGGCTGCGGATTTCCGAAGCGCTGAACCTGTCGCATGGGGATGCGCCACTGCCGGGGCGCGATACGCTGCGAATTCTCGGCAAGGGAAAAAAAGAGCGCGTCGTGCCGGTTCTGCCGATCACGCAGGACGCGGTCGCCAACTATGTTGCGCTTTGCCCGTTTCCGTTTGTGTCGGATGGGCCGCTGTTTTTCGGAGAAAAGGGTGGCGCACTTTCACCCAGGATCGTGCAGCTGATGATTGCGCGGCTTCGCGAAGCGCTTGAACTGCCAGATACCGCAACACCCCACGCGCTGCGACACTCGTTTGCGACGCATTTGTTGTCGGCCGGTGCAGACCTGCGGCAGATCCAGGACCTTTTGGGGCATGCTTCGCTGGCGACGACGCAAGTCTACACAGAGGTGGACCGTGAGCGTCTGTTGGCCGTTTACGATGCGGCTCACCCCAGGTCGTAACGTCAATTGAGACGCATAATTTCTTCTTTTAAGTCAGAGCTGTCATTGTTTTTGTTGAAGCTTGACAATGGGTTGGGTTAACCGCATTCAATGGCCCGTTCAAAAGGCCAGTTCGCACTGGCGTGATGCATGGTTTGTGTGGGCCTCAATTTGGTATTTGCGTTGCGACAAGCTTGTTTCAAACATCGGCTGACATCCACGAGCGTGACCGTGCCCGCACGACGCGACAGTTCCTGGGACTTCAGGCTGGCACGGCTGGTGGTTGTCCTGGGCATGGCACTTGCCGTGGCGATGCCTGGGTCAGTCCAGGCAAAGGGCAGCGGTGGGGACTGTAAAGGACGAAACCTCCTCAGCTGGCTGCAAAGTGCCGACCCCGATGCCGCATCCCGGGTCCAGCCCACGCCCAGCGAAGCGCGCAACGACGGGGCAGTGCTTTACGAAATCACCAAGGGCGATCTGCCGCCATCGACACTCTTCGGGACTGTTCACCTGACCGATCCGCGGGTGACCAAACTGACGCCAGCGACCAAAAAAGCTTTGAAAAAATCGAAGATCCTGGCGCTGGAAGTGGCTGAACTCTCGCCAAAAGCGACGTCTCAGGCTGTTTCGAACGCCATGGACCTCGTGCTGTTCGATGATGGGAAAACGCTGGACGGTTTGCTGTCTGAAGATGAGTTCGCGATTGTCGCGGACCGGATGGAAGACAGCGATACGCCCCAACATCTCGCCCGGCTCTTTAAACCGTGGGTGGTCAGCATGATCATGTCGGTTTCAAAGTGTGAGCGCAAAAAAATCGCCAAGGGCGGGCTGGTGCTCGACATGAAGCTGGCCGAGACCGCGCGCAAGGCTTCAATTCCCGTTGTCGGTCTTGAGACCATCAAGAGCCAACTTGAGGCGGCTGCACAGGTTCCACTTGAGCAGCAGCTGGAGCTGCTGCGTGCGAGCATTGTCTATGCCGAGCGCGCGGATGATCTCATGGAAACGGTTTTGCAATTGTATCTCAACAGGCAGGTGTCCTATGCGATTCCGTTGCAGGTCGTCTTAGCCGAAAAGGCGGGGATCGACGGCACGATTTTGAGGCGTTTTCGACGCGATCTGATTGAGCGGCGGAACGCGATCATGGCGGAACGTGCTGAAAAGCTTTTGGCGGAAGGTGGGGCCTTCATTGCCGTGGGTGCCCTGCATCTGCCGGGACGTAAAGGCCTCGTGGCGAAGTTTAAGCGATTGGGCTACACTGTTATCCCGATCGAGTAAGTCACACGATTGGCGTCATCTCTAGAACCTGTTTGGTTTTCGCGCACCTGACGCGGTGATCACCTGGGCGCGCGTCTCAACCGATGTCGACACGCGCATGAGTGAGATTGCCGGGAAGCAGCCACTGCGCCTGCGGCCCGACGAATGGACGTCAGGCGAAATCTATTGGCTCATCGATGCAGTCGGCGACCGCGCGCACTTGGCCCGGCCCTGAAACAACTGATCGACGGGCCGTTCAAAGACCAAGACGTCAAGCTCGTCGCGCAGGGCGTGGGCGGCGAGGTGAAAGTGGAGAGGCTGAGTGATCTGTTGGTTCGTGGGAATGCATCAGCTTTAGTTACAAGCAGCAGCTAGTCTTGAGCACCTAGTTCTCAGATAGAGGTACATTTCGGTGCTTATGAGACATGCCCGATGATCTTTAACGACTTCAATAGCTATCACGGCATCTTTTTTTAAAAAGTGGAAGAAGATTATTCCAGGATCAGAGTTTATTCGGTCCCGCGCTACGTATCGTGACTGATGAATTCAAACGAGACATTAAATGACAACCCAACTGCTCAACCGCAACTCCGATTTAAATCTTCGCGACCCCAATGACGGAATCAATAGACATCAAACAATTGAGG
>JBCBRH010000003.1:0-143396 GCA_039819785.1 Pseudomonadota bacterium | reverse complement strand
GTCAGCAACTCCACACTCCGGTCCGGTATTATTCAAGCGGCATGCGGATGCGGCTGGCCTTTGCTTTGTCCCTGGCATTTCGCCTGAAAGCGCTTGTCACCCACGAGGATGACCTCGTCGATCAGGAAGCACTCGAAGTCAATTGCCAGGGACAAAGCAAAGGCCAGCCGCATCCGCATGCCGCTTGAATAATACCGGACCGGAGTGTGGAGTTGCTGACCGATCTCGGTGAAATCGTCGACGAAGTCGAACGTCTCGCGGAACGGGACGCCGTAAATGCGGGCAATAAACCTGACGTTGTCATAGCCAGTCAGCTCACCTTCAAATCCACCGCCGAGGGCCAGCGGCCAGGACATCCGAAGTCCGCGTTCGATGGAGCCACTGGTGGGACGCTGCAAGCCGGACAGGATCTGGATAAGGGTCGATTTACCAGCCCCGTTCCGGCCGAGGATTGCCAGCCGTTCCCCCATCCCGACGCTAAAGGAAATCCCATCGAGGACGCGGCGGACGCCGATCTCGGTATCGAATTCCTTGACGACATCACGGGCTACGATTGCGCGATCAGCGCCTTTGATCGGTTGCGTCTGCAGGGAGTGCGATTGCACCGTTTGATCAAGCACGGCTCCAGTCTTTCTTTTTTACAACATCGACAAAGGACGGCGAGGTGTCGCCCTTACTCCGCGCCGTGGGCGCGCAAGTTGACGAACAGATATTTCAGTATGAGGTAGATCATGCTGAGGCATAAGAACGATGCCAGCACCATCAAGAGGCGATAGGGGTATTCTGGATAATCCGGGGTTGAGGGTGTGCTGATGCGTTCGATGAAAAGCCTCTGACGCTCTGACTCGATGCGGGCAATATCATAGGCCGAGCGCGCGGATGCGAAGCTGCGTTCGGCGAATTCCCGCTCCAGAAGCAGGCGCTCATAATCGGCGATCAGGGGCGGAAGCGAAGACTGCGTGCCGGCGAGAGCTTCGCGCTCTTTGTATGTTTGTTCCTGGAAAGCGACGATGCGACGGCGCAACGTCATGGCCTGTGGGCTGTCGGCGGCGATCAGTTCCAGTTCCTTCAACTCGGCCCGCGTCCGTGCGATCCCCAGCGACAACTCTGTGATGGCCTGGAGGGCTGCTTTCGATGCCTGGCTGGGGTCGATGAGCTGATTTTCGCGACGAAAGTCCGTGATCTTGTCGACGACAGCCTGGGACTGGGCCCGCATCAACTCAAGTTCTTCATTGGCGGTCGCCATCAATTCGGTCTTGGCGCGCTCACTCATGGCATTGATCAGGTTTTCGGACGCGACCAGAAGTCCTTCAGCAATTTCACGGGCATCTTCGGGGCGGAATGCCTGCACACTCATTGTGCTAATGCCCGTTGTTGAATCGAATTCGATCGAGAGATGACCCTGAAAGTGCTTCCAAAGGCGCTCTTCGCTCTCCCCGTAAATCAGTCCGGGGTATTTCCAGAGCAGATCGGCTTCCGGGCGCTGCAGCCGCGCCACGAGATCAATCGTGTTTGTCAGCGTGCGAACCGCATCGCGTGACTGCATGTAGGCGTGGACGATGTATGCGTCATCGGATGAGCGGACAATGCCGCTGCCCTGGACGAGGGAGGTCAGCTGGCTGGCAGCCGCCGTACTTGGGCTCCGGACGACGAAATGCGCTTCAGCGACGTAGCGGTCGGCAGCGATGAAAGCAAAGTAGATGGCCGCCAGGAGTGTCGGGACGATCACGAATGCGACGTATCCGCGGTTCCTCGTGAACCAGCGTGACCAATACTCAATGTTGAAGGGGCCAGGCTCGCGGTTGGGTTCCTCGACCTGTTCGAGCGGCTCCAGCTCAATTTCTTGGGTCACCGGAAAGGGTTTCAGGTCTTGGTCCTCGCATGAAACTTTGAGCGTTCAACCGGAACGACCAATGGCATCCCCTGGCGTCCACTGGCCTTGGCGCCGTCCGCTGTTGCACCTTTGACTTTCAGTGGCCTACCAAACACGTCTCACGGATTTATGGCAAACCCGACGATCGCGTGACCTTGCTTGTCAAGTTTCATTTCCGGTCGTGGTCAGGCGACCGGTGCGTTTGGAAGGTCATTAACACCTGTCCCCGTCACCTGCCAATCCGGGTCTGGGACGTTCCAATACCTAGTCGTCTAGGACACTCGACCGCTACTGGTCGTGCAACGCGTACTCAGATCGGTCAACGGAGCGTTTCGCGTCAGCTGCCGACCGGGGCGAGCGTTGGCTTGTGACTTCGACATGATGCAACACACTCAGCACGCGTTCGATGTCGGCCGGTGCGTGGTCCTTGGTGATAAAGAATCGCAATCTCGGCAGGTCCTTCGGAACGGCGATCTGGGCAATTGCTGGCACGAAGAACCCGTGATCCAGCGCAGTCTGGGCTGCGAAAATGGCCTGATTGACGTTTTGAAAATGAACCGGGACGACGGCGGCCCCGATGGCATTGCCTGTGTTCAGGCCAAACCGCTGGGCTGTCTCCAAGAAGAATCGCGATTTTTCCCGCAACGTTTGCAGTCTGTCGGTCTCGGTGCGGGCAATCTGGATTGCTGCGTATGCGGCGGCGGCCAACGGTGGGGACAGTCCGACGCTGTAGACGAAACCCGGCATTGTGCAGCGGAGCCAATCCATCAACGGCTTGCTGCCTGCTACGAAGCCTCCGCAGGTGACAAAGGATTTGGAGAGTGTCCCAACAATGATATCGACCGCATTCGGCGGCAGGCCATAGTGCTCTGTGATGCCGCGGCCATTTGGGCCGAGCACGCCGATTGAATGGGCCTCATCAACCATGATCCAGGCATCGTGCCTGCGGCACACTTCGAGCAGCCGGGGCAGATCGGGGATGTCCCCATCCATGCTGTAAAGACCCTCGACGACGACGAGAACGCGGTTGTGATCCTTGCGGTGTTTGCTCAGCAGCTGGTCAAGATCGTCGATGTCATTGTGCTGGAACCTCTTCGATGTCGCGCGGGAGAGCTGGCATCCCGTCATGATGCTGTTGTGTGCGGCCTGATCAGTGATGATCAGGTCATCCTTGGTCATCAGATGACCGAGCAGCGCAACGTTTGTTCCGTAACCGCTGACGTTCGTGAGCGTGTCCTCCACGCCGATAAAATCAGCCAACTCACGTTCCAGAACCCGATGTAGGGAAACCTCGCCACCGACTAGCCGCGATGCACCGGCACCGACACCGAATCTGTCGATCACCTCCTTGGCCGGATCCTTGACGCGTGGGTCATTGGCAAGGCCGAGGTAGTCATAATGCGCGAAGCTTATAACCCCACGATCTGGTTGAGCCCGGTCGACGCCAAGGTTATCGACCGGCGTGTTGTAGGGATACATGGCAGGCAACGCCTGAGTCCCCGACAGCGCGAACCGCCTCGAGACATACTGATCCAATGAAGATGATCTTTTGGTCAAAGATTTTTCCATTACGTGACTGACATTTTTCGAGCCTTTAGCCGCAATGCCTCCGGCATGTGGTTGCTGCTTAGCCGGTCTTTGTGACGTGGCAACCCGCCTCCACCTATCAATGGCACGGACTAGCGATGGCTGACCTCAAATGGCTCCAGTTCGCGCATTTCCTGTTCTGGCGGAATCGTTTGCGGCGATGGGTCAATCACGGCCAATCGCTTCAATTCACTGTAGAAAACCAAGACGGCGGTCACGACGCAAAACGTGAAAGCTAATCCAGCGCCAATATCAAATAACGTGAAATCGGCGGCAGCAAATGACACCACCGGCAAGGTGCTCAGCAACGGCACGACCAGACCCGCACAGATGATGAGCCTGATTTCAGTTGGACCGACCCCGAAATAACAGATCTGCAAATCTCGAGAAACATGAAGCTTCACAAAGCTCATGAC
This sequence comes from Pseudomonadota bacterium, assembly GCA_039819785.1. Taxonomy (GTDB): domain Bacteria; phylum Pseudomonadota; class Alphaproteobacteria; order Rhizobiales; family Hyphomicrobiaceae; genus JBCBRD01. Next base: position 139,520 of record JBCBRH010000003.1, on the reverse strand, counting down.
GCTCAATGCCAAATAGCCCACCAGCCCAAGCAGCGCGAATTCAAGCCGCATAAGGGGCGATAGCCCTAAACCCACAATGATCATGAATTGGGATGCTAAATCTGAAACATGGTCAAGGTAGAACCCGTACCTCCGGCGCTCAATGCGACGGACGCGGGCAAGCGTACCGTCAAGTGAATCGCCAAACCAATTCAGCACCAGTCCGCCAACTGCGCAAAGCAACAAAAGGGGTTCGAAGTGGCTTCCGATCAGGCTCACAAAAACAATAAATGATCCAATTACACCGGTCAGTGTCAGGTGATCGGGCGTTGCCCAATGTGGCAATCTCTCTGCAATGGAAATTAGAAACTGCTTTTCGTGTTTGGTAATAAACCCGTCCGTTGAACGAGCATGCAAATAGTTGGCTTCCGCCGACCCCGTGGTCATTATACGCGACCCCCGTTACGCAAATTTTATACACACCCCGTGTCTGAAAATATGCCCGCGTCTTGAACGAGAGTCACGGCGATAAAGTCTTGATCTGCCTACATCCTAACGATGACTTTCTCAATGTGCTCACAGTGCAACATCCAGCTGTCCACAGATCGCTTTTCAGGCAAAGCTTTAGCTTGACTGCCTATAGATGCGCCGGTTGCATGCGCGAGAATTGCCTCGCGCCAACCCGGCCCGTCCAATGGATCAATGAGGGTGAGGTTTAGCCGTTGCTCGGTTTCGAAAACCGCGATCTTTGAAGCAATAACGTGCACACCGCACGCCAGCGCTTCGACGACGGGAAGACCAAATCCTTCGGCCAGGGTTGGCATGAGCACGGCGTTCGAGTTGGAAATGATTTCGACCAGTCCCGGCGTGGAGAGACCGCGCGCTTCCAGGACATGACCTTGAAGCCGGTCGCATCTCTCCAACAGATCAGAGACGTTTTCGTGCTCCCACCCTCGTGCGCCAACGATGACCAAACGAGGCGTTGCCTCTCCCAGCTTCTCAACCAGATCTCTCCAAATGTGCAGCAGCAGGAGGTGATTTTTGCGAGGCTCAATCGTCCCGATGACAACGAAATATGGCTTGCTCGCTTTCGTGTTCAACGGACTGGTTCTGGTTTTGAAAGCATCGTCCACGGGCAAAGGCACAACGTGAATGGACGGTGCGGATCTTTGCGTGTCGTGGAAATACCGGTTGAGACGATCTTTGGTTGCATCACTTGCAACGATGACGGCATCGGCCCGCCTCGAAAGGACCTCCATGCGCGCGCGATGACGCGGCTCTTCGGCGGGGGGGAAGAATTCCGGATAATCCAGCGGAAGGAGGTCATGGATAAAGAACATGGCTTTGACATCCGGGCGCTTGTCGAGCCATCGGAAATACCAATCCAGCCACAATGGGAATTGACTGGTGTTCAGATATATCGCGTTTTCAGGTGCTGTCTTGATCAGACTGCGGCCCGGAAACAGGCCACGGGTCCCGAAAAGCTGTGTCGATCCCGCCAGGGCGTATATCGACTTGCGAGCCCTTTGCGCATTTGTTGGGCGGTTGGGCTGACCTCCTGCAATCAAACCACCAGAGGTAAGACCGAGTTTGCTCGCGAGATCTTTAAATACCGGGTCAACGTCCGCCGTGTCCGTTTCGCGCCAATGGTCTGCGATGCTGGTGACGATCCGGCCAGCCGTTCCGTTGGATATCGCCCTTGGGCTGGCGGACCCATTTAGGAGCGCACCGGTTGCTTGGCGCTCAGCGGAGAGGAAGTGACGCGCATATCCAAGGTCAACCCGATCAATTCCGTTGGGGGCGGGTCGGCTAAAGCGGGTGGCCAACCGTGTGACATCATAAATGACAGGACGTTTCATAGATTGGGACCCGCCGGTTGAGGAAGTGTCCGCCATAGCTCAAACTCGGGACGGATATGGCTTTCAGTTCGCGACCGCGTGCCAGCAGTATTGTGTAATTGAGCCTGACCGTGCGGGCAGCGGTCCATACCCGGTTGGCGGCCACGGGTTGAGAAACAGAAAAAAGACACGACCACCATCAGTTCCGTCGGTCCGCTTCTTCCGGCAGTTTGAAGAAGGCCATCTCGATGAGACGGAGGCGGCCATGTTCCACGAATTGGTCGTTGCGGAGCCGCACTTCTATGGTGGAAATCGGATCGGTATTCGTAAACTCGCAATAGCCTCTATAATTGTCTGCGCGCCGGTTCTCGATGCGCGCGTGTGTCACAAGACCGTTCCCAACGACCTCAATGCGGAATGGGATGTCGCGAACATCTTCGGAAAAGGCAATCAACGCCTCCATGCGATAACGGCATGGGGGCAGATGAAAGTAGGGGCCGTAAAAAATGTTGCGTACCGGCCCGCCGATATCGGTCATGGTCGCTTCCGGCTGTTCGATCGGATCGGCGAACTTGAAGACGTTGGTTGGCCAGACGATGGGGCGGGTCGCGTCGCCGAATGCCATCGCGATCATGGGTTCCATCACTTGCAAGGCACAGAGCTCGATCTGGTCGACGAGACCTGTTCGCCCGGCGCGGGCCTGAGGCTGATAGTTGCCTTTCGCGACCGCCAGGATGTCTTCCAGAATAGCATCTGGCCCTAATCCGTTACTGAGTTCATCAAGAACAGCTGGTTTTTCGGCGTCTGCGAGTGGCAACTTGAGATGTGTTGCGATCTTTTCGATCACCGCGCTCACGGGTGATCGACTCTCGCGCCGAACGTAGCGGACGCGGTCTGCGCGGCCAATCATGGGATTTGCGACGGCACTGCATGTCTGGGCTCGGATTGACTCGATCTGAGACAGGTTCAGCTCGCGCATCTGGTAGCGCAGGATGTCGATGGGATCTTCCACGACATAGAGGACCGATGCGTCGTGATCGTCTATGGCGGTGATGAGATCCGGGGCAGGGTAATAGGTCAGAAAAATGGGTCGAGGCGGAGTGGAGAAATCGATCTCATCTTGACGATCTACAAAATGAATAGTGCGATCTGTGCTGGCGGCCGCCAATCTTCGGACTGCCCTGAAGACCCAGTCCGTCATTAAACCGTGTGGGCCGGTTACCACGTCGGCTATCGTTTCAGCTCCACGCATAAGAGATGTACTTTCTTGCATTCCAGCGCGACTTAGGTTTGGGCGAGGCGCCGGTTCCAGGTGGCCTCCATAGCACGGTGCGATCCAGCTTATCAGCACAGCCCCATGGGACGCACCTCAGCCTGCAAAAGACGTTAAATAATGAATTGCATGCATTTTGGATCGATGAGGGTCGCGAAGAATCGAACACCCCCCCCTTGTTCGGGAGCGGATCGCTCCAGATCGGAGGCCGTTTTTGCCTGGATGGGAGAAGGAGCGCTGTTCTCAGTCAATTGCCGCCAATTAGAAGGCCAGCCAGATGCTCGGCGGGCATGATGGTGACTTGGCAATCTCATTTAGAGTGCCGGTCAACTGACGAGCATCAGAAGTCGTTGGTGACGCGGGCGGCTGTCACGGCTGGCGAGGTCAACATGCCTACAAGGCGGAAGACCTTCTCGACTTCTGTAATTGGTGCGGTCGAGACGTATAGGATGTCTTTGTCGCGCATTTGAAAACGGCGGGCTCGAAACAGCGACGTGGGATCGCGCATGTCCAAACGGTAGGCGACTGGAACGACGGAAGCGTCTAGGAACCGGCCAGGAATTTCTGGGAATTTGCGTGCGAGGCTGATGTCTTCATAGCGCAAAATGAAGACGCCGTTCGGGTCCGTCCGGTCGTCCAACAGGCCACCGGCTTTGCCCAACGCTTCTTCCAGCGATATTCCGCCAGCATCAAAGCCGATGACCGCATTGCGGCCGGTTGCACCAAATGCCGTGAACGACTGCGGTGCGCGGTAGACCGTGACGATGTCCCCTGGACGGACATAGATGTTTTCGCGCGTGTTGGCGAGGATCGCCTGCATCGGAACACTGAGCGATGTGCCTTCGCGCGAGATGGTAATGAACGATTCGTGCACCGGAGCCTTGATGCCGCCCGCCGCGGCAATGACGTCGAGCAGGCGGTCGCCGTTCGGGCTCAGCGGCACGCGGGCACCGGTTGTCACGTCGCCGGTGACGGTGGCCGAGTGGCTCATGTTCCGGGTGAGAGTGACCATGGCCTGTGGGTCAGCTGTCTTGCCCGCCAAACGCTTGACGATCTGGCGTTCGATCTCAACGGGGGTGGCACCGGCCACACGAATGCGCCCGGCGAAGGGCACGTTGACGGTTCCATCGGATGCGACCACCTGATCTGGAATGGAGGCCTGACGGGCTGATGTTCCCAGACCCGCGCTCAACCCCGAACGGTCGACGGACGGCGTTGAGAACAGGCCGCCGGACCCTGTTTCCCAAATGTTGATCTGAACGGTATCTCCAACGTCGACCTTTTGAACCTTTGGTCCGCGGTAGTCGCCAAAAACGGCGCTGAATGAAGGGTCGTGCCAACTTGCGACGAGGTCAAGGCTGGGCTGCGAAAGGTCGACCACCAGGAACTCGGCGTCTTCTTTTCCCGCAGCGCTGAGGAGATCGCGGCTGGACGGCCCAGAACTGGCGCACCCGGCAATGATCGCGCAGGCGAGCAGGCAAATGAATTTCTGCAGTATGTCTGTGCGGATCATCAAAAAATACACTACGCAACACAATTATGAACTCGTCCGACCATCTGCGGACTAACACATCAAGGTCCGGTCAGTCAGGCGAAAGATCGGCAAAGTTCTGCTGCTATACTCAAAAGTGTTCCTATCGCCACAGTGGCTTAAGTCGGGGTCAAGTTATTTCCGCTGATTTTCAACTCTTTACCCATCAGCGCCCATTGAACAGGCTTTAAATTTCATCGTCGCGTTGAAACAAATTTTCCAGCTGACAAACGACATACCGGATTGCACAAACCTGTCGTGGTACTAACCGCCTCGGATTTAGCCGCACGGGCCTCTTAGATGATCGATGACAGTCCAAAATCAGGGGCGACGTAATGGCCCCTCGCATGGCCCGCAAACTCGCTTTCGACGTCACGCATTTGGCTTCACGGTTGCCGATCGAAACGCCGTCAGGCATCGACAAAGTCGATCTTGCCTTTGCTGAGTATCTGACGGAGCGGGCCGACATTCTCGTCCACTATGGATTGCGTAAACCCAGATTTCACAGTCCCGCCGGGCTTGCGTCGCTGACCCATGCCGGATCAGCGCGATGGGGGAGCCATAAAAACTACGGTGATGACGCATGGGCGCAGTTGTCGTCATTTCTCGCCGGTTCTGAAAAACCGATCCCGGTTGCCCCGGTTGCCATGGGGCTGCTGGATGGCGGACGGTCTATTGCTCCCGTTGTTAAGAGAAAGCGCCGCGTCCAGCAGAATGGCTGGCGGTTTTCTAGAAGTCAGGTTCTGCTTCCAGAAAACGCGATTTATCTCAATGTCGCTCAGTTTGCGTTTGAGTACGAACGCTTTTTCCGGTGGCTGCCGGAGCGGCCGGACCTGATGCCCGTCTTCATGGTGCATGATCTGTTGCCGCTTGATTATCCTGAGTATTTTCGTCCCGGCTATAAGCAGCGGTTTACCCAGCGCACGCGCACGATCCTCACCCATGCCAAAGCCGTGTTGGCGGCTTCGGCTTATGTGAAGGAGCGGTTGGAGCGCGCGTATTCCGAGCAGGCTCGAGCCGCCGCCGTGCCTATCCATGTCACAGCTCTACCGTCATCGTTGCCGCCCCCTGACGACCGGTTTACGCACCTGCCGGAGCTGGCGGACACGTCGTACTTCGTCGTCCTTGGCACCATTGAGCCGCGCAAAAACCACCTGCTGCTGCTGAACATATGGCGCCGTATGGCTGAGCAACAGAGCACGGCGGGCCGCCCTTCACCGGCGGTGCCAAAGCTGATTATCGTCGGGTCCCGCGGTTGGGAAAACGAACAGGTTGTCGACATTCTTGATCGCAGTGCGCTTGTCCGGCCGCACGTCTTGGAGATTTCCAATCTGGATGATGCTCGGCTGGCTGTTTTGATTGCAAATGCGCGGGGACTGCTGTTCCCGTCTTTTGCGGAAGGCTATGGTCTGCCGCTTGTCGAAGCACTGTCCTTGAAGACCCCCGTGATCGCGTCAGATATTCCGGTTTTTCGGGAGGTGTCTCAAGGCTGTGCGCTCTTCGCATCGCCGCTGGATGGGCCTCGATGGCTGAACCTGGTGCAAGCCTTGAGCGATCCAGCTGGCGAACAGGCGATTAGCGCGCGCCATCAGGCCAGGACTTTCGTGCCGCCGACCTGGACGGGCTATTTTGAGAGTGTTCAGGGTTTTCTATCGACGCTCTAAACGGTCACGCCGACCACTGTCGAACGCGTGCTGCAAAGCCGTGTTGCCGGGCAGGATTTGCCTAGAATTCGTGCGAACGAATGGCGGGCGGCAGTTTCGCCCGATTGATCCTTCCGCATGATCATCAAAATTCGGCTGCTCAATTTGGACGGTCGCGTTCTGAGGCTGCGGACTGAGCGCGCTACAGCCCACCTCCACGGCAAGATACCGGGTGGTCGCGTGTCCTTCTTGCAGCACAACCCATGATTTGCGGTGCTTCGAGTGAATTGGGTTGCAATAACTTCGTGTGTTGTAAGAAATTGTCAGCCGACGGCTTTATTGCTAAGTTTTGATTTTAAGGGTTGAGTTTGGGGAGCGTACGCGTGCAACAGAATTTCCCTGGTTCCACATCACAGACTATTCGGCCGGGAGCTGCATCCTTTCGGCCAACTCCTTTTTCTAGATCAATCATTGTCATGAGCAGTGCAGCCATGCTGGCAGCTTGCGCTTCAAATGGTGCTCAGCCGCCTCAGCTTACACAGGTTGGTGGTACCGGTCAGGCGACGTCATCAACGGCATCTTCATCTGCGGCGCAACTGCTGGAGCAGCCTTCCACCCCGAGTGCACCGACGACGACAGCGGCCATTGGAACAAGTTCCGTTGCGACGGCGGGCTCAGGACCAACGATTGTCGGCTTCAAGTCGAAAACTGTTGTGCTCTATGACAGTCGGGGATCACAAAATGGCGTCCGGGTGCCTGTTGCAAGTTTGCGCACGCCGATCCGGGTGACATCGACCGCAGGCTCTCGCATTCCGATCAAGACGGTTAGCGGAACCAGTTGGGTGTCGCGCAGCGATGTCGTGATCAACTAGGTCGGGCAGGTAAAAGTAGGTCGGGCAGGTAAAGGCCAGTCGTATGACTACCGGTTTGAACGAGGCCGAAACATATAGCAGGCTGTCGGCACGATAACTGTAACGCTCGCGTCAAGCCTTTCACAGACAGAACCTGTAGGTAGACCAGTTCACACATTGGTATCTGGACCAAACCGTTAGAGCACCTTGGAAACCTATGCGGTTGCCCAAGGCGCCGCTCAAGCGTCGACGCTATCGAAGCCGCTCAGGTTTGCGATTTGCAAATTCAGCGGCTGTCGATCAGTCCGTTTCCAAGACACCTTGGGCCTGGAGATAGGCCAAGACGGTTTCCGTGAGGTCTTCGGGGCTTTGCTGGCCGCCCCCGAGCACGAGGTCAGGGTTTTCGGGCGGCTCATAGGCTGATGAAATGCCTGTGAAATTCGCGATCTCGCCGCGGCGCGCCTTTGCGTAAAGACCCTTCTGGTCTCGCTGTTCGCAAATCTCAAGCGGGGTATCCATGAAGATTTCGAAAAACTCGCCAGTTTCAAATCTTTCACGGGCCGTTCGCCGCTCTGCTGAAAACGGCGAGATAAACGACACCAGCGTAATCAATCCAGCATCTACCATAAGGCGCGAGACTTCGATCACGCGTCTGATATTTTCCACGCGGTCAATATCATTGAAGCCCAAATCGCGGTTCAGTCCGTGGCGGACGTTGTCTCCATCGAGCAGGTAGGTATGGCGGTTAAGCGCGAACAAGCGCTTTTCAAGCAGGTTTGCGACTGTCGACTTTCCAGAACCCGAGAGGCCGGTGAACCAAAGGCAACAGGCCTTTTGCAGCTTTTGCCGCGCGCGAACCTGTTTGCTGATATCGACTGCCTGCCAATGGACGTTATCAGCCCGCCGGAGTGCAAAGCGGATCATCCCGGCAGCGACGGTCTCGTTCGTCAATCGGTCGACAAGAATGAAGCCGCCGAACTCACGGTTTTGCATGTACGGTTCAAAGACAATGGGCTTATCCAGGGTCATTTCACACACGCCGATTTCATTCAACTCAAGCTGACGGCCTGATATGTGCTCCATCGTCTCGACACTCACCCGGTGTTTGAGACGGCTGACCTGGCACAGCGTGGTTTGCTGATTGATTCGCAGGACGTAGGGCCGTCCTTTCAGCATCGGCTCTTCGCTCATCCAGACGATTTCGGCGGCGAATTGATCGCTGACCTGGCACCGATCTTCCTTGGCGCAGATGACGTTGCCGCGGGAAATGTCGATTTCATCGGCGAGCGTGAGGGTAACGCAATCCCCGGCGCTGGCCTCTTGCAGGTCTCCGTCGTAGGTGACGATCCGTTTAACCGTGCTCGTTTTTCCGGCCGGCAGCGCTACGACTTCGTCTCCAGGTCGCACCGTACCGGCTGCGATTTGCCCGGCATAGCCACGAAAATCCAGGTTGGGGCGAGAGACGCGCTGGACGGGAAGCCGAAGGCCAGCATGCCGGTTGGTTGGTGACACCTCGACCGCCTGGAGATGCTCAAGCAGTGTCGGGCCGTTGAACCATGGCATGCGCTCGCTTTTTCCTGAGACGTTTGCACCTTCAAGCGCGGAAAGCGGTATCGGTACGATATGCTCGATGCCAAGCTTGGCTGCAAACTCGCTGTAATCCGCGACGATTTCGTCAAAGCGCTCTTGGTCGTAGTCGACCAAATCCATTTTGTTGATTGCCAAGACGACGTGTCTGATCCCGAGCAAATGGACGATGCAGCTGTGCCGGCGGGTCTGTGTCACGACCCCTTTGCGCGCATCGACCAGGATGATTGCAAGATCACACCGTGAAGCGCCGGTTGCCATGTTCCGGGTGTATTGCTCGTGGCCTGGGGTGTCGGCCACGATGAACTTGCGAACCGGCGTTGAGAAGTACCGGTAAGCGACATCGATGGTGATGCCCTGCTCACGCTCTGCCTGTAGTCCGTCAACGAGCAGCGCAAGGTCGACGGCGGTGCCGGTCGTTCCGTAGGTCTTGCTCTCGCTGGACAGGCTTTCCATCGTATCGTCGTAGATCTGCTGACAATCATAAAGCAGACGGCCAATCAACGTTGATTTGCCATCATCAACGCTGCCGCAGGTGAGAAATCGGAGGATGGATTTTTCTTCGACCGCGTGGGTTTCCACGTCGAGTGGGATCTCAGAGGTTGTTTCTTCCAGCATCAGAAATATCCCTCTTCTTTTTTCTTCTCCATGGACCCTGCCTGGTCCTTGTCAATCAAGCGGCCCTGGCGTTCGGATGTTTTGGCAGCGCGTATCTCGTCAACAATTTCAGCAATGTTCGCAGCCGGCGACTCGATTGCAGCCGTGAGCGGATAACACCCCAACGTCCGAAAACGGACACGCAAGGTTTTTGGCGTTTCATCGGGGGCGAGGGGAATGCGGTCATCATCGACCATGATCATCATGCCGTCGCGCTCTACGATGGGCCGCTCGGCGGCGAAATAGAGCGGCACAATTGGAATGTCTTCCTGCCGTATGTATTCCCAGACATCGAGCTCGGTCCAATTCGACATTGGGAACACGCGCATGGTTTCACCCGGGCTCAACCGGCCATTGTAGAGCTGCCACAATTCCGGCCTTTGTTTTTTGGGGTCCCATCTATGGTCGACGGTCCGATGGGAAAAGATGCGCTCTTTCGACCGGGACTTTTCTTCATCGCGACGCGCGCCGCCAATGGCAGCATCAAACTTATAATGCTCTAACGCCTGGCGGAGGGCCTGCGTTTTCATCACGTCGGTATGGACGGCGCTGCCGTTGGAAAACGGGTTGATCCCTTGCGCGAGGCCGTCCTGGTTGGTGTGCACAATCAGATTGAGATCATGTTCGCGGGCGGTGGCGTCACGAAACGCGATCATTTCCCGGAACTTCCACGTCGTATCGATATGGAGGAGCGGAAATGGAATGGGGCCGGGATAAAACGCTTTTAGCGCCAACCGCAACAGGACCGAGGAGTCCTTGCCGATGGAGTACATCAAAACCGGGCGTTCAAATTGTTCCGCCGCTTCTCTGAAAATATGGATACTCTCGGCTTCTAGGTCTTTTAAATGCCGTTCCAGGTACATTACAAAATTTCCGTCTTGAACTTCAGTTCCAAGAGACGGTGCTCTAGTCTTGCTTTCGTGTCCGACGTTTCCACTCGATCCTGGCTGCCGATGGGCAACCGTCACCTACGCAATACTAAGGCACGCTATTTCGTCTCTACCCAGTCTATTGTTGCAAAGCACAAAAGCTGCGGTAGCGCAATCGCCAAGTCCGAACAGGGACTTATCGGCAACGGGTCTTGAAACATTCAGGCTCGATCAGGTGCGCCTGCCTGCCGTGGCATCGACAGTGCTCACTGAAATGACGTATCCAGATCACGTGGGGTTGGACGCATCGGCGTCTGGGGAAACGGCCTGAGACAATGGCAGGTGACCCAGATGCTTGTATTTCAGCAGCGGACCGTTTCCGCGTAATGCGGATGCCGCCAATTATTTTGGATAGGCCCATTGCCATGGATGACATCAATTTCGCTGAACTTGCCGACCACCTCATTCCGACCGCGCTTGCAGCAGGGGCGGCGACGCTGCGACACTTTAGCAAAGATGGCTGCGCCTCCAAGCTGAAAGCGGACGGCAGCCCCGTCACGATTGCGGACGAAGAGGCCGAGGCCCTTATCCTTTCTGATTTGGCACAACGGTTTGGTTCGATCCCTGTCGTCGCCGAGGAAGCTGCAAGCGGCGGGCACCTGCCCTCGGCCTGCTCGCGGTTTTTTCTCGTCGATCCATTGGATGGCACCCGCGAGTTCACCAGCGGGTCCGGTCAGTTCACCGTGAACATCGGTCTGGTGGATGCCGGTGTTCCGCGATTTGGAATCGTCTATGCGCCAGCGCTTGGCGAATTGTATGTCACCGTTGACGATGACAAAGCGATGATGACAACCATCGCGTCGCCGCAGACGTGCTCACATGTCGATCTTGACGAACGTCACGTCATCACGACGCGGGACTGGTCTGAAGCCGGGTTGACCATCGTCGGCAGCCAGTCGCATCAAAACGCCCAGGACCAAGCCTTCATTGATGACCTGCCGCTTGAAGTGACGGATCGCCGGAGCATCGGTTCGTCTTTGAAGTTCTGCCTCGTTGCGCGTGGTGAAGCTGATGTGTACACGCGCTTCGGCCCGACCATGGAATGGGATACGGCGGCAGGTGAAGCCGTATTGCGGGCTGCTGGCGGCACGGTTTTGCGCACAGACGGCGCGCCGTTTTACTACGGAAAAGCCGAGACCGGATACCTCAACCCCGGGTTCATCGCCTATGGGTCGCACGGGTTGTTAAAGCGGCTGGCGGGAACGGCGTCCAACGTCGTTTCGACCGCTGCGGCTGGCGCAGGCGCAGGTCAGTAACGCCGCCGAAGTGGCGGTGCCTCGCTAAGTGAGCAGTGCCCGGCTGGGTGGGTGGTTAGGTGGTTTATTGAAATCCCGTTTCGATGGCGCGAAACTACGTGATTTTGAGGTACGCCAGGACGGTTGCCGCGAGTGTTGCCAAGGCGGCAGGATTAACGAGCGCTGTTGCGGCAAGGATGGCTGCGATGGATGCAAGCAGGCCCACAGCCCAAGCCCAGCGGCGGCGTTTTGGAGGGGTTGGGGACGGGTTGGCTGTCGTGGAACTGACATCTGGCGAGGCGGGTGGTTCGTTAACTGAAGTTCTGGATCTTCTGCGTTCACGGTCGGCTGCCTTCGCCTCGCGTTCCGCCTTTTTTGCTTCTTCGGCGGCAATCAGGTCTTCGATTTCTTTTTGAAATGGAACCGGCGCGGCCTTGGCCGGGTCAAACGGGGGCAGGTCCGGATAGGGTACATTGAGGGCGTCGAGTACGCGTTTGCAGTCTTCGAGGTGCCAGTGAAAAACATATGGCGGGCCTTCGGCCCAGGCTCATGTGTAACCCTTTAGTGCATGGTCTTTGGCGATTTCGGTGTCGCCCAGTTCGAGATGCACCAGGGCGAGTGACACGTCATCTCCATCGTCATCCAGTTTGAGATTTTCGATACTCCGGCGAGCCTCGTCATGCTGGTTTAGTCGTGCCAAAGACAGGGCACGCCACGCTGCCAGGAAAGTGACCGGCTGCCGCATGTCGTTTGCAAGTGCCACGGCCTCGTTGAAGTCATCCAGCGCACGCTGGTGGTCATCGTGCTCTTGCCGCCAACGGGCGCAAACGCAGAGTAAACCCAACTCGGAGGGACGATCACCAAGGTCACGCATGGTTTGCAGTTTTTTCTGAGCTATGTCGTCGGTCAGCACGCCTGTTCGCTCAGCCAGCTCGGCGTCGACGCAGGCAATGTAAGCCGCTAAGGCATTGTGGTCGCCGGATGAGGAAACGAGCGATGATTCGCTAGGCAATGACTGCGCGGCAGTCGATGTGTCACCCATTCTAAGTAAGTGCTCAGCCCTAGTAAGCTGCGACCACACAACTGAATGTTCATCGTACGAAAGATCGGCCAGTCGTTCCACAAGTGTTAACAATTTAAACGCGGTTGAAGGCTGATCTTGTCTTCGGAGTCTGATTGAGAGATTGCGACATGATATCGCGACATTGCTAATGTCGCCAATGGCCAGATCCGACGCAAGATTCAATTCGCCCATGCGCCCCGATGCTTCGTTTTGACCAACGTCGGCTAAGACTACGCCAGCTTGATTAAATGCCAATGCGTGTTCGCTTTTCGGCAGCGCGACGTTTTCATTCCAACCGGTTGGAAACCACGCACGCAGCATCTCCAGCCGCTCATGATTCGCGCCAAGGCGGTATAACGCGTCTCGCAGTCCAGTCTTGTAAACCTCCCATCCAGCTTCAAGCTGCCCCGCCTCACAAAGCGCCCGTACCCTGTCCATGACCACTGTCAGCTCTGTGACTGACCGCGCCTGCTCGAACGGGACGACGGGACTTGAGGCCAACGCATCGGACACATGTGACCCGGCCCGGCTTTTGCCGTCAGCTCCGAGTTGCGTGACCGCCGTGTGGCGCACGGCCGGGTGGATATCGATCGCCGCCGTCGCAAGGTCGAATTGCATCAGACCGAGCGCTTCCAGCTCCACCAACTGGGGCCTGACAGCGGCGTCAGCCTCTGCCGAGTTGCGCTGCCAGACCTCGCGCTCCGAGACATAGCGGCCGTAGACGTCCTTCTGTTCCCTCAGGTGGTCATCGCGATAGGCGTCCAACCCTTGTTGCGCCTGTTCCCGTTCGGCATCGGACTCGGCCTTCTCTCGCGCAAGGAGGAGCGTCAAGTGTTCTAGAGGTGCGTCCGGAGCAACCGTTTCATCCGTCAAACGCTCTGGCGGCGCGACAGGTTCCGGTGCCAGCGGTCGCTTGGGATTCAGCAGGTTGACGATATCCGGCGTCAGCTCAACGGTGACCAGCGCGAGGCAACCCAACAGATCCTGTTGGTCGCTCGTCAGCGCATCAAAGGCCACGGCCAGAATATGGTTTTGGCGTCCGCGCAGGTCTTTCGTGATGAATTCCGGATCAGCACCTCCGTTCGGGCTTTCGACCCAGCGGTCAAAATCACCTCGCACCTCAAATGTCCGGGAAATCTGCCCAGCCACGACGCCGACGGACAGCGGATGGCAGGCGAATTTGTCCTTCAAATAATCTCGCATCTTCCGCCCATCGCCGCGCACCTTCGCGTTGCGCAGGACGACCTCGGCGTCTTCTGGTTCCAAGCCCGCCAACGGCTCATGCCGCACGCCGTGGATGGCGTTGACGCCGTCACTGGTGAGTGCGGCGGGGACCAGACGCGAAGACGCGAGCAACTTGCCCTGTGACGCCTGGGCCAGCAGCCGCAGCACGTCGGCATCGTCCGGTCGGGTTGTTTCGCGGGGGGCACGGTCCAAGGACATGGGGTCGTCGGTCGTCTCGGCCTCCTCGTCCGACATGTGCGCCTTGCCGGTCCGGTTGTAGGCGACCAGGATGCGCTCCATCCCATCCATCACCAACAGCCACGGTGCGGCGTCGAGTTCGCGCCGCAGTTCGGCACCCAAATCGGTTGTGCGACCGTCGCGGAACGTGCGTGGCTGCTCGTGGCGGATGTAGGCGAGCGCTTGGACCAGAAAGTCGTGCAGGTTGGCGCCCTGCTCATAAAAGCTGTACCAGAATTTTCCGGCCCAATCGCTGCGCGCGTTGTCCGCACGGGTCTTGACCCAATGCGATGTCAGCATGCTTTTGCCCATGCCGCCGATGGCCTGGAACAATAGCATCGCATCATCGCCGGTCGCCCACGCGTCGATGATTTCCAGTTCGCTGATGCGTCCGGCGAAGGGGCGGTTGGGGATGTAGTCCTGGCGGACGAAGTGAAACCCCGGGGGCTTGGTGGGCACGTGCCAGTCCGGGTCGTTTGGGCGCTCGGGGAGTGGTACAGCGCTGTCGGGACTGCCGCTTTCTTGCTTGCGAAGAAAGTCATTGAGGCTGTTTGTGACTTGCGCCTCGAGATTATCGACTGAGATGAAGTCTGCCCGCACCCGATCTTTGCGGGCGTCGGCGATGAATGCGGCCAGCAATTGATGCGCGTCTGCGCCCTCCCGGGCATAGTCGTTCAGGTCTGCCTTGGTGAGCAGATGCTCGTCGCCCATTGTGAAGACGAAGCGGGTCTTTCCTTGCGCAACAGCGCGACGGTACTCCAATTCGGTCAGCGACAAGCCGTTTGGGTTTCGCTGCTCGCACACCGGTTGCTGGCCGTACCGGTTGCCAATCAGGCAGACGAAGATCTCGCAGGCATCGACCTTGTCGAGGGACGCCTTGATGAGATCTGAATCGCCAAGCGCGGAATCCGTCTCTTGCACAATCGGGACGAATTGGACGCCGTTGATCGCCTTGATGACTGCCGCGCGATGGGCCACCAGGTTTTTGTAGGTGCTTGACACCATGACCTTGAGGTGCCGCCCGTCCGCCATGTCGCAAGTTCCCCCAACCCGACCATCTGTACGGGCAGTATCTTATGGCCTTTGCCGGGTGGCAACCATCTTCGCCAGCTTGACAATGCGCCGCCGGGTGAGGGGCTGGGCGCGCGATTTTGCGGTGGCGAGCGGGATGGTGTTCCGCCCGCTGCATGATGGTGGTGTGATGTGGCGGGGCAGGGTCAGGCGGCGCGCGTCAACCCAGATGACTGGAAGGCCGCGGGCGCGTGCGTAACCGATGATTTCGGGTGTGCCGCCGCGGCCGGCTGCCGGTTCGCCGTCCCATACAGCAACCAGGATGTCGGCGGTGTCGACGGTTGCCTGTCCCACGGCTTCGTATGCGGCTTTGGTGTCGTCGAGCGTGAAGGGCAGTTCGCGGATGGCTTGGGCGCGGGCGAGCAGGGCCTGATAGGCGGGCGTCTCGGATGGGTCGGAAAACGTCGTCTCGTAGGCATCGCGCGGGAATGGCAGCAGCGCGTGTAACGTGTAGCCGAGGGTGAGCGCGGCTTCGGCGAACATGCGATCAGCCCCTTCGGCCAATGCCGACACCGCCACGTGGGCGCGCCCGTCCGCACCCGACCGTAACGCTCGAAGGACGGTTTGCAGCTTGCGTCTCAGCGCGTCGTCTCCGAGCGTCAGGCGGTTGGGTCTGTGGCCCGTCACGGCGACCGTGAAGTTGCGTCGCCCGCCTGCATCTGATGCGGTCACGTCTGTTGGTCCTGCCTGGCTGGTTGCATTGACTGGCGCGTTTTCTGGTTCGTCTCCCGACCTCTCACACCACTGGCGCGAGCGGAGAATGTTAGCGCAAAGCCGATTGGTTTCCAGGTATGATCGTCTCTAAGGTTCCGTCGCGGGGAATGGGCTAGCGCAGGCCTACGGGGAGAAAGCTTGAACCACATCCCAAGCACGAAGGGCCTGGGAGCAAGTGCGGCCCGGCGCCGGTTTGAAAAGCAGCGGCAACTCTGCCGCTGATTGTATCAGTTTAGGGAAGCGATCGTGTGAAGACCTTCTCGGGATTAAGTGCATAGCTCCAAGGCAAGCCTGAGTTCTTCCACCCGTTCACAAGGAGCCATGGCCCGTTCGGATTGTCCTTGGAGGTCGATCCTTCGAAGCCGTCGACAACGACATAGACCGCAGCCAGGCCGAGACCTTCCAGTGCCTTGGCAGACGGGGCGCCCCGCGTACCGCCAGAGCGACACATCAGAAGCACAGGCGTGGACTTGTCGAGGCCACGTGCGTTGAGTGCAGCGAGGATGCCGGAGGTGAAATCGGGATTGCGCTCCATCGCGAGCTTCGGCTTCTTGGGGTTCCACTTTGCCGGGTTCACGAGCAGGAAGGGCACATTCACATCAACCGTGTCAGTGAACCCTGTGAACATGATTTCCACGGGTTCGCGAACGTCGACAAAGAGCACACGGTCGCCCTTCGCTTGCTTCATCTCGAACGCCTCTTTGGACGTAAGATAGAGGCCCCAAGAGGTCTGCTTTTTCGGGTCCTTCGGCTCGGGGGCGGCCAGTGCTGGTGAGGCCATGACCCCGGCGAGCGCCGCGATAGTGAGCAGTCTGAGCATCGAAACCTCCTTAGAATGACATGATGCGGGCGTTAGGCGCGAGGAGGCGAGCCGCCATAGCCGGCGGCTTCGCAGCCGTGACGTTCTCAATCAGGGCATCCGGGCCCACGCCCTTGTTCGGCAGGTAGATTGCGCAGACCTCGACCGTGGCGCCGGCCGCAATCACTTTCTTCATCAGGCCCTGCGGGCTCATGCCTTTGGGCTTTTGCGGAGCCGTTGCAGACGCGGGTGCGGCTTTCAATGCGAGATCACCTGCCGGGCCACACAGTAATACGTGTGCTTCTGAGCCCTGCTTGACCGCCTGCATAGTCAGAACCATGGTCATTAGCTGCGTCTGCGGCTCGTCCGCCGTCAGCACTGTGACCAAGTCGGGTTTGTCTTGGGCGGCGGCTGCGGTCGCAAATGCCAAAGAGGCGCAAAGGGCCATTAGTGTGCGTTTCATGATAAGATCCTTTTGTTAGATTGCGAGTTTGATGAGGAAGGCGACGAGGCCGAGCGCGAGGACGCTTGCGAGCCAAAGCCCGATGAACCAACTCCATTTCGAAAGATGCGATTGCTCCATTAGTGATACCCTTCCGCTGGATCCATTTTCCCGCGAAACACCCAATAGGCGTAGGCCGTGTAGGCAAGAATGATGGGAATCAGGATCACGGCACCGACAAGCGCAAAAGCGAGGCTGGAGTCTGGTGCAGCCACCTGCCAGATCGTGAGTGATGGCGGCACCATCATCGGATAGAAGCTGATGCCTATGCCGATGAAGCAGACCACGAAAAACCCAAGGGCGCAGAGAAACGGCTGGAGGTCTTTTTGGTCGTTGAGCCCGGAAAAGAACTTCCAGACCAGACCCAACATGAGCAACGGAACGATCATGGTCCATAAACTGCCCGGCAGGTTGAACCAGCGTTCGAAATAGACCGGATCTTGAAACGGAGTGGCGACACTGACGGCGCCGATCAGCAAGAGCGTTGCCGCGCCCAGCCCCCACGACCAGTTGCGCATCTGGACTTGCAGCCCATTCTCGGTCTTGTAAACGATCCAGGTTGCCCCGAGCAGGGCGTAGCCGACGACCAGCGCGACGCCTGTCAGGATCGAGAAGGGTGTCAGCCAATCAAACCAGCCACCGGAGTAGGCGCGGCCAGTCACCTCGATACCTTGAACCAACGCACCCAGTGCAATGCCCTGGAAAAACGCTGCACCGAGCGAACCGCCGAAGAAGGCGAGATCCCAAATCCACTTTCCGCGTTTCGTACGCCAGCGGTATTCGAAAGACACGCCTCTGAAAACAAGGGCCAGAAGCATTAAGGTGATCGGCATATAAAGGGCCGGCATGATGACGGCATAGGCCAGAGGGAAGACGGCGAAGAGGCCGCCGCCGCCCAAAACGAGCCAGGTCTCGTTGCCGTCCCACACCGGGGCGACGGAGTTCATCATCATATCCCTGTCCCTCTCCGACCTGGCGAAGGGGAACAGGATGCCGATCCCGAGGTCAAAGCCATCCAGGATGACGTAGGTGAGCACAGCGAACGCGATGAGCCCGGCCCAGATGAATGCGAGGTCGAATACCATGGGTCCTTTTCTCCCTACTCGGCGGGGATGAATTTGGGATTGATCTGCGGTGCTGGCGTCGTGCCAGATGTGCGGATCGGTCCGTCGCGCAGGCCAAGCGCAAGAGTGGCAGGGCGCTTGTTCATCATCCGCAGCAGATAATAGGTGCCTGCGCCGAAGACGGCGAAATAGACAATGATGAAGGCCACCAGAGATGCCGCGACAGCCGGCGCCGCCACCGGGGCGAGGCTCTCGCTGGTGCGCAGCAAGCCATAGACGGTGTAGGGCTGCCGGCCCACCTCGGTTGTGATCCACCCGGCGAGGACGGCGATGAAGCCGGTGGGTCCCATGGCAATGGCGGCGCGGTGCAGCCACGTCGACTCGAACAGCGTGCCGCGCCATCGCGCCCATAGGCTCCAGAGCCCAAGTCCCAGCATTGCAAAGCCAAGTGCGATCATCACGCGGAAGCTGTAGAAGACGATGGCGACAGGCGGCTCTTTATCGTCGGGGATTGTATCGAGGCCAGCGAGCGGCGCGTTCAGGTCGTGCTTTAAGATCAACGAGCTGAGCTTGGGGATCTCAATGGCATAGTCGATCCGCTTCTCTGCCTCGTTTGGTATCCCGAACACTATCAGTGGTGCGCCATCGGGATGACTCTCATAGTGCCCCTCCATCGCCATGACTTTTGCAGGCTGGTGCTCAAGAGTATTCAACCCGTGCATGTCGCCTGCGTAGATTTGCAGAGGCGTGACGAGTGCGGCCATCCACATGGCCATGGAGAACATGCGCCGCGCTTCCTTATCCTTACGATCTCGCAGCAGGTGCAGGGCGCCCACAGCCCCCACGACAAGCGCGGTGGTCAAGAAGGCGGCCAGAACCATGTGGGTCAGCCGGTAATGGAAAGACGGATTGAAGACGATCACCCACCAGTTTTCCGGCACAAACTGGCCCGCTTCATTGATGGAGAAACCTGCCGGCGTCTGCATCCAGCTGTTCACGCTCAGGATCCAGGTTGCCGACATCAGCGTGCCAAAGGCGACCATGGCGGTGGCGAACATATGCAGGTTTTCGCCCACGCGTTTCCGGCCAAACAGCATAATCCCGAGGAAGCCTGCCTCAAGGAAAAACGCGGAAAGAACTTCGTAGGCCATGAGCGGGCCGATGATTGGCCCGGCTTTGTCCGAAAAAACCGACCAGTTCGTGCCGAACTGATAAGACATCACAATGCCCGACACGACGCCCATGCCGAAGGCGACCGCGAAGATCTTTTTCCAGTATTCAAACAGCGTCAAATAGGTTTCGTCGCGCGTGCGCATCCACAACCCGTTCAGCACCGCCAAATAGCTTGCGAGGCCGATCGAGAAGGCTGGGAAGATAATGTGGAACGACACGGTGAACGCGAACTGAATACGGGCTAGCGTCTCGGCGCTGAAGCCGTCAAACATGGGTGCGTACCCTCCAGGTTGAGTTTTTTCGCTTCCATTTACTCAGTGATGTCCACGGTCCGCAGATAAGTACGGATCGTCTCAAAGCCCTGCGGGAACTTGGCCCGAGCGTCCGCATCACTGACGCTTGGAGGAATGATCGCGCGATCACCGGGGCGCCAGTCAGCGGGAAGGGCGACACCTTTGGCATCGCTGGTTCGCAGAGCGTCGATCACGCGCAAGATCTCATCGAAATTGCGCCCAACGCTCATCGGGTAAGTCATCGACAGGCGCAGTTTCTTATCGCTGTCGATGATGAATACGGACCGTACGGCAGCCGTTTCCGACTCCGCAGAGTGGATCATCTCATAGAGCTTCGAGATCTTCAGGTCTGGATCTGCGACGATCGGAAAACGCAACGTCGTGTTCTGGGTGTCGTTGACGTCGTCAATCCATTTCAGGTGCTCATCGACTGTATCAGTGCTAAGGCCGATGGGCTTCACGCCACGCTTTGCGAACTCCTCACTCAGTTGCGAAGTACGGCCCATCTCTGTCGTACAGACCGGTGTGAAATCCGCCGGGTGACTGAAGAAGAATGCCCAGTCGTTCCCGATCCAGTCATGAAAGGAGATCGGCCCAGTCGTGGTGTCGGCGGTGAAGTCAGGGACGACGTTCCCTAGAAGCAGTGTCATAGATTTGGTTCCCTAAGTTGCATTCGCTGCAGCGTAGCGGTTCATCGCGAAAGCGTTCAGTGACAAGGTCACCGAACTTGTCAAAACTTATATTTTTAATATATGTTACGTGCGGGAGGCCCATATGAAGCTCACGGCATTTTCAAACTATGCGCTGCGGACGCTACAGCTTGCCGCACTCAAGGCACCTGACCGCATCAAGGTCGACGACGTCGTGCGCGTTCACGGCCTTGCGCGGCCGCACATCGTCAAGATTGTCCATGAGTTGGGGCGTGCAGGTTATCTTGAGACGGTTCGAGGCCGAGGTGGCGGCTTCGGCCTGGCTCGGCCCGCGGAAGAGATCGTGATCGGCGACGTCGTGCGCCTGACCGAAGGGCCGCTCGAACTCGTCGAGTGCTTCAATCCTCAGCGGAATACCTGCCCGCTGATCGGTATCTGCAAGCTGTCCCGCGCTCTGCAAACAGCGACGAAGGCTTTCATGGCCGTGCTTGATGATCTCACCGTGGCAGATATCGCATCTAACAAGGGCCAGCTCTTGTCGCGCATCGCGCCGATCGAAGACGGTATTGTGTTGCCGATGCGGAGAGCGCGATGAATGTCGGAGACTGGACAGAGCGGTTTCAGGGCACCCGTGCACTTCCGCGTCCAGTGCGCGATCGATTGTTGGAAATCGCCCGAGTTCGCACCTATCCAAAAGGGCGACAGTTGTTCGCTCCACAGAATATACCAGACAGTCTGCTCTTTCTGTACGAGGGAACCATCCGAGTTTCGCAAACATCCGATAATGGACGCGAGATCGTTCTATACCGGCTTGAAGCCGGCGAAAGCTGTGTACTGACAACGGCCTGCATGTTGGCCGAGGAAGCCTATAACGCCGAGGGCGTTGCCGAGACGGATGTTATTGGGGTCACCTTGCCGAAGCCCGCGTTTGACGGTTTGGTCGCCGAGGAACCTGCGTTTCGGGATTTCGTTTTCGCGGCTTATTCGCGTCGCCTGATCGATCTGTTGCGCGTGGTCGACGATGTGGCGTTCGGACGGATCGATGTGCGGTTGGCGGATCGCCTGCTGACACTCGTCGGTGCGAACAAAGAAATCGCAGCGACTCATGCCCAGATCGCCAGTGAACTCGGGACAGCCCGCGAGGTCATATCGCGTGTGCTTCACGATTTTCAGAAGCGTGGATACATCGCCCAGTCGCGTGGCCGGATCACCATCACCGACAAGCCAGCGCTACGCGTATTGGCTGGCAACGCTTAAATTTTAGATTAAAACTGTCATCATGTGACAATGTCACTGAAGGCGAGCCTTTGAAGTTATATTCCTCCAGCAACTTTTAAGCTTGGAGGCTACCATGACGACCAACGTTGGAACCATCGATCGTATTCTGCGCGCAGCCCTTGGCATCGCGCTGCTCTACTTGGCTCTCTTCAGCGGCTTGGCTTTCTTTGCCGAACCCCTGTTCAAATACGGCGCCGCTGCAATCGGCCTCGTCATGCTCGCGACCTCGACGCTCAGGCTCTGCCCGCTCTACTCGATCTTTGGCATCAAGACCTGCAGCGATTGCTGAGATGGAAACCGCCTTCACACCGATACCATCGCTTGGCGGCGGCTTGCTGATTGGCCTAGGCGCAGTTTTGCTGATGCTGGGCCTCGGGCGGATACTCGGTGCCACCGGTCTCCTGTCCGGTCTGGTGTTCCCCGAGACTCGCCAGGAGTTCGCCTGGCGGACAGCCCTTATCATAGGGATGATCCTGGCTCCCGGTATCCTCTTCGCAATCACAGGCACCTTGCCCGAGCTGTCAGTGCCTGTGAGTCCAGCGATGATTGCCGTCGGAGGAGTGATTGTCGGGCTTGGAGCAAGCCTCGGTTCCGGCTGCACGTCGGGGCATGGTGTGTGCGGGTTGTCACGCCTATCAATCCGCTCGCTCGTAGCGGTGCCGACATTCATGGTGACCGCGGCGATAACCGTATTCGTTATCCGTCACGTTTTCGGAGCGTAGGGAATGAAGCTTGCCTTCGCACTTCTGACCGGTCTTATTTTTGGAGCTGGCATAGCGATCTCCGGCATGATGGATCCGGCCAAAGTTCTGAATTTTTTTGATGTGGCCGGCACGTGGGACCCAAGCCTTGCCTTCGTGATGGGTGGCGCGCTGATCGTCACCTTCATCGGCTACCGGTTGGCTTGGCGTCGCAAGGCTCCACTTTTCGCCGAGCGGTTCCAGGTTCCGACGTCAAAGGTTATCGACACCAACCTCATCGGCGGGTCCGCGCTCTTTGGCATCGGCTGGGGCATTGCCGGTTTCTGCCCAGGTGCGGCTATTCCGGCGCTCGGTACGGGCCGGTGGGAAGTCGCGCTCTTTCTTGTGGCGGTGGTCGCGGGCTTCGTCCTACGCCGCCTACTAACCAACTCATTGGCCCGTGTGGCCACCTAAGAACACCATCCGGAGGATACGACATGACGACCTATCCCGTGAAAATGAACATCAAACCCGAGGTCCAAGCCTTCTTCGATGAGGCTACAAACACGATCAGCTACATCGTGAAAGACCCGGCCTCCAACGCCTGCGCCATCGTCGACAGCGTGATGGACATCGACTATGCCGCTGGCCGGATCACGTACGATCACGCCGATGAACTGATCCGCCAGATCGAAACGCAGGGTCTCAAGCTTGAGTGGATCATCGAGACCCATGTCCACGCCGACCATTTGAGCGCCGCGCCCTATATCCAGCAGAAGCTTGGGGGCAAGATTGGCATTGGCTCGAAAATCATGATCGTACAGGACACGTTCGGGAAGATCTTCAATGAGGGGACCGAGTTTCAGCGCGACGGTAGTCAATTTGATGCGCTGTTCGAGGACGGCGACACCTACATGATTGGCGAGATGCACTGTTTCGCCATGCACACGCCCGGCCATACGCCGGCATGCATGGTTCATGTGATGGGCAACGCGGCCTTCGTCGGCGACACCCTCTTCATGCCTGATGGCGGTTCGGCCCGAGCAGACTTCCCAGGCGGTGATGCTGGTGTTTTGTATGAGAGTATCCAGAAGGTGTTGGCCCTGCCCGACGAGATGCGCCTGTTCATGTGCCACGATTACGGCCCGAATGGCCGCGACATCCAGTGGGAGACCACAGTGGGCGATGAAAAGGCCCACAACATCCATGTGGGCGTCGGTAAGACGAAGGAAGACTTCGTCAAGTTCCGCACCGAGCGTGATGCGCAGCTGGCAATGCCGAAACTGATCATCCCGTCACTCCAGGTGAACATGCGCGCAGGTGAAGTACCGACCGACAAGGACGGCAATCCAATGCTCAAAGTGCCGGTCAACGGCCTGTAATTGCGTCCGGAGGAGGAACACATGGAACTCAAGAAAATCACGAACACAGTCACCGTCAGCCCGCAGATTACGGCAGACGACGTTGCCGCGATCAAAGAGGCTGGCTTCCGTGCCATCATCTGCAATCGTCCCGATGGCGAAGGCGTTGATCAACCGAACTTCGAAGAAATTGAAACGGCCGCTCGAGCAGTCGGCATCGACGCACGTTATGTGCCAGTGCAAAGCGGTATGGTTGAAGACGAAGACGTTGCCGCGTTTGGCGCGGCCCTTAAAGAGATCCAACGCCCGGTACTTGCCTATTGCCGTACCGGCACGCGGTCAGCGACGCTTTGGTCTTTCCATGAGGCCAAGAAACGTCCTATCCCGGACATACTCGCGGCCACCAAGGCGGCGGGTTACGATATGAACGGCGTCGCGCGCCGGATTGCCAATGGCGGCAAAACACCAACCGATACCGGCGATGCCAAGTACGACGTGGTGATCGTCGGTGGAGGTGCTGGCGGCATCGCGGTCGCGGCCAGCCTGAAATCGCGCAGCTCCGATCTTTCCATCGCCGTGATCGATCCGGCTGACATCCATTATTACCAGCCCGGCTGGACGATGGTAGGTGTTGGCATCTTCGAGCCGCAGCAAACTGCAAAGACAATGGGCAGCCTCATCCCAAGCGGTGTGACGTGGTTGAAATCCGCCGTGGCGGCCTTCGAACCTGAAAACAATGCCGTCATCCTCGATGGCTGCCGGGTGGTGAAATACGACCGGCTCGTCGTGTGCCCGGGGCTGAAGTTGGACTGGGATAAGGTCGAGGGGTTGGAAGAAACCTTGGGCCGGAATGGCGTGACGTCAAACTACCGTTACGACCTTGCGCCGTATACTTGGCAGCTTGTGCAGGAGATGAAGGCTGGGCGCGCAATCTTCACGCAACCACCGATGCCGATCAAATGCGCCGGGGCACCGCAGAAGGCCATGTATCTGTCAGGCGATGCCTGGTACCGGCGCGGCTGCCTGAAGGATATCGATATCCAATTCATGAACGCCGGCGGCGTGCTCTTCGGCGTGAAGGATTATGTCCCGGCACTTATGGAGTACGTGGAGAAATACGACGCCACGTTGAACTTCTTCCACAACCTTATTGCCGTGGACGGCCCAGCGAGGACAGCGACCTTCAAGGTCTCTAAGCCAAACACCGAGCCGACGGAGGTCACGGTCGAGTTCGACATGATGCATGTCTGCCCGCCCCAGACCGCACCAGATTTCATTCGCGTATCGCCACTTGCCGATGCGGCGGGATGGATCGATGTCGACCAGGCGACGTTGCGCCATAAAACCTATGATAACATTTGGTCTCTGGGTGACGTCATGAATGCGCCCAACGCCAAGACAGCCGCCGCGGCTCGCAAGCAGGCGCCGACGGTGGCGGACAATATCGTGGCCGACATCCATGGGCATTCCGCAGTTGCGCAGTACGACGGCTACGGGTCCTGCCCGTTGACCGTTGAACGGGGCAAGATCGTCCTGGCGGAATTTGGCTATGGCGGTGTGCTCAAGCCATCGTTCCCTGCATGGGTCGTGGATGGAACAAAGCCGACACGCGCAGCCTGGTTCCTGAAGGAAAAAATGCTGCCGCCGATCTATTGGCAAGCCATGCTGAAGGGCAAGGAATGGATGGCTAAACCCGAACGGATTGTCGTCGATGCCGCTGAATAAGTCGGCTCCTGCTTGTGCGAACAGCGGTATCGCCCGCTGTTTTTGGGTCGGATCAATTCGCTCAAACTCTTCCATTGGCCAGGCCTCTTCAGAAGCCTGGCCGCCTTTTTTTGAATGTCATGCATGATGCCAAGTCTTCGCCAATACTTCCCAATTCTCGATTGGGGTCGCACCTACACGAAGTCGGCGCTGTCGAACGACCTGATCGCGGCTGTGATCGTGACGATCATGTTGATCCCGCAATCGCTGGCCTATGCGCTGCTCGCGGGACTTCCCCCCGAGGCAGGGATTTACGCGTCGATCGCGCCGATCATCTTGTACGCGATTTTCGGCACGAGCCGCGCACTGGCCGTCGGTCCAGTTGCAGTCGTTTCGTTGCTCACGGCAAGTGCCGTGGGGCAGGTCGCCGAACAAGGGACGGCTGGCTACGCCGTCGCGGCGCTTACCCTTGCCTTTCTGTCCGGCGGCTTTCTTGTGCTGATGGGTATTTTCAGGCTTGGCTTCCTCGCGAATTTCTTAAGCCATCCCGTGATTGCTGGCTTCATAACCGCGTCCGGCATTCTGATTGCGACCAGTCAGATCAAGCACATTCTTGGCATAAGCGCCCATGGGCACACATTGCCAGAGATGTTCGGGTCGATTTTTTCCCATTTGACGGAGGTGAATTGGATCACACTCGTCATTGGGATCACGGCGACGGCATTCCTGTTCTGGGTTCGCAAGAGCCTCAAACCAACTCTGCGTGGTCTAGGTGTGCCGCCATTGCTCGCGGACATCCTGACGAAAGCGGGGCCCGTCGCGGCGGTCGTCGTGACGACAGTCGCCGTCTGGGGGCTGGACCTTGCTGCGCATGGCGTCAAGATCGTGGGCGAGGTGCCCCAAAGTCTTCCACCCCTGACGATTCCCGGATTGGGCCCAGACCTGCTGGGTGCACTTCTGGTTCCCGCAATCCTGATCTCAGTTATCGGCTTCGTTGAGTCCGTGTCCGTCGCGCAGACGCTAGCCGCCAAGAAGCGTCAGCGCATTGACCCTGACCAGGAACTCATTGGCCTTGGCGCTGCCAATCTTGGAGCGGCATTCACGGGGGGCTACCCGGTCACTGGTGGCTTTGCACGGTCAGTTGTGAACTTCGATGCTGGCGCTGAAACGCCGGCAGCTGGCGCGTTCACTGCCATAGGGCTCGCAATCGCCGCCATCGCCCTCACACCGCTCGTCTACTACCTCCCCAACGCAACCCTTGCCGCGACAATCATCGTCGCTGTTCTCAGCCTCGTCGACCTTTCGATCCTTAAGGCGACGTGGGGCTTTAGCCGCGCTGATTTCACCGCCGTAGCTTCCACGATCGTGCTGACCCTCTGGCTTGGCGTCGAGATTGGCGTGGCTTCCGGCGTGGCGATCTCTGTGCTTTTGCACCTCTATAAGACTTCGCGCCCACATGTCGCCGAAGTCGGCCTCGTTCCGGGTACTCAGCACTTCCGCAACATCCACCGCCACGCGGTTGAAACTGATCCGACACTGGTCACGCTGCGGGTGGACGAAAGTCTCTACTTCGTCAACGCGCGCTTCCTCGAAGATCTTGTCCAGAACCGCGTCAGCAAAGGCAGCGCCATCCAGAACGTCGTCTTGATGTTCGCGGCTGTGAACGAGGTGGATTTTTCTGCACTGGAGAGCCTTGAGGCGATCAATCGCCGCTTGAAAGATATGGGAGTGGGGCTTCACCTGTCCGAGGTAAAAGGCCCAGTGATGGACAGGCTTCAGCGGTCGCACTTCATCGAAGAACTAAATGGCGAAGTGTTTCTATCGCAGTTTGATGCTTGGAAACAGCTCGCCTTTTCACCGGCTTCCACGGACGCAAATAATTCCAGCCGCCTCGCCATCTCAATTAATTCGCAAAAATGATGGCCGGGCGCGTTTTGAAACCGCCAGAGTATGTCAACTCGACCTTTCATAGAGCGCACGCTCTACCCAGCCACAGAAGCTGAGCAAAGCCGAGAAAGTGGTATGGCCTCCATTTTGCCTGTTGTGGCTCAGTTTCGGTTAATGCGCGAATTCGCATGCCCAGGTTGGAACGGCAGCAGGCAGGAATTATTGGACAACGACCTGAGATCACTGTGCCAAGCCGCGTGACGGCGGGGCCGTGCGCAGATGGTGTTCACCGACCCGCCCTGTAATGTGAAGATCGACGGCCACGTCTCAGGTCTCGGCGCCGCCAGGCATGGCGAGTTCGTGTCGTGCTGAAAGCGCGTCTCGGACACGATGGCGTCCGGTGAAACGAGTTCGAAATTGTTGATATGCGGCGCGGTCCCGGCCAGTGCCGCGATCTCCAAAGTGTTGCGGTCAGCCCAGCGATACCAAGATCGGTCTGGAGGCGGCCACTTGGAAATTAGTCAACCTGACCAGTCGGCCAACGCCTCGGTTGGTTCGAGATCGAAGAAGAGGTGGCGACCCTTGGCCTCCTCCGGTGTCGTCGCTCTCCTGCATGATGCAGGCTGGCACGTGATCGACAAACGAGAGGAACGGCTCTGGCAACGTGGGCGGCTAAAGGTTCCGCAAAACAAGCCAAACTCGGACGGCTATGGCTGGACGATGAGTTGCTGAACGAGACGCTATTCCGGTCGCTCTGGCAAGCCCAACGGCTAATCGCGGAATGGCAAACCGACCATAACGAGGAGCGCCCCTATACGAGCCTTGGCGGGCTTATGCCGAACGAGTTTGCGACCCGGTCCTACAAGGGCCAAAACCCGAACAGTCTCTGGTTATGATCCCGGACACCAAGGGGGCAGGGTCAGGGGCTCCTCCGCACATCCGCGGAGATCGACCCCCTGGACCGCTATGCGGTCTCTGCGACCCGTCGCACAGTCTTGTCGCGCGTAACCCGCGGAAACACCGGGACAAGTTCGAATTCCGTCGGGAATTTCAAATTTATCATTTATAATCAATATGTTATGGCGGAGAGGGCGGGATTCGAACCCGCGATACCCTTGCGAGTATGCCGCATTTCGAGTGCGGTGCTTTCGACCACTCAGCCACCTCTCCGGATCAGCAAACGATTGCACCCGTGTTGATGGTGCTTTCAGATTGCCTAGTGGGCTTTGGCCACAGCATTATGTGCCGACCTGCCACATAAAGCGGCTATGTCATCACCAATGCTGGGAACCATACCGGAGTGCCGGGCCTGCGCCGCGTACGTTCCGGTTCTGCGTGGGAAGCGGTGTCATATGCCGCCTTGGTGTTGAGTGCAAGCATTGGCGTGTGGATTTGAGCATGAGGGCATCAATTCAGCACTTCGCGATGCCTGCAGGTCGTCATGCGTTCAGGCCCCAAGCCGTCAACCTGGGCTGCGGCCGGCGTGCCGGGATATCCAGTGCATAGACGGCTCCCATGGGATCATCCTATATCGTGCGGGCCGCCCCAAGCTGGACGGCACTTTGCGTCTCAACCCTTGAAAGCCGACCTCAAAGCCCATGACCCAAGCGCCTATGGCACATCCTTCCTGGTTCACCAGCGGCCAACCGCATGTGTGGCTGCCCTACACACAGATGAAAACTGCGTCAGCAGCCCTGCCTCTCGTGGGTGCAAAAGGGGCACGGCTGATGCTGGCTGATGGACGCGAACTGGTGGACGGCACGGCATCGTGGTGGTGCGCGGCACATGGGTATCAGCATCCGCATATTGTCGATGCCGTGACCCGGCAGGCCGCGACGCTGTCCCACGTGATGCTTGGCGGTCTGGCGCATGAGCAGCCCTACCGGCTGGCGGCCCGGCTCGCCGAGCAGTTACCTGGCGACCTTAACCATGTGTTCTTTTCGGAATCGGGATCGGTTTCGGTTGAGATCGCCATGAAGATGGCGGTGCAGTTTCATCTCAACCGAGGCGGAGGTGGGCGGTATCAACCTGGGCTGAGCCGAGCCACGGACGGCGCGGAGCGGACCCGGTTCTTGTCGTTCACGGGCGGGTATCATGGCGACACGTTTGCCACGATGAGTGTGTGTGACCCTGAGGAGGGCATGCATACGATGTTTGGCGGTGTGGTGCCTGAGCAGATCGTCGTGCCGCTGCCGCAGACCACGGACACGCAAGCCGCATTTTGTCAGACACTCGATGAACATGGCGACACGATCGCCGCGGTCATTGTGGAGCCGATGGTTCAAGGGGCCGGGGGCATGCTTTTTCATGATGCCGATGTTCTGCGCGTGCTGCGTCACGAAACAGAACGGCGCGGCATCTTACTGATTTTTGATGAGATTTTTGTCGGGTTCGGACGGCTTGGTCATTCTATGTTTGCTTGTGAAGCAGCTGGCGTCGTTCCTGATATCATCACCGTGTCCAAGGCGCTGAGTGGTGGGACACTGCCATTGGCTGCCACGGTAGCGCGCGACCATGTGTTTGAAGCGTTTCTCGATGACGATCCCGAGAAGGCACTGATGCACGGGCCGACTTACATGGGGAATGCGCTTGCGTGTGCTGCGGCAAATGCCTCACTGGATTTGTTTGAAACGGAACCTCGGCTCGTCCAGTGCCAGGGCATTGAACGGATGTTGTCTGAGAGGCTTGCGTCGCTGGCGAACCTGCCGGGCGTATTGGATGTTAGGTGTCGCGGCGGGATTGGTGTCGTGCAACTGGCGAGCGATGTTCCCATGGCCGGGCTTGGGTCGGCATTCGTTGATGCTGGCGTGTTTATCCGGCCGTTCCGTGATGTCGTCTACGTGACGCCGCCACTGAACATTCCTGATGATGATCTGGACATTCTGGCCACGGCGTTGACGACAGTCCTCCCGGCCTGGCTTGAGCGCCACGTGAAGCTCAACCGCGCTTTGGCATGAAGCCCTTGAAGAATGCCTCGCTGCAGTCTGCCAGGCGGTCTTTGTTGTAGCCGCCTTCTAAAACCAACGTCATGGGCATGTTGAGTGCGCCGATCGCACTGCCGATGGGATTGAAGTCACGGGCGTTGATCCTCGTGGGCACGTCTTGAATGTAATCGTCGGCGATGAGGTCAAAGCCCAGCGAGAGGATGAGGTGCGAACCGGAGCGGGCGATCGTGTCCAAAACCTTGTTGAGCTGATCAATGTAAGCAGCAATACCGATCCCGTCTGCGAGAGCGATCAGCGTGGCATGATCACTGGATGTGTCCGGGACCGAGCCCAGGTATGGGTACGTGGTCTTCGTATTTGCGTGCAGTGAGACGTACGGTTCACTCGGGCTTGCGAATTCAATGGCGCCGTCGCCGAAGTGATAATCGATGTCGAGGACGATGGGTTTATGTCCGGCTTTTGAGAGGGCACGTGCTGCGATGTAGGCATTGTTGAAGATGCAATAGCCGCCATAGCGTCGTTTCCCCGCGTGGTGTCCGGGCGGGCGGCAAAGCGCAAACGTGTCTTCCTTAGTCTTTGCTGTGTGTTCGGCAGCTGCCAAAGCGGCTCCGGCGGCGTTCAATGCGGCTTCAAGTGTGTTGACGCCAATGGGTGTTCCGATTTCCTTGCAGAACCGGCCACCTTGAAAACGGATGGGCGCTACGTCCAAGTCTTCGTGAAAAATTGTCGGAATGTATTGTTCGTCGCCGGCAAGTTCAGCTGTGATGGCTTCCAGAAATGCGAGGTAATCCGCATCGTGACAGTCAGCTACTGCATGGCGTGCCAGATCATCGATCATGACACGATCGGTTTGGCCTGCGCGGCTTAAGCCTTCCAGGACGCCGTCGACACGGTCTGGTTTTTCCAGGTGCGCGAATGGAGGAAGGCCGTCTGAATAATCCATGGCGGGTTTGTGGCCGGCATGCCGTGTTGGGACGAAGAGTTTCAAGCGCGCTGAGCCTTTAGGTTCATTCGATGTCGAGACCCGACTGACTGCCTTCTTCCGCCAGCTTGTCGAAGCGCCGTGTCTTACCCCATAGCGACACGATCCGTTGGATGAGTTTTGCTGCGACCAATTGAGAGACACCTGATTTTTCTGGGATGACCTCGACGATATCGGCACCGCGTACCCGGGCCTGGGGAGCCGTGATCACGGCTTCGAGGGCGCGCGAAACGTAGTGCCAGTCCAATCCACCAGGTTGCGGCGTGCCGACACTGGGCACAAGCGAGGGATCGAATGCGTCCATGTCAAAGGATATCCAGACGTCACCTTTCAAGCGATGCAGAGCACTCATCAGGCTGGTGCGCGTCACAGGGTCGTTTGCCTCACGTCCGAACACCGTCAGAATATGCTGATCGGATTTCATGCGGTCAGCTTCGAATTCGGCCATGGACCGGACGCCGATGAGGACGACGCGATGGCCAAGTTCGCGCATGCGATGGACGGCGCACGCGTGGCTGTAGGGTGTGCCCTGGTAGGTGGTGCGCAGGTCTGCGTGGGCATCGAAGACGACGACTGTGCCGCGCTTGGGCATCACACCGGTGATCACCGATGGTGAGATGGAGTGCTCTCCGCCGATGGCTATAACGATTTGATTTTCAACTGCGGTGGAGAGCGTGCCTTCTGTCGGGTCATGGTCGATCATAGCCTTGGCGGCCTCGGCGATACGATCATGGAAAGCTGCTTCTTTCTCTTTCTTTTTCGGCTTGAGTTCATCGGCCACGTGCAAGCGCAAGTGTTGGAATGGCGACCAGGCACATTCGTCCTCGTAGTACTCAAGCTGACCGCTGATCTCAAAGATCGCTTCAGGCCCATTGGCCGTGCCTTTGCGCCCGCATACGGTCGCGTCGTGCGCGATCGGCAAGAGCAAGACATGGGCCTCTTTTGGCTCGGCGCCTTCGAGGAATTGAAAGCGATAGGGGGCGGTCACATGTAGTTTCCTATTTTGAGGTGCGGGCATTTACACTTAATGCGTTCTGCTAATGCGGCTGGGATGGAGGGCCTGCCGCCTAGCTCAGCGCACGCACAAACATGTCTGGAAAGGCAAACGCTCCTGCCAAGGCATGCGCACCCGTGGCTGGAGGAACGACGTCGCGGTTATTGCTGGCGGTGATGACACGGTTGCGGAGATCCTCGGCTGATATGTCGCCAAGGCCCCGCCCGGCGATGACGAAGCCCCACATGCCGTAAAAGCTTGGAACCACCACACCATACGACTGCACCGCACCGAACGCGCTTTGAAGTCCGGCGCGGATACCGTTGTGGTGCTTGAGGGTGGACGTTGATAAGGGTCCGGCCTGCGTTGCCAGAATGGCATTCTCATTCAGGCAGGTTTTGAGTTGAGCGTAGAAGGTGTCCGAGTAAAACCCCGCAGCGATCGAGTTTGCGTCGTCATCGTCAAAATCAACGAGGTCGCCGATCACCACATCGAAGCGCAGGTCTGTTTCAGGGATGAACTTGCGAATGTCTTCGTAACGGATTTCGTGGCGCGGGTCGTCAAATGCGCCCGCGTTCCATTCGGGGATATGCTCAACGCACAAGCGGACGAACTCACGGTCGATGTCGACCATCACGACCTTTTCGACGCTTGGGTGGCGCAGGACTTCACGGCTGGTCGCGCCTTCGCCGCCGCCCATGATCAACACAGTTCTAGGATCAGGATGCAGCAACATGGCTGGGTGTACCAGGGCTTCATGATACAACGCCTCATCGGATGCGCAGGACTGAATATCACCATCGAGTGCGATACAGGTCCCGTGAACGGGGGACTTGAAGAAAAGGTATTCCTGGTAAGTGGTCTGGCCTTGCGCGATCAGGGCTTCGAACGTTCGTGTGACGCTATCGGCGGCATTCGCTTTTTGGGTGTAGGTGAGCACGGGTTGCTTTCCGAATTTCGCTGTTCATTACTGATCAGATGGACGCGCTGGAGGCCAAGCGATCAGAACCGGGCTCACTGTAATTTCGTCGATCTGAGCCTGGATGCGGGGGTCTGTCCGGGCAAGGCTATAGCCGCTCATGTACAGGCGTTCGACCAGTTTTTTTGCGATGTCGAGATCCATGGCTTCACACCGCTCATCGGCCGGGATTGCCATCAGGTGCATTGGAACGCGCGTCTCATCGTCGTAAGACGGCGAAAAATATTGAAAATCCAACTTTTTGAAACCGAAGCGACCGTAAAAGCGCGCCTGCTGATCCTCTGCTTCGATGAGGAACCAGTTGTACCCAGTCCGTGCCCTGAACAGATCAATGGCATGTCGCGTCAATTGCGTCCCAAAGCCCTGGCCGCGAGCATCTTCATCCACCGCAAGGAACGCAAAAAGGATGTAGGAAAACGCGTCTTCGAAGTCCAACAGGTGAAACCCGATGACTTTGCCATCAATGGCAGCTGCGTGAATGGTATATCGGCCCGTTGCCATGCGGGCTGCGATGACATCGGGTGGCTCGCGTTCCCAGGACGGGAACGACGCGTGGTAGATGCGCATGCAGTCCGCCCACGATGCATCGTCTGAACGGCTGAGTTGATGAATTGAACAGTCGTGCATTCAGCCCTCGTAGATCAAGCACTCCCACCTTGCAGGCCCAAGCATTCAAGGAGCCCCGCGCGTTTCATGAGTCCCAAGTGGTGGGCGCCGAATGTTCTAGAACCTTTGCCCATTTTATCAAACCATGCCGGCGTGCGGTTTTGGCAATCTGGGACCATGCCCGTGTGCCGATGGCCGCAACGCCGGTTCAGTCATCTGGTCAGACCTTGTGTGCGACAGCGCCCGACACCTGCTGCTTGGATCGCGCGCGTGCATCGGCGTTGATCCGGATGACCGCTTCGCGTCGGGAGGCGACAGTGTCAGGCAGCCGCAAGGCCAGACGCAACCCGCTGTTGATCGTGTTTGCCTGGAAGCTGAAGCCGGCGGATGTCACCTTCAACGGAACGACGCGCTGGCCGCCAAGCAGCAATTCGCGCGCAAAGTCCCCGAGCACGGTCTCTAGTGGCCAGCCTGGAACCGGCAGTATGGCCGGGCGGTGCAGAACTGTTCCCAGGCTTTTTGCAAACGTTGCATTCCGCACCGGGGTGGGCGCCGTTGCGTTGACCGCGCCGTCCAGTTCATCTGACTGGATTGCAAAGGCGATGAGCCGGACGAGATCTGGCAAGGCAATCCAACTCATCCACTGTTGGCCATCGCCAATGGGTCCGCCAAGACCCAGGTCAAACGCCGGCACCATGCGGGACAGCAGGCCACCGTCCCGGTCAAGCACGAGGCCAATTCGCAAGGCGACGAACCGGACGCCCTGGGCGCGGACCTTGGCCGCTTCTTCTTCCCGCGCAAGACAGACGCGATGTGTGAACACGCGGGCGCGACGGGTGCTCGGGGCGTTGTGGTCATAACCTGGCGCAGCGTCGGCTTCGGTCAGAATATCGTCGCCCGTTAAACCGTAGGCTCCGACTGCGGAGGCTGAGATTACGACCTCTGGCTTCTTTTCAAGCCGGGCCACGAGTGCGTTGACCCGGCGGCTCATGTGCAGTCTCGACAGCAGGATTTCGCGCTTCCTGGCTCTGGTCCACAGGCCACCGGCGACAGGTTCACCAGCCAGATCGACGATGGCATCGATGGCGGTGGTGCTTTCGACCTGCTCCAGGCTTGTGATCATGCGAACGGGGGCGTTCAGTCCCGTCACTTTCGCCATGTCGCGCGTCAGGACCGTGACGTCGTGGCCCGATGCGATCAGGCTGTCGGCCAAGCTTTTTCCGACGAGGCCGGTGCCACCTGTTATCAGCACTGAGCGCTTCCCATGGAGAATGCCTGCCAACGCCGCGGGCGATGACGGCTGGAAGCGGGCGGCCCGTCGACTGGTGAAGGTGTCTCTTATGGCAAAACCGATGCAGCCAATGCCAGCCAGAGTCAGGATGAGTGACCCGAAACCGTAGGATACGACATCGACACCCGTTGGTTGCCCCGCCCACATGACGAGCAGTGGCATGACGAGAGCCAGGATCGCGCCGTAGTTGATGGCAAGGAGCGTGTGCAGCACCCGTTCGGTTGGCGGCAGTTTTCGGGTCTGATCTTCTTCCACGAAGTCCCACAGGGTGATAATGATCTCCACCACCAGGATGATCAGCACGGCGATAGCGATGGCTCCGTGCGGTTGGACCCAGGCAAAGAACGTGAACAGAAAGCCGTAGAACACGTTGCGCCAGGCATGGAGCCGCAATTCACCGGAGGCGTTGTCCTTCCACGCCAGCCGCTCGGTGAGTTCGTGGTGAAAAATCACATCAAAGCCGCCCATGGCGATTTGCAATGCGATCAGTGTCCATAGAAGCGGGCTTTGCAGGATGTCGGCTGACATAAATCCCGTGATGACGTCTGGCATGACTTAAGCCTCCTTTGGTGTTCGTGTTTGTCGGCTGCAAACAACCCGTTCGGCGGGCTGCTGCGGGCTTGGGGTTCGCGTGTCGGCGAAGATGCAGTCCTGGCGGATCAGCGGACCGAAAACCGCGTGCTCAAGCTCGAGCAGGAACTGGAACTCACAGCCCCTGAGTTGCCGGTGGGTAATGGCCATCTCCCCAGGGGACAGCCAGCGCGGCAGTGTCATCCGCAACGATCCGAGCTGGACGAAGTAGCGGTCCGATCGAAACACCAGCGCGCTGTTTTCCACGCTGAGGCGCAACGTCATGCCGATGCCCCAAGTGGCGCCTGGGCCGACGAATTCTTCCAGGCCGGTCGGGCCTTGGAAGCGCTTGACCGAGTGCACCACTTGGGGGAAGCGGTCTGCCCGCCCGTAGATGCGCGTCCAGATCTGGCCGTCCAGTTTTGCGTTGTGCGCTACACTCACGCTGCTTGGGCCGGTTGCACCGTTGGTTTCCGGCAGGGGTGTGCCGATGAGACCGGCGACACGGGCGAGGATATGACCTGCTATCGACAACTTGGTTTCGACCACGTGCCCGGCATAGATTTTTGGCCGCTTTTCGCCTGGTTCGGCTGCGAAGCGCTTGCGGACCTCTTGGGGCAGGGCACGCCATGCGCCGGGGCTGAGCAATTTTTCGAACGGGCCGGGCGCGATGCTTGTGCGCTGCGACTGACGACGGCTTGGGATGATGCTTGGGGCGCGCCGTGCGTTCCGTGACTTGGACTTGGACTTGGACTTGGATGTGGGCGCGGGCGCGGTGATCTCAGCCCCAGTCACGATGTCAGCCTCGGCGGCTGGCGGTTGACTGAATGGCGGCATTTCCCGGCTCAGTCGTGGGTCAGACCTGTATTCGGCAACCCGGTCCATCATGCGCTCCTTCTATCTCTTGTGTTCGTACATGTCGTTATTTCTGTAATGACAGAAACTAAAAGTCTAAAAAATTGAGCCCTAGGGCCCGTGGTTGTCGTCATGTTGACGACCAACAAGTCGTTTGCGCCTAGTTCCGCTCACGCCATTTACGAAGGCAGCGGATTCAAAGGTGGCAGGCGGCTTTACGCCTAATCCGTATCTTTCTTCCGTTTTGGCCCGACGAACTTTGCAATGGTGCCCCCCATACTGATCAACCGCATCAATGTCGCGGCGGGCAGCCGGATGATTTCGTCGAAGCCCTTTTCGACCTTCTCCATCAAGCTCAGCATTTCCGCGAGCCGCTTTTTCTGGTTATCCGAGACCTCCCGCGTGCCGTCCGCCTGCTCGACGCAGCCGCGCAACAGTGCCAGTGTGGGGTCGATCTCGCGTTGCTTGCGGCCGGTCGCGATCCGGCGGACCATTTCGTACATGTCCGCTTCCGCTTCATAATAGTCGCGCCGATCACCCAGGACCTGCACGCGGCGGATGAGCGACCAGGACAGCAATTCCTTCAGGCTGTTGGACACGTTCGACCGCGCAAGGCTCAGCGTTTCTGCAATGTCCTCTGCGGTCCGGGGCGTATCCGACATGAACAGCAATGCATGGATCTGCGCGACGGAGCGGTTGACGCCCCAGACGGTTCCCATCTCGCCCCAGTGGACAACGACCCGCTCGATGGGTTCGGGAAGTTTGTTATGTGCGGTTGCTTCTGTCATGACAGAAATATGAGGTAGATGGGGGTGCATGTCAAGGGCGAACCGGGGCGAGCAAGATTGGCTGACGCTGGGGTCAGGGTGCTGGGAGATGGAATGTCGGAGAGGCTACGTCCCGGCAGCAAATCATCAGGCGCGTTGCGTCTATGGGGTCGGAATTCAGACATTTGGTCTGGCAGATGTTCGGCAAGCCCACGTTCGGGTGATTTGTTACGACCCGACCTGGACCGGCTCGCGGCGGCGGTGCCACACCGAGACTTCCCGTTCATGAATTACGCTTTGGTCACTTGAACTTGGGCCGAACGCGGGTATCGTAATAACATCGATTTCAACAACTGAAAGGAGGTGGTCCCATGTCGAGTGAGAACTTCAGGCTGGTGAAGATGTCTGGGTGTGATTGCATGGTGTTGGAGCAGCCTCTGGCGCTGTCGTAACCCACCGGAACTTTTCAGTTCGGGCCGCTTCTACCGGCCAGTCTCACGAAGAACCGCGATGAGCCCAGCTCTCGCGGTTCTTTTTGTTTTGGAGCCTCTCTTACAGCTCGACACAGCATGAAATTCGCTGACATGTTCGCAATATGTTCTGCACCGAAGAGTTGGTGCGCTGAGCACGTGATGAGAAGGGCAGCGTCGGCGATACGCTGGCACTGAAGCCCTGAACGTACTCTACGGGTCAGGCGTTAAGGCGTTTGGAGGCCACACGCTGAAGCAGTCGCGCGCGTGATAAACCTCTTTGGGCAGGATGATCTGGTGACCCGTCTGGACCTTGATGAGATGCGCAACGACCTCGAAATTCTGATTTGGAGGCAGACAGCCTTTGTTGGCGGCCTTGTCATTGGCATCCACGTCCTGTTCAAAGTGTTCGCTTGGTCCCGTTGACAATAGCTGAACATTGCGAGATATCTGCGGCTCGCGGCGGATAAGGTTGTTCGGCGCGCAATAGGTGCTGTCCGAGGCCCATCCGCTGGTTCAAGCGGAGCAAAAGTTCCAGACAACGGCTTCGTGCCGATTTTCCTGGGCGCCACAGGACGCGGATGATGGGCGGATCGTCAAGCAGGCGGCAGGCCCGACAAACGTGAAGGACGACAAAATGTACGCAGTCATTAAGACTGGCGGCAAGCAGTATCGTGTGGCGCAAGATGACGTCATCTCGATCGAAAAGCTTTCCGGGGACGCCGGTTCGACAATCGAGTTTACGGACGTGATGCTGGTCGGCGAAGGCGAAAGCGCCAAGGTGGGCACACCATTCGTGTCTGGTGCCAAGGTCACGGCTGAGCTGGTTCAGCAAATGCGCGGACCGAAAGTTATTGCCTTTAAGAAGCGCCGCCGCCAAAACTCCAAGCGCAAGCGGGGCCACCGGCAACATCTGACGCAAGTTCGGATTACGGGAATCACCGGCGCCTAGCGCAATCATATTGTTTCGCGCACCGGTCTTTTCAGCAGGGCAATTCAAACGAAGGGCGGCCTTTTTAGTCGGCCAGCTCATTGCCCCAGACAGGCTCAAGATCGGCAGCGCGCTCAAGACACGACAAAACGGAGGCCACACTCATGGCACAGAAGAAAGCTGGCGGCTCGACGAAGAACGGTCGCGATTCAGAATCCAAACGCCTTGGCGTCAAGAAATATGGCGGCGAACGCGTGATCCCAGGCAACATCATCGTCCGCCAACGCGGTACGAAATGGCACCCTGGCGATAACGTCGGCATGGGCGTTGATCACACGATCTTTTCGAAGGTCGAAGGCAACGTCGAATTCCGTGCGCGCGGCAACGGCCGAACCTATATTTCCGTCCTGCCAGCAAATGCTGGGAAGTCCAACTGACGTCACGGGACGTGTCTACGTTCGCGCCTTGATGGCTCGTGCGCCATCCATTGGTGCTGCCGGTTTTTGGCCGATGTGGATTGGCCGGTTGCCGCATCTGAAATGAAGTTTCAGAGGTTGTTCTTTGAACAGTCGGCAAGCTGAGAATTCGATCGAAACGGAGCGGCTGCTTTTGCGGCCGCTTTCGCGTTCAGATACCACCCGGATTGCTGCATTGGGCGGTGACTGGGATGTCGCCAGCATGACGTCCCGCATGCCGTATCCTTACTCCATAGCTGATGCAGCCCAATGGGTTGATGCGCAAGCTGACGGTGAATTTGTTCGCGGGATTATCCTCAATGGCGAACTCATCGGGGTTTGCGGTTACCTGCCGGATGGATCAGGTGGCGCTGAGATCGGCTACTGGATTGGTAAGTCCTACTGGGGACAGGGATTTGCAACGGAAGCCGGGCGTGCGCTTGTCGGTGCAGCTTTTGGAGATCCGGCGTTGTCGCATCTGGTCTGCGGGCACTTTACCGACAACCCCGCATCGGAACGCGTGATCCACAAACTGGGCTTTGTCCGGATTGGCGAAGCTGAGTGCTGGTGCGAGGCGCAGGGTCGCGACGTCCCCGCGATCCGGTATCATCTTCCCCGCCCGCGACGGCGTTGGCGGGACGTGTTTCGCCAGAGCTGACCATTTTCGTTAAGGTGGGCTGGCTTGCACTTATCAAAGCCGTTCAGCAGCAATCAAATGTCAGAGAGCCGTATTTGGCGGACCGGCACGAGTCTCGCCTAAGACCATCACGATGCACCCTTTGCCATCGATCGTCTCATGCCGCTGCCGCGACTTTGCGATCAGATAGTCTAGCCTAACGCACGCGTTTCTCCCGCGATATCTTTGAAAGTAGCCGAGTATGAAGTTTCTCGATCAGGCCAAAATTTACATCAAGTCGGGCAATGGCGGGCATGGCTGCGTCTCGTTCCGGCGCGAAAAATATATTGAGCATGGCGGGCCGGATGGCGGTGATGGCGGCAAGGGCGGACATGTCTACGCGCTTTGTGTCGATAACCTCAACACGCTGATCGACTATCGCTATCAGCAGCATTTCAAGGCGCAAAGCGGGACGCCGGGGATGGGCCGTAACCGTTCTGGTCCAGGTGGCAAAGACTGCATCTTGATGGTGCCGCCAGGCACGCAGATTTTCGCCGAGGACAACGAGACCTTCATCGCCGACCTGACCACCGTCGGGCAGAAGGTGTTGCTTGCCAAGGGTGGAAACGGCGGCTTTGGCAATTGCCATTTTAAGAGCTCTACCAACCGGGCTCCAACGCACGCAAATCCCGGGCAACCCGGCGAAGAGCTGGCGATCTGGCTGCGCTTGAAACTCATTGCCGATGCCGGTCTCGTGGGGCTGCCCAATGCTGGCAAATCGACCTTTCTTGCCTCAGTGTCGGCCGCCAAGCCCAAGATTGCCGATTATCCGTTCACAACGCTCCATCCCAACCTTGGCGTTGTGCGTGCTGGCGAGGTTGACTTCGTGCTTGCCGATATTCCCGGACTTATCGAGGGGGCCAACGAGGGCGCTGGATTGGGGACGCGCTTTCTCGGCCATTTGGAGCGAACGCGCGTCCTGCTCCATCTGGTGGATGCGACCCAGGAGGATGTCGTCGGCGCCTATCA
The DNA here is from genome assembly GCA_039819785.1 of Pseudomonadota bacterium. GTDB lineage: Bacteria > Pseudomonadota > Alphaproteobacteria > Rhizobiales > Hyphomicrobiaceae > JBCBRD01. The sequence goes on along the minus strand of JBCBRH010000003.1, from coordinate 98,807 downwards.
GACCGTCCATGGCGAATTGTCGGCCTATGGCGCGGACCTTGAGAAAAAGTTTGAGATTGTTGCGCTTTCCAAGACCGATGCCGTACTTCCCGAAGACCTTGAGGCCCGCCGCGCCGCGCTCGAAGCTGCAAGCGGAAAGCAGTGCCTCTTGCTGTCGGCGGTTTCCAAGGATGGGGTCGATGAGGCCCTCTATGCGCTGACCCATGCGATTGCCTCGGCGAAGGTCGAAGAGCAGCGCGAAAATGCGACCGCCGAGCCTTGGAGCCCTTAAACCGCTCACACCTTCTCTGAACATGATCTAGAACCGCAAATCATCGCCATTGCGCAATCCAGGCACGATTGATCTTCATGACCACGCACACCAAGACCAATCCGCAAGCCACAACGAACCCGCCTCATCGACCCGAATGGGCTGCAGCGCATCGGGTCGTGGTAAAGATCGGCTCGGCTCTGCTGGTCGATCCGGCAACCGGAGACTTGCGGCTCACTTGGCTTGCGTCCCTTTTGGATGACATTGCCCAGCTGCGCCGTCGCGGGACGGATGTGATTTTGGTGTCGTCGGGGGCCATCGCGCTTGGACGTCATGCGCTGCATCTCCCCACGGGGCCATTGCCATTGGAAGATAGCCAGGCTGCGGCTGCCGTTGGACAGATTACCCTGGCGCATGCCTACCGGGAGCTTGCCTCGGTGCATGATATTCAAATCGCGCAAATTCTTCTCACGTTGCAAGACACCGAAGAGCGCCGGCGTTATCTCAACGCCCGTCAGACCATTGAGACACTGTTGCGGCTGAAGGCACTGCCGGTTGTGAACGAGAATGATACGGTTGCCACCAACGAGATCCGGTATGGCGACAACGACAGGCTTTCGGCGCGGGTCGCGTCGATGGCTTCGTCTGATTGTCTTGTGCTGTTATCGGACGTGGACGGGTTTTATACAGCCGCACCTGGCACCTCGGATGATGCCACGCGCTTTGATGTGATCACCGACATCACGCCCGACATCGAGGCGATGGCGGGAGAGGCGGGGACCGCGCTGTCCAAGGGTGGCATGAAAACCAAGCTGGAGGCGGCGCGTGTTGCGACCTCGGCTGGATGCCATATGGTGATCGCCAGCGGCGTGGTCGCTAACCCCCTTCGCGCGATTGGCGAAGGTGCGCCCTGTACATGGTTTCTCGCCCCATCTGATCCGGTGACTGCGAAGAAGCGCTGGCTGTCGGGCCAACTCGATCCGGTGGGGGACGTTGTGGTCGATACGGGGGCCAAGCGCGCGCTTCGGTCCGGCAAGAGTCTTTTACCCGCTGGTGTGGTTTCGGTTTCAGGAACGTTTGACCGGGGTGATGCGGTGATCGTTCGGGACCAGACCGGTGCCGAGCTTGGCCGAGGCTTGATCGCATATTGCACATCGGATGCGAAGCGGATCATCGGCAAGCAATCCCATGAAATTGCAGAGATTTTGGGGTTCGAAGGGCGCGCGGCGTTGATCCACCGGGATGACTTGGCGCTCAGCCGACGCTAGAGCTAACCCGCTTTTGGCGACCGAACTCTGCCGCACGATCATGCTCGCGTTGCGCCGGTCTCTTTTCAACGCGCGACCGGGCGACTACTGTCTGCCGGATTTCTGACTTAGGCTGCTTCGTTGTCTCGCGTGTTCACCATAGACTTCCCCGTATTCTTGCGTGCCAGCACATCTTGCCGGACGAACACGACCCAATAAGAAAGCTCGACAAAACCATGTCTCTGACTGCCAGGCCCTCCCATGACCCAACGGCTCCGTTTGACCCGCTCGTCGGCGACATGGCCGAAGACATGGACCGCATCGGCGCGCAGGCCAAAGCTGCTGCAAGGTCGATCGCGACAGCCTCCCGCGCCGAAAAAGACGCAGCGCTCACGGCCGCGGCCGATCTTCTGGAGGCACGCAGCTCGGACATTCTGAGAGCCAATGAGATTGATGTGCGGGCGGCCAGACTGGCCCAGAAAAACGATGCCTTTGTCGACCGGCTGGCATTGAACCCGACACGTATTTCGCAAATGGCGAACGGCTTGCGCGCCATTGCCGATCTGGACGATCCGGTCGGGCAGACGATTGCCGCCTGGGACCGACCAAACGGGCTGAAGATTGCGCGCGTGCGGACACCCATCGGGGTCATCGGCGTCATCTTTGAAAGCCGCCCGAATGTCACTGCTGATGCTGGTGCGTTGTGTATCAAAAGCGGCAATGCCGCGATCCTGCGCGGTGGCTCGGACAGCTTGAATTCGACCCTTGCAATCCTCGACTGTCTGGTTGGCGGGCTTCGGCAGGCCTGCCTTTCAGAACACGTGGTTCAAGTCATCCCGACAGGGGACCGACGTGCTGTCGGCCATATGCTCAGCGGGTTGGACGGCGCAATTGATGTCATCGTACCCCGGGGAGGACGGTCGCTGGTGGAACGGGTGCAGGCGGACGCACGCGTTCCTGTGTTCGCGCACCTGGAAGGCATTTGTCACACCTATGTCGACGGTGCCGCAGACCTGCAGATGGCGCGCGATATCGTACTGAATGCAAAGTTGCGGCGTACTGGCGTGTGTGGGGCGACTGAAACCGTCCTTGTTGATCAGCGTTGTGCTCGGACCCATCTTCAACCCATTGTGGCTGACCTTCTGGATGCTGGATGCGAGGTCCGTGGCGATGCCGCGACGCAGGCCGTCGACCGCCGCGTCAAGGCCGCTAAAGACGATGATTGGGGACGTGAATTCCTCGATTCGGTCATTGCGATCAAAATCGTCGATGGTGTCGACGAAGCGATCGACCACATCGCCCAGTATGGATCACACCACACAGACGCCATCATCACCGACTGCTTTGCAACATCGACACTGTTTTTGACCCGCGTAGACTCAGCCATCGTCATGCACAACGCCTCCACTCAGTTTGCTGACGGGGGAGAGTTCGGCATGGGGGCCGAGATTGGGATCGCAACCGGCAAAATGCATGCACGCGGGCCGGTCGGTGTGGAGCAATTGACCAGCTTTAAATATGTGGTGCGCGGTTCTGGGCAGGTGCGTCCGGCGTGATGGTACAATTCGTTCGAGGCAGAAGCGTTGGCCCGGCAGGCAAGTGGTTTGGAGGGGCCGGGCGGGGGTGTCGTTCCTTGACTGGCTTCGCGTTTGCAAGTCCAGCGGGCTCCGCTCTTCTTACATCAACGGGCTCCGCCCTCCTCACTCTGACGGGCTCCGCCCGGTGAAATCCCTCGCCACGAATTTCGGGCGCATTGCCGTCAAAACACCTCCTGCACCGCCAGGTATTCGGATCGGTGTGATGGGCGGTTCGTTTAATCCACCGCACATTGGGCATGTCACGGTCGCGAAAACGGCCGTCAGGCGGTTGCGGCTGAACACAGTCTGGTGGCTTGTGACGCCGGGCAACCCACTCAAACCGAAAGACGGCCTGCCTTCGCAGGCTGATCGCATGGCCAAAGCCGAGGCGCTTTGCCAAGACAACCGCATGGTCATGGCGTCATTTGAGGAGACACTCAACTCTCCGTTCACCGCCGAAACGCTGGCGTTCTTGAAGCGGCGGCATGGCGGCGCGCAATTTGTTTGGGTGATGGGGGCCGACAATCTGGCCAGCTTTCACCGCTGGCAGAATTGGCGCGACATTGCGCAGGCCATGCCCTTTGCCGTGGTCGACCGACCGGGCTGGCGGTTTCCGGCGCTCTCATCTCCTGCCGCGCGTGCTCTTGCCCGTTACCGTGTGCCAGAGGCGCGTGCGCCGCTTGTTCCAGGGCATCGCGCGCCCTGCTGGACGTTCTTGTCCACACGGCTGTGTCCGTTGTCATCGACCGAGCTGAGGCGTGACACGGGCTGACTGTGGCGCCGGGAGCACGCTTCGAGGTTGCGTATTGTCTGCATTTGGACACGCAATCTGCGTAAAGGTCTTGCGGTCGCGGCCAAGTCGGGCCACCTTAGTTCAAGTGCAGTTTCGTATTCGCGTTCACGTTCACCATTGGTTGGCCCTTATATGCCGACTGATTTTTGAAAGCAGGTCGCATTCGGAACGTTGCCATGCGCTCAATATTAGGGAACGAACACGCAAACATGCCAGCCGCAAACGAGGTGGCCTTGAACGGTAGACCTCAGGCCGATTTGACATCCAGCACGGATTCGTCGGCACAAATCGTGGAAAAGATTAAGCTTTGGCTTGATGACGCAAAGGCCGAAGACATCGTCACGATCAGTCTGGAGGGGAAATCCTCCATTGGCGATTACATGGTTATCGCGACGGGGCGGACCGACCGCCATGTCGGTGCCGTGGCCGAACAGATCCGGACAAAACTCAAAGAAAACGGGCTTGGACACGTGCGGATCGAAGGCACGGAACAATGCGATTGGGTGCTCATCGATACCGGTGACATCATCGTTCACCTGTTCCGGCCTGAAGTGCGTGCGTTCTATAATCTGGAACGGATGTGGTCCACGGAGCGCCCGCCAGATCAGTCCTCGCACTGAACTGCCCGCAGCACCGGTCGCGTGACGCGTCGAATTTGAATACTAATCGGCATCTCAGATTGCTGAAGCCGAGCACGCACGCCTTGTCGTCCGGCGTTTGACCAAGGCGTCCGTCATCATGCGTATTATTATTGCCGCTGTGGGCCGGCTCAAGTCTGGTGCAGATCGCGATCTGTATGTTCGATACGAGAAGCGCTGTTCAGCTGGTCGTCAGATCGGCCTGACCGACCTTTCAGTTATTGAGATTGGTGAAGCGCGCGCAGATCGCGGTGAGGATCGGATGGTCCAGGAAGCCGCAGGCTTGCTTCAAAAGGTCCGGCCTACGGCTTCCGACAGGCTCGTCTTGCTCGATGAGCACGGCCCGCAGATGACCAGCGAAGCTTTTGCGGCATCGATCCAGTCGTATCTCGACCAAGGGACAACACGGCTAATTTTTTTGATCGGCGGGCCGGATGGGCATGGCGAGGCGGTTCGGCGCGCATCCCATCAGACCCTATCATTATCGAAGATGACACTTCCGCACGGGATGGCGCGGGTTTTACTGGCTGAGCAGCTCTACCGCGCGATAACCATTATCACAGACCACCCGTATCATCGGGCTTAGGGGTGTGGGTGTAGAGCCTCTTAGAGTCTCGTAGAAGCCTGTTTGCTTTTCCTGGACTCGCAAAGCAGGCTCTAAGCTCTTGATTTGGAGCATGTTCCGGGCGGAAAACCGCGTACACTTTTCCTGAGCATGCTCTTAGCTTTCGTCCTCACGGTCTGAAGCGATTTCCCGCCTACTTTACATTCGGTGAACGATACGATCCAAAACGCGCGTCGGCAGCACGCGCCGCAGGCTATCGGCCACATACGTTGGCGTTGTCACGAAGTAGCGCGGCTTCGGGTTCAGGCTTTCCAGCGCGTCCTGCACTTTCTCTGCAACGGCATCCGGCTCCATCTTAAAGCGGTCGTTGCCGCCAGCCTCCATTTTTGCCAGCCGCACCTTGTACGTCTCGCGGTGAGGGGAAGCATCACGGTCGATTGTTTTCTTGAACGTTTCAATCGCGGTCTCCAAGAACTTGGTCCTGATGGGTCCAGGCTCAATCAATGAAACCGAGATGCCTCCGCCTTGCAGTTCCAACCGCATGGCGTCGGACAGTCCTTCAAGCGCGTATTTGGATGCGGAGTAGGCGCCGCGGAATGGTCCTGACACCAATCCGAGTACAGATGAACATTGCACAATTCGACCGCGACCAACCTTGCGCATGGCCGGTACCAGACGGCATGTCAGATCATGACCGCCAAATACGTTCACTTCGAATTGTCTGCGCAAATCATCGACCGAGATGTCTTCGACCGCTCCAACCTGGCCATAGGCCGCATTATTGAACAGTCCTTCAAGTTTTCCATCTGTCAGCTCCAAAGCACGGTCGGCGCAGGCCGCGATGGAGTTTTTGTCGGTCAATTCGAGCGTTAGACCTTCGACCCCGTGCCGATCTGCCAGTCGCGCGATGTCGTCAGGTCGTCTAACCGTACCTATGACCCGCCAGCCCCGCTTTTTCATGCGAATAGCCGTGGCCAAGCCGATGCCTGACGAACAACCGGTTATCAATACTGCTCGTTTCATCTGGCATCCCTAATGGTCATGTGTCGGGTGGGCTCGGAGACTAAAACCGTCGGCTTTACTGACGTGTTACAATGAGTTGACCGGAAAAACGTTGCTCAATCTTCATGCACATCGGATCGGGGTCGACGAATTGTATACGACGAATTCCCACTTTCGCGCGATGCTGGTACGCGGTCCAATGGACGCGACGCAAGCATGCTGCTTAACCGAGGGCACTCGATGATCGCTGACATCTCGTCGAGGACCTTAAAACGGTTCTTCGCGACATCTCCTATTCCGCTCTCCTTGTCGTCGCCGGTGTTCGACGACTGCCCGCTGGTGCTCGTTAACCAAGCTTTCGAGCAGCTCACGGGCTATCAGTCCGAAGAAATCATCGGACGGAATTGCAGATTCATGCAGGGTCCTGAAACAGATCCTCGATCACGTGCGGAATTGCGACGTGCAGTTGAGCGCCGGGCAGAACGGCTTGTCCCCATTGTGAATTACCGCAAGAATGGCGCAAAGTTTGAAAACTACGTTTTTATTCTTCCGATCTTCGGCGAGAATGGCTCACTTCTCTACTATCTCGGCTCGCAGTGTGACGTTTCGCAACGCAATTTGAGAATGTCACCGCTCGAACATGCGCGGCTTCTGGACGACGGGATTGACTTGTCCAATCAGCGGCTTGCATCGCAGGAGCGTTTGCAGATCCTTAGATCGCGCGCCTGTACCCAGTCCGTGCTTGAGCTGAACTCCAGCGGAAGCTGAAGCCCCCCCCCCCCGATCCAAAGTGTTTTCGAACGTGTCAGCCGGGCAGCATCGGTTAGTCCGGGCAGCCCGAGATTTTGTTTTGCGCTGATTGATCACATCACCCACCGCGTAAAGAAGCCCGCAGAACCTGGACAGTCTTGTGGGCTTTTTCGTTTAGGATCGCGAAGTCGAAGCGTACCGCAGAATGAAGTTGCGGTCGCGCGTCCGTTGGTTTCCGCGACGTTTAGGCCTTGGTGTCCAGCAGTCTGCGAGCCACAACTTGTGCCTGGATCTCGGCTGCACCCTCAAAGATGTTCAGGATGCGGCTGTCGCAGAGCACACGGCTAATGGGGTACTCGAGGGCGAACCCGTTTCCGCCGTGGACCTGCAATGCGTTGTCGGCTGCGGCCCAAGCCACGCGCGCGCCAATCAGTTTGGCCATACCCGCTTCCAGGTCACAGCGATGTCCGTCATCTTTTTGACGGGCGGAGAAGTAGGTCAGCTGGCGGGCAACCATGACCTCAACGGCCATCATGACGATCTTGTTGGCGACGCGGGGGAAGTTGTAGATCGGTTGACCGAACTGCTGCCGGTCCAGCGCATACTTTAGCGCGAGATCCATTGCACACTGGGCAACACCGACGGCACGCGCTGCCGTCTGGATGCGAGCACCTTCAAACGTCGCCATCAGCTGTTTGAAGCCCTGCCCCTCGGCACCACCGAGAAGCTGGCTTTCCGGCACCGCGAACTCGTCAAACGAGATGTCGTATTCCTTCATCCCGCGGTACCCCAAAACTTCGATTTCGCCACCGGTCATGCCGTCAGCTGGGAACGGGTTCTCGTCTGTTCCGCGTGGCTTTTCCACCAGGAACATGGACAGTCCGCGATAGCCCTTTTCGTCTGGATTTGTGCGGGCCAGAACGGTCATGACATCTGCGCGGACCGGGTGTGTGATCCAGGTTTTCTGGCCGGTGATCGTGTATCCGTCATCGGTCTTGACGGCGCGGGTCTTCAGCGAGGCAAGGTCGGACCCCGTGTTTGGCTCGGTAAAGACCGCCGTGGGCAAAATCTCACCTGATGAGATCCCTGGCAGGTATTTCTGTTTTTGCTCATCTGTCCCGTTGTGGAGGATGAGTTCGCCAGCAATTTCAGACCGCGTACCGAGCGAGCCGACACCGATATAGCCGCGTGACAGTTCCTCTGAGACAACGCACATGGCTTCTTTGCCAAGCCCCATGCCGCCGAGATCTTCTGGGATTGTCAGCCCGAAAACGCCGAGTTCGGCGAGCTTTTCGACCATTTCAAGCGGGATATACTCGTTTTTGAGGTGCCATTCATGGGCGTGCGGCACGACTTCCGTTTCCGAAAAGCGGCGCATCTGCTCATGCATTTCGGCATGCATCTCATCGAGACCCGAATCCCCGAATGTTGTCGCGTTGGGCTGATCGGCGATGAACTTCGCCAGCCGCGCCTTGACGCCTTCGTCCGATCCACCGTCTACAAGATCAGCGATCGCATCTTCGAAACGGCGAATATCTGATTTTGGAATGCCCAGCGCCGATGGGCGGATCATCTCGCCCTGGCTCATGGGGATGCCACCAGAAATCTGTGCCAGATACTCAGCAAACGCAGCCGCCAGAATCAGTTGCTCGAACTCGCCGAAGCGATCTTCGGACTTGAGGCTGACCGCCCAGGCGTGCATCTGGCGCAGGCCTTCAACGGTCGTCGCCAACCATGCCAGACCATGCATCGCATGCTGGATTTGGTTTTGATCTTCGGTTGCCTGCAACTTGACCCGGATTGCGCCCTTGGCCGTCGTCAGAAGCTTATCGGCTTCAGCGACAGCCTGTTCGCATCGGGTCAGCAGCCCATCAGCACCGTCTGCCAGGACATCCGTTTCGGACTTGAATTGTGCAATGGACATCTGTTTTTCACCTTACGTTTTGCGCGCTTCAGGCGATGCGCGCGTTGGTCTTCAGCCGTCATGGCCGTTTTCATCGTGTCATTTTGTTCATCAGCCGGGCCTTCCCACGGGAGGCTGCCATTGGCTGTGTGAACCACGCGGTTATTCCACCTACGGAACATCAGAGTTGGCTCGATCAGCCAGCTGCATTGTGCATCGCCGCATATTGCTGCAAACGCCGACGGGTTGCAAATTCTCACAGGGCCGATTTGCTAACGACAAAGCCCATGCCTTACATTATAGCGGATTTGGTCAAGTATTGTCTTTGTGCGGCACTTTGCGCCCCGTTTATAAGGGTTTTCAGCGCGCTGCCATCTTAAACCGTCTTACCCAGGCTTAACCCTTTTTACTGAGAAAGCGGCTGAGGATGGGGCCGGGCCTCCGGTTTGCTCTTGGGGCTTGAGCAGGCTGGTCACTTTCGGGCTTTGTCTGTCTGCCAGCGCCGGCAAAACGGGGCTTCGGATTGGGTTTTGCCCTGTCTGGTGCTTGTGTTGCGGACTGAACGTCGTGCCCGCGGCTCCCTGATGGTGCGTGAGCGTCGGTGACGGGGGCACCGTCTTCGGTGAACCGCACGATCTCAACTCGCGCTTCTTCCACGTCATACTCCGGCATTGCGGGCTGTAGGTCCGGTTCTTCCATCTGGGCGCTTTGTGCCCCATGATCCATCGCCTCGTTTATGACGGGAGACCGATTGCGGTCCGGGCTTGGAAACGAGCGTCGTCTGAACTTTGGCTCATAGAGTTTTTGCTCGGTATCCGTCTGGCCTTGGTCATCGGATTTGCTTGCAGCTGTTGTCCTGGCGATTTCGACCGTAGCCTCGGTCACCATTGATTGGTTGAGGACGTCTTCAGCCGCAAAGTCTGGTGTCGCTAAACGGGGTGCAGTCCAATCGCTTGAGGTGCCAACTGGCGCCGGCTCTTCCATGGGTTTTGAAGATTCCATGGGTTTTGAAGATGACTCAGGGGGTGTGAGGTCAGGATCAACCCCTTTAGCGCAGGGCGCGTCGGGAGGCTCTTCTGATTGCGTGGCCTCTTGTGTTGCCTGGTGTGTTGCCTTTGCTGGCGGTTCAGCTGGTGGTACGGGCGTCGGGTCGCGTTTGGGAACTGGTGTGAGTGTTGTGGCATCGGCTGCCCGATCAGATTTGGGCGGGACCGAGGCTTCGGTCGATGGAATTTCCAGTGGGGCTGGCAGCGGCTCGATCACCACAGGCGGAGCCATAGGCCCGGCGCTTTCCTGGGTGGCACTCTCTGATTTTACCGGCTGTGACTGTTGAGATGCGTCATCCGGCAATGGGTTTTCTAGCGGCGCTTCCGTCGTGGCGTCATGTGCCACCGGTCCCGCGTTGGCCGGGAGGATCGCTCCGGAGTGGGAGACGATTGGCGCGTCAGCTTGAGGTGCGGGTTCAGGGTGCGGATGGGCGGCTGAAGCAGCCAACAACTGATCACGCACGGACGTGTCAGGCTCAAGGATTTCCTCGTAGGCCGTTGTCGGGGCCAGCCTGAACGCACCATACCGGCGGCTTTGTGCGAAGGCCGTGGTCGTGCCGTTCGCAAGCATGGCTGCCTGTTCGATCCAACCCTCGCGACTAACGCGCCCGCCCAGCGCCTGGGCGATGCTGATCCTTGCGACGTCGTCAACTGTCCAACCCGCGATTTGCCTGAATGTGGTGACATCGGCTTGGTGGAGGCTTGCCTGGGTGCTGGGGCAGATGGCTTTGATCAGCTGCAGATTGTCTGGTGAACCGGCCGGTTTGGAGTCTCCTGATGGCGCGTCGGCCGGACTAAGCGGTTCAGCTGACGGACTGGATTTGGCAACCGGACCGGCTTCAGTTTGCGCCAGGACGCCCGCAAGGATCGCCGCGCTGGCCTTGGAAATCACATCATCAGTCTGCGGGCTGTGAGCATCGGCTGTATCGAACCGGCCGTTCAAGGGATTATCGGCCGGGGAATGAGGCTGACTGGATCGCCGGTTGGCCTGCATGGCAAGTGCTGCGGCCTGCTCGATCCAGTTCTCCCGATTGATCTGGTCGTCCAGGTTCAAGGCCGCGCTGAACGTCTGGACATCGCTGCGCCGCCAGCTCGCAATCTGAGACCACGACCACACGCCCAGGCCGTTCAGCTGTTCCTGGCGTTTGGCGGTGATGCCTCGGATGGCTGTCAGATTATCAGGGTCATTCTGGACGCCCGTTGGGTCTTCACCTGTCATTGGCGGGCTGGCGTGGATTTTCACGTTCACCCGCGTCTTGAATAGTTCGCGGGTTGAGCTTGGGGCCGTTTGTCGCGCGTTTGCCTCATCGGCCGATGCACTTGGCGTGTCTGTCTTAGAAAACGCCTCTTCCTCACGCATCAACTCGACGGCTTCTCGCAGCCGAATGTAGGCAGAGTACACGCGGTTTTCGGATAAGACCCGATGGAGATGAGCGCGTTTCCGGTTCATCGCATCGCGTTCGGTGTCACGATAGAGGCCGGCTGCCATGCCACTTTCAATGGCGCGGAGCGTGCGCCAATCGGGATTTGCCGACAGCAATTCCTCCAACCGCCCAACTTCTGTTTCGAGGGCAGCGCGTTGCGTTCGAAGTTCAGACGAAAAATTCGTCAACGGTTCTGGTCCCCGTCGTCCCAAGTCAAAAAGCTCTGAAAACGTCCTGTCAGAGTACGTTTAACAGTAAGATATTAATAGTAAAATGAGATGCGAAGGACGGCATGCCCAAGTCCTGGGTTGAAGCAGCACCTGTAACGTGCTGGCTTTGCAACGGATCACACAAAAACCGGTTTCATCTTGCCTGCTCGGTCCCGAGGGGTGGCGCCGGTGGGTGCGTGTCGATAACGTCCGACGAACATGAAGCCCTTGGCGGAACGCGTTTATCGCGGGCTATACCGGGCCGATGACGGCGCATTTGAACGTATTCCGGGTCAACCGGGCCGTCATGCATTAGGGGAACTCGCACGCGAACATGTTGCAGCAGCAAAAGACATTTATTGAGGCCATCTACCGGCTTTATGAGCATTCCGGGTTTTCGATGGCTGGCGCTGTTGCGTTCTCGTTCGTCGTTTCACTGTTTCCGTTCTGTCTGTTCCTGGCCGGGCTCGCCGGCATCATCGGCAGCCCTGAGTTGGCGGAACAGGCAGTCAATCAACTGTTTGAAACACTCCCGCGCGGGGTTGCACAGGCTCTGGCCCCACAGGTGGTTTCAATCATGGGCACCACGCGTATCGACCTGTTGACGTTCGGTGGTGTGATTGCCCTGTTCTTTGCCACCAGTGCCGTCGAGACCCTACGCGCGGCCCTGAATGGGGCTTACCGCGTACGGGAAACACGCCCGTACTTCCTCTGCCTTTTGATAAGCATGCTGTACGTGTTTGTGAGCGCGGTGACGATGTTGGTTCTGTCTTGGGCTGTGATCGTTGGTCCCGGTGTTGCCGCGCGCTTTGAGCCTTCGTGGCTGAAGACCATCCTCGACTCCACATGGGTGAGTGCAGGTGCGCGGTATGGACTGGCCGTTGCCGTGATCACGGGGCAGTTGATTGCGCTTCATATCTGGCTGGCGGCTGGGCGGAGAACTCTGGGTGAGGTGATGCCGGGTATTTTGCTCTCAGCGATGCTGTGGGTGCTCGCTGGTGTTTTGTATTCGTATTACCTGGAGTTCAGCGATTACTCCCGCTTCTATGCAGGTTTATCCCAGCTCATGGTGGCGCTTATCTTCTTTCAGGTGACGGCCGTCATCGTCATCCTGGGTGCCGAGATCAACCGCGGGTTAATTGAGCTGAAGAAGATGGCAGCGATCGGGGCTGGCGCGCTTCCGTGATGGGCCTTGGTGATGGACCTCGGCGATGGGCCTTGGCGATGGGCCTTGGCTCACCCCGGTCTTGAGCGTCTTCGCTTTCTGAGCCGGCGTTGAGTCTGAGAACGCATCCCTTGGCTAACAAAACCCCGGCTCACAAGACACTTGGCTTCAGCTATCGTCTCATGGTCATGGGTTCGGCATCATTACCGGCTCGGGTTCTGATTCATCCTTCCACGAACAACAACGGGACCTGCCCTTTTGCTTGGAGCAGGTCCCGCGGTTGATTATGTGATTGCACGTTGGTCTTGAGCTTGTGTTGCTCAAACCTGCTTAACCGAGCTTGGCCGCTGAAGCTTCACGCGTATCTTCAAGGGTGCGCAATCCTGTCGTCGGCGCAGAGACAAGAACCGACATGTTGCCTGGCTTATGTTCGTTGTGGCGCATGCGCATGTGGGCCTTGGGGATCTGCTCCCATGGGAAAACTTCTGACATGCACGGATCAAGCCGTCGCTCGATGACCAGGGTATTCGCCTGGGCTGCCTGTTTGAGGTTGGCGAAGTGCGAACCTTGGACGCGCTTTTGATGCATCCACAGATAGCGTGCGTCCATCGTCAGGTTGAACCCGGTGGTCCCTGCGCAAATCACCACCATCCCGCCGCGTTTCACGACGAGGACGGAGACCGGGAACGTCGCCTCTCCGGGGTGTTCGAACACGCAATCGACGTTGTTGCCCTTGCCTGTGACTTCCCAGATCGCCTTGCCGAAATTCCGCGCCGACTTCATCCACGTATTGAACTCATCGGTGTTGACGACCGGCAGCTGGCCCCAACAGTCGAAGTCCTTACGGTTCAAGACACCCTTTGCGCCCAGTTGCATGACGAAGTCACGCTTATCGTCTTCGGAGACCACACCGATCGCGTTTGCACCAGATGTGGCACATAACTGAACGGCCATTGAGCCGAGCCCGCCCGAGGCGCCCCAAATGAGGACGTTGTGGCCAGGACGAAGAACGTGTGGGCGGTGTCCGAACAACATGCGGTACGCGGTTGCCAATACCAGGGTGTAGCAGGCGCTTTCTTCCCACGTCAGATGCTTGGGCCTGGGGAGAAGCTGCCGGTCCTGAACACGGCAGAACTGGCTGAACGAGCCGTCCGGCGTTTCGTATCCCCAGATACGCTGCGATTGAGAAAACATCGGATCGCCGCCGTTGCACTCTTCGTCGTCACCGTCGTCCTGGTTGCAGTGGATGACGACCTCATCGCCGACTTTCCAGCGTTTAACTTCGGAGCCGACGGCCCAGACGATGCCCGATGCGTCCGACCCTGCAACGTGGAAAGGGTGTTTGTGCACATCGCGGATGGGCGAGATGGGTGTGCCGAGTGAGGCCCAAACGCCGTTGTAATTGACGCCGGCGGCCATCACCAAGACCAAGACATCATGGCCCCCCAGTTCCCACGTCGGGACAACTTCGACCTGCATCGCGGTATCGGGTTCGCCGTGGCGCTCCTCACGAATGGTCCAGGCATACATTTGCTTCGGGACGTGGCCCAGAGGTGGGATTTCGCCGATTTCATAGAGGTCCTTCAATGGACCCTCATTTGTCGGGGCGGAATTATCACTGGTCACTGCTGATGCCTGGCTGGACATTCTTAAGGTGTCTCCGGTTTAAACGATGGTTCTTTGTTATGGTCCCGCCGCATGCGCCGTCAATGGCTGCCCGGCTTTGACACCCCGGAAGGTGCATTTTCGAGAGGGTGCACAGCTGACCCGAACGTGCAAGCAGATATTGCAATGCACCATGCTTGGATGTCGATCTTTGATGGCCTGACAGAGCCGAACTCTGCTCATCGACCAATCGGGCCCGACATCGCGCTTTGCCTTTATGCCCCCCACATCGGCTGGCTGGAGCATGTAACGCCGCGCGGTTCCAAATCGGGGTGGATACAGTCTTACCGCTGCGGTGTCACCAAGCGTTAACGCATTTTCAGTATTCTACCGCATCGGCGCTGAAACCTGCCCGCTTACAGGGCTGGAAGCTACGTTTCTGGCGCAATTCGTGCACGAACTGTCGAAACGCTGGAAAACGAAAACCGCAACATAAGGTTTCTTAGCTGCCATGCTCGAACAGTTGTACAAGATGTTTTTGCTCATCAGTGACCGCGATCTATATATGATCATCGCGCTTTGCAGCATCGTGGCTGTCTTCCTGCGCGAAATCATCCATTCCTTCTGGATTTCGGCGGGCGTCATCCCATTCTTTGTCTGCGGATCCATTATCACGTTGGGCTTGTTCCGGCAGAACTCCATTCTGGTCCAGGCTGGTGACGACAATCAAATCGTGGTGGCGATGGCTGTCGGCACAACGCTGACGTTTTTGCTCCTGTGTTTCATCTACCAGATGACGCTCAGTCTTACAGACTTCCGAGTTCGCTGGATGATGAACCGCCGAGCCAAAAAAGACAGCTGAACCGCGCCCATCATGCGATCCCGGCTGGGGGCTGCTTATAGGGTTTTCAAAGCGTGTTGGTTTGGTGCATTGGGCTCTCCCAAATTCCTGAATGATACCGCTGTTTCGTGAGGTCTGGGCGTGGTCTGGGCCAAGCCTATTGGTCAATCGTCTGGGCAATTGGGCCTCAATTGCTGGTTTTCCTCGCGGCAATATCTGCTTAAAAAGTGGACCGGCTTGATTTTGATGTGCGATGCAGCAAAGCTTGCCGCGCAATTTGCTGATCGGCTGCCAGCCGTTCGCGGCATGAATTATCCAAGGCTTGGGTCGTCCCAGCACTGGATTTCCGCACGTTGAGGAATACGACTATGGGTGAGAGCAAACCTGGACGCGACCGGCCTTGGATTTTTCGGACCTATGCCGGCCATTCTACGGCTGAAAAATCCAATGAGCTCTACCGCAAGAACCTCTCGAAAGGTCAGACAGGGCTTTCCATCGCCTTCGATCTTCCGACGCAGACCGGTTATGACAGCGACCACGAGCTGGCGCGCGGCGAAGTCGGCAAAGTCGGTGTTCCAGTTTCGCACATCGGCGATATGCGCACGTTGCTGAACGGCATTCCGCTCGATCAAATGAATACGTCCATGACGATCAACGCAACGGCGGCCTGGCTGCTGTCGCTTTATGTTGCTGTGGCCGATGAGACGGGTTCAGGGCGCGATACGCTGACCGGCACCATCCAAAACGATATCATCAAGGAATATCTTTCGCGCGGGACATACGTGTTCCCACCCGAGCCATCGCTCAAACTGATCAAGGACACGATTGTCTTTTCCTACGACAACGTACCGAAATGGAACCCCACGAACGTCTGCTCGTATCATCTGCAAGAAGCCGGTGCGACGCCTGTCCAGGAACTCGCCTATGCGTTGGCCACTGCGGTTGCCGTTCTCGACACGGTGAAGGCATCCGGCGAAGTGCCCGACGAAGACTTTCCGACTGTGTTCGGGCGGGTGTCGTTCTTTGTGAATGCTGGCATGCGGTTCGTCACCGAAATCTGCAAGATGCGTGCGTTTACAGAGCTTTGGGAAGAGATCGCCGCTGAACGGTATGGCGTCACAGACCCAAAACTCACCCGGTTTCGCTATGGCATTCAGGTCAACTCACTCGGGCTGACGGAACAGCAGGCGGAGAACAATCCTTACCGGATTTTGATTTCCATGCTGGGTGTGACGCTGTCAAAGAAAGGCCGGGCGCGCGCGGTGCAATTGCCCGCATGGAACGAGGCGCTGGGTCTACCGCGGCCATGGGATCAGCAGTGGTCGTTGCGTATGCAGCAGGTGCTGGCTTATGAGACCGACCTGCTCGAGTTTGGTGACATCTTCGAGGGCTCGGCTGAAATCTCGCGCAAAGTCGAAGCTTTGAAAGAAGAGGCACGCAGCGAGCTTGCCACCATCGATGGCATGGGCGGGGCCGTTGCGGCCATTGACTACATGAAACGGCGTCTTGTGGAGAGCAATTCGGCGCGGCTTCAGGGCATTGAAACCGGCGAACAGGTGGTTGTCGGCGTCAACAAATATACGGAGACGGAATCCTCACCACTGTCGGCTGGTGAAGATGCAATTTTGGTTGTCGATCCAGCTGTTGAAGCCGAGCAGGTCGGGCGGCTAAAGGCGTGGCGTGAGGCGCGTGATGCCGCGGAAGTCACCGCCGCGCTTGGCGACCTGGAAGCGGCCGCCAAGGAAAACCGCAACGTGATGGAAGCGTCGATCCGGTGCGCCAAAGCAGGCGTGACGACTGGCGAATGGGGCGGTCTCCTGCGTCAGATTTTCGGAGAATATCGCGCACCAACGGGTGTCTCGCAGTCGGCGGTGCGGCAGGAAGACAAGGCGCTGGAAGACGTCCGGGCTGGTGTTGAAGCTGTGTCTGGCAAGCTGGGGCGGCGATTGAAGTTTCTCGTTGGCAAGCCCGGACTGGATGGGCATTCCAATGGTGCTGAGCAGATTGCTGTTCGTGCGCGAGATGCGGGTATGGATGTTGTCTACGAAGGCATCCGGCTGACGCCGGGCCAGATCGTGCGCGCTGCATTGGACGAATCCGTCCACGTGATCGGGCTGTCGATCCTGTCGGGCTCGCACGTGCCGTTGGTCAAAGATGTGGTTGAGCGCATGCGCTCAGAAGGTCTGGACGATGTGCCGCTGATCGTAGGCGGGATCATTCCGCCTGAAGATGCGATCAAGCTCAAGGCATTTGGTGCGGCAGCCGTTTACACGCCGAAAGACTTTCAGCTGAACGACATCATGATGGACATTGTCCGGCTCGTGGATGCGGAAGCCAAAGCCGCGTAGACCTCTTTTTTTAAGAGCCTATTTGCTTTGCGTGGGCTCGCAAAGCAGGATCTAAGCGTTTAATTTGGAGCATGTTCCGGGCGGAAAACCGCGTACACTTTTCCTGAACATGCTCTAGTTGTCGTTTCTGCCTTGTCTCTCACTTTGCCATCAAACGGCTCTCACGGAGTTCATTCGTCGATGTCCCTAACCGCCAAGCTCATCGTGGCTGCCATCGTTTTGGTGGGCGGGGCCATAGCCTTGATGTACGCGCCAAGCTCGAAAGTCGGCGAGGAGCAGGCGACTGTTGTCGTGTCGAGTGTTCGGACGGATCAGCAGCAGCGCAAGCATCACCGGCTGGACGTGAAGCTGGGGGATGGGTCGACCGTGTCGATCAAGGCGCGGTCCATGGTCAGCCTTGATGAGGGCGCGACCATCAGGGTCGAGAAGCGCAAGTCCTGGCTGGGCAAAACGTTTTATGTCTGGGACGGCACGCGATAACCCGGTGTGAGGCTTTTCATCAGCCCTTAGACTGGATCGCCTTCAGGAAGAATTCTTCCACGGCTGCGCGAGCGGGCGAAAGCACTTGACCATCGTCAGAATTTTCCGGTGCTGTCGCGGTCGATCGGGTGTTGAGCTTTTCAGCAATCCAGGCGTCCAGGATGGGAATGCGCGGACCGTGACCCATTTCAGATGTTTTGGTCTTGAGTTGCAAAAGCTTATCAAGCGCATCGGCAACGGGTGCAGGTGGTGGCACGTCAGCCAATAAGTCCTGCAGGCGCATGGGCGGCGGAGTTCCATGCTTTGCGGCCCAGTCGCATGCCAGCAGCGGACGGATGGCGTAGAAATAGCGCTTCAGCTTGATTGTCTCTTGATCGCTTTGCGTGCGACGCCACGTCGATTTGGCGTACTCCGCGTAGTGCATCATCAACCGATGGCGGCTGGCGTTCTGCTCGAATAGCTTTCGAATGTCGTCGCGCGAGTGTCCGTCATCGCGATAAACAATGGCAGAGCGCGTCCACTCATAAAGCGCCGCATTCGTTTTGATGAGGAGGCGGAGAGCTTTGCGGATGTCCCACCCCGACAGATCGATTTCATATTCATCGATCCCACACTCGATAACATCGCGTTGCTCATGGAGCGAGAGATACCAATGCGTAGGGTGCGCATAGATGAAGCGCACGTCGTAGTCACTGTCGGGGGAGGGGAAACCCCATGCGCGGCTGCCCGATTCGATCGCGAACAGGATGCGGACGTTGTGGTCTCGTTCAACATCCAACAGCCGATTGAGAATGTGGGTGTGAATGTCAGGCGGAATGTCGAACGGGACGTGAGTTTCTGGCATTCTTGTCCACCCAGAAGGCTCTGAACCGCTTGGTGACATCTCACTGCGATTTGGTGTCCCCTGATGGAAGCACGGCGAAAGCATTGATCGCCCTGAGCGACCCGGGAGCAAGGCGACCCGGCGCAAGCGCCGCCCCATCGGAGCGCCCTTGGTGCGTGAGATCAAACGTGGTGCCCCTGGCCTGACTCGAACAGGCACTCCCTTGCGAGAAACGGATTTTGAATCCGTCGCGTCTACCGATTCCGCCACAGGGGCTGCCGTGTGTTGAGCGGCGGACTATAGCCACGCGGACCGGCTCGTCAATCGCGTTGAAAGGGGGCGGCTGACCCTTTTTTCAGTCCTTCGGCGTGTTCCCCACTGGCAACTGTGGACAGTTGACCGCCCGACTTGATCGCGTGGCGTTGCCCGCGCAGTGCCACGTATGGTAATTCCGCCAAGATCAGTTTTTCCAACGACGTGAGGTCACTCCGTCAGGAAGGCGAACCCGTGCGATTGTTTTTACAGATTATTTTGGCTGCGTTGGTTGTCTTTGCTCCATTGCGCAGCGCGAACGCCGGACCGGCGTTGCTGTTTGACCCGTCCAACGGGATGGTCCTTTACGCTGAGGATATGGACAACCAGTGGCATCCGGCCTCGCTGACCAAGATCATGACCGCCTATCTGGTCTTCCAGGATCTCAGCGCCGGCAAGATCACGATGGACACACTGATTATCTGCACGGAGCTGGCGCATAAGCAGCCGCCCAGTAAGGTCGGCCTGCCGGTCGGTGCAAAAATGCGGATCGAGACGGCCCTCAAATCCTTGATCGTGAAATCAGCCAACGACGTCGCTGTTATGATCGCAGAAGCGCTTGGCCCGTCACATGACCGGTTCATTGCCCGCATGAATGCCACGGCAAAGCGGCTTGGCATGACGCGGACGCATTTCGTGAACCCCAACGGTCTGCCGGCTAAAGCGCAGGTGACCACCGCGCGCGATCTGGCAAAGCTCAGCCAGGCGGTCACGAACGAGTTTCCCCAGTATGCCTCATTCTGGTCGACGCCCAGCTTCCGGCTCGGCAAGGTTCGATTGTCGAGCTACAATAGTCTGTTGCGAACGTTTGATGGGGCCGACGGTTTGAAGACCGGGTTCATCTGCGATAGCGGCTACAATATCGTGGCAAGTGCCCAGCGCGATGGGCGGCGGCTGATGGTGATCGTGCTTGGTGAACCTTCAGGGGCTGACCGCGGCATCCGCGCTTCCAGCCTGCTCGAACATGGGTTCCGCCAGTACGGCTGGAAGACTTTTTTCAATACCAACCGTATCGACAATGTGCCGATGGATGAGAACGCCAGATCGGTTCGCAGCGTGCGGCATACGGTGACGTCGTATTCCTGCGGGAACAGGCGAAGCGCTCAGAAGCTCAAACGCCTGAAGGCGATTGCCAAGGCCAAGCGTGCCCAACGGCTCGGCCTGACGCGCAATAGCACGAAGCAGGAAGGCAGCTCACTTGCGCGGCCTAAACTCAAGCCGACCGCAAGTGTTTCATCGCCAGCGCGGTCGAACTAAGCCCGAGTGGTTTTCCAGCATTATAACCTGACTTCGATCTGGCGAGCCGGGTCGAAGGTTGGCGGTCTCATTTATCGGAAAGCCAATTCAGACCAGCATTTCCAGTTCACGTTCGCGGTAAGGGCAACCACCGAAATTCGGTGTCCCTGTTCCTGCACCGTCGTTTGGCGTCGTGCCCCGCTGTCCTGGCGTTTGCCACCTGCTATCAGGGCGCGCCGGGGTGTTCGCCGACGGTGCCTGCGGTGTCGCATTGGCCGGAGGCGTTGATGGCGACGCCTGCGGCGCACCCGATTGGGCTGACGCATTCGATGTCGCAAGGTGAGACATCAGGCCTGCCGAAATGACCAATAGCGACCAATAGGCCGTACGCCTCCATAGCCTCGTGTCCGTTATCGATGTGGTGGTCCTGGTCTTCGAGATCATGGCAAACACCTTCCAGGTTGTGGTTTGATCGTATCAGGTTGCGCTACTGTCGGTGGGCGTCCTAACTCACTGTTTTCCATAATATATTCAGCCATTTCCGCCGGTTTTGTCAGGCCTTCATCAACGATTTGGTCATGCGCGAAGGTCTCCGGCGTTTGGCGCACCCTAATTCTGTATTCAAACAGTCGCCGATTGATAGGGGCCCTGGGTCGTACGTACGACAGCCTTAACGCTTGGTTGTCGGCTGCCCCGCGATTGGCGTTGAACTTGCTTTGTTGTCGACATCAATACGCACAACAAAGGTTAATCCGATGACCACAAGTTGGCATCCTGAACATGATGCGACGCCAACGCCGCACGATGTCGAGTTCATGGCCGCGACATTGGAGGCGCGCCACGGCCTCCTCGCCGCTGATGTTGCCGAATTTTTCTCATCCATTCACACACATGATGGTGATGCGGGACGTTCCTGGGCCTGGGCTGGCGTTGCCGAACTTGTTCGTCGGCGTGAGCGTTTCAGACTGCAGCAGGATTGAGACCGATATCAGACATGTCTGATCCCCTGAGCACGCCTTTCGATGCCGACCAGCCTGATCGCGCGCAACATGGCCCTGTGTTTTCCAGGTCCAAAACTGGTGCGCTGTTCGGGCAGGTTCGCGCTGTCCTGGGGTCCTTGCTGGAAACGGACGAGCGCAGTGTGGCAAGGCGAAATGCAATCAGCGCCTTTGCCGTTCGCGTGGCGTCCGCCGGCCTACTCTATGTGATGCAGATCGCGCTTGCGCGGTGGATGGGCACGTTTGAATACGGGATCTATGTTTTTGTCTGGACGTGGGTTTTGGTTCTGGGTGGTTTGTCGCCGCTAGGACTGAACATCATTGCCATGCGTCTGGTCCCGGAATATCGCGAAACCGGTGCGCTTGCGAAGCTGCGGGGGTTTGTTCACGGATCGCGGGTGGCTGCTTTCGCGATCGGTACCACGGTCGCCGTTTTGGGTGCCTTGGGCGTTTTCGTCTTTGAAGATTATGTCACCCACTATTACGTGTTGCCGCTTTATCTCGCGCTCATCTGCGTTCCCATCTATGGCGTTGTCGAAGCACAGGACGGGATGGGACGGGGTTATGCGTGGATGGGGCTTGCCCTTGTTCCGCCCTACGTTCTAAGGCCGCTGCTCATCATTGCCGGCATGGGGCTTGGGCTTTGGGCAGGACTTCCGGCGACGGCGGCAACGGCTGCGGTGTGTGCGATCCTTGCGACCTGGCTGTCGGGCGTGTTGCAGCTCATGGCGCTCAATCGGGCAATTGCAAAAGACCTGGTGGGCCTGACGGCTACTGCCCCCGCAAAACAAACGGATGCGACCCTCGTGCGCACCGATTTTCGCCGTTGGCTTGCACTTTCAGCACCGCTGATTGTCATCAACGCCTGCGAACTGGTTTTGCAAAATGCCGATGTGCTGATCATCTCGGCTACGCTCAGCCCGACCGAGGTCGCGATTTATTTTGCCGCGGCCAAAACCATGAGCCTCATCATGTTTGTTCATTACGCCGTGGGCAGCGCGGTGGCGAACCGGTTCTCGGCGCTTAAAGCGCGCGGGGACGAGGAAGAATTGAAGGCGTTCGTTGGTGATGCGGTTGCCTGGACATTCTGGCCATCCCTGGCGGCAGCCGTTGTCATACTTGCACTTGGCCAGCCGTTGCTGTGGCTGTTTGGACCAGAGTTTTTGATCGGCTATCCGGTCATGCTCATCCTGGTCGTCGGCTTTTTGTTCCGTTCGGCGATGGGGCCGTCGGAATTCTTGTTGAACATGCTGGGTGAGCAGTCCCGGTGCGCAGCCGCATTGTTTGTGACAGCGGTGATCAATATCGTGTTGAACTTGATCCTGGTGCCGGCCTTTGGATTGCTGGGTGCAGCCAGCGCCACATCGATCTCGCTGGCGGTTGCCGCATTGCTCCAATACGGCATCGTGCGGTACCGGCTGGGGTATGACATTGCGATCTGGAAGAACCTTCGCCGCATGCCACGCGTGGACATGTAATCAGCTAGTCAACCGCGTGGTCGCTCTTGTCAGAGTTCAGCTTTCTGAACCAAGCACAAGCGTCCAGAAGGATTTGAATTCAGTGTTGGGGGCCTGAACCAGGGCTAGTCCCATATGCCGGGCGTCTCCGAGCAGCAAATTCTTGTTGTGCCCTTCGCTCTGTTTCCAGCCGCGCAAGACCTCTTCGAAACTTACCTGACCCGTGCCGACATTTTCAGCGGCAAGGCTAGCCTTATAGCCCGTCCGCTTGACCCGATCCCACGGATTAGAGCCATCTGACCCGTAGTGCGAGATGCGGTCCCATTTGGCGAGGTCCCGGGCATGGGCCTTGGCGGCCGCCGTCAATTCCGTATTCAGCTTGAGAGGCTTCAGCCCCTTGTCGGCGCGATACTGATTGATGAGGTCACGCGCTTTATCGACATCCAGCCGCGTTCCCGAATAATCGCGATCTGATAGAGCGCCTTTGGGTGCTGTCTCATACGTGCCGGCAGGCGCCTGGTCGTTGAGACTGGCAACGCGTGTGCCGGGCGCTGTCCGTGTGGATCTGCCGGACGTCCCAGCCGACGGGCCAAGACGGGTCAAGCCGTCATCGCTGTAGGTGGAATTGGACGCAAACCCGGACGACAGCGTCGGGGAATTCATTGAACAGCCACTCACTGCCAAGACGGCGATGAGTGTCATGATTGCGGCACAGAACGTGCCAGTTACGCGAAACATTTCATAAGCTCCCGCAGGATTACGCGCGGTCATCACTTGGAGCATCCCTCATAACCCGTAAACGGTTCGTTAACGCTAACCGCAGTTCGCACTGCTTTTGGCAGCTTGACTAGCGTGTTTTCCGGCTGCTGTTCCCTGCGCGCCAGTGAGCGCCCTGATCTTGACGGCAGTGGGGCATCATTTGGTCTTTTAGATGAGGGTGTTTTTGAAGGTTTGGTTTTTGGACAGGCTCATGTCCGGACGTTGGGGGGTGGGGGGAGTGCATCCACGACACCCACAGCCAGTTCTAGCGGAATAGTGAGTCTCCGCCGCACTAGTGAGTGCATTGCTTTGCCTTGCGGGCTTGGAACCAGCAGCGCAATGCAACAGAGTGTTAACGAATGCCCCGGTGATTCGCGCGTCCGGTGCCCGGTGCGGTCAGGCTGACCGTGCGGAGCAGTTCCGCTTTTGCGCGCTGTCGCCCGTGCCTTGCAGCCTCTGACCGATCTTCGAAACAGGAGGCAAGGCGGATGTCGGCGCTCGACACCATACCGCCAGAGATGACTCTCTTTGCTGCGCAGGCCGCGGGTGCTCAAAGCCTCCCGCTGCTGCGGTCGCTGATGCTTGTGCGGGTCGCCTGCCAAAAAGGCGCGACGCTGACCGAGGTTGTGCGGGATTATTCGCCGCTGGTTTCGCACCGCTACTCTCCCGCTGAATGGCGTGCAGCCGCGCAACGTGAACTTGCCGCGCTGATCGATGCTGGTCTTGCGAGCGAATACCGGCTGCGGATTACCGCAACGATTGCAGGTCGCGCTCTTGCGGATGAATTTCTAGGCCGGAAGGACACGCGGCCTTCGACCTGGGCCGATGTGCGCGATGGGCGGCTGATTGCCAAGGCGCTTGGACTTGAACCGATTGGCCAGAAGCGGCTGTCCGTCCTGATGCAACCCGACGGATTGCGCGGGATGATCCTGCAGCGCGCTTTCGGGCTGTCGCAACGTGTTCGCCCGACGCCGGCCAAACTGCGTGCGGCCTTGGCGCGCGTCGCTCTTGAGCGCTCATTTGATGACAAGGTTCGCAGCGGACTTTCGGATGGCAACGGCTTCACTGCCAATGCCGGACGTTTGCTCGCGGGTCAACTTGCGCGCCGGCCACGGGCCTTTGCATCAGACTCGAAACTGATTGCAACGCTTGCGGCTGAAGCGATCGGCGCACGGCAAACGGATTTAGACTCGCTCAGGTCGGCGCTCTTGCGGGCCTTGTTTACGCAAGCGCTCGGAGATGGCGGCGCTGCAGGTGAGGCGTGCAAAGTTGCGGTTTCGCAGGAGAGACCTGGAGCGCGCACAGCCCAAGATGGGGCGACGGCCAGTGCCGCAGACGGCGACACCCGCGCTGCCCGATCCGTTCTCTCGCCTGTCCGCGTGAAGCCGACGCTGGCCGACTTTGCCACCGAAGTCGTCCAGGCAGCGCATACCTGTGCTGAGGGTTGGCCTGGAAACTACAAGGCTTTGATTGCCAACGTCTGGTCCGTCATCGAAGCGCAGCGGCCTGAATGGGGCCTGACCGACGTTGCGTTCAAATGCATGCTGACGGAAGCGCACCTGGCCGGGTTGATCGAACTTGCGGGTGCTGACTTGAAAAACTCTGCCCATCGCGATGCGCTCCAGGCTTCTGAAATCACATACAAAAATACGGTTTGGCATCAGGTCCGCGTCGCGTGATGGCGGCCAAGACCTGCTCTGTTCTTGTTAGAATTCAACGTTGAAGAAAGTGACGTACATGCACAATACAGCTCTCAAGGCCGACGCGTCTGATTCGCTCTTTGAAGCCTTCGAGCATTCCATCACCTGGGAAGACGATATTTGGCGCGCTGACCCGGTGGACGTTGCTGAAGTGCATATCCAGGCACGCATCAAGTTCAACGAGCTTCTCGATGACATAACCGCTGGAGACGCGGCAGCTTCTACGGCGCGGATCTTGCTGTTCCACGGTCAGTCCGGTGCTGGAAAAACGCATTTGTTGCGAGCGCTCAGGACGAGTTCTCATCGCTCCGGCAAGGCCTATTTCGGCTATGCGCAGATGACACCTGATATTGGCAACTATGCCGACTTTTATCTGCGCCGGATGATCCATGGGCTTGAGAAGCCCTATTGCCCAGATGGGGGAGATGAGAGCCGCAGCGGTCTTAGCCGTCTTATGGATCACATGGTTGATGCCTGTGATGAACTTGATCAGGAGATGTTGCGCAAGCTGCGTGAAGAGCCGCTGGACGATCAACAGATCGGGCAGATCGTTCTGGATCTGGGCGATCAGATCGTCTCTGCCTCGCGCTATGTCGAGGATGATCTCGACATCAACATTGTGCGGGCCTTGCTTTATCTGCAGCGGCGGGACCCGCGGATTGACAGCCGCGTGCGCCAATATCTGTTTGGCCGTGAGTTGACGCCGCTGGCGCAACAGGCGATCTGCGCGCTTGACCCCAACACCGGTGAAGATCGCGCGTTCGAAATTATCGGCGCGCTTGGCGGTTTGATCTGGTCGGTTGAAAAAGCAGCCGTCGTGTTCACCATCGATCAGGTCGAAGACCTCAGGTTTTTCGACGACACCGAAGACCGGTTTCAGCGTGTGGCACGCGACCTCATTCAGATGGCCAACCGCCTGCCGAATGCCATCATCATTATTTCAAGCTTGGAAGACTTTTACGGGCACGTTCGCGGATCGTTGGCGCAGTCGTATATCGACCGGATCGAGAAGTCGGGGCCGGTACGTTTGTTGGAAACGCGCACGCCTGAGGAGGCCCGTCAGATCATTGCCAAGCGCCTGGAACTTGCAGGCAGGGCGCACCCCGACGACACATCGTTTTCAGACCCCAGCCAATTCTTCGGGCCGACGTTTTTTGAAGAGTTTGGCGGGCTATCGACGCGCCGGTTGCTCGAACATGCACAAAGCCGTCTGCGGGCGCGATCCGAGGGTGAAACCGAAACTGCCGAGGATGCTGGTTCAGGTGGTAACTGGCTTTCCGCGCTTGGGAATGCACTTGGCGGCTCGTTCGGCGGTGGGGCTGTTGCGCCTGCCGCGCCGCGTGGAATTAATCCAGCCGCACCCATAGACTATCGCGAAATCTGGGAGCGCTTTCAGAACCAATCGGAAGCGGAAATTCCCTCAGATGATCTGGAGCTGATGGATATCCTTGAAGCGAGCCTGAGGCTTGCCAAGGATGAGTGGGTTGGAGAAGTGATGCTTTCGACGGAGCGCGTGGAAATCTCAGATGAGTTGCCCGTCATCGATGTCGCGATCTCACATACATCGGGACTGGTGGCCGATGCGCGCATCTTCCTGTGCAACAAGCCGACACAGGGTGGCGGACTGAAGCGCCAACTGGACCGGGTGTTGACGGCGATGCGGCCAAACAGGGCCTGCTTCATGCTTCGCGCATCTGACTTCCCGCCCAACAAAAAGAACCAGACCGCCCAGGCGTTCCGCCAATTCCGGGACGGTGGTGGCCGTGAGATGCTGGTGCCCATTCCAGACTGGGAACGTCTGATGACGGTGCGCGAGTTTCATTCGTTCCACCGCAATGACCCCGGCTTTGCCGAGTGGTTTGAGAGCGCGAAGCTTCTGTCAAACGTGCATGTGGTTGCGCGCCTGTTGCGACTTGATGTGTTCGGCCGGTCGGTGACAACGCAAAGCCCAGCGGCGCTTGGCGTTCAGCCGGGCCGCCCGCAACTTGTTGCGTCCAATCCAGGGCTTGTCACGCGTGATCCGTCCGAAGCTGGCCTGATGCAAGACGTGGCGCATGACTTGGCGCATGATCTGGGTGAGATCGAGCCGGCATCGCCCTGGGGCAGTGTCGATGACAGCGTGCAAGAGGCCGATGAGGTCATCGATCACAACCAGCCGATCCCGCTCAGTGACATTCTCGACAACAGTGGAAGCATTTACGCGGGCCGTGACATTGGTGCCGGTGGAAAGCCGATCACATTGAACAAGGGCTTGATGAAGCGGCACGCCGCAGTTCTTGGTGGATCTGGCTCGGGTAAAACGACACTTGCGCTGACGCTGATTGAACAATTGCTGCTGCAGGGTGTGCCCGCGATCCTGATCGACCGGAAAGGTGACCTGTGCTCGTACGCCAACCCGGATGTCTGGCGTGAGATCAGCGGTGAGAGCGAGGAACGGCAGTTTGAGCGCGAAAAGCTCGCAGATTCGATTGATGTTGCCGTCTACACGCCAGGGCGGTCATCTGGCCGGCCAATCTCCATCACGTTGTTGCCAAACGGTATTTCTGAATTGCCCGAACACGAGCAGCAACTGCTGGCCAATCTCTCGTCGGCTGCAATCGGCGAGATGTTGCACCTGAAGAACTCAGCAACGCACCAAAAGCAATCCGGCACGCTGTCGGTTGCCCTGAAGATACTGGGCAGCCGCGCCACGGAAGAGGTGATGTTGGGCGATCTGATCGACCTGTTGGAAGACGAAGACCCCGAACTCACCGACAAGACGCAGCGGATGGACCCTTCGGGTAAGCTGCGCCGCGATCTTGTTGCCCAGCTGGACAGCTTGAGGCATCGGAATTCGGCGCTGTTCGAAGGCGGCGGAGAATCCATGCAGATGGAATCGTTCCTTGGACTTGGCGATCAGGCCAAAGAGGGGCGTGCCCGGCTCTCAATCATCTACACCGGCTTTTTGGGAGACAACGAAAACATCTTGTTCTGGGTCTCGCAGTTCCTGTCGGAAGCGCTTCGTTTTTGCCAGCGCAACCCGAACGATGAACTCCAGGCCGTTGTGATGTTTGACGAGGCTGACCTCTACATTCCCGCCAATGCCAAACCGGCTACGGCTGAACCCCTGCAAAGCCTTTTGAAGCGCGCACGTTCGGCCGGCCTTGGGATTATGCTGGCCACGCAATCTCCCGGCGATCTCGATTACAAATCACGTGACCAGATCACAAGCTGGTTCATCGGGCGTGTTCGGGAAGACACCGCGCTTAAAAAGCTGAAGGCTGCGTTCCAGAGCGAGAGCGGGCTGGATGCGGCGGCCGTCCTGCCTGGACAGACAGTGGGTGAATTCCACCTGGTGCAGGAAGGGCTTGTACGCGCGCTGAAAGCTCAACGGTCTTTGATCACGGCCGAGCAGGTTCCGTTTGACCGGATCGAGCAGCTGGCATTCGAAACACGGGACCAGGAAAAGCAACAGAACCAGCTTAAGCTCTTTGACCTGGGATAGGCTGGACCATCATGAGATTGGACGTGGTCGGATGATGACAAATTTACAACAAATAGGCTAACCGTTGGTTCTGAGCGCCTTAATTGAACGGGCCACACTTTCTTTTGCTAAAAAATTTTCGGATTTTGATAGGCGTTTACATTGCGCTGCAATAGAATGAACGAGGCGCCCTAAATGCTTGTTTTATAAGCTGGTTAGGATTGTATACGACGCTACGTGCATAAATTTGCGGCGAATCTGTTCTCGTGCTGCTCGCTCTTGTCAAGCGTGCGTTTCGATTATGGGTGTAAACCTTTCCCATTTCGGATATAGTTTAAAGTGCACGGATCAATTGATCGCAACGCGAGTCTGCGCTGCACCGATCTATACCTTTCGTGTTTTGTAGGGCGAGCCAACCGGGTCTTTTGGCGGAGACCTGTCGGCAAGAGAGAGTTTGTAGCGGGGTGGGGTATGATTTCGCGTTCATTTATTATGGTCGTATTGGCCACGCTGGCAGGACCAGCAGTTGGTGTCGGTCTGTTCGTTCTTCTGCATAATCTGTAGCTGCCGAAGACGACACACTCCTTTAATACAACTTCGTGTTGGGTCCATATTGCTTGCGACCGGCTTGCAGCGCTTTGTGCAGCTCAGTCGTAGCCGACCAGTGTCACCGAGGTGGCGCAGATGCGCTTGATACAGGCTGTTGCGTCTATACGCCTTGAGCGGCGTTGGCATGAGCCGCCAAGGCAATGATCGACGCGCTTGACGTGAGCCCGGTTTTACCGTGACCGTGTGCCAATGACAGCCCCTGTTCTCATAGATGATTGTTTTCGGCCGACCGACGAACGCCTGACCCACGGCGACGCAGTCGCACTCTTGCGCTCGCGGACGTGCTGCACGCGGGGGCATGAGCCAGTCGCACTGGTTGACCTTCCCGGTCGGATCTTGGCGCAAGACGTCCGCGCACTCCGAAATATTCCTTTACATACCAATGCTGCGGTCGATGGCTTTGGCGTATCGTGGAGCGATGACCTGGCTCAGAGCGGCGGGACATTCGCCATCGTCGGCCGGGCTGCGGCGGGCCATCCTTTTTCCCGCAGCATTGGGCCGGGCGAGGCCGTCCACATCCTGACGGGTGCAGTTGTCCCAGCCGGGGTTGACTGTATCGTCATGCAGGAAGATGTGGCCCTGGTCGACGGCACTGCCGGCGCACGGTCCGTGACCATTCCGGCAGGCGTTTCGCGCAACGCCAATATTCGGCCTGCTGGTGAGGATGTGCAGCAAGGTGGCCTCATGTTTCCAGCTGGTCAGGTGGTGCGTGCATCTGATCTTGCTGCAATCGCGTCAACGGGGGCGAGCTACCTGACGTGTTTCACCCGACTCAGAATTGGCGTGGTGTCGACGGGGGATGAAATTGTTCGTGCCGATGGGCAAGACCTCATCACGGGTCAGGTTTTCGATTCCAACAGTCCAATGCTCGAAGCTGCGTTGAAGGCTGCCGGCCATGACGTGGTGCCCTACGGTATCTGGCCAGATGATGCGGCGGACATCGAAGCACGGCTGGCTGAGGCTGCTCGCACGTGTGATGTGGTGTTGACGACGGGCGGTGCGAGCCGGGGGCAGGAAGATCACATGGCAGCCGCCATTGATGCACTTGGTACTCGGCACATGTGGCAACTGGCGATCAAACCTGGGCGGCCACTGATGTTCGGGCAGATCGGTCAAACAGTCGTCGTCGGGCTTCCGGGCAACCCTGTTGCCGTCTTTGTCTGCTACTTGATGTATGTCTTTCCGCTGCTGCGCCAGCTTGCGGGTGCGGGTTGGTTCAGCCCCAAGGTCTATCCGTTGCCAGCTGCATTTGATGTGAAGAAGCGCAAAGCGGGGCGGCGCGAATTCTGGCGTGCCAAACTGGTGGCGATGCCAGACGGCGACCTCGCGGTTGAGAAGTTTCCCAACGATGGGTCTGGACTGATCAGTGGGCTTCGTACTGCGGACGGGTTGATCGACATTCCCGAGGCGTTACCCGGTGTGCAGCGCGGCGATACGGTGCGGTTTATGCCGTTCTCGCAATTTGGAATTCCAGAGCGGACACTGGCTTAAGCGGAGTACGCTTTTTTTGTCAGCGCGGTCGGTCTGATGTCTGCGGACAATTCATAATCCGACCGCTTCACGCCTCAATCCGGTCGCTGCCAGGTCACAAACAAAGCCTAGTCCGACCTGCGTGGCCTGCTCTGCAAGGGCAAGTGCGGACAAAGCGGACCGGTTATGGCGTTTATGCGTTTCATTACATCATTGATCGAACGCATCTGGTCGATGCCGTTTTGGCTCATCCGGTTTTTGAGTGACTGGGTGATCTTCAATCCGCGCTTAGGCCTGCTCCGATATGTCGTCCTGGCGGCGGGGCTTTATGTTGTCGCTGCCGTCATGCTCGTCTACGTCGTGGCCCCCATTCGCGGATACGCGGGTCAGGCCTACTTGGCAGACCGGCTGCATTACGACGCCGAGCGCTGGTTGGCAGCTGCCATTTACGACAACCGTGGCGATTTCGTCGGGACGTTTGATGCGCGGCTCGACAGCAAGCAGGACGTCAATTTCACAGGTCAGCCCATCGCGGTGGGATCCTACGTCGCCAACCCCGACCACAAGTCGATCCCTGTCCGGGATGTGCCACCCGCCTATTGGCGATGTCTTGTCTATCACGAAGACCGACATATCGGCGGACTTCTCAACCCCTTTGGCATCGACCTCGCCGGGGTTTTGAAAATCCCCTATTCGACGATCAAGCGTTCGCTGAAAACGGGCCGGGTCTCGTTCGGTGTCGGCGGTTCGACGTTGCCCATGCAGTTTGCCCGCGTGATCTACAAAACACCGCCGCGGGCGGATGAGAGCGCGTTCGAAAAGCTTGGCCGGAAGCTGAACGAGTGGTGGATTGCGCCAGTGATCTACGCCGAACTGACGCGCGGCGGTGATGACACGCCATTGAAACAGTGGGCTGCCAACCACCTCTGGCTCGCACAGCGAACCGGCGGAGCATCCCTGCATGGCGTTGAAACCGCTGCGCAAATCGTATTTGGCAAACAGGCCAAAGATCTTTCAACAGCACAGCAGTTCGTGCTTGCTTCGGCCGTAAACAAACCGATCATCCTGCTTGAGGGCAGCGAGCGCCTCAACGCAGTGCGCATGGATCGCTGGCGGTACATTACGGAAGTGCGCGCGCGGTTATGCGCTGAACGTTTGATCGATGATCCGAAGCTGCAAAGCGAAGTTCTGTTCGAACTGATCGGTCTGGCCGGCGGGCCGCCCGACCCACAGGTTAAGCCTCGCCTGCTGAAAGCCCTGGAGGCGCATGCGCCAGACCGTGTGCAGCGCGCCGAAGCCAATCCGACCATTCGCGCGAACACGCTTTTGCCATCGGCACGGTTCGGCATGCGCGAGGAGATGAAGCAGACGTTTGGATTTGAGTGGCGCAACCATGTTCGCGGCGTGACGTCGTCGTTGGATGCCAGTGAGAACCTTGCGTTCCATGAACGGATGACGCGCTCAATCGCGCGTCTGCAAAAAGACGTCGGAGGGCGCATCGACCCTGGTTTTTCTTTGGAAGCAGCGACGCGTGAACGTGGGCTGGAGACACCAGATGTGACCGTGGTCGCGGCCGATGCCGACGGCCGGATTGTACGGTACTTCGAGCTGAACCAGACGGCGTCCTATTTCGGGTCCCCGCATGCACGCAGTCTTGCGACCGGGTATTACGATGCCAGCCGGGAACCGCGGATGATCGCGTCAACGGGCAAAGTCCTGGTTGCGCTCGCGATTGCCAATGCGGGCGGCGACACGCGCACGACACGCTATCTCGATCGCAACGCCCCATCGCGCGGGTTGGAAACGTGTCGGCGCAACGGTGAACTGCGGCGTGTGCGGACGGCTGAAGTGTCGTTTGCCTGTTCGCTGAACGGGCCGATCCTGGCGCGCGCGCTGAAGCTGCCGAAACGGCAACTGCAAACGCTGATTGATGGATTTGGTATGACCATGCCGCCGGCTGGTCCGACCGGCGAAGGGACACCACCTGCAACGGCTGCCGTGTTTGGCCAGATTTCGGGTGCGCCGCGCCGTGTCCATCATATGTCTGCTGCTGTTTTGGCCGGGCTCATGGGGCGCGGCACAGTGCCTGTGATGGAACCCACCCTCATTGAGACCTACGATTACATCAGCAAGGCCAGCGAAAACTCAGCGCTGGACCTTCCGCGATTTACGATCGTGCCTGATCGTCTCATGGCGCGCGACGGACGGTCACTTGTGAGGCAATTGCTCAGCGCACCGCTGTGCTATCGGGCGAATAAAACGTCGCATGGGACGTTGAAAAGCCTGTCCAACTGGTGTGCGTCGCGGCGGTCGGACTTGCGGTTGCATTTCGCCAAAACGGGAACGCAGGTGTCCGTTGACCCGAACGCGACAGTGGATGCTTGGGCGACCGGTGGTCTGCAATTCTCTAACGGCGCTGCGTATTCATATGTCGTGGTTGTCGGGACGGGATCGTCGAACCGGCCCTGGGCGCGCAACCTGCATTCGTCTCAATTGGCCGCTCCCCTGCTTGGTACCTTGCTTGACGATTTGAAGGACCACGCGAAAGCCAACCCGCGTGCAGACCTTCTCCCGCGCCCCGCGAGGCCTGCACGGTCCCGACCTGTGGCACGCGCCAATGAGCCAGCTGTTATTCTACCGGACCGAGCAGCGAGCGCCACCCGCAGCGCTGCAGCCAAAGCCACACGCGGGATGAGCGACGCGGAAATCCGACGGATCTTTGAAACGAACTGATCGTTTCGGACACCACGGCTCACAGCTCATTTGAAACTGTTCCAGAGCTTGCCTTGAGTACGACTCACACGGAACACAATCGCGCCGTCCGCTGAACAAAACCCAGCGCTACACCTTGGTTATGCGCAAGGGGAGTGGGACTGGCTGTGGGGCATTGATGGCTCCACCAAGACAACCCGCCCCAACTCTCCTCGGTAGAATCAAGATCCGTTTGAGTTGGTAGGTAAGCACGATGGCGCACGGTAACCGCGGACCTGACGATTTTGCGGCCGGCTTCAGCATCGGTGATCCCACGATGGGTTCAGGACCCAACGGTTTTCCCGATAGCGATTGGGCCCAGCCTGAAAAGCCTCAACGTGACTGGAAAAAGGCCGTACTCGTGGTTGGTCTTGGGGCCTTGTCATGGGTTGCAACCTATGTCGGCATGCTCGAACTCATCGAGTCCAACATGGGCACCTTGCCGCTGCAGCACCGCGTGATCATCGGATGCGCGGTTGCGATGCTGATGATCATGATCGTCTGGTTGTTGGACCAAATCTTCTCGCCGGCACCCTTTGGACGGAAAGTTGTTTACGCCGGTGGCTATCTTTTTCTGACATTGATTTCAGTTGGATTTGGATTCGGGTTCTATTGGAAGGTCCTTGAAAGCCGGTCGGAAGCGACGCGGTCCGCGCAGTCTGCTGTCGGTCAGGTCCAGACATCGATGTATGCGGGTTCGACGCGGCTGGAACAGCTGAATGCGACGCTGATCTCGCTGCGTGACATTTCCCAACGCAAGGCGATTGAAGAGCGCGAAAAGGGTACCAGTTGTCCCAATAGCCGCCCTGGCGATGGTCCACGGCGCAAGCTTCGCGATGCGGACGCCGAGCAATTCGCGTTTGCCTCACAGTTCGTCTCTGGCCGTATCGACGGGCTGAAGGGTGAGCTTGCCGCATTCGAAAGCCAGCTCAAGCAAGTCTCCAGCGATGACCCGTCCACCATCAGCCAGAAGGATGGTACGCGAAACGAATTCATGCGGGACCTCGACCGCAAGCTTGATGTGTCGGTCGCAGGTTTCAACGCGTTCAGGAGCGATCCGCAGCTCTTGCAGATCCGGCAGGATCTGGCTGCGCGCGCGGAAAAAACAATCTTCCCGACCGACAAAGGCGGCTCATTCACCTGCCCAGACCCGCAGCTTCAAGCCGCCCTGCGCGGTGTTGTTCGCGCGATCGACCAGCTGCCGCAGTTGCAGCAGTCAAAAATTGCAGCTGTCGAAGGGTCGGAGGCGACCATCGAGGCCTTTCGCCGGTTGACCACCACGCTGTTTGGATTGGCGACATTCGACCTTCCGCCTTCGCCCGATGAACTGCGCGCCATGCAACGCCAGGCCGTGCAATCTGCGACCAATGAGGGCGGTGTGGCGAAAGCATCATTTGAAGCGCCGCCTGCGGGCCTTGCAAAGCGAGACTATATTCCGCTTGCGCTGGCGATCTTTGTCGACTTGTGCCTGTTGCTTGTGTCCATGGGGCGCCCGATGAACCGATTCGGGGGGCTCGTCGACAAGATGAGGGAAGCCGAGAAGGGCCCGGTCATCCGTATCCTTTCCCGGTTTAACGACATTCACCGCGATGCGGACGTGCGCCAAAACTTTGAAGTCTTCCGGCATGTCGTGTTCGATTATCACGGGGCGTACTATGTCGCCGTGCCACTTGATACACCCTACAACCGGATCGATCCGCGATCGGGACGGGCCATGCACTATGGGGCCAGCGATGCGCAGGACTTGCAGCACGAGGCGCACCTGCTTTCCAACTTGTTTGCGAGCTTTGAAAAAGAGAAAATTTTCAGCCGCGTTTACAGCCCGCTGCTGGGTACGCGCATGATCCAGAAGCGTCTGGCACGGCAGGGCAGCAAGTTTGCCGGTAGCAGCGCGTTTCGTCTTTACCGGTTCCGGGACGGTGCATGGTCTGATGTGATCCTGGGTGCTGTTATGGGCGCTGCGCGGCGCGTAGAAGAGGCGCAACGCAGGTCTCACGTGGCGTCACAGCAGAATTCGAACGTTGATGAGGTTGAACGCACAGAGACGGCCAACCCGCATTACCGGCAACATCCGAATTCCGATACCGTGGACAGCGAGCGGGACCTGCCGCAACGAGGCTCTACCGAGCGGGAATTCAACCAGGACGAGACACATCCGCGACGGGCTCATCCAGCCGATCAGTCATCCGTTTCAGGTCGTGAAAGACGCGCACCTTGGCAAGTCCATGCGCGCGAAGACAGCCATGCTCACGATGCTGGATTGGGCCGTGCAGGTGGTGCCAGGGAAGATGCGGCGGCGTTTCAATCGCAATTCGGGTCCTATGCGGCGTCAGCAAAGGCTGAACTGCATGAAGCCGCTGCAAATAAGGCTGGGCCGCATCATGAGCTGGATGATGCCGATGCGCTGCCCGCGCATGTCAGCGATCGCGATGAAGCCGACCGTGATGTCCCTGTGGCGAACAACAACACGCGGCCCAGCAAGCGTGCTGCTGAAACCACGCCCCATGCTGCGCCACACAACGCGCAGGTCATTGCCCTTCCCATGCGCAATCCGGCCACGCAGCGTGATACGGCGTATCGTGCCACAGCAGAACAGCACGGCGCATTTGTAGACGCCAGTGGCGCAATGGTTGCCGTTGCGCTTGCGAATCCTGTCGACCTTGAAGGAGAGACAGGGGAACAGGCGTCATTCGACCTCACACCGCCGCCGTTGCCGCATACTCATCCAGCGCTGGAAAGCGTGTCCCCAGAGGTTTCGGCCCTCGATTATGGACCTGAAACTCCGGCGACATCAGATGGCGATGGTCACGCGACGCGCGTCACACTCACACGGGAAACGGCGACGTTCACCCTGCCCACCAGCGAAGCAGACCTGCCATCGACTTTGCTGGCGGCTGCGACACGTGCCCAAAATGCAACGGCCATAGCCGCCCCCTCGGACATTGCGATTCGTGACAACGCCCCGGCTCGCGGGAACGACCCACTGACTGAGCTGATTGAGTCCGGATCTGAACGCGACCCGGAACCATCACACCTGGAAGAGGCCGTTTTTTCCGCGGCTGACTTTGCCGAAGACGATGCCATCGAAGACGTTGAAATCCGCACGATTGCTCAGCGCCTTAGGCCTGACAGCACCCATCAAAACTAGAGAAAAACAACGACAACGGACCAAAAAAGAATGGTCCAGATCACCCAAATTGAACCTCAGTGAAACCGCCCATTAACCCATTGCGCCGTTAATGGTCAGGCAAACACGAAGCCTGGTTTTTTCGTCCTTGCCCAAAGGACGAGACTTGCCCGATCCAGGTGTAAGAAAAGGACACGACATCATGAGCCTTCAGCCTCCCGCCGACATTCAAGTGGTAAAGAGAGAGGATAAGACGGCTCGTTTGACGGAATTCATGGAGAAGGGTCTAACCGCCCTGACCATTAAGCGGGATGAGGGTTGCAGCAGCTACGACGTTTCGGTTTTTGCTCGCTCCGTTGAAAGCCCCGTGATCCAGGCTTTGGGCGTCGTTGCGGCCGATTTGACTGCAGCCGGTGCGCGCATCCGGCTTGTTCTGACGGGTCTTGAGATTGAAGATATCGATACAGCACCCGTCACAGCAACGCTGGCAGGAGCGCGAATCGATGTTCGCGTGACGAACGATCCGCGCCTGCTTGATGCACATGAGCAACTTTGCCTTGGAACTGACGCGACGTGGATTGGCGATTGCCTTCGCCGGGAACCGGCCAAGCGCGATGCCTACGAGCGGTTCTCGACCGGTTGTGCCGGCACATCAAAGAGCGCGCAGACAGCGTTCGAGCATGTCTGGAGCCGTTCGGTTGCGATGACATTGCCTGGTATCGATGCTTCTGCCGCGGGTCTCAACGTACCCGACCTCAGCATCAATACCGCCGGTATCGAAGGTGAGTTCGGCGGAGCGACCGCAGCCACGCGGCATTAACACAAGAACTCTCACTCAATTTGAAAATTCTGAACGGGTCGCCAGCTCCTTGCTGCCGGCCCGTTTTGCTGTTTGCGGCAACATTAAATTCACCCCATGGAAACGTGCGGTAATTCACGGAAATTCCCGGAAGGCGACGCTTGCGGCCAAGCTTCTCAACCGCGCCAATGATGGTCTCAACATTCCAGCGGGTTTGACGTTCATTGGGGGATGACGGGCAACGACGAAAGCCTGCTGCCCGACCGTTTCCAAAGTGCATTGCCATAAACCTACCGGACACCGCTCCGACATCAGGGATGAAACCAACCATGAAACCGATTGCGCACGTTTTGGCCGCGTCCAGCCTCGCAGGCGCGTTGCTCATCACAGCTCTGGCGCACGCAAGTGTGCGTGCTCAAACAGCCCCCGTGACACCTCCAAAAGAGCCTACGTTCGGGCATACCCAAGTGGCCCGCGATGCTGCACGTTATGAAACGTTTTTAAAAAAGGCTTATGGCGCGCAAAACGTGAATGTCAGCGCTGCCGTGCGCAATGGTCAGGGCCTTCTGAGCCGCGATGCGCGGGCCGCCTCACGATCGTTTGCATCAGCTGTGGTGAGTGCACCGCAGAATGCCGCAGCATGGACGGGGCTGGCGCGTGCGTTGTTGGCGATTGCGCCGAGAACGCTGCAGGGCTCGGAACGCTATGACATTCCGGTTCATGCGTCGGGTGCGGCCTACACTGGCTACCGACGGGCAAAATCGAATTTGCAGAAAGCCGCTGCGCTGGACGTGTTGAGTGATGCTCTGCAGCGCCGATCATATTGGCGGCCTGCCTTGAATGCGCTGAAAGTGGCGTACGCGCTCGACCGGACGCCAAAGCGGCAAGCATCCTATGAGGCGCTGCGGGCCACGCACGGGTTCCGCATGGTGAACTACACGACCCAGTCCGACCTTGCATCACCGCGTGTGTGCCTGGAGTTTTCCGAACAGCTCACGATGGCGCCAACGGATTTTGCCGCCTTTGTGTCCGTCGGCGGACGGGATGCGGCCGGTGTGACACGGGAGGGCCGCCAGCTTTGCATCGAAGGCTTTGCACACGGGACGCGGTCTGAAATCAAGGTGCGCGCCGGACTGCCGTCGTCTGTCGAAGAGACACTGCAAAAAGACATCGCCATCGCGGTGTATGTGCCTGACCGCAAACCGTTTGTCCGGTTCAACGGCAAATCCTACGTTCTGCCAAGCCGTGGCCAGCAGGGCATCCCCGTCGTTTCAGTTAACACAGCGACTGTCACGGTCGACGTATACCGCGTGGGTGATCGCGCGTTGAACACGGTGATGCAGAACGGTGATCTGCAACGGCAGCTGTCTAGCTGGGATGTGTCGACGATCCAGTCGAAGTCGGGTGAGAAAGTCTACTCCGGCGCATTGAGTGTTGCATCAGACCTGAACAAAGAGGTGACGACAGCATTTCCCATCAGCGAGGCGATCGGAACCTTGAAGCCAGGCGCTTACGCGATGGTTGCAAAACCAGCCGACGACCTGAAGGCGGGGCAGGCCAATCAAGTCGCTACGCAGTGGTTCATCGTCTCTGACCTGGGACTGACAGCCTTTAGCGGTGATGACGGTGTCCATGCCTTCGTGCGTTCGCTTTCGGACACGGCACCGGTCGCTGGCGTCGAAGTTCGTCTGGTTGCGCGGAACAACGAGGTGCTGGCGACGGCGCAAACCGATGCCCGAGGGTATGCGAGGTTTGGCGCGGCGCTGACGCGCGGCGAAGGCGGTTCGGCACCGTCAATGCTGGTCGCTCAAAACGGGCCGACGGACTATGCGTTTCTGGACCTTGCCGGGAGTGCATTCGACCTTTCTGATCGTGGTGTTGCCGGCCGGAAGGCCCCCGGTGCCGTTGATGCTTTCCTGACGACAGAACGTGGCGTTTACCGTCCCGGTGAAGACGTGCACCTCACCGGACTGGTTCGCACACGCGCCGGCGTAGCCTCCACTCTGCCCGTGACGTTAATCGTTACGCGGCCTGATGGGGTGGAACATCGCCGTCAAGTGCTCGCGGACCAAGGACTTGGTGGGCGCAGTGTTACGATGGCCCTCGCGCATGGCTCCATGACGGGGACATGGCGAGCCCGTATGCATCTTGACCCGAAGGCTGCCGCGCTGACGGAGACTGCATTTCTCGTTGAAGATTTTGTTCCCGAGCGGCTCGACCTAACGCTGACACCGACGGGCGATGCGATCACGGTCGGGCAGGCTAGTGCAATCGATGTGAAGGGTGTGTTTCTCTACGGACCACCGGCGACCGACATGGCGCTGGAAGGGGAAGTTGTTGTCCGCGCTTCAACGCAGGGCGTGAGGGGCTATCGCGGGTTCTCGTTTGGTCTGGCCGACGAGACGATTTCGCCAGTACGTGAACGCTTCGAGACCCTACCCAATACCAATGCCGCGGGTGCAGCGCGGGTTCCCGTCTCACTGCCTCCCATCCCGCGAACAAGCAAGCCGCTTGAAGCCACGGTCTTGCTGCGATTGCGTGAACCAGGTGGCCGGACGATCGAACGATCGGTTCGACTTCCCATTGATACCCAGCAGCCCAGGATCGGCGTCAAGCCGTTGTTTGCTGCAACTGGTTCGGGTGGGAACACTTCGGGTCAAAGTCAAAAGGTCTTGGGCGAAGGTGAGACAGCTACGTTTGACATTGTCTATCTGGATCGTTCCGGAAAACCCGCACCGTCCAAGCAACTGACTTGGACGCTGTCGCGCCTGGATACGACGTGGCAATGGTACAGCCGTGATGGCTACTGGACGTACGATGCCATGACGCTGACACGCAAGGTCGAGAGCCGCACCGTGGCAACGGATGCGACCGGGAAGGCGACCCTAGCCATGCCCGTGACGTATGGGCGTTACCAGCTCGAAGTCAGCGAGGCGGGTGCTGGGAATGGGCCGGTAACGTCCGCGATATTTTCGGCTGGCTGGCACACGGGAGGCGATACGCCTGAAAGCCCGGAAATGCTCGATGTGGCACTGGACAAGTCTGTCTATGCTCCCGGCGAGACGGCCAAGTTGCGGATCGCGGACAAGCGCGGCGGGCGCGCCCTCGTTGCCGTGATGAGCGGTGATCTCAAGACATTCATGGATGTCGATATCCCTGCCGGCGGCGGCGATGTGCCCGTCAAGGTTTCTGGAACCTGGGGTGCTGGTGCCTATGTAACGGCGATGCTTTACCGGCCCATGAACGAGGCTGCCAAGCGCATGCCAAGCCGTGCTGTCGGGATTAAGTGGCTGGCGCTCGATCAGGCGGCGCGGACCCTTGAGGTGGCACTGGGTGCGGCCGAGCAGATCGGATCTGGGGAAACCCTGACAATCCCGGTTAAGGTCGATGGTCTTGATCCCGGCGAAGCAGCCCGCGTTACGGTGAGTGTCGTGGACGTCGGCATTCTCAATCTGACCGGTCATCAGGCTCCCAATCCCAATGCCTGGTTTAACGGGCAGACGCAGCTTTCAATGTCGATCCGCGATTACTACGGCCGCCTGATCGACGGCATGCGAGCCCAGCGTGGTGCGTTGCGCTCAGGGGGTGATGCCGCGGGCAGTCTCGCGATGCAGGGATCACCTCCCGTCGAGGAAACGGTTGCGGTCTATTCCGGCATTGTGCATGTCGGCGAAGATGGGACGGCGGATGTAGCGTTCGACCTTCCAGACTTCAACGGGCGTGTCCGACTGATGGCCATGGCCTGGAGCGAGCGCAAGCTTGGACACGCGAGCCGCGATGTTATCGTTCGTGACCCGATTGCGCTGACCGTTTCAGCACCACGGTTTCTGACGCTTGGTGACAAAGCCGATGTTCGTGTGGATGTTCACAATGTCGATGGACCCGAGGGGGCTTATGCCTTTTCCATCGATCGCTCTGCCGTGGGTGCTGGGTCTAAAACCGTCGCGGATCGCAAGGTCACGTTGAACGCTGGAGAACGGAAGCCTGAAATTGTCAGGCTCGCCCCGGACGCTGTCGGCATGACCACCTACGCCGTCAATATTACGGGCCCCGACAACATCATCGTTTCACGCACGCTGAAGATCGACGTGAAGCCGCCGGCTGGCGATATCAAACGGACGACTGTGTCGTCCTTGGTGCCAGGCGGCCGGCTGTCGTTGAGTTCCGACCTCATT
Organism: Pseudomonadota bacterium; assembly: GCA_039819785.1. Taxonomy (GTDB): domain Bacteria; phylum Pseudomonadota; class Alphaproteobacteria; order Rhizobiales; family Hyphomicrobiaceae; genus JBCBRD01. The sequence goes on along the minus strand of JBCBRH010000003.1, from coordinate 57,285 downwards.
CAGGAACTCATCGCGAATCGCTCGACGGTCAATGTGTCGGTCGGCTCGACGGCACGGTTTGACGTGCCATCGCTGCTCACCCAACTGGACCGCTATCCCTATGGCTGCGCGGAACAGACCGTCAGCCGAGCGTTGCCGTTGATTTATGCGAACGCGGTGGCTGCCAATCTTGGCATTGCGACGGACACGGCCATCAAGGAGCGCGTTGCCGGAGCTGTCGCGCGTGTGTTCCAGATGCAGGATGCGTCGGGCGCATTTGGCACCTGGGGGCCAAGCTACGGCGACGTCTGGCTGACGGCTTATGTCACCGACTTCCTCAGCCGTGCAAGGGAACAAGGTTTTGACGTTCCCGAACGCGGGTTTTCCCAGGCGCTGGACCGGCTGCAAAATTATGTGGCGTACGCTCAGGACTTCGCGAAGGGTGGCGAGACGCGGGCCTATGCCCTGTATGTTCTGGCCCGTAACAAGCGCGCACCGGCTGGTGAACTCCGGTATTATGCCGATGAGCGGTTGAAACGTTTCGCAACGCCGCTGGCCAAGGCGCAACTTGGCGCCGCGTTGGCAATGATCGGTGATATGGAGCGGGCCGGACGCGCGTTCGGTGCTGCAATTGCCGACGTGAAAACGGCCCATGCAGCGTTGTCGGTTTCTCCCACAACCAACCAAAGCCTCGTGACATTTGCCCGCTCGGACTACGGCTCATTCCTGCGCGACGGGGCTGCTGTGATGACGCTGGCTGGTGAAACGAAACAGTTTAAGGGCAGCGCTGCGACCTTGAAAGATGTGGTGGCAGCCCGCTTTGAAAGCCGCCGGTATACCTCGACACAGGAGCAGGCATGGATGCTGCTGGCGGCCAATACGCTCAGCGGTGCGGATGCGCCCGTAACGCTCACGATCGATCAGGCAGGCGTCAATGGCCAGCTGAACCGGACCTATGACGCGGCAGACCTGGCGAAGCGAACCATCGTGATCGAAAACAGCGGCAAAGTGGCTGTCGATGCGGTGGTATCAGTGGTCGGTGCCGCGCTAACGCCTGAGCCTGAGATCTCAAAGGGCTTCAAGGTCACGCGACGGATGTTCACGCTGGATGGGGCCGCGCTTGATCCCTCAGCAGGAGGCGTCGCGCAAAACACGCGTGCGGTGATCGTGCTTGACGTTACAACGGAAAGTCCAGGTGGACACCTACTTGTGGTGGACCGACTGCCAGCAGGCTTCGAGATTGAAAACCCGCGGCTGGTTGCGTCAGGGGATGTCAAAGCGTTGTCGTGGCTCAAGACGACCATCAATCCAGAGCACACCGAGTTTCGCGATGACCGGTTCGTTGCGGCCTACAATCTCAATGGACAGCACGGCGGCAATGCGAAGCCAGCTGGCACGACGATGAGCATGGCCTACATTGTTCGAGCGGTGACACCTGGAACGTACCTGCAGCCGGGGGCAAGCGTGGAAGACATGTACCGGCCTGAGGCTTATGCCCGGACAGCTGCACAAAGCGTGCGCGTTGTTCCCCACTCTGCGAACTGAGGATGCGGCCATGACCGATATGCCCACCCGTGCCTCAGTTTCAGCCGGTGTTGCTGCGGCGGCGAACACTGCGACCCCGACGGGGCAAACGACGATTGGCCCGTCCGCGACGGCTGCGATGTCCACCCCTTGCGCTGTGGAGGACATCGTGGATTCCGGCAAACATCCCACAACCGGCGACTGGTCTTTCAACTGGTATGGGCTCGTCGGGAAGTTGGTCGCGTTCGCGTTCGGGGTGATCCTGATCGCCGTGCTGCTGAGTGTGGGTTATCTCAATCACGTCAAGGCTCAGCTTGGTCCCCCACCGCTTCATGTGGCCGACGATGTCTCGAAAACCGTGCTGGACCGCAACGGGCAACTGTTGCGGGCATTCACGGCACAAGACGGGCGGTGGCGGTTGCCTGTCACCGTCAATGATGTGGACCCCCGCTACCTCGCATTGCTGTTTGCCTATGAGGATCGCCGGTTCTACGAGCATCATGGTGTGGATGTGCTGGCGGTGGCGCGGGCGGGTGTCCAACGCCTTACAAATGGGCGGGCTATTTCGGGCGCGTCGACGCTGACCATGCAGGCGGCCCGTTTGCTGGACCGTCGGCATGAACGGACTGTGGCTGGCAAAGTCCGCCAGATGGCGCGCGCTTTACAGCTTGAGACACGCCTGTCGAAATCCGGTATTTTGGATGTCTATCTGAAGCTGGCGCCGTTTGGCGGCAACATCGAAGGCGTGCGGGCAGCGACGCTGGCGTACTTCGGCAAGGAACCCAAGCGACTGTCGCTTGGTGAGGCTGCGCTGCTGGTGGCCTTGCCGCAATCGCCCGAGGCCAGACGACCGGACCGGCATTCCAAGCGCGCGCGGGCCGCACGAGACCGGGTGCTTGATCGGGGCGTTGCGGCGGGTGCGATCTCAAAAGCCCAGGCTGAGCGTGCGAAATCAGAGCGCGTACCAACGGCGCGGACGGCGTTTCCGTTGATTGCCGCGCATCTGTCGGAAACCGAGATTGCCGCAAAGCCTGACAAACACGTCCATCGGCTGACGCTTGAGCGTGGGTTGCAATCCAGCCTCGAAGCGCTGGTGAAAAACAAGGCGCGGCTGCTTGGTGATGACATCACGGCTGCCGTTCTAGCTGTTGATGCGGTCAGCGGCGAAGTCCTTGCCCACGTCGGATCGGCGGACTACCTCGACGCCGGGCGGTTGGGTGCGATCGACATGATATCGGCTGTGCGCTCACCGGGCTCGACGCTGAAACCGTTCATCTATGGTATGGCGTTTGAAGCCGGGCTTGGACATCCCGAGACTTTGATCGTCGACAAGCGCACCCGGTTCGGGGCCTATGCGCCGCGCAATTTCAATTCCGGCTACCGCGGGACTGTCACCTTACGCGAAGCGCTCGGCGCGTCTCTCAACATTCCCGCCGTCAAGCTGCTTGACGCGTTGCAACCGCAGGCCTTGATCACGCGGTTGCGTCAGGCGGGTGTCTCTGCTGCTTTGCCAGACGGTGCGAAACCCTCATTGGCGGTGGCGCTTGGTGGCGTCGGGTTATCGCTCAAGGATCTCACGCATCTCTACGTGGCGCTCGCGCGGGGTGGGGCTCCGATTGCCTTGTCGCATCGCATAGGTAATCTGGCGCAGCGCTATGCCTCTGGCGCGGTGGCGGCCGATCAATCCAGGACATCGCTGCTGTCTCCGGTCGCGGCTTGGTATGTCGGCGACATCTTGAAGGACGCGCCCGCACCAAAGCATTTTCGCGCCGGGCGTCTCGCCTATAAGACGGGGACGTCTTATGGCTACCGCGACGCGTTCGCGATCGGCTATGACGGCAAGACCGTGATTGCCGTCTGGGTTGGTAGGGCCGATGGCAGCTCTGTACCTGGTCTGGTCGGCCGGACGGCTGCGGCGCCCATTCTGTTCGATGCGTTTCAGCGGCTCGGCCGTAAACCAGCTCCCCTTGCCGCACCGCCAGTTGGCACCCTGCGCGTGGCGGGCGTTGATCTTCCAGAGCCATTGAAGCGGTTCGGTCGCGAGCGTGTTCTGACACCGGCTGGGCCTTTCGCAGATGCCGATGTCGCGATCGCATTTCCGCCGGACCGGTCTGAGCTGGCGGTTATGGATACTGGCCACGGTGAAGGAAATGGTGCTGTCCGTCTGAAGGCGGAAGGCGGCGTTCTGCCGCTGACGTGGCTGGTGGACGATCACCCCATTGCGACGTCACGCCATCGGCGCGATGTGATCTGGCAGCCGGACGAAACGGGCTTCGCGAAAGTCTCCGTCATTGATGCCAAGGGGCGCGTCGACCGGGTGCACGTGCGGGTACGGTGACAGTTTTTGCAGGATGTATCGGCCCGTTTGACGCGCCGCATCGCGCTCAACGTGCGTCTGGTGTAAGAGCATTCCCAAGCCGGCACATGATGTCAGGCCAATAGGGCTACGATCGGGGGCCGCGGTTCAGCGCATTATGGACATCAAAACTCTAATTTCGAAGCCGCTGACGGCCATCCGCGAAAAACCGGTCAAACCGACGATTGCCACCGTGCTTGGGCTGATCGTCCTCATCTTGCTTACGAATTGTGAGCAACAGACCCAACAGGCGACCGGCCCGGTCCCGCTACCGCCGCTGGGCGTCGATCTGGCGGAGACAAGCGTTTCTGGAATTTCGTCGGGCGCTTATATGGCCGGCCAATTTCAGATGGCGCATGCTGATCTGATCATCGGGGCCGCCATCATCGCCGGTGGTCCGTATGGGTGCGCGGAAAGTGCGTTTTCAGGGATAATCCCCGGTGGCGGGCAAGTCTTTTTGAACTCATCTCGCGCTGTGAGCGGTTGCATGTTGAACGCCCTTTCGATGTGGGGTGTTCCCAACGCCGACAAGCTTGCCAGGCGGGCGCGCAGGTTGTCCGAGGACGGCAAGGTTGGTCGGGTGGCAGATGTCACAACGGACAAGGTTTACCTGTTCTCAGGCACCCAGGACCAGATCGTCCGTCCCGGTATCGTGCGGGCTGCGGCACGGTTTTACCGGGCGCTTGGCGTGCCGGATGAGCAGTTGACGTTTGTCGACACACTTGATGCCGGCCATGCGTTCATCACACTCGAAAAAGGGCTGGAATGCTCTGCTGGCAAGACACCGTTTCTGGAAGACTGTGACTATGATCAGGCCGGTGAGTTGCTGAGCCACATCTATGGCCCGCTTCGGCCTGCCGCATCTGGGCTGTCTGGCACATTCACCTCCTTTGACCAGACCGCATATACGCTTGATCTTAAGACCCACGGCATGGCGAATGAGGGAATGATGTACGTTCCCGAGACCTGTCGCGACCCGGCTGCACGTCAAACCGGGGCGGACCGCTGCCGCGTCCACATCGCGTATCATGGCTGCGCGCAAAACCTGACCGCCGTCGGCGAAACCTTCGTTCGCGACACGGGCTTTGCCCGCTGGGCCGACACAAACCGGCTGGTGATCCTCTACCCGCAAACGCAGGCCTCGGCGCTCAACCCACAGGGCTGCTGGGATTGGTGGGGGTTTACCTCGCAGGCGTATCAGACGCGGGACGCACCTCAGATCATTGCCGTGCACCGGATGCTCGAAGCCTTGGCTGAGAACATCGAACGCTGACTTTTGTCAACGCCAAACGGCCACACCCACGCGGCACATTGTTCGAGTTATCCAAAAGCATGACGCGGCGCACTTCCCCGGGCGACGTGTGCGTGTAGTGTGCCGAGCGGTCACCGCCCTTGCTAACTGAGAGCCCGGCTTCCTTCCAGAGAGCTTGGCTTCGGGCGGGAGAAATATTTGCGGGGGGCTTTGTGCGGACCATGTTTCCAACCATCCATTTGCGGCAAGCTGTTTTCAAGCATGTCATCTGGCCATCCGACGCCATTCGTGCAGACAGCGATGTTCGGCCCCCGCGCATACTTGACCTTGCTGCTGGCTTGGCCTGTGCCGCAATGCTGACGATACCTCTTGCTGTTGCCCCCGACGTCGCTGTTGACGACATGATCTCCCAAGCGCAGTCGGACAACGATGGTACTGCGGCCCAGGCAGCAACCGATGCTGCCTCCGACAAGCGCGCGGCTTACGCGCCGCAACGGGAGTTCGTGATCGGGGCCTATACCGGCTCGCCCTATACCTACGACAGCACTGTTACGCTGAACGACGGCGGGGACAACGCGTTCCAGGTGGATGGTGTCCAGTGGCGCGGTGAACCGTTTATCGACCCGATTTACTACGGGATACGCATCCAGCGCTGGTTCGAGGGTGGCCGGACCGGCACGATGCTGGACTTTACGCATTCAAAAGCCATCGGTGAGAAAGAAGAAGACATCGCCATCAAAGGGCTGTTGGACGGCGAGACGGTTGATGCCACCAAAAAGCTCAACGAGGTGTTTGACCGGCTGGAGTTCAGCCATGGCCACAACATGCTGACGCTCAACGGGCTTTTCCGGCTTGCGAACCTCGGGCCGCGCCTCTCTCCCTACGTCGGTATCGGTGCGGGTGTGAACCTGCCCCATGCCGAAGCGCAGCTGCAGACCGCTGATACACGGACTTATGAGTATCAGTACACCGGGCCTGTTGTGCAAGGGCTGATCGGGATCGAGTTTCGTGTGCCCCGGCTGTCATACTACCTGGAATACAAGTTCAGCTTCGCCAGTTACGACATGCCGCTGTCAGGTCTGGATGGAACCGAGATCGGTCTGTTTGCCGATCTCTACCGCCAGTTTGCAAATTGGTGGAGCGGTGAGCCACCTCCCGGTGGGCGGCTGCAAACCCAGCTGTTGAGCCATCAGTGGATCGGCGGCGTGGGCTTCCGAATTGCGACACCATCGCCAGCCGACGTGCCTGCCGCACCTTAGCCGGGCCAAGCGGGCTTGGCCTTGCGGTGGTCTACTCCAAGCAGTAGTTCGCTCGCGTGCCTGAATGATGCCCACGTGCCTTAGAAGCGGCGGAGCAGACGCTCGATGTATTCCAGCTCTTGAGACGGACGAAGCGGGTCACCGAGGCGATTGCGCAATTCGCGTAGGATCTCGCGCGCACGTTGGATGTCGATCTGATCCGGCACCTTCACCGACGTCCCCTGATCGGGACCTTCCGAGCGTTGTGGGCGACCGAGCGGGTCACGTGGTGCGTCGCCATTCTGGCCGTAGCGCTGCGGCGAATTCTGCTGCATTTGCTGGGCCATCTGCTCCGCACCCTGGCGCATCTCATCCAGGGCCCGGGCCTGCTCTCGCGTTGCTGTCGGCAGATCGCCGTCACGCAAAGCCTGTTCGGCATTTTCCATCGCGCGCTGTGCGTTCGCCAGCTGTTCAGGCGAGGGGTTGCCCTGCTGCCCCATGTTGCGCTGGAGTTCCTCCAGTTTCTGCCGCAGAGCATTTTGCCGATCTCGAAGGCCCTGGGCGTCCTGCTGCTGACCGGATTGGCCGCGCTGGCCTTGTTGTCCCGGCTGGCCTTGCTGCCCTTGCTGGCCTGCCTGACCCTGCTGACCGGGTTGGCCCTGCGGACCACGGCGCTGACTCCCGCGTTGTTGCTGGCCTGGCTGGCCCTGCTGTCCACGTTGACCCTGCTGGCCCTGTTGCCCTTGCTGGCGCTGCTCGCCGAAGGTGTCGTCCATCAATTTTTGCTGTTGGCCGACGAGGTCACCGAGGTCCTTCATCGCCTGCTGCATTTGTCTGGACTGCTCGGACTGCTGCTGATTGGCCTGCTGGCTTTGCTGCATTCGATCCAACAGGTCGCGCATTTCGCTCAGCATTTGCTGGGCCTGCTCGCGCGCGCCGCTCTTGGCCATGTCTTCGAGCTCTTTCATCATCCGGTCGAGGTCAGACTGGCTCATGAACTGGCTGTTTGGATCCTGCCCGTTCTGCGGCTGCATCGGGTTTTCCTGCGCCTGCTTTTGCAGCTGTTGCATGTAGTCGTTCATCGCCTGGCGAAGTTCTTTCATCGCCTCTTCGATTTCGGCCTCCGTCGCACCGTCTTCCAACAGCTTCGACAGTTTGTCCTGGGCTTCGCGCAAACGCCTTTCGGCATCCGAGAGATCACCGTCTTCAATGCGAAGCGCAATGTGCCAGAGTTGTTCGATAATGCTGTTGCGGCGTGCGCGGGTGGGTTCGCGCTGAAGCCGGTAGAAGACAGTTCGAAGCCCGAGGTAGACCTGCACGTCGTCGATAAAGCCCTCCGGCTCCAAGGTCAGCGCATCAAGGGCTTTGATGACCTGTGGGCGATACCGGGGATCTTCCACGAGCTTGCGGCGCTGCTCGACAATGGCGCGGGCCAATGGCTTCGTGAACTGGCGTTCCGGTAGCTTGAGCTTCAGCGTCTTGCCCTGGCCTGTTTTCCCGGCCACGTCGGTTGCGACGAGCGTCATCTCAACGTTGAGACCCGACCACGGGTGTGTGCCGATCTCCAGGTGGGTCACGGCTTCACCGTCGGTCTGTTCACCGCGGGGCACGCGAAGTGTCAGGCGTGGGGGCCTCTCCAGGGGCGGGCGCGGGCCTGTCAGGATGTTTTCGCGGGCCCAGGCTGTCGCTGGGTCCTGTTCGTCACTTTCGCTGCGCTGGACTTTGGCACGGGCGTCTGAGACGCCGTAGTCGTCTTTGATCTTGTAGGTCAGTTTCATGGACCCGCGGCGTGTGATCTCGGGGTCCTTGGTCAATGCGATCGTTGGCGGTGTGTCGGGGTCGACAGCGAACGTCCACCGCGCGGCTTCCGCGTTCGAAATTAACAACCGGACGCGCGCGTCCTGCATCAGCTTATGGCGAATTTCGATCACACCTGGGTTTTGCACCAAAGGTCCATCGGGGTCAGCGGCGCCGATTAAGATCGGGTCTTTGCCCGCATTGAGGATTTCAAGCTGGACATCGTCGCGGGTCACGCCCGTCGCCCTGGCGATGAGGATGCTGCCCTCTGGAACATCAACCAGTTTGGCCGTGTCTGAAACGGCGATCAAATCCTGCGGGCGGCCACCGTCTGCGAGCATGATGGGCGGTTTGCGCGTGTAGGCCGGTGGGGCGACCCAGGCATCAACGCGGGCGTTGGCCAGAAGCTTTGCTGTCCGGAACTCGAAGGCTTCGGCTACGCGATCGCTGGCGCGTTCACCCAAGAACCCGATCCCAAGCGTCACAGCCAAAATGACCAAGGCACGTAGAGCCAGCGGGTCTCGCCGCGCGGTGTCGGGTTGTGGCGAGCCGACCTTTAATCCGCCTAGCGTCTCAGCAAGCCGCTTTCTGTGTGCTGACCAGACCGCCTTGGTCGTTGGGTCCGTCGATGATGAACTCAACGTGTCTTCGTAGCTTGTCGCCGGGCGGTGCGGGACGCCTGATTTCTGCTCGATGCGGCGGATCGCTTCGTCCTGCGACGGCCATGGGGTCATGAGAATAAAAATGACACTGGCGAGGGCGGCGATGCCGAATAGAGATAGAAGCGCCAAGTGGGCCGTCTGACCGAGGTTGGGCCAGATGCCAAGGAGAGAAGCCAGGAAAAAAGCGGCTGCAACGCCGAGCAGCGGCCAGATACGCGGCCAAAGCCGTTCGAAATAAAGCGCCTGTTTGCTCCAGGCGACTTTGCGACAAAGGATTGCGCGGGCCGGGTCTTTCACCGGGCTCGTCGTTGTCGTGTCGACGGGATTTTGCTGTTCATCAGCCGTCATGTGGCGTCCTTGCCTGCGCGCAGTGTCCGACATAGGAGCGTCTGGCAGTCTTCAGTTTGTCCAGATCGCCTTTCGATTGGTCAAAGAAGTTAGCACGACAGCCCCCTTGTGGTGCAATTACAAACCGGCAACGTTTTTGTGAGAGATCGCCTAGAGTTCCAACCGCTGCCCGCTGCTCGCGAAACCCCTGACACCCATTTTAAACGCTTGTTTTCGCTTCCCTATTTTATAGCACCTTTGTTTTTTCGGGCGTCTGATGCGGATTTCAGTCTAGCTGGTCATCCATGGAGCCAGCTGATCCATGGCAATGATGTCGTCGACATCCAATCTCGGGCGCACAACGGCAAACGCGTCACCTTTGACCAGCACCTCAGGCACCAAGGCCCGCGTGTTGTAGGTCGATGACATCACCGCTCCGTAAGCACCCGCCGACATGACGGCCATGAGGTCTCCTTCGGAGAACTGCGGCAACATGCGCTTTTCTGCGAGGAAATCTCCTGTCTCACAGACCGGTCCGACGACATCCTGGAGGGTGGTTTGTGCTGACTTCTGACGTTCCGCGACCGGCCATATGTCATGGTAGGCCTCGTAGAGCGTCGGCCGAATAAGGTCGTTCATCGCTCCGTCTATGATCGTAAACGTTCGATCACCGCCGGATTTGGAAAACACCACCTTGGTGACGAAAATGCCCGCGTTTGCGGCGATCATCCGCCCAGGTTCGAAGACGTACTTTAAACCGAGGTGACCCAGGGATTCCCGCACCACGGCTGCGTACTCGGTTGGGTGCGGCGGGATATCGTTCGTGTATTCGTATGGCACACCTAGACCGCCGCCGAGGTCCAGGTGTTTCAACTGATGACCGTCGTCTCGCAACGCGGACGCCAACTCAGCCAGCCGACGAAAGGCATCCCGGAAGGGATCAAGTATCGTGATCTGGCTGCCGATGTGCATGTGGATGCCAGACACCTCGATGCCTGGCAGTTTTGCTGCGACCGCATACGTTTCCCGCGCTGTCTCAAACGGGATACCAAACTTGTTTTCAGCTTTGCCGGTTGAAATCTTGGCATGCGTCTTGGCGTCGACATCCGGATTGACCCGCAAGGCAACCTTGGCGGAGGTGCCTAACCCGGCTGCAACTTCACTCAAGGCGTGCAGTTCGGCTGCACTTTCCACGTTGAAGCCCAGGATGCCTTCGTTCAGGGCATAGGCCATTTCCTCGCGGGTCTTGCCGACGCCTGCAAAAATGATTTTATCCGCCGAAACGCCTGCTGAGCGGGCACGCTTCAGTTCCCCGACGGAAACCACATCCATCCCGGCGCCCAAATCAGCCAGTGTGCGCAGGACGGCCTGATTTGAATTCGCCTTTACGGCAAAGCAAATCAAGGCGTTGTCGCCTGCGAAGGCATCGGACAAAACGGCGTAATGGCGCTGCAGAGTTGCTGTGGAGTAGCAGTAGAATGGCGTGCCAACCGCAGAGGCGATGTCAGCAATACTGACGTCCTCGGCGTGCAAAACACCGTTGCGATACGAAAAATGATGCATGGATTGGTGTATCAGCGCAGACGCGGGTGCAAGGACCGCGTGTCGGTTTTTGGCCGTGGTGACTTTGGGGTGGGCAGCATATTACCGCCCGGCGAGTGCAAATTTGGCCACCGGCTTAACGCAGCAGGCCGTCCAGCACAAACCCCCGGTGTGGTTTTGGCTGAGCGGCCGAGTTTTCGGCTGCTTCTCCGCCCTCGGCCGACGTGGCGGACCCGCCGGCCTGCGCCGTTGACTGGGTGGCCTCGGGCGCTTGTAACGAGCCGCGCACGCCGCATCCGCCCAGGACCAAACCGGTCAGACAAAGACAGATACCGACTGCTGCAAACTGTTTGAACATGCCTAAATTATCCCGGCCCATACTATCCTGGCCTACCGAATCGCGGCGCTTTGCAACGCTCACGGCGCGCGACCGTTAGGTAGCCTTAGCGCCGCTGTCGGCCGTTTCCAAGCGTTGCAGCCACTTTGCAGACATTTCAGAGACATTCTGTGGCGAAGTTCCACCATAACTTGTTCTGCTCGCAACGGAGTTTTCAACACTGAGGACGCTGTAGACCGCATCGGTGATCCGCGGTTCGATCGCTTTAAGGGCATCCAACGGCAGGTCAGGCAGGTCGACCTGACGCTTTTCAGCCTCGGCGACGGCAGCCCCCGTGACATGGTGCGCCTCTCGGAACGGCATTTGGAGCTCGCGCACCAGCCAGTCGGCCAAGTCGGTTGCCGTGGAAAATCCGCGTCCGGCTGCCTCGCGCATGGCCTGGGGATGGGGTTTCAGGTCTTCGATCATGCCAGCCATGGCCGCTATGGCCAGCGACAGGCTATCTAATGCATCGAATGTGACCTCCTTGTCCTCCTGCATGTCCTTGGAGTAGGCGAGCGGCAGGCCCTTCATCACCAACGTCAGGCTTTGGAACGCTCCGGCGATGCGGCCGACCTTGGCGCGGCACAGCTCGGCTGCGTCCGGATTGCGCTTTTGAGGCATGATGGATGAGCCGGTTGAAAACCGGTCGCTCAAGGTGATGAAACCGAATTGCGGCGTGGTCCAGATGACCAGTTCTTCAGCAATCCTGGACAGATGCACTGCACAGATGGTGCAGGCCCCCAGCGTCTCGAGCGCGAAATCACGATCTGACACGCTGTCGAGTGAATTTGCCGTCGGGCGATCAAAACCCAGTGCCTTCGCCGTTTGCGTTCGATCGATTGGGAACGATGTTCCAGCCAGGGCTGCTGCGCCCAACGGGCATTCGTTCAGGCGTTTACGGGCATCCGCGAAACGACCCCGGTCCCGGTCGAACATTTCGACATACGCCAACAGGTGGTGGCCAAGTGTCACCGGCTGGGCTGGCTGTAGGTGCGTGAACCCAGGCATGTGGGTTGCCGCATGCGTGCCGGCCTGACTTGCCAGGGCCCGTTGCAGCGCCATCAACCCGGCATCGAAGGCGTCGATGCGGTCGCGGACGTAGAGCCGAAAGTCCGTGGCGACCTGGTCGTTGCGCGACCTTGCTGTGTGCAGACGGCCCGCAGGCTCACCGATTAGCGCCTTCAAGCGGGCCTCGATGTTCATGTGGATGTCTTCAAGTGCGCGTGAAAACTCGAACTTTCCGCTTTCAATTTCAGCATGGATCGTATCCAAGCCGTCGAGGACCGCGGTTGCATCAGCGGGTGTGATGATGTCGCAGGCGGCCAACATCCGAGCGTGGGCCTTGGAACCCGCTATGTCTTGTGCTGCCATGCGTTTATCGAAACCGATGGATGCATTGATCTCTTCCATGATCTGGGCAGGTGACATTGCGAAGCGCCCACCCCACATCTGGTTGGCGTCGGACTTCCCCACGTGACGGTACTCCGGTTTTGAAAACGGGCTACAGTTGAGTGGGATCTGACCCGATCCCGCGGACTGCTGCTGATTAAGGACACGACCTGCATGGACCAGAAGCCTCAAAGATCATCTCTTTTCGGACCGCGACCATTGCTGATCGCCGCCGGGGCTGCCGCTCTTGCCGGACTAGCGGCGGTATACTTGACCGAGACACCTACTGACAATGGCGGCGATACACCGAGCGCAGCTGTCACGGCCTCAAAGGCTGGCGAAGCCGCAACGGCGGGTGCCGAACCGGTGAAGACGACAGAAGGTGGCACCCGGCTTAATTCGGGTGAAATGAAAGCCTTTGTGTTCAAAAGCGAACCTATGGCGATGCCCGAGGTCACGTTTGTGGATGGTGAAGGCGCGCCGCTGGACCTTGCCTCGTTTAAGGGAAAGGCGATTTTGCTGAACCTTTGGGCGACGTGGTGTGCACCGTGCCGCCACGAGATGCCCGCACTCGACCGGCTGGACGGCAAACTTGGCGGCGAGTCGTTTGAGGTCGTTGCGCTCAGCCTTGATCGCGCCGGGCTTGTGGCATCACAGGAGTTTCTCGACGAGATTGAAGTGAAAAACCTCAAAACCTATGCGGACCCAACGACCAAAGCGAGTGCGCCGCTGAAAGTGATCGGCATGCCAACGACCATCCTGATTGATGCGGAGGGGCGTGAAATTGGCAGACTTATCGGTCCGGCGGAGTGGGACAGCGACGATGCGGTGAAGTTGATCTCATCGGTGATTGATGAGCCAAAGACCTGACCCGCATTAGGTTTGTCATGCCCGCATCACGATGTGGATCGTTGAGAGTGTGCCGTGTGCTTCTCACCGGTAGCCGAACAGGCGGCCGACCATCCAAAGGACGATCCGGATGAAGGCCCCCACGACGAGCCCGATGATCAAAAGCAGCATCGCCTTCGCTGAAAGCTCTCCCACAAGGGTGGCATTCGCCGCATTCGAGATGGATGGCACCCAGTATTCCAGCTGCCCAACGCAAAAATCTAGAGCTGACTTGGCATAACCTACGAGCGCGCCGAACAGCTCACGGTCATAGTTGGCCAGGTAAAAATAGGTCAGCAGGGCGGCCATGAGTTCCACGATCACCAGCAGTGCCGACGTGACAATGGCCACGGCTGTTGAGACCAGCCCCGCGACAATGGAATAGCTCAACGAACGTTCTTCAGCCATGACACACCCCCTTCAAGATCAAGTCCCACGCCCCACGCTGTAATCGTGCCTATCGGAGAATTAAGACCGTAGCTTGCCAACGACCACCGGAAAAACACAGGTGTGGCCTTTCGGCTGACTGCAATGGCCGGGGTTTAAGACCTGACTGAGCAATCCCACTTTCCGATTGATCCATCACCCAAAACATCAGGAAGATATGCCATGTCGAAGCAAACCCTTGCTTTGGAACCGCTTTCTTGCTCTGCCGCTGCAAGCGATCGCGTCATGCCGAAACATTGGGCAGGCCCTTTTTGGATGATGATAGCTCATCTGGCAGCGGCGCTGTTTTTTGCTTTTTTGCTCGTAGTCACTCCGCAGCCGGCACTGGCTCAAGACGCTGCTGCCAACCGGTCGATGGTGGAAATCGGGCCGGGCGTTTACCGCACACAGGACAACCGGCACTTTGGGCTGGTGGTCGACACAGATGATGGCGTCGTTGTCTTCGACACGTTCAACGCTGGTTTTGCGACGTGGCTCGATCAGGAAATTGCGACACGGCTCAATAAGCCCGTGCGCTATGTCATTTATTCGCACAATCACGCCGACCACACGTCCGGCGGCGAAGTCTTTGCCAAACATAACCCGCTCTACGTTAGTCATGAACTGGCACGGGACAGCCACGTGCGGATGAAGACGATTGCGCGTCCGGCGGACTTGACGTTTGAGACAACCTACACGATCCGTCTTGGCGGGCGCGAGATCGAGTTGCGGTACCATGGGCCCAACGACGGTCGTGGCTCGATCAGCCTGTTTGTCCCCGATGCCAAGATCCTGTCCGTCATCGATTGGGTGGTGATCGGCCGGCTGTCGTACAAGGAACTGAACCGATATGATGTAGAGGGCACAATCGCTGCGCTTCGAGACCTGGAGAAAATGGATTTTGACCTTGTGTCACCCGGCCATGCCGACATGGGGGATAAGGCTGGTTTGATCGTCGAGCGGCGCTATCTGGAAGCACTGCGGGACGCGATTATCCCGCACATCATCGCGCGGTCACCGATGGATCTGGTCGTGTCCGACGTCACCGAACAGCTGCGCGCCGTGCCTGAATTTGCCAAGCTGAAACAGTTCGATGGATGGGTTGGCGACAACATCAAGGGGGTGCACTTTCAGCTGTCGCGGATTGAAGGTTTCGCCGATGGGGCGCTGCCTGATCCGGAGTACGCCACGAAGTAACCTTGGCTGTTGCCAGTCCGGTTGATTGACAAAAGGTGCGCGGCAACGTCAAAAGCGAGCAACATTCCAGCCGACCGGCCTGTATGCCCCAGCTCGCTGATGCCGCATGCGGCCCTTCCGTTCGACAACCCCACAGAAGTTTAAAAAAAGGCGCGATCATGAGCGAAGCCCCTTCAACCGCAAACCTGCAAGCTACGATCGACGCCGCGTTCGATGCTCGTGATACCGTCAATGTGGCCACCAAGGGCGAGATCCGGGATGGGGTCGAGACGGCCTTGAACATGTTGGATAGCGGTCAACTGCGGGTGGCTGAAAAGGGTGCCGATGGGTCATGGACCGTCAATCAGTGGGCCAAGAAGGCCGTGTTGTTGTCATTCCGGCTGAACGACAATGAAATCATCCCGTTTCAGAAAAGCGGTACGTTTTCCAGCCGGGTCCATGGATGGGACAAGGTGCCGTTGAAGTTTGGCGACTGGTTGGCTGAAGACTTCAAGACTGCCGGTTTTCGTGCGGTGCCGGGGGCGATTGTCAGGCACTCCGCTTACATTGCGCCTGGCGTCATTTTGATGCCGTCCTTCGTCAACCTGGGTGCGTTTGTCGACAGTGGCACCATGGTCGATACGTGGGCAACGGTCGGGTCGTGCGCGCAAATCGGCAAGAACGTGCACATCTCCGGGGGTGCTGGAATTGGCGGCGTGCTGGAACCATTGCAGGCTGGTCCCGTAATCATCGAGGACAACTGCTTCATTGGCGCGCGGGCCGAGGTGGCTGAAGGGGTTCTGGTTGGTGAAGGTGCGGTCTTGTCGATGGGCGTCTATATCGGCGCATCCACCAAGATCGTCGACCGCGCGACGGGCGAGATCCACATGGGCCGGGTACCCCCCTATTCCGTTGTCGTGCCGGGCACCATCCCGGGCAAGCCGCTGCCAGATGGCTCACCGGGGCCTGGGCTGTATTGCGCCGTGATTGTCAAAACGGTTGATGCTCAGACGCGGAGCAAGACGGCCATCAACGAATTGTTGCGCGCCTAGGTGTTTCGCAGTTCAGCATCGTCTTTCGGCTGCAGGTCTTGGTACCCAGGCGGTTGGGCTGCCACAAGTCCTACCACTCCCCTAATCTGAACTCTAAAACGCTCGCCATTGGTCTCACCGGCATTTTACGCTTCTGACGTAACGTGGGCAGATCGTTTGTTCATGTTGTTGATTTGCGGCGGGGGTCGTTGTGAGTGTAATTGGGCTTCTTTTCTGGCTGCCGGGTCGAATAAACCGGTTCCAATATTTCATCGCCAGCATTGCGATGTTGGTCGTAATCGTTTTGCTTGCCGCCGTATTTTCCGGGGTGGGTTCTTCGCTATTGGCAGTCTTCAACGGTACGGCACCGGGCGGCGCGGCTCTGGGTGGCATTATGGCGACCGGCCTGTTGCTGGGCTTTGCTTTCTTGGCCGTGATTGTCTTCATGGGTGTCGCGATTTCCGTGAAACGCCTTCACGACATGAACGTTTCTGGCAATTGGTATATCGGCTTTATTCTCGTCAGTGTGCTGGCCGGCACTGCAGACCCCAGTGGCTCAGCTTCCATAATCCTGGCTTTATTGGCCAGTGCGGTTTTTATTTTTGTCCCGGGATCACGTGATGACAACCAATACGGCCCATCGCCGTCGGGGTCTTGGTTCGGCAGCCTGCCGGAAGACCCCGCACGGCTAACGACAACCGCTACAGGCGATCTTGTTGGCGCACAGGGTCTGGAGGGGGTTTCAGGTTACGGCAAAGCAGAAAAGGCGATCGCAGAAGCTGCGGCGCGGCGTCAGCGGGAGCGCGACCAGCGCATCCATGCTACAGCACAGCCCCTTGCGAAGCGGGCGCTTCAAGGGCAGCCCAGCGCCGCTGCCACGTTTGGGCGCCCCGGATTTGGCCGGCGTGGAACTTGAACCGGAGCGGCTTTAGACGGCTTTCGTGGCCTGATCGATACATGCACCTGCCAGACGGCGTGATATGACCGCCGTCTGAAATTTTTTGTGCAGAGTGAGTGTGGGCCGTGCAATCCGAACAATCTGAGAGGATCGGGCGACAAGCTCCGGATGTTTCTCAATCCCTTGTGACGGCGGTCAATTCGGCTTCAGCCAGCACCAAGGGCGCGTGGATCGCATTTCTCGCATTTACCGCCTATTTGTTCGTAGCGGTTGCCGGGATTACACATACCGACCTGTTGTTGAATGCACCGGTTTCATTGCCAATCCTGCAGGTCGATATTTCTCTCGACCAATTCTTTTTATTCGCACCTGTGCTTTATGTCTTTGTTCACTTCGGTGTTCTTTTTCAGCATGTATCGCTTGCTCAGAAATACGCACTTCTGGATCGGCAAATCGAGCACCTCGAGGCTGAGACTGGCCACAGCCCACATCCCTTACGCTTCGAGGCACACTCCTATTTTGTGACGCAGGCGGCGATCGGGCCGTCGCGCAAACAATTCGTTTCCGGGCTCTTGGACTACACAAGCTGGCTCTCTTTGGCGATCGTACCGGTTTTGCTGCTGTTGTATTTCCTGGTGACGTTTCTTCCCTATCACGACGCCATGACCACTTGGGCGCACCGCTTTATCTTGATGCTGGATTTGATCGTGGTGGCGGTTGCCGGCATCTTTTTCGCAGCACCCCTAAATCGGTTCTGGTCAAGTCTGTTTTACACGGTGACGCGCTACCCTTTTCGCATGATCACGTCCGTTCTGGTCATGTCGTCGTCTGTGGTGTTTGCGTTCCTCGTTGCCACCATTCCAGACAGTCCGCTCGACCGGTTCGCCACTTCGCTTGAGGGGTTCAGCACTCCGATTGGCGCTTCGGACCGCAAGGCTTTCGTCCTGACCAACACGTTGTTTGAAGGCACGATCGACGGTGTGACAGGCCGTGCGCGGAGCCTGTTCAGCCGCAGCTTGATTGTCACCGACGCAGACCTTGTGAGCGAAGACCGGGGTCTCAACGGAGAGATCAGCCTCAATCTGCGAGGACGGGATTTGCGCTACGCCATCCTGGACCGGAGTGACCTGCATGGGGCCGATCTCACCGGCGCGAAACTCACAGCTGCCAGCTTACAGGGGACCCGGCTGGAGGATGCGATGCTCGTCGGGGCCGACTTGAGGGGGGCGTTGTTCTGGACGTCTGGCCAGGAGGATGCTGATTTTGTTCCAGCCCGACTGGCCCGCGCGAACTTTCGCCGTGCCTTGATGCATGGCGCGAACCTGCATGGCGCGCGTGCGCACGGGGCAAACTTTTCCAAGGCTGTCATGCCAGGTGCAGTGTTCCTCGATGCCAGGCTGCAGGGGGCTGACTTTCAACATGCCGACTTGGTGGCTGCCAACTTCACCGGCGCAACACTTGATGGCGCGCGACTCACCTCCGCCAAATTATTTGGGGCTAACTTCGCCAAGGCACGCCTTGTGGCCGCCGACCTGATGAATGCGTCGTTGATCGGCGTCGACTTTCGCGGTGCCGATGTCAGGGGAGCTGACATGCGCTCTGGCTCCATCTGGCTTTCAACGCCACCGTCTGGAACGGACAAGGTGGATTTGCGATACCGTGTTCTCATTCCGCCAGGGCCATCTGTGCTGAATTTCATAGAGCAGTCGCTTCAATCGGATGCCAATCCGAATTTTCAGATCAAGATGCGGGCAAAACTCGCGCACCTTCTCAAACCTGGACAGTTGGCCGACTGGAACGCTCACCCCGATCACACGGGGTGGACGGCACTGCAAGCGGAAGCTTCGTCCTGGGACGATAAACGGCTCAACCAACTCAACCGGTTTCTCAGCGCAGTGGCATGTTCAGATTTCACGCCATCGGCCTCGGTTGCGAATGGGATTGCGCGGCGGGGTGGGGCGACGTTCCTGTTTCAGCCGTCGTTCAATGGAAACGTTGATTGGCTGTTTCGCGCGCTGAAGTCACCGGAGTGCCGTCCGGCTCAGGGCTCCATTTCCCTGACGCTGCTACAGGCGTTGCGTCGCTCGGCCCGGCTTAGCGAAGCCGCCAAGTCGTCTGCGGGCAACTTTTCGATTAATGATCTGGCACGGCCACCGGGTGCCCCGATCGAACCTGCACCGCCACCTGCCGTGACACCAGAAGACAACGCACCTGTTGCACCATCAAACCGCGAAGACGGCGCTGCCGAACCGGGTGATCAATGATGTGCCGGTAGCGCCCCAGTCAGGCACTGTCGTTTACGACGCACTGGCAAGGCGGTGGCAACAGCGGGACAAAGCTTTCGAAATTGCTGAGACTTGACGTTTCAGGGCGTGTCCGCCACAGCAGGCGCGTGCACCAGCAGCGTCACGGGCACGGGAAAAAAGGTACGGGGATCATGGGTTGGTTGATAAGATTGTTTGCTTCGTTCCAAGGGCGGATCGGGCGGGGTGCCTACTGGCTTGGTCTTATTGTTTTGATCGCCGCATCACCGTTTTCAATCAGCGCCATCCTCTCATCTGATCCATTCGGAGAGGCGCTTGCGACGGTGCGCGATCTTGGGATTACCGGCCTAGGCTGGACGCTGGCGTTGTTTCTGCCGCTTGCTGCGCTGAACACCAAACGGCTGCATGATCTTGGCCAGACCGGTTTGATCGCGGTGTTGTTTTATGCACCTGCCGCGCTATCCGCCGTTACGCTTTTTACCGGCTGGGCACCGGATGGTTTTGACCAGGTTGTGTCGTATTCCACATGGCTGGCCGGGTTATTCGGGGCCGCCAGTGTGTTTTTTCTGTTCCGCCTGGGATTTTATTCAGGCACGGCTGGCCCGAACAAGTATGGGCCTGATCCGTCAGGCTAAGGTTTCTTGGTCCAGATGGGTCGGACGCTGGCGCCAGCTGGCCCGGCACGTGACGGCACATGTCTGAACCGGAACGCTAGTCCACCCTTCAGCCGTGCGCTAAGACAGGATCATGGCTCAAGACATCACATCCGACATCACCCTGACTGATCCTGTCTGTTTGACCCAGGCACTGATCCGATACCCCAGTGTCACGCCTCTGGATGCCGGTGCATTGGGCTTCGTCGATACGACGCTGTCGAAGCTGGGGTTTGATGTCCACCGTATGACGTTTCGCGACGCGGACACCCCTGACATCGACAATATCTATGCGCGGCTGGGCACATCCGGGCCGAACCTATGTTTTGCGGGGCATACGGATGTCGTACCCCCAGGCGATGCCGCAAGTTGGTCCGCGCAGCCGTTTAACGCCGAGATCCGCGATGGGATTTTATTCGGCCGTGGCGCGGTCGACATGAAGGGTGCGATCGCCTGTTTCATCGCCGCGGTCGCCCGGGTCTTGAAGGACAACACCCAGGTATTGCCGCGGGGCTCGATCTCATTTCTGATCACCGGCGATGAAGAGGGTCCGGCGATCAACGGCACCACCAAGGTGCTGGATTGGCTGTCCCAACGCGGGGAGGCGCTTGATGCCTGCCTTGTCGGGGAGCCGTCAAACCCCAGCGCCATCGGCGATGCGATCAAGATCGGGCGGCGCGGCTCGATCAACGGCGATCTCATTGTCCATGGCCGACAGGGACATGCGGCCTATCCCGTGCTGGCTGACAATCCGATCCCGAAACTGGCAACCCTGTTGAGCGCCCTGACGGCTGAACCCCTTGATGCAGGGACAGACAGTTTTCAGCCTTCGAGCCTGGAACCGACGATCATATCGGTTCCGAATACAGCAACCAACGTGATCCCCGCCCATGCGCGCGCCATCTTCAACGTGCGCTATAATGATCTTTGGTCGCGGGAACGGATCGAGGCACATCTGCGGTCGGTTTGTGAAAAGGCGGCGGTGGAGCTGGGCACATCCTTTGACCTGACGTTTACGGGTTCCGGCAGTGTTTTTCTGACGAAGCCGGGACCGCTGGTGGACACGCTTTCTTCTGCCATCGTTGACGTGACCGGACGTGCGCCCACGCTATCTACCGGGGGTGGCACGTCGGATGCCCGCTTCATTAAAGATGCCTGTCCGGTCGTGGAATTCGGCCTTGTGAACGCAACCATTCACAAGGTCGACGAACACGTTGCGGTTGCCGACCTGGAGGTGCTGACCAAAGTCTATGCCGCGTTCATCAGTCGGTTTCTCGCGACGGCGTAGGGCGTTCACGTGCTCGAACGGGTCTATTCGCGCGGGGGTGTTGCGTCATCGCTTTCGGCTGCGGCGTCTGAAGTCTCTGGTGCATTTGGTGACTCTGATGCGACTTCTGATGCAACTGGCGCCCCTGGCTCAAAATAATAGACCGATGAGCAGAACTCGCAGGTGACGACGATATCGCCGTTGTCGTCGCGCAGCTCATCCAGCTGTTTTGGATCAAACCGGCTGATCACATCGGTAACACGTTGCTGGGAGCAGCCACACCGTTCCGCAATGGGCCGGGCTTCGTAGGCGCGGACGCCTTCTTCATGGAACAACCGATAGAGCAGGCGATCGGGCGGCAACGTCGGGTCGAGCAGCTCATGGTCTTCCACGGTTGCCGCCAGGATCCTTGTGCGCTGCCAGGCTTCATCCTGATCGCCATGCAAATTCAGTGAGCCATCTTCTTTTTCAATCGGTCCAACTGATGGCTTTCCGCCTTCCTGCGGGAGATGTTGCACAAGCAGGCCGCCAGCACGCCACTTATAGCGCGATTGGTTCTCGGCGTCGGATACTTCCCCGGGCTGCACATGCCGGGCGACGGCGAGGCGGATGTAGGTGGGGAGCTGTTCGGATTGCCGGAAATACGTCAGGGCCGCTGCACTGAGTGACTGCCCCTCCATGGCGACGATGCCCTGGTAACGGTCCATATCTCCGCCAGGATCAATGGTCATTGCCAAGTGCCCATGACCAAACAGCTTCCCTTTATCGACCACGGTGCCGCTTTCCTTCATGAGGGCTTGCGTTTTTTCGAGGTCAAAGCCTGCATAGCCTCGCAGGTAGCCGGGCGTTTCAAAGTTGACGACCAGAAAGTTCAACGGGCCATCCGTCTTCGTCTGCAAAATGAGTTTGCCGCCGAATTTCAGCGCGGTACCCAACAGTCCCGTCAGTGTCAGCGCTTCGCCCAGCGTTCCAGCGACCGGCAAGGGATAGTCATGGCGCTTCAAAATGGCATCGACTGCCGGGCCCAAGCGGGCCACGCGTCCCATGATGCCTTGCTGCTGGGTGTTGAAAGGGACGACCACGTCGTCAGCCGGCCCCTGCCAGATGCCGCCTGTCGTCTCATCTGTCTCATTGGAGGCCATGCACGTACTTCCGATACTCTTTTATCGCGTCTGTCTCGCCGGACTGTTCGGCGTGTCGCGGGATCAGCGCCGGGCCGCGCGGACCACTTTCGCCGACGACAGCGCCCCAGACCCGGTGCGCGTCCGCACGGTGCGCGAACTGCCGGTTGACTTTGCCGCCTTCAATTCAGCGCCCAGGCACCAAGCCAGAATAGCTTTTTGGGCATGGAGCCGGTTTTCAGCCTCATCGAAGACCACGGATTGAGGCCCGTCAATGACCTCGGCCGTGACCTCATTGCCGCGATACGCTGGTAGGCAATGCATGAAAATAGCGTCGGGCTTGGCTTCCCGCATCAGATCATCGGTCACAGCATAAGGGCGCAACAGCTTCTTGCGGCGCTCGGCGTCTTTCTGTCCCATGGAGACCCAGGTGTCGGTGACCACGGCATCGGCGGCAGCCACTGCCTCTGTCGCACTCGTCATGACGTGAACCGTGCCACCTTCTTCTTCGGCCCAGGCCACCACGTCCGGGTCTGGACGCAAACTCTTCGGGCAGGCGAGTGTCAGTTCAAAGCCAAAGTGCACAGCGGCATGGATCCAGGATACGGCGACATTGTTGCCATCGCCGACCCAGGCCACCTTGCGTCCCTTGATGGGGCCGCTGTGTTCTTCAAAGGTCAAGATATCGGCAATGATCTGACAGGGGTGGGAAAAGTCTGTCAGCCCGTTGATCACAGGGACGGTTGCTTGCTCGGCAAACTCTTCGAGCACTTCATGGGCGTTCGCGCGGATCATGATTGCATCGACATAGCGTGACAGCACCTGTGCTGTGTCCGACGTGGATTCACCACGGCCAAGCTGAAGGTCGGTATGATTGAGGTTCAGCGTCTGGCCACCCAGCTGGCGCATGGCGACATCGAAAGACACGCGGGTGCGGGTTGAGGGTTTTTCAAACACCAAGACAAGAACTGCGTCCTCAATTCCGGGCGGCTGGAGGTGCCGCGGCACGCGCTTGCCAGCTTTTTTCATCTCCGCGGCGGCGTCGACGATGCTGCGCAGGGTTTTTGCTGAGATTTCGCGGAGATCTATGAAATGACGAAGGGCCATCAAAAAAGAACTTGCTGGTTGTTGGGGTCAAAGAAACAAGAATTCTGTAACGCGATCC
Source organism: Pseudomonadota bacterium (assembly GCA_039819785.1). Taxonomy (GTDB): domain Bacteria; phylum Pseudomonadota; class Alphaproteobacteria; order Rhizobiales; family Hyphomicrobiaceae; genus JBCBRD01. The sequence continues at coordinate 33,951 of JBCBRH010000003.1, read as the reverse complement.
GTTGCGGTCACGTTCGTCGCTCGACTGTGGGTGGGCGTTGGTCAGACGTTGCCTCAGCACTCGGTGCGCCGTCTGACGTCGTGTCGGTCTCAAGTGTCGACAGCGCGGACGAGAGGCGGCCTAAGGCTTCCGATACTTCCGCTGCTGTTGCATTCAGTGGCGGTAGGACGCGCACAACGTTGTCTCCAGCACCGACCAACAGCACCTTTGCCTGGAACGCTGCGTCAACCAGATCGCTGGCTGGGCATTTCATTTTCAAACCGATAAGCAAACCCTTGCCGCGCACATCTTCAATTAACGCGGGGTGCTCGTCTTTGAGTGCACAGAGACTTTGCAGCATATGCGCGGATGTATCCTGTACGCCAAGCAGGAAATCTTCGTCGGCGACGACATCGAGGAGCGCGTTGCCTACGGCTACAGCCAATGGGTTGCCGCCAAACGTGGACCCGTGGGTTCCAGCACTCATCGCTTCACCGACGGAAGCGGTTGTCAAAAACGCGCCGAGTGGGAAGCCGCCGCCGATCCCCTTGGCGATGGCCATGATGTCGGGTGTGATGTCTGTCCACTGGTGTGCGAACAGTTTGCCGGTACGCCCAACACCCGTCTGCACTTCATCGAAGATCAACAGGATACCACGGCGATCACAGAGCGCCCGCAACCCTTCGAGGCATTGAACGGGGATGGGGCGGACACCGCCTTCACCCTGGATCGGCTCCACCATAATTGCGGCGACGTCGTCTTGGCGCGCGGCCCGTTCAAGCGCGTCATGATCTCCGAATGGGAGGTTCACGAACCCGTCCATTGGTGGTCCGAAGCCATCAAGATGCTTTGGGTTCGAACCCGCACTCAATGTGGCAAAGGTCCGGCCGTGGAAGGCTCCGGCAAATGTAATGATCTTAAACCGTTCGGGCTGACCGTTCACGGCATGAAATCGCCTAGCGGCTTTCATTGCGCCTTCGCAGGCTTCCGCGCCCGAGTTACAAAAGAAGACAGCGTCCGCGAAGGTCAGGTCGCAGAGGCGCTGCGCCAACCGTTCCTGGCCCGGCACTCTGAAGAGATTAGACGTGTGCCAAAGCTTTTCGGCCTGATCCTTGAGTGCTTTGACCAGAACCGGATGGGCATGGCCGAGTGCGTTGACTGCGATACCTGAGGTGAGATCAAGGAACACCTCACCCGTCGCAGTCTCAAGCCAGGGACCTTCGCCTGCTTCGAACGCGACATCCTTGCGCGCATAGGTCCCCATAACCGCAGTGCTGGCGGGCCCATTGGCTACCGGCTTACGCATTTCACCTGGCGCATCGGCAGTCTGATGAGGCGTATCGGAGTTTGACGTACCGGAGGGTGACACTGTGTTCAGGGCAGGCGCGGGCCGCGTGGCAACTGCGTTGGCCGAGACGCTGGGGGTCTGGCCGCTATCCATACCAGTCTTGGACTGTTCTGTTCCAGCCATGTTCCAGCGCATCTCCCATGGTCGTGATGCGGGTCTCGCGTGCCTGAATAAAAAAAGCCGCCTTGCAACCGGCGGCCTTTAGAAGACTAATCGAATAAGCTGCGTCGGTTTGGCTGTCAACGGTCCTATGCCACGCTCAATAAGCCTTGAAATGGTGCGAAAGCCACACATCAAACTGATTTGGTTGCTGATACGAGGTTTTCCCCGACAACGAATCAAGATGTGGCGAAGCAGCAACGACATGTTGTCAACACGTTAACAGTACGGCCGTTGGGGTTGTGGCCCGAAAGTCAGGTGGTGTAGCTTCCCAACTGTCGGAAGGTGCCTGTCGCACTGCGTACAATCCCCGGCCCACTTGTGAGCCCGTTGGCTCCGCTGTTCAGCGTCCGTATTGTACAGAGTTTTTTCCTAGTCAGCGTTTGTGAAACCGGTTCAGCTTCTTGCTGCGACGCGGAATAGCGTCTTTGTCGCTTTTCGTTTGTTCGCGCTGTTGGCTCAAGCCGGTTGCCTCGTCGGCTCTCATTCGGGAGTTCGACTGTGATGTGATTCTGCGAGGAGCGACAAGTATGAGCTGGACCGATGAGCGAGTAGATCTCTTGAAGAAGCTTTGGTCTGAGGGCCTGAGCGCAAGCCAGATCGCCGGACGGCTCGGCGGCGTCACGCGCAATGCGGTGATTGGCAAGGTGCATCGCCTTGGCCTATCGGGACGCGCCACAACGTCACGAATTAAATCTATGCGGCCGCGCTCACGGGTGCCAGCTGCGCCGAAGCGCCAGATCAAGTCGCGCTTTTCCACGAACGGCAACCCAGCTGTTCGCGCACTTTACGAACCAAGTGCAGAACCGTTTCAGCCAGCGATCGATGAACTTGTAATCCCGCTGGAAGAACGCAAGTGCATTCAATCTCTCACTGAGAACAGCTGCCGCTGGCCCATTGGCGACCCGCAGCATGAAGAATTTCATTTCTGCGGAAAAAACAAAGTCGCTGGTCTTCCGTATTGCGAGCACCACGCGCGGCGGGCGTTCCAACCTCCGCAGTCGCGCCGGAGAGCGCCTGCTGTTGAGCAGCCGACGCCGGCACTTGAAGACGCCAGTGCCAAGGAACCAGCCAAAGAGTCGGTTTAGTCCGTCTTTAATTGCATGACTGACGCAGGACCGAACCTGCGTGAACACGCACCAGAGTTTATGCCGATACGGCAATGCCGGCGGCAGCGGGGGAAAGGGAGTTGGGCTTTCGGGTCCAGCTCCCTTTTTATGTTGGTTTGGTTTTAGGCGCCTCGTGGCCGCTGGCCGTCATCTGCTCAGGACGTAGGTTCGCTTTGGTGTTCACCCAAGACGTAGCCCGCGCCACGAACGGTGCGGATCGGGTCGCGTTCCATGCCGCGGATCAGGGCTTTGCGAAGCCTGCCGATGTGAACATCGACTGTCCGCTCGTCCACGAATGCATCGCGGCCCCATACGCCATCCAAGAGTTGTGATCTGGACAGGACCCGTCCGGAACTTTCCATCAGACATTCCAGCAGACGGAACTCCGTTGGCCCCAGTCGCACTTCGCGCAAGCCGCGGGTGACCCGGTGTGCGGCCCGATCCAATTCGATGTCGGCGATCTTGAGAACTTCGGCCATGCGCTCAGGCGCGGCGCGGCGCAGGATCGTGCGGACACGAGCCATCAGCTCGTTCACCGAAAACGGTTTGACCACATAGTCGTCGGCGCCGGTGTCCAGCCCGCGGATCGCATCGCTTTCCTCACCCCGGGCCGTCAACATGATGATGGGCACGGCCTTTGTCTCAGGCTTACTCCGCATCCGACGGCAAAGCTCAATGCCCGAGACACCAGGCAACATCCAATCCAGCAAGATAAGATCGGGCTTTTCTTCCGAAACCAGCATTTCTGCATCTTCGCCGGTTTCCGCGTGCGAAACACGGAAGCCTTCGGATTCCAGGTTATAGCGAAGCATTTCTGCTAGCGGGCGTTCGTCTTCGACGATAAGGACTTTGGCCGTCATGGAGCTTTGTTCGTTTTGCCGTTGATGTTGATCTGATTGGGTGATCGCTTCAATTGCTCTTCATGCCCTTGACCCGGGTGCTGGTCTTCCAGCCTCGGTCTGTTTGGTTTCCGACACGCCGTGTCCACCAGCCAAGGCCCGGCTGCCGGCTCCTGATGACAGGTGGCGCAAAGATTAAAGGTTGCTGATCAGCGTCAAGCTGGTGTCGTCTCCTTTAGGTCGGTCGTCCGCCAGTTTTCTGCCAGTGGTCAGCAGGTAGGTATTTTCGGCGATGTTGGTGGTGTGATCCCCGACGCGCTCGATGTTCTTGGCGCCAAACAGCAGATGCGTTGCGGTTCCAATGTTTCGCGGATCTTCCATCATGTGGGTCAGCAACTCGCGGAAGAGCGAGTTGTAGTAGTCGTCGATTTTCCGGTCTGCGTGCCAAACCGCGAGCGCTTTGTCAGCGTCCCGCTCGGCATAGGCATCTAGCACCTCTTTCAGCTGGTGCAGCGCCAGCTGAATCATGTGGGTCAAGCCCGTCATCAAGGGTTTGGGATGCGGCTCGTTGGCAATGGCGAGTGCGCGTTTCGCGATGTTCTTTCCCAGATCACCGACCCGTTCAAGATCACTTGCAATCCGGATTGACGCCATCACCCGGCGCAAATTTTCAGCTTTGGGGTGACGCGACGCAATCAAGCCGAGTGCCTGATCTTCTATGGCTTCTTCGATCTTGTCGATTTCAAGGTCGGCTTTTACGACGCGGGCGGCAAGTTCAGGATCGCGTTGGATGAGTGCATCGAAGGCAAGTCCAAGGTTTTCTTCGGCCAAGCCACCCATCTGAGCAATCAAGCGGTCCAGATTGGCGAGTTCATCTTCGTAGGTTGTCAGTTTCGGCGTTGGCTGGATCATTTTTGTTTCGGGCCCGTCAAAAGGTTTTGCGGCTGACAACATGCATCATGGCAACGGGCCGTGAGCATGGCTGCTGCGACCCGTGGCATATGTGAGTGGAGCCAGGATCAACCAAACCGTCCGAAGATGTAGTCTTGTGTCCGCTTATCCTGCGGATTGTTGAAGATCTGGTCGGTGTCGCCGTACTCGACCATGTAGCCGATATGGAAGAACGCCGTCTTCTGCGAGACGCGCTGCGCCTGAGCCATCGAGTGCGTCACGATCATGATCGTGTAGTTCTCCCGCAGCTCATGCATCAGCTCTTCGACCTTCGCCGTCGCAATAGGGTCGAGGGCCGAACAGGGTTCGTCCATCAAGATGATGTCCGGCTTGGTGGCAATGGCGCGGGCGATGCACAGGCGCTGCTGCTGGCCGCCGGAGAGGCCGGTGCCCTGCTCGTGCAGCCGGTCCTTTACCTCATCCCAAAGCCCGGCGCGCTGGAGGCTGGTGGCAACAACCTCCTCCAGGTCCGCCTTCTTCTTGCACAGCCCATGTATCGTTGGTCCGTAGGCAACGTTATCGAAGATTGACTTCGGGAATGGGTTTGGCTTCTGGAACACCATGCCGACACGGGCGCGCAGCTCAACCACATCCAGTTCAGGATCGGATATGTCCTGCCCATCGATCTCGATTTTCCCAGTGACTTTAGCAATCGGGATCGTGTCGTTCATGCGATTGACGCAGCGCAAGTAGGTCGACTTGCCACACCCCGAAGGCCCGATCAGCGCCGTGACCGCGTTCGCCGGCACGTCCAGGTCCACATCGAAAAGGGCTTGCTTCTCGCCGTACGACACACAAACCTTGCTCGACTTTACCTTGATCGGGTGATGATCGACCTTGGGCTGCTGCGACGCGGCGTTTTCAAGTGTCTGCTGTTCCATTGGGGCTTGCCTTACCATTTGCGTTCGAATTTTCGCCGCAGGTATACAGCGAGAATGTTCATGACAACGAGGAATCCGAGAAGTACGAGGATCGCCGCCGAGGTTCGGCTGACGAAGCCACGCTCAGGGCTGTCGGCCCAGGAGAATATCTGCGTCGGCAGCGCCATGGCCGGCTGCGTCAGGCCGATGTTCTCGATACTGGGGATGAAGGCGTTCATGCCGATCAGAAGCAATGGCGCTGTTTCGCCCAAAGCCTGGGCAAGACCGATGATCGTTCCCGTCAAGATACCCGGCAACGCCAAGGGTACGACATGGTGCATCATGACCTGATGCTTAGACGCCCCAACGCCGAGGGCCGCCTCGCGAATTGACGGCGGTACCGCCTTCAGGGCCGCACGCGTGGCGACGATGATCGTCGGCAACGTCATCAGCGCCAGCACCATGCCACCAACAAGCGGAGCCGAGCGGGGCATGCCGAAGGTGTTCAGGAACAATGCGAGACCAAGGAGGCCGAAGACGACAGACGGAACCGCGGCGAGATTGTTGATGTTCACTTCGATCAAATCCGTTAGCCGGTTCTTAGGTGCGAACTCCTCAAGGTAGACCGCAGTCGCGATCCCGATCGGAAAGCTCAGCAAAAAGCACACCATCAGAGCGAGGAACGAACCGCTGAGCGCGCCCGCAAGACCGGCCATTTCCGGGAAGCGGCTGTCCGCATTTGTGAACAGTTCCCACGTAAACGGGGTGGTTATGAGCCCCTGCGTCACCAGACTATCGAACCAGCCAAACTCCTTTGCGGAGCCGAAGCGCGGGTTGAGGATCTTGGCCTCGCCCTTCTGGTGGAGGTTGTCGTAGTTCGGAGACAGGGGAAGCTTGATCTGGATGGTCGTGCCGACACTTGACGGGTTGGCCAGGACGTAGGCCTTGAGCACGTCTGCGGCGGTGTCCGACAGGATTTCCTCGTAGGCCAGGCTGGCTTCCTGATAATAGTAGGTCTTCAGCGCTTCATTGACCATCGCCTGGTAGGCGCCGGCTTCGAGCCCCCCTTCCGCAGGGATTTTCGCTGGATCGACAAAGGCGTCGACCTGGACGACGGAGGTGCCGTTCTCGATGCTCAGGACGCCGCGGCGCGTGAGCACGTCAAACAGGACCAGCCGGTCCGGCGACAGTGCGTTAATCTCGCGCGGGATGATCCCCTTGTAGAGCTGGTCGAACGGGTCGGAAACGGGAACCGCAACCTTGATCAGTTCACCGATCTTGTCAGGGTTCGAAACGACGTAGTCGCGCACGATGTAGTCAGCGCCCGAACTCACGATTTTCGCAAGAGCGCGCTTTTCGGCGTTCGAGGTCACCTCAGGGAAATAGCCATAGAAGGCATCGCGCGTGATCTTGCGATAGTTCGCCTTACCCGGCTCGTCTTTCGAGATCTGAGCAGAATCTAGGAAGATACCGAGATTCACCTTGGTCGTCGTGAATGCCAAGTACCCCGCGAAGATCAGGGAAATCAGCAACAGAGCCAGCAGACCCAGCGCTGTCCCAATGGCGGCCATCCCATAAATCTGCAGCCGGCGATCGGCGCCATAGCGGCGGGCGACACGCTTGCGGGCGGTGTCCGAACCCCAGTGGGGGGCGGAAGGCGCTGCAGTTGTCGAGATATCAGTCATATTGTTCCCGATACTTCCGCACGATGCGGAGCGCGAAAATGTTGAGGATGAGCGTGGCGACGAACAGTACGAGGCCAAGGGCGAATGCGGCCAGCGTCTTCGGGTTATCGAATTCCGTGTCGCCGATCAGAAGCGTGACGATCTGAACGGTGACGGTGGTTACCGGCTCGAAGGGGTTCATCGTCAAGGTCGCGATGATGCCAGCCGCCATGACAACGATCATTGTCTCGCCGATGGCGCGGGATAGCGCGAGCAGAATGCCGCCCATGATCCCGGGCAGAGCCGCAGGCAGCAGGACCTTTGTGATTGTTTCGCCCTTTGTGGCGCCGAGACCAAGCGACCCATCGCGCAAGGATTGCGGGACGGCTGAGATGGCATCGTCGGACAGCGAAGAGATAAACGGAATGAGCATGATGCCCATGACCGCGCCAGCTACAAGGGCGCTGTTGGGGGCAATGTCGAAACCCACCATGGTGCCGAGATTGCGAAGGGCTGGTGCCACCGTCAAAATCGCGAAGAAGCCATAGACGACCGTCGGGATGCCAGCCAAGATTTCCAAGAGCGGTTTTACGATGCCGCGGAAGGTGGAACTGGAATATTCAGAGAGATAGATGGCTGCGAATAGACCAATCGGGGTTGCGACCAGCATGGCGAGGACGGCGATGACGAGCGTGCCCAGAAACACGGGGATCGCGCCGAATGCGCCGCCCGACGTGACCTGATCCGGACGAATGGCAATCTGCGGCTCCCAGTTCAACCCGAAAAAGAAGCCCGCCGGAGATACCATGGAGAAGAAGCGCATCGACTCATAGAGCAGGGAAGCAACAATGCCGACGGTGGTCAGAATAGCAATCAGCGAGCTTGCTATCATCAGACCAGAGAAAATCGTTTCGACGCTGTTGCGAGCGCGGAACCTGGGGGCCAGCCGAGACCTCGCAAAACCCAGACCGATTACAGAAACTGCGAGTGCACAAACCAGCATCGCCCAGTTGGCGATTGCCTGCCATCCATTGTAGCGCTCGGCGGCTGAGACGACCATTTCGTCGGGCGTGCCAAAAATATTGCCCTTAGCGACCGATTTGATTTCGCTCATCAAAAGGTCAACCTGCCCCGCCGAGAGACCAGCCAGACGATCGGGAGGCAAGCTTGCGAGCAGTAACTGGTCAACCACTGGGCGTTGAAACAGCAGCCACAGGAGGACCAAGAGAAGCGAGGGGATCGCAGCCCAGGCTGCCACGTAGGCGCCATGGTACCCCGAAAGAGAATGCTGGCCTACCGTACCCGCGGTGGTCGCGAATGAACGCGCCTTCGACAGACCGAGCGTGTAAGCGACAATCGTCAGCCCCAGCAGAGCCAGTAAGAGATAGGTAAGCATCCGTATTGGGCCTTCGCTGCTGGAGAGCCAGTTGGATTAAGGATCGGAAGCGGTGGCTTATAGACGCCGAGCGACCCATTGGAGCTGAAAAGGTGCGAGGCCGCACCCCTATGTGTGCAGCCTCGACCTAACCAACCACTTAAGAAGCAGCGTCGATCTTGTTGTCGGCAGCCGATTTGGCAGCTTCCTGAGTTTTCTTCAACTCAGCTTCGGGAAGAACGACCAGACCGCGCTCGGACAGATAACCGCCAGAACCCATGGCTTTGTCAGATGCGTATTCTTCGACGAAAGCCTGCATGCCGTCGATGACCTTACGGTGCGCGTTCTTGATGTAGATGAACAGCGGACGTGAGATGCCGTAGGAGCCATCGCCAATCGATTCCATCGAAGGCTCAACGCCACCGATCTGAAGGGCCTGCAGCTTGTCCTGGTTCTCGAAGAGGAACGAGTAGCCGAAGATGCCGACGGCGTTCGGGTCAGCGTCAAGACGCTGAACGATCAGGTTGTCGTTTTCACCAGCTTCGATGAAAGGGCCATCTGTACGCATCGACGTACAGTCAGCCTTGTAAGCCTTCTTGAAAGCTTTTTTGTCGAGTGCTTTCTTCTGGTCCGCCCAGTACCCGTCCTTGGCACCTTTACAGGTCTTGTGGAAGACCAGTTCAACGAAGGCGTCGCGCGTGCCGGATGTTGGCGGCGGACCATAGGCCAGGATCGGCATATCAGGGAGAGCCTTGTCAATGTCCGACCATTTTTTGTAGGGGTTGTCGACAAGCTTGCCGTCAACTGGAACCTTCGCCGAAAGCGCCTTGTAAAGCTGAGCTTTCGTCGCCGAGAACTTTTTGCCCTTCCGCGAGTTTGCGACCGACAGGCCGTCGTAGCCGAGCAGAACTTCTGTGACGTCCGTCACGCCGTTTTTGGCGCACAGCTCGGCTTCCGAGGACTTCATGGCGCGCGAAGCACCCGTGATGTCGGGGTGAGCTTCACCGATGCCTGCACAGAAAATTTTCATGCCGCCGCCTGTACCGGTCGATTCAACCGTAGGAGCCTTTCCGCCCGTCTTGGCGAACTCTTCGGCGACTGCCTGGGTGTAAGGGAAAACCGTCGAGGAACCGACGATTTTGATTTCCCGGGCTTCAGAAGCACCGGCTAAAGCGAACGAACTCGCGACAGCTGCCGCAGCCGTCATGGCAATGAACTTGTTGTTCACGCTAATCTCCCTGATCCAATTGATCGTTAGGATTGTTCGAAACATTAGCTGTCTTGCAGCAGTTCCGACCGACGCCCTCTTGCGTCGATGGATGGGAGAGATAGCCCATAGGCACTGTAGTTTTATGACAGTTTTACTTGTTGTTTTTGCTTCTTTTTTTTCTCGCCCGAGGTTCTGGGCTGGCCAGATAGGTTAATTCGTCGAATATCAATTCAAATGATGAGCCAAATGAAGGTCTGGATGAAATCTCCAGCTCGCCACGATGGCGAGTCATGACATGTTTGACGATTGCCAGCCCCAACCCCGTGCCCTCGACCTCTCTTGCTGCACTCGGTGCCCGGTAAAACCTTTCGGCCAAGCGTGGGAGATGCTCTGCAGAGATACCTGGACCATTGTCACGCACGGACAGCGTCAAAAGCCCTGGCCCGGTATCAAGGCTGACCGCCTCTGTTATCGTGACTTCGATTTCAACGCCTGGCCCGCCGTATTTGTGCGCGTTCTGCACAAGGTTCAAAACAGCCTGGACGATCTCATCTCGATCTCCCCGGATGCGTGCGGGGCGGTTCAATTCATGGACCACAAGCTTTGCATTGGAGCCTGCGATGAGGGGATCAAGCGTCTGGGCGACGTAATGTGCCACCTCGTTGAGATCCACAACGCCGTTGGGTGGAAGGTGGGCGCGCATTTCCACACGGGTCAACGAAAGCAAATCATCAATGAGCCGGGTCATGCGCAAAGCCTGGGTGTGCATGATCCCGAGAAAGCGGGACTGGGCCGGGGGATCGTTCTTGGCTGCCCCCTGTATTGTTTCGATGTACCCCTTTAAAGACGCTAACGGGGTGCGCAATTCGTGTGAGGCGTTCGCGACAAAATCAGCGCGCATCGTGTCGAGCCGATCCTCTTCCGTCAGATCGCGAAACACGATCAGCAGATCAGGAAAGCCATCGTTGGGCTTTTTGTGGGTCAAAGGGGTCAGAGTTGCAGAGATGCGGCGGGCGACCGGAACGCGCTCAAGGATTTGAATGGTTTGTTTGACCGGCTCTTGAGACATCCGCGCAATGGCATCGAGCAATGCGGGATGCCGCAAAACCGATGAAATCGTTGAGCCGAGGCGAACGGATGGAAAAAGTTCGATGACGGCTGCGTTGTGATGAATGATGTATCCGTGCGCGTTCAGTGCAATGGCTGGATCGGGGATGGCATCTATGATGATCCGCCAGGATTGGTCCGCCGGGATGGTGTCGATGGCACAGTCGATCTTGCGTGCAGGATTATGGGTCGCAACCTCAACAGCGACATCTCCCAGTGCTGCCGGGCTCAGTGCTGCAGGCGCAAGCATTGCTGGGTGGGTGGCAGTCACGGCTTTTTCTGGCAGTTTCTTGGACACGCTTTGTTGCCTCTTTCACGTCAGTTGTACGGTCTGATGCTTTGACCCAGCTGGTATGTCAGTGCTGGATGTCGGGTCTGGCTCGTGCTTACCCATGCTTCCCGCGGCAGGCTTTCAGGCCAGTTGAGTGACACAGCACCTACCTAACGCTATACCAGCTGCTCACTCTGCATGCTGAAGACCTGTCTTGGGTGCCCATGTTTCCGGGGCGCCCGACAACATGGAAATCCGGCATCACCTAAATCGCTTTGGCTTTGCCTGCACGCATCGGCTGGGCAACGACACGGTCGGGCAAGTATTATACATCAACGTGACAGTTGAACGTCGATTTCACCACAGGGCAAACGATGGCCAAGAACGGACCGACCAACAAGAAAGACCGCCCAGCGAAAAAGCCGAACGGTAAGGGTGATGACCCTCTATTGAAGGAGTTTGACCTTCATGCCGCAGAGCTTCCCGATACCATTGCCGACCGCGCTCTCACTTCAGGTGGTTTTCCCTACGACGAAAAGCTGCGGCGCTCACAGTATGAGGATGAACTGAAAATCCTCCAGACTGAGTTGGTCAAGCTTCAGCTCGACATTTTGCGCACCGGGCAGCGCGTCGTCATTCTGTTTGAGGGCCGGGACACCGCCGGGAAAGGTGGGACGATTAAGCGGTTCACGCAATATCTCAATCCTCGGCAAGCCAAGGTCGTGGCCTTGGACAAACCCACCGACACGGAACGCGGGAGCTGGTATTTTCAACGCTACCTGGGGCATTTGCCGCCGCGTGGAAACATGGCGCTGTTTGACCGCTCTTGGTACAATCGCGCCGGCGTTGAAACGGTCATGGGCTATTGCACTGAAGATGAGCGCGCCGATTTTCTGCGTGAAGCGCCGCAGTTCGAAGGGATGCTGGTGCGTGACGGTTTCCGGTTTTTCAAACTCTATCTGACGATTGGTCGTGAGATGCAGCTCAAGCGCTTCCATCAGCGCCGACATGACCCGCTGAAGATTTGGAAGTTGTCGCCAAACGACGTGGCCGCCATCGAAAAATGGGATGACTACACGTCAGCCCAAGATGACATGTTCCGGTTTACGCACACTGAAACTGCGCCTTGGACCGTTGTGCGCGCGAACGATCAACGGCGTGGACGCCTTGAAGCCATTCGGTATGTGCTCACGCATTTCGAGTATGAAGGCAAAGACGATGAAGCGATTGGCGAAGTCGACCCTTTGATTGTTGGTTCGGGTCCAGATTTTTTTCATTCAGAGCCGACCGACTGATAGAGCCGAGCGAGCGACAGGCATGCGTTACCTGTATCGAATGGCAGCAGGCAAGACTTGATACCATGTGATGCGCGCTTAGCGGGCCGCTAGTGCTGGACGAACGAGATCAACCATCGCTTCGGCGTAGGCGTCATTCAACGGAGCCGGCGTGCCGGACAACAGGCGATACCAGAACCCTCCGAACAGCAGATCGACGACGGCGTCTTCATCGAGGTCTGATCGAAACTGGTTGCTTTCGATGCCAGCCTGGAGAATTGACCGCATCATGTCGCGGCGCATTTCCAGGAAGACGTCGAAGAATTTCTGGCGGAAATCGGGATCAAACTGGCTCTCGGCGATGAGTGCGCGGAGGCCGCGTGATGCCGTGCGATTGCGATGGGCACGCAACAGCCGTTTCAGAAAATCCTCAAGGTCAGCGAAGGCATCATCCGACGGCTTTGTCTGCGGAACCCGGCGCAGGCCCTCGGCCCTGTAGGCTTCCAGGATCAAATCCGCTTTTGACGGCCACCAACGATAAATCGTCGGCTTACCGCATTTCGCCATCTCGGCGATCCGCTCGATTGAAATCTTATGATAGGGCTCGGTGTCCAGCAGCAAGCTGGCTGCATCCAGTATGGCGGAATGACAGGCTTCGCTGCGTGGACGGCCCGCACCGCGTGCAGCCGGGCCATCGGCTTTCTTTTTTGTCGAACCTGCAGCTGCCGGTTTCTTTTTTTGTTTTGCCGTCGATGCTTCGCCCATTTCCGGACCCTTAGCTTGATTTCTGAATCGTTCCGTTACGTAACGTTTTATATCATATCTGCGGGCGTGTGAAGACAAATGAGGGCCCGCGTTGCTCACGGGCCCTCACAGTCTGCTGATCACAAATCTGCAATCTGCGCGTCACACTTTGGATGGCTTGGCTCAGCCCAGCTCAATACGAGATGGCGCTGCCGCCCGAGACCTCGATGGTTTGTCCGGTAATCCATCGTGCGTCGTTGCCCGCCAGGAAAGTGACCGCATCTGCCACCTCCGATGCGTTCGCGATCTGCTTCAAGGCCTGCTTGGACAGCGCATAGTCACGCCCCTCGGGGTCGTTGAGGAATTCCGCCATGTCCGTTGCGATGGCACCGGGAGCGACGGCATTCACGGTGATGTTGCGTTCACCGAATTCCAGGGCCAACGCTCTGGTCAGCGTATCGATGGGTGCCTTCAGGGCTGAATACGCGGCGACGGCTGGCATGGGGGCCCGCGCGACGACGGTCGAGAAGTTGATCACACGACCTCCATCCCGCAAACGTGAAGCGGCCTGCTGCGTGATAAAGAACGGTGCGCGCACGTTGACGGCATAGATCTCATCGAGCGTCTTCACATCCGTATCAGCAAAGCCGACGAACGGTTCGATGCCGGCGTTGTTGATAAGGATGTCGACGTGTTTGCCGCCTGTTCTGGCCTCGACCTCCGTGTCGATTGCCGCCCAGAGTGCCGAGGCGGCCTCTGGTTCAGCTAAGTCGGCCTGGACGGCGAATGCGTCTCCGCCGGCTGCTTTAATGTTGGCCACCACCTCGTCAGCAGGACCTTTAGAGCGGCCATAGTGGACGGCGACGGTTGCCCCCTGTGCTCCCAGGCTTTCAGCGATTGCACGCCCGATACCGCGGCTTGCGCCTGTGATAACTGCGACTTTTCCTTTGAAATTATGCGACATGGGTTTTCTCCTCGTGGGGTGTTGGTGTTTTGCGTCTGGCACACACATGGGCGATAAGTTCTTAAGTTCAAGATTATTGAACTATTGAACCTTTCGTGAAACCCGACCATATGTACAGTCATGCAAAGACCATTCGTTCATCCGCCTGAAGAAGACCTGGAGCTGCAAAGCGTACTGTATGCGCTCGCTGATCCAGCGCGCCTTGCGATCATTGCGAAGTTGTTTTCCAACAACGGCGCGATGAACTGCTCAGCCGCGGCACCTGCCGATCTGCCGAAATCGACGCAATCGCACCATTACCAAGTGCTGCGCGAAGCCGGGATCATCCGGTCCGAACGCAGAGGCACTGCGGTTGTAAATGCGTTGCGGTGTGAGGAGCTGGAACGCCGTTTTCCAGGTGTTCTACGATCGATTCTGATGTCAGCGGGGGTCTGCAATCGCGCAGGATCGTCGACGACGGCTTCACATGGGACGCCCGACGCCGTTGCCGATAACAGTGGGGCTGGGAGCACGACGTCCAGGTGATGGCGTTATTTGAAGTGCTTGGACAGTTTTAGGCCTTGGGCCTGATAATTGGATCCCAGGTCTGTCCCGTAGAGAACGCGGGGCACGGCCGTCAGCCGCTCATAGACCAGACGGCCGACGATCTGGCTGTCCTCCAGAATGAACGGCACTTTATGACTGCGCACCTCAAGGACGACCCGCGCGCCTGAACCGCCGGCTGCGGCGTGTCCGAAGCCGGGGTCCATGAAGCCTGCGTAGTGAACGCGGAACTCGCCGACCAACGGGTTGAACGGCATCATTTCGGCTGCATGTGTGGGTGGAACGTGCACGGCTTCCTTGGACGCGAGGATGTAGAACTGGTCCGGGTCGAGGATCAGCCGCTGCTGATCAGGTGCCACGTGGATCGGTTCCCAGAAATCCGCGATGGCACATGCGCCGGGTTTATCCACGTCCACCAAACCCGAGTGCCGCTTGGCCCGATAGCCGACGAGGCCATTGTCATCACCCTTCAGGTCGACCGACAAGGCGATCCCATCATCGATGTCGGTATGATCGCCCGACACCAGTTTTTCGCGGGCATGCAGCTCCTTCAGGTCGGCATCGCCGGAACCCGTGTCGCCCCGGCGGAACCGCAGTTGCGACAGGCGCGAGCCCTTGCGCACCACAATCGGGAACGTCTGCGGGCAAATCTCGGCATAGAGCGGGCCTGTGTAGCCTGCTGGAACCTGGTCGAACGCGGACACACCGCCTGCAATGACTCGAGTGAAGACATCCAGCCTGCCGGTGGAGCTCTTGGGGTTTGCCGCGCCCGATACATCGGCTGCCAAGTCGAGGCTTTCCTGCAGTGGCACCACGTAGACACAACCGGTTTCGAGGACTGCACCGTCGTCGAGCGTGATCTCGTGCAATCCGAATGTCTTGAGACGTTCGTCAACCGAGATCCCTGGTCCCGGCAGGAAGCTGGCCCGGACCCGGTAGGCTTTGTTTGAAAGCCGCAGGTCGAGGCTGGCTGGTTGGATCTGCGCTTTACTGGGTGGTTCAGAAAGGACGACGCGACCAGCTTTTATTAGAGCTTCGATATCCTGGATGGGCAAAACGCCGCCGTGGTCCATGATGGACGACGCGCCCTGATCGGCCGGCAGGGTCGTGTCACCGTTGCCCGTGATCGCGTTCATGATGCACTCCCCTGGCTGATTTATCGCCGTGCCCGTTCATTGTCTTATGCCTCTCGCTAGAACACCAAAGCCTTGACGCCAAGGGACAATCGCCGCTACTCCCCGGTTTGCGTATGGTGGTGATTTGGCCGGCCGGCTTGCAGCCACCTTAAACAACTCGCTAAAAGGCCGTGTTCACCCCTTGCTGAGCCCGGTCCTTGCCCTTGGGCATACCGCCTTTTCATCCTCCTAGCTCCAACTCGGGGCGCGAGGGTTGGGCCGGTCGCCCGTTGAAACCGCCATCGACACGGCCTTAGTGGCCGCTCAAAGATGGTCAGCCCGATTGAGGAGACGCGCCACGTGAGCAAGACACCCAAAGATCTCAGCGATCCATCGCAATGGGGACTTGATACGCAGCTTGTGCATGGCGGGACACTGCGGTCCGAATTCGGCGAGACGTCTGAAGCGCTGTTTCTCACCCAAGGTTATGTCTACGAAAGTGCTGAGCAGGCCGAGCGGCGCTTCAAGAACGAAGAGCCCGGTTATCAGTATTCGCGCTTTTCCAACCCTACGGTGTCCATGTTTGAAGAGCGCCTTCGGTTGATGGAAGGTGCTGAGGACTGCCGGGCTGCGGCAACGGGCATGGCTGCCGTCACAGCCTCCATGCTGTCGTATCTGTCCGCCGGTGATCACGTTGTTGCCGCACGTGCCCTGTTCGGGTCCTGCCGATATGTGGTCGAAGACCTGTGTCCCCGTTTCGGTATCGCGTCATCGCTGATCGACGGGACAGATATGGACGCGTGGAAAGCTGCCGTCCAACCCAATACAAAGGTTTTGTTTTTTGAGACGCCCGCGAACCCGACACTTGATCTCGTCGACATCGCAGCCGTTTCAAAGCTGGCGAAAGAGATCGGTGCGATCACTATTGTCGACAATGTCTTTGCGACTCCCATTCTTCAACGTCCACTCGAACATGGTGCGGATGTTGTCGTCTATTCGGCGACAAAGCACATTGATGGTCAGGGGCGGTGTCTGGGCGGAGCCGTGCTCGGGTCGAAGGATTACATTTCAGAGCATCTGCATAACTTCATGCGCCAGACTGGACCGTCCATGAGCCCGTTCAACGCGTGGGTGATGCTTAAGGGTCTGGAAACGCTGCCGATCCGGGTTGCACGGCAGGTGGAAAGCGCGACGCGGATCGCGGACCGGCTTGCGGAGATGCCGGGTGTGACGTCCGTCCTTTTTCCCATGCGGGCCGACCATCCTCAGAGGGACGTTGCCGCCCGCCAGATGCGCGGTGGCGGACAGGTTGTGACGTTCACACTCGACGGTGGCAAACGTGCAGCGTTTCGGTTCTTGAACACACTCAAAATTGCGCGGATCTCAAACAATCTGGGAGATGCGAAATCACTCGTCACCCACCCAGCGACCACAACGCATCAACGGCTCAAGCCGGAGGCGCGGCAGGAGCTTGGGATTGGTGATGGTATGATCCGGCTTTCGGTCGGTCTGGAAGATGCAGATGACTTGTCTGCTGACCTTGAAGCTGCTGCCCGCGCGGCCAACAGCTCAGCTTGAGGCAGATCGTTTCGAGGTGGTTTGAACGGCTGTCTCGTGACCACCGGACGCCACTTTGGCTCGAAATCAGTCGACGATCCGCCTGGCTCCAGCATGCTTGGGTCCGGCCAACGAGGTGCCGCGCCCCGTCCTTGGCCGGAAACACCGTCGTGAGCTGTAGGATAGAAGCCTGCGCCATTTGACACAGGCGGTGGTAAATTACCGGTTTTTGGCACTCAGACCGTTTGCCGACCGGCCCAGCTACGACGCTCGAAGCATTGACGCCTCCGCATCTTCCTCGCACGTTTGCCGGCATGCCAAATATCCAAAAGACCCGAGCAGACTGAGCGTTATCCGCGTACTCGGCGCCACTGGGGTCAAGGCTTGCAACACTTGCCGTCGCTGGGAATGAGATTCATGTACGAAGCCGTGACGAAAGGCATTCGCATCACCGTTAAACCGCAATTCGTCGAGGATCAGTCGACACCCGATGAGGGCTATTTCTTCTGGGCCTATACCGTCGATATTGCCAATGAGAGCCCAGAGGCTGTGCGGCTTACCGCGCGGTACTGGCAAATTACCGATTCTGAGGGGCGCTCCGAGGAAGTGCGCGGGCCCGGTGTTGTCGGCCAGACGCCCCACATTCCGCCTGGCGAAAGCTTCAGCTACACCTCGGGCTGCCCGCTGGGGACACCATCTGGCATCATGGTTGGAAGCTACGAAATGGCGACAGACGATGGCGACAGTTTCGAAGCGGCCATTCCTGCGTTCTCGCTGGACTGCGATTACGCTGTGCGCAGCGTCAATTAGGCTGAGACGGGCATCTGGTGGACGGGCCTGCCGTGTGGCACCTTCTACCGGTCGTCAACCCGGTTCGCAGGAAGAACAAAGTCCCAATGGGCGGTGCCACTTACAGTCCGGAAGACCTGCTGGAACGCCTGGTCGGGTTTGACACAACCAGCCACAAATCAAACCTCGAATTGATCCGGTTCGTTGAAGACTACCTTGCGCTGCATGGCGTCGCGTCGACGATCGTGTACGACGACACCGGCCTCAAGGCGAACCTGTTTGCCACCATCGGGTCGCAGAACGCTCCAGGCGTCTGCCTCAGCGGCCATACCGATGTCGTACCTGTAACCGGACAGACATGGACGACCGACCCTTTCAAGCTCGTGCGCAAGAACGGTCGGTATTACGGCCGTGGCACGACCGATATGAAAGCGTTTGTGGCGTGTGCGCTGGCTAGCGTTCCCGATTATCTCAAACGGGACCTGCGCGTTCCCATCCACATCGCCCTTTCGCACGACGAGGAGATCGGTTGCATCGGCGTGCGGTCGTTGATTGCACGCATGGGCAAGGATGTGGTTCTGCCTGCCATGACCATTGTCGGCGAACCGACGGGCATGGACGTCGTCGATGCTCACAAGGGTCCTGCGCGATGGGATGTTGAGCTAACCGGGCGGGCGGCGCATTCGTCCATGGCACCGCTCGGCGTCAATGCGATTATGCATATGTCGCGCGTGATGACTGAGTTGCTGCGCCTGGAAGAGACCCTGAAATCATCGCTTCACGACGCACGCTTCGACCCCTCTTATTCGACGCTTCAGATTACAAAGATCTCTGGGGGAACGGCCGCCAACATCGTACCCGTGTCATGCGCGCTGTGTTTCGATATCCGCACTTTGCCGGGCTTTGAAATCGACGCCTTTGAAGCCAATTTTCAACGTTTCCTAACCGAACAGTGCCTTCCTGACATGCGTGACGTGGCACCTGAAGCCTCTATTTCCCTGCACCGGTCCAACTATGTGCCACCGTTCGAAGCCCAGCCGGGCTCAGACGTCGTGGCTCTTGCGTTAAACCTCACTGACCGGAATGAAACTCATGCGGTGTCCTACGCGACCGAGGCTGGATTGTTCCAGACCGGCGGTGCGCCTTCGGTTGTCTGTGGCCCGGGGGATATTTCGCAGGCTCACACGGCTGACGAGTGGATCGCGGTTGATCAGGTCGAGAAATGTATGGCGTTCCTGCGGAGGCTTGGGGATTGGGCTTCCACGCACTGACGACGCTGACTTCCAGCTGACAGGCTGTTCTCGATTGTCTTTGCTGGGGCTTACTACCAGGCGCATGACGCGTGGTCATCGACCTGACGCGGGCTGCACCTTTGCAGTGGGCCGGTTTTATGTGCACAAAACTTCATATTGAGGTGCTCCAACCGATTGTCTCGCGTGGCCGTGATCTGGTATACCAAGCCCAACACACGCCGATCTGGATTGACTGGCTGCTTCGCCCCATCACAAAAAACAATAGGAAAAGACCGATGGCAATTCGTGACCTCGTCGTCGCCTATGACGGAAACGAAACCTCTGAAAAGGCTTTGGAATTTACACTTCGCATGGGCACGAAGTACGGCGCAATGGTCACCGGCCTGAATGTCACCCAGCCTGAGCGCTTCGAAGGCCATGTTCGCCGCTGGATGACGGCTGATACCACGGACGCGATCAAGAAGGCGCGGCTGGAAGCGATCTCAGAAATCGAAGCCAAGTTTCATAGCCACGTTAAGCAATCCCACTTTGAAGGTGAAACCGGTTGGATCGTGGAAGAAGGGCCTCCGGACCTTACAATCGCGCGCACGGCACGCTTTTTTGATGTCTTGATCATGGGTCAGTTCATCACTGCGTTCTCATCCGAGCGTCGCACGGTTGATCCACCTGAATTGCTGTTGCGGGCGGGTAAACCCGTAATCGTCGTGCCGAAAACATACGGCGTACGTCCATTCAGGGAACATGCAGCGATTGCCTGGGATGGCAGCCGATATGCGGCCCGCGCTCTGACCGACGCGATGCAGATCCTTGAAACGAAGAAATCGCTAGATGTGTTGACCGTAAAAGGCGATGCGCATGCCGAAGAAATGGCGAGTATGCCGGGGCTCGACATCATCATACATCTCAAACGCCATGGCATTGACGCCAAAGTGGTGGAGCTTGAGCGCAAAGGCAGCGGGTCTGCCGGGATCGGGGCAGCGTTGCTTGCCCACTGTGAGGAGACGGACCCTGACGTTCTGGTGATGGGTGCGTTCGGACGCGGGACGTTTGGCCAGACCTATTTTGGCGGCGTCAGCCGGACCATCTTGCAACGGCAGACTGTTCCTGTCCTCATCGCGCACTAGAGCCTGTTTGCTTTTCGCGGATTCTCAAAGCAGGCTCTAAGCTCTTGATTTGGAGCATGTTCCGGGCGGAAAACCGCGTACACTTTTCCTGAACATGCTCTAACCATACCGCCGGCCAGAGAAATCAAAGAACGGCACGAGAACTGGTCCAGCGGAGCGGAACGATGAAGATGGGGACCGTGAAACAGGACACCAGGACGCAGAACCAGCTCGATCAATCACGCTCGGGAAACTTAACCGGCGACAGCCCGACCGAGGTCGACGTTGCCGGTTTAGATGGCCATGATGCGGCTTTGGTTGACGATGACGGGCGGCAATCGCAGGCGGCACTTGAAATCCAACGGGGTGTCCAGCGGGTGCTGTTTGAACATGGCTATGCGTCGCTGACCGAACTTGTTTTGGCAAGCGGGAGGCGTGCGGACGTTGTCGGGCTGGGGCGCAAATCCGAAATCTGGATTGTCGAGATCAAGTCATCGGCTGCTGATTTTAAGTCAGATTCAAAATGGCCGGAGTACCGGGCCTTTTGCGACCGCTTTTTCTTCGCGGTTCACTCGGATTTTCCGACCGACATCCTGCCGGACGACACCGGATTGATTATTGCGGACCGATTTGGTGGAGCGATCGTCCGTCAAGCGCCGGACCATCCCATTGCGGCGGCCCGGCGCAAGGCTGTCGTGTTGAGGTATGCGCGGGCGGGCGCTGACAGGCTGCTCGCCAAACGCGATGCAGGATTGGCGATGTCGTTGCATCGCGCTTCAGACTAGGGCGGTGCTTGGCTGGAAGCCAAACGGGGTGGGGGCTGGAGGCCAGACGGGGTCGGGCTGGAGGCCACAAGCGGGTCGGGGCTGAAAACCGGGCCGGGGTAGGTCAACGGAGCACTCCGGTTCCCCCGCCACGTGTGGTGTCAGCGCGGGGCGCGCTTTGCCAGGATGCGCTGCAATGTTCTGCGGTGCATGTTTAAGCGCCTTGCCGTCTCCGACACGTTGCGATTGCACAGTTCGTAAACGCGTTGAATGTGTTCCCACCGAACCCGATCCGCTGACATTGGATTTTCCGGCGGTGCCGCTTTGGAGTTTGCCGGTGCGAGAAGGGCATCGGTGACCTCGTCCGCGTCTGCTGGCTTCGCGAGATAGTCGACAGCTCCCAGCTTTACCGCCGTGACAGCCGTCGCGATGTTTCCATAACCGGTCAGGACGATCGCGCGTGCATTCGGGCGCATCCGACCCAGTTCGGCAATCACATCCAGTCCGTTGCCGTCTTCCAACCGCATATCAACGACGGCGAATGCAGGGGCATGCTGCCGGATGAGATCAATACCTTCGGACACGGAGTCGCCACTCCGTACCGCAAAGCCTCGGCTTTCCATGGCTCGTGACAAGCGCTGCAGGAATGGCTTGTCATCATCCACGATGATGAGAGAGGCGTCTTCCGGCAGCTCATCCTGTCTAAAAGATAGATCTTCGTTCACCCGACTTCTCCTGAGTATAAAGCCGCGACATTATAGCCCTGCTTGCCGGTGAGCCAAGTGATGAAACAGCAAAAATGCACCTGAATTCTTGAACTTACGTCTTGCTTGAGGCATTCGGTTAACATAGTTACCGCGATTCACAGTCGAGATGAAGACTGAGACTAATGAGTGGCAAGCGTGTCGCGTATTGTATGGACAATGAACAAGTAAAAGCCGATAGCCTGGAAGATCTCATCGATCTCAATCGAGACCAACCGGGCTGCGAGTGGCTCAGAAGCGAGCTGTTTTCTTTTCAAAGTCGGGGCGCGCCCAAGTGATGCGAACGATTGCGCCGCTCAATGGTTGTTCTTTGTTGTCCAGTTCGACCGACGCGCCTGATCTTTCAAGCAAGGTCTTGGCGATGAAAAAACCGAGCCCGAGACCACCAGCTTTCGCTTCACGCTGAATCTCGGCTTCATGCTGACCCTGGGTGTCGCGCCGCGCCTGGCCCGAGCCTCGGGTGGTAACATAGGGGTCTCCTAAGGAGTCCATTAAGTCGGCTGGGAAGCCTGGCCCATCATCAGCAATTTCAAGAAGAATTGCCGTGTCATCCCATTTGGCTGTGATGTCGACCCGCTCATTGGCGTAACCAACCGCGTTTTCGATTAGGTTGCCCAGTCCGAAGACCACGCCGGGCTGGCGCTCTCCCAAGGGTTCTCGGCTCTTGGTTTCGGGATCATCGACACTTGCAGACGGCTTGGACGCAACTGAAAACAAAACGCCTTGATCGCGGTAGGGGGCAGAGGCCTCATCGATCAACTCACGAACGCTCAGACTAGCATGCATTGGGTCCTGGGCATCGGGCGCGCGGGTCAGCTTTTGCAGGATCTCGCGACAGCGTTCCGCCTGTGAACGCAGCAGCTGCATGTCTTCACGTAGGCTCTCGTTGCCCGCGTATTCTGTTTCCAACTCCTTGGTCACGAGCACGATCGTTGAAAGTGGTGTGCCGAGTTCATGGGCTGCGGCTGCGGCCAATCCATCCAGGGCATGGAGCTTTTGTTCACGCGACAGCACCAGTTCGGTTGCGGCAAGTGCGGTCGACATTTGCCGGCTTTCCTCCGCCAGGCGCCAAGCATAAAGCGACAAGAAAACCATACTTGCGCTGATGGCAGCCGCGAGGGCCAATTTGTAAATGAAGGGCAGCTGGAACCTAAAGCCGACGAACCATGGCAACGGCAGATAGTTGTAAATCAACACAGCGACGGCAGCCGAGGCCATGACCGCCAAGAAGACCGTGTTGCGGAGCGGCAAAGTCGCGGCAGAGACGATGACCGGCACCATGATCAGCATGGCAAATGGATTTTCGACGCCGCCCGTCAAGTACAGGAGCGCCATCAATTGCAGAATATCATAGGCCAGAAGTGCGGTCGCCGATGCTGCACCCAGGCGCATGCGGCTGGGAAACAGGATTGTCAGGGCGACGTTCAAGACGACCGACATTGAGATGGCGGCCAGAAGGTAGGCGATCGGTAAAACAAAACCGAGACCGAAATAGACATAACAGACTGTCAGCAGCTGACCGGCGACTGCAATCCAGCGAAGGCGGACAAAGGTCGCAAGGCGTACGCTCACCTGGTTGGTGCTGATAAGCGAGAAGTCCGATGCCGCCAGTGTCTGCATAAACGTTTGCTTCCTGCTTTCGAGCCTGCTGTTAGAACGAACTGTTTACCTCGGGGCGCCTTAGATCGACGCGCTTGTGTTTCACACTTGATTTGCGAAAACGACACGCGTTTAGAACCATTGCGCTGCAGCAAGTTTACCGCAAGTTGGACCGCCGAAGCATACAGTTCGACACGACATTGGGGTGAATTCGTCACCTGAAAAACTTCTGGAAAACCATCATCTTGCGCGCATACATTGGTGTGATCACGCGACTATCAGCGGCATTCACGGTGCGGTCTTGATGCAACTCATTACCAAGCGCCGAGGCGTGAAGCACTGAAAAATCAGTTTCTTAGTTGAAAAGAATCAGCTCAGACTCAATGGCCTATCCAGACGTCAATGCGGCGCGTGCGACTTGCGACAGGGCGCCGCGATATCGGAGGGCTGCGGGTGCTCTATCACTGGTACGAACTCAACCATGCTGCAATGCGGCCAGCGCGGTTTGTTGCCAACACGATGCGATTGTCGTGCAAGAACCCATTCAACCCGTGGAGCTACACCCCGGCTGGTCGACATGTGGCAGCTGTGTGCGAAGTCTTTGAACGAACTACACGGCGCTACGACAAACCCGTCTTTGGAATTAAAACAACGACGGCGGATGGTGTCAGCGTGAACGTTCGCGAACGGGTCATCTTGAGAAAACCGTTTTGCAAGCTGGTGCACTTCGAGCGCGATCATCCAGAAGCGCTGCGACGGGACGACCCTAAGGTTCTACTGGTCGCACCCATGTCTGGTCATTACGCGACGTTGCTGCGCGGCACGGTCGAGACGCTGCTTCCTGACCATGACGTCTACATCACGGATTGGCAGGATGCGCGCGACGTGCCGCTGGCAGCCGGGCGTTTCGACCTCAACGACTACATCGATTACGTGATCGAGATGATCAGCTCGTTCAAGGGCGACGTGCACGTGTTTGCCGTCTGCCAGCCATCCGTCCCGGTGGTGGCGGCGACGGCTGTCATGGAACGTGAGAATGATCCCAACGTGCCACACTCGGTGATCCTTGCTGGCGGGCCTGTTGATACGCGTGTTTCACCGACGGCCGTCAATCACTTGGCTGAAAGCAAGGGGACGGCCTGGTTTGAAGACCACGTCATTTCAATCGTTCCGTGGATGAATATCGGAGCGGGGCGGGCTGTCTATCCAGGCTTTTTGCAACTGACCGGGTTCATGACCATGAACCTGGACCGGCACATGAACGCGCATGGCGACCTGTTCAGGCACCTTGTGATGGGCGATGGCGATTCAGCTGAAAAACACCGGACGTTTTATGATGAGTATCTTGCTGTCATGGACCTGACGGCGGAGTTCTACCTGCAGACGATTGAATCGGTATTCATCAAGCATGACCTGGCGAAAGGTCAGTTTAAGCATTGGGGCGAATGTATTGACCTTGAAGCCGTTCACCGGCCCGCGTTGATGACCCTTGAAGGCGGCAAGGACGACATCACCGGGTTTGGCCAATGTCACGCAGCCCACGACCTTCTCCCGAACCTTCCAGCCGAAAAGCGTTATCGCTACACCTGTCCGGAAGTCGGCCACTATGGCGTCTTCAATGGCTCTCGGTTCCGCAATGAAATCGCTCCGCGGATTGCGCAATTCGTGATGGCAAACGACCCGCGCGCCGACCGCATCCATGTTGCCAAGGCCTCCGTTCGACCACGTAGCGATGCCAACGCGGATCAGACGCGCCGTCACGATGGACCATCGCGCGATGGTTTGCGCCGTAGAGGGGTTGGCCTGCAGAGGCGTGCACAGCGGCCGATTTTACCGGCAGCCCACAGGCCACACTAATGGGTTGAAAACCGATTGGAAAAGTCGCCGGGACCGCGGGCTGGCCGCAACGTTGGTGAAGTGACCTCGACAGGACGCGTGCTCAATCAACTGTGAATTACTTTGCGTTGCGGATCTGCACTGACCATCGCTGTGCCGCCTTGATACGTCCGTAAAGCGCGCCTTCAATCATCAATAACGCCATCTAAATCAACATTCTACATACTCTTGTCGTCAGTGCTCATGATGTTGCTTCTGAGCACGATGGCGGGACGCGAAGGCAACACCTGCGCGCGGACTCGTCAGGGTCCAATGATTTCCAGCTAGAGCGTGGCGCACCGAAGCAGATAACGTCCCGTTCACAGGGTATTGGGCAATCGCCCTGCGAAGAGCACACTTCGTTGCGACGATCGCCATCTTCCCTTCGGTCTGCGACGCCTCGGTGGCGGTCTCGATCGGGCAGAATTGAGGGCATATCATGCCGCGTGAGACGACAAATGCGACTGTTCCGCTAAGCGATCCCCGATTTGATGAACTCGGTGCGCCAGTGGAAGTGCGACGGCATCCTAAAGCTCGTCGGCTGACCTTGCGCGTCAGCAGAACGCGGCGGGCCGTCGTGGTGACGCTGCCGACGCAGTGCGATCTTGTCGAGGCCGGGTCATTCGTTCATCGGCATATCGACTGGGTGCGCGAGCGGCTGGGGAACATCCCTGAACCTGTTCCGTTTCAAAACAAAATCTGCATGCCACTTCGCGGCGAGGTGCATCGCGTTGTGTTTCTGGGTGAGAAAACCACGCCACCGGTTACACGGGTTGAACACCTTTCCCCAACCGGCACAGACGTCGGTGCCAGTTACCCAGAAATTCACGTTGGCGGATGTCATGAATTTGCACCGCGGCGTATGCGCGACTGGTTGTTTTCTGAAGCCAAATCCGACCTGGATGCCTGCGTCGTCTTCCACGCCAAACGGCTGGGTGTTCGCGCGAAACGCCTTGCCATCCGCGACCAAACCAGCCGATGGGGATCATGCTCATCGAACGGGTCGTTATCGTTTTCCTGGCGGCTGATCATGGCCCCGCCATTTGTTCTCGAATACGTCGCCGCCCATGAGGTCGCCCACCTTCGTGAAATGAACCACGGCCCGAACTTCTGGGCGCTTGTTCAACAGACGATGCCACGCATGGAAGAAGCCAAGACGTGGCTGCAGGTTTACGGCATGGATTTGCACCGCTACGGGGTCGACAGCGTCGCGTGAGCCCAAACACGTTTTTCACTTCAGTTTGACGGCCCACCCATCAAAAGCCTGCGGCGAATATCCTCAGCATCGAAGCCACGATTTGTTGCCCGTTGCGCCTGCGGTGCGGGGTACATGAGGGCTGGTGGAGGCTGTGCACCGCGAGCCGGCTCTACTGGTATGCCCTGCGCCTGGACGAAAAGCTCATCGGGGATCGATTGGCGCGGGTAGACATCGCCGCGCACAGCCGTTCCGCCTCTTGCGATAAACTCGTGTGTTAGGATCGTTTGCTCGTCGCGCGAGATCGGCGCCAGGCCGCCTGCCGCGCCGCCAAGCGCCATCTGACCGGGGGGCTTGCTGCGGGGCGTTTGCCGGGCGTTGTTCGCCGCCGTGGCGTTTGCGCGGCCGATCTTGATATCTTCGCTGATGCGCGAGAATCCTGAGCGGTTTTGAGTCGATGGCAGATCACCGGTCTCTAACATGCGCGACAACGTCAACGACCAGATGTTTGGCTTCGCCGATGGCAAAGGTGGCACCGGGGCTGGTGGCGGAGGGGGCTTGATGATCAGGCGTCTTTGAGGTTCGACTCTGGTCGCAATTTTCTGTGGCCGGGGGCCATTGACCTTTGCCACGGGCTGGGGACGCCGCTCCGCACGCGTGGGTGGCACCGGGTTGAACATACGCGTTTGCTTTTGCGGTGCGGGTCCAGATCTCGCGCGGGGCCGACGTGTGTTCGCGGACAACTGTTGTGTTCCCATAGAAGCCTGAGGTGGCGGCTTGGGGCCTGGCGATCCTGAAATGCGGGTGCCCTGCCAGGCCGTTCCAGGAAGCGGGATGGGCTTTAGATCCTGATGCGCATGTGTCATGACCTCGCGCCAGATGCGGGCAGGTAAACCGCCGCCCGAAACTTTTTTCATGGACCGGTTGCGATCGTTTCCAAGCCAGACGCCGGCGGTCATGTGTGCGGTATAGCCTATGAACCAGGCGTCGCGGAAATCCTGACTGGTGCCGGTTTTACCCGCGGCGGGGTGACGGGGAATACCTGCGCGGCGGCCTGTACCCTCCACAAGAGCTGCGTTCAGCATATCGTTCATCGCGGCGACATGCGGGTCCGCGACGAGGCGACCACCGGGCTGTTCGTCATGCGCATAAAGGATGCGTCCACCGGTCGACCTGATGCGGCGAATGACGTGGAACGTGGTCTTCTGTCCGCCTGAACCAAACACATTGTAGGCCGATGTCAGATCGAGCAGCGAGACTTCAGATGTTCCAAGCGCCAGTGATGGTTCTGGCTTAAGGTCAGAGGTGATCCCAAGCCGGTTTGCTGTCGCGGCCACGCGTTGGGGCGTTGCATCCAGCGCCAGCCGCACGGCAACGGTATTGATTGAGCGCGCCAGGGCGTCTCTTAGTGTGACTGCGCCGGAGAACTTTCCATTGGCATTTTTTGGGGACCAACCCTCCACCGTGATTGGCAGGTCGTAGGTCAACGTCGTGGGGCGCAGTCCGCTTTCCAGCGCTGCCAGGAACACGAATGGTTTGAAGGTGGAGCCTGGTTGGCGTTGCGCGGTGACCGCCCTATTGAACTGGCTTTTCCGGTAGTCCACGCCACCGACCAACGCGCGCAGGCCGCCTTGCACATCCATGACGACCAAAGCGCCCTGATGAGCGTTAAGCGTCTTGCCGTTTTTCGCCAGCAGATCGCTAAGCGTTCGCCTTGCGTGCTGTTGAAGGTCGGCGTCCAGTGTTGTCTCGACGATCACGTCGCCGTAACCGGTGTCGATCAATGTCGGCATCTGCTCCAGGACAAAGTCGACGGCATATTCCGCCCCAGAGGTGGTCTTTCTGGGCTTGGACTTCTGGAAGCGGACCGTTTGCTTTTGAGAGGACGCATAGACGGTTTGCGAGATCAGACCTGCCTCGAACATTTTCTCCAGCACGAGACGGCCGCGTTGACGGGCAAGGCCGGGATTTGAAACCGGCGACAACCTTGATGGTGCCTTGAGCAGGCCTGCGAGGATCGCGGCCTCAGCCACCTTCAAGGCCCTGGCTGACTTTCCGAAATAGCGTTGTGAGGCGCTTTCGATCCCGTAGCTACCACTGCCGAAGTACACCCGGTTCAGATAGAGTTCGAGGATGTCGGCCTTGGTCAGCCGTGTCTCGAGCCAGATCGCAAGCATCAGCTCATCGAGTTTGCGGGTCATTGTCCGCTCTGAGGTGAGGAACAGGTTTTTGGCAAGTTGCTGGGTCAGCGTCGACCCGCCCTGCACAAAGCGGCCCTGCCGCATGTTGACGAGCGTTGCCCGCAGCAGCCCGCCTGGGTCCACGCCCCAGTGTGAGAAAAAGCGGCGGTCCTCGATGGCGACAACGGCATCTATGACGTGGCGGGGGAGCAGCGCCAGCGGCATGTAGGGGTGTGCGCCGCCGCGTTCGGCAAGCAAGGTTCCATCACGCGCCAGAATGCGCAGAACGGGGGTCTGTTTGGCGGTTCCGACGGCCTGGGGGTCTGGGTATTTGAGCGTGTAATAAAACAGCATGCCGCCCAGCCAAAGGCCCAGAACGGCGCATCCCACAGCGACTACCCGGGCGAACGTCCGCAGATTTGATCTTGTTTTGCGACGGCTTTGGTCTTCGGTTTCGTCGGAGCGCGTCGGGGGCGGAGGTGGCGCTTCACCTGTCCAATCGTTCGGGCGGACTTCGCCAAGCTGCAGGTGCCACGCCTGATCCGACGTTCCATGGCTATGGTCGCCGCTTTTTGATTTACGACCCCGCAACCACATGGCTTGATGCCGTCCCCTTGGATATCCGTCTGCCTGCTACCCCACTGGTCAGTATCGAGAATAAGTGCTGAAGATTTGGTTAAATGCCGCTTCGATTTGAGCGTAAGACCCTCAAATGCGACGTCAGACGGTTTGCATGCGGATTACCTATCTTCTCCGAGGACTGACGGCTCCGGTCGGGCTCGATGGACTGGCATTGATTCAGTCGTTTCCAGGTCCGAAAGCCGGACTTTCACGTCTGATTTCGAAACGAGTTGTATTTGCGTTTGGCAGAAAGATCTCAATGCAGTTTCCTGGCCCATCGGTAAACATCCATGGATGGGTGAGGTAGGTGTTGACGCTGAACTGCTGGCCGGGGTTCAGGTTGGCATATTCCACCGGCTGGCCTTCAAAGTTCAGCCACATGACGCTCCGATAGCTGCCGGTGCGATTGACGAAGGTGAGCGTTACGGGTGTGTCCGACCGTTTCGACTTCAATTGCCCAAAGGCATCGCAGGAGGAGGCATTGGCCTGCGACGGCGGGTTGTACTGACGGGTGGCCGTCGAAATCGCTTTGCATTCGCCGATGAAATCCCGCGTTGCTTTCCCACTTCCGCGTAATGCCAAACGGGTCGGCTGCCGGCCGCTGACGCGAACGGTCAATTCCTGACCACTGGCCATGGCCTCCCAAATGGGGTCATTGAAATCCGGATCGAAGAGGATCCCGCTGATCCCGAATTCGGCGTTGGTTCCATAATATGACCCGGTCTGGCGAAAGGCCCGGCCATCGACGTCGAAAATGAAATTGACGGCTGCACCGTCGGTTTGGCCGGATGTGTCGGCGCTGACCATGGTGGATGCGCTTGTGCCACTTGAACCGGCATCACAGATGGCCTCAAAGGCTATCGCGTCTGTCTCGGGGATCGCGTAGCGCAGCCGAACGGTATAGCGACCGCGGTTACTACGCTCGTTGCGCGCGCTCATGCTCCAGACCCAGCCGTCGGCTGGATTGCTTCCGATGGCCGCCAGGATCACGCAACGGCCGTTTTCGTATGTCTGATTTGGCCCATCACAGCCGATTTCGACGTGGCTCTTATTCGGGTGTGAGAGGTTTTCGGCCATCTGTTCCAACTCGGCCAGCCGGTCTGTGTAGGCATATCGCAGGCACTGCGTGTTCCGCCCGCAGCGGTTTCTCACCTTAAGCCAGGCACGCTGCTCTATGCGCAAATTTGAAAAATCGCTGCGTGTCATGAGCTTGCGCAGCTCTGCGTAAACCTCATTGAGCGCGCCATCCTTACGCGTCAAATCACGGTCGAGGCAGATTTCTTCCTGCGCTTCCGTCGGCTCGCGCGCGCAGGCGGCCTCACGCGCCGCGCCCTTGTCGTAAATCTGGGCAGCTGCAGACGACACCAGACTGCATAACAAAAGGGCGCATGACACACCTATGGCCAGGAAACGGTTGGGTATCGGCGTGTTCATGGCAGCGGTGTCCTTTGTCGTTGCGCAGCAGCCCAGACTGGAGCTTGCACTCTGGAGCTGGCACTGCTTGGTGCATGGTAAGGACACTACGTGGTTGCTTCAGGCGTGACGACCTATGTTCAGAGGATAATCACGAAACAAAGCTAATTCGCTTCAGTTCTGGAAAGTTCTGGAAAATGCGCGCTGCACTCATACAACGAACGACGGACCAGCAGGCGCTTTCCCGCTGATCGTAAGTCTGCTCGCGTTGGCTGGTTTGACCGCCGAACGCACCAGCGGTTGGCGTGGTTTGGTTACGAATTACAGATGCAGTGAGCGCATTTCCTGGCTGCGTGCCTGTTGCGCCTGTTCGGTGCAATTCGCTTTGTAATACTCTTTGTTTTCAGCTGTCCAAGGATTGCTGACCGGTGGTGTCGGCGGTGCGGGTTCGCCCGGTTTTCGATTGGCTTTTTCCGCCTTCACAGCCTGCCAGACTTCATCTTGAGAGACGATCGAGTAGCATTTCTGGTCTATCGCAAACAGCTCCTTCAGCCGCTCCCTGGTCGGCGCTTTCGTGATGCCCGCAACGAGCGCCATTTCGTTGACCTGGTCGGTCGCGCCTTGTGCAACGCCGGAGGGGTCGGGCAGTGAACCCGTCGTGATCGGCCCAATACCTGGGAGTTCTAGGCTTTCTCCGCCTGCACACCCGGTCAGCACTGAAACGGCCGTCAGGGCCGACAGCGTGCAACCGGCGACTGCAGACCGCCTGGCCCCGCGCAAACGAGAGTGCTGCGAATGTTTGCGCGCGTTGCTCCGCCATTTTGCTGTGCTTTGTTGTGTCATGAACCGGCATCCTTCCGTTGGTCGTCGCGGAGGCCGATAGGATGTGGGGCGATTCGCAGTCCGGGACAGCTTAAGCGCGTGTGTTATCACCAGAATTCACGGTCGTGGACCGGCTCGCCACCGTAAACCTGCCTTTGACATTTCAGGCGGACCGCGTGGCGACAGGATCGTTTCGGAGGCACGTCTGGCCATGTGGCCATTAGCGCTTCGTTTTGATCCCGACCGTCATGTCGCGTTTGCCAGCGTGCCCCCTTTGCTTGGTCACGGCAAAGCCCGCGGCCTCCAGGTTCCGCCTGACCCAGCCAGCGGCCGAGTAGGTGGCGCATGTGCCCTCGTCGGCGGTGTGGTCGGCCACGGCCCGCATCACATCGGCTGACCATAGGTCCGGGTTCTTTGCAGGTGAAAACCCATCCAGAAACCATGCGTCTGCCGTGCCGTTCCATGTGGGCAACGTCTCGTTTGCATCCCCGATAATGACGTGAAGATGGGTTTGATCATCCATTTGCCACGGCCCCGGTGCCATGTTCCGTGCCGCCCAAACCTGCACCAGCCGCGCTGTCAGCTCTTCGAGGTCTGGCCATGCTTTGAGGGCCCGGGTCATGTCAGACGCCGACAATGGATAGCGTTCAAACGATACGAAGTTCAGGCGTTGGCCCGGCTGCCGTATGTCCATCCACTGGCGCCATGTCTCGACAAAGTTCAGCCCTGTCCCAAACCCCAGTTCGGCGATCTGAAAGCGATCTCGGCCCGTGAAGCGTGCTGGCAATTTGTTGCCACTCAAGAAGACATGGCTGACTTCGGCGCAGCCATCACGTCTTGAGAAGAACGGATCATCAAATGCTTGCGACAGGGGTACATCACCGTCTAGCCATGTGAGGTCCGAGCTGGTGGCGGACTGAACTGGATCATCAGACATCGGGTGTATTGCTTCCCTCAAGCTTCAAGGACCTCTGCGCCATGTCAGCCACTTCGCCGGACGTTCTGATTGTCGGCGGTGGAATCGTTGGGCTGTGGTGTGCGGCGCGCGCAGTGGCGAACGGGTTGTCGTGCACCCTCGTCGATCAGGGCGGTGTCGGGCAAGGTGCCAGCGGCGGGTTGCTCGGTGCTTTGATGCCGCATCAGCCCACGAACTGGAACGACGTCAAACAGTTTCAGCTGGACGCATTGTTGCAGCTTGAAAGCGATGTCGCGACACTGGAAGCCCAAACAGGTCTATCCTGCGGTTACCGGCGTTGTGGCCGGTTGATCCCTGTGCGCACACAGCAAAAGCATGCGATGGGGCTGACCATGGTTTCGGCTGCACGTATTAGCTGGCCGGCGTCGACACCTGGGGGTACGGCGTTGTCCTGGCAGGTCGAACCGCACGTGCCTGATCCTTCATGGCTTTCACCTGAAGTTGCGCCGCTGGGATGCGAATACGAAACGTTGAGTGGGCGGGTGGACCCCCGCAGCCTGCTGGCCGCACTCAAAGCCTTCATCACGTCGCGCATAGACCTTCGGGAACACACCTTTGTTTCGACGCTCGCACCTGAACCGCGTGTTGTGTTGGCGGATGGCGCGGTTCTGACGCCCGGGCATGTCATCATGGCTGCCGGGGTTGCAACGTTTCCACTGATCGCGCCGTTCGTTGGTGATGGTATCGGGCGTGGGGTCAAGGGTCAGGCTGCGCTGGTTGCCCCGCATCAACCGGTCGATCCCTCAGCACCGATCCTTTACGACGGCGGGCTCTACGTGATCGCGCACGGCGAAAACCGTGTCGCCATCGGGTCCACGTCGGAAAACGATTTCATCGACGGCTCGGCGACTGATGAACAGCTCGATGATCTGATTGCATGCGCCGCCATTCTATGTCCGGCTCTCGAACGCGCACGCGTGGTTGAGCGGTGGGCGGGCGTGCGGCCGAAAGCGATCGGACGGCAACCGATCATCGGTCCGCTTCCCGATGCCCCCGGCCTGATTGTTGCAGGTGGTGGCTTCAAGATTTCACTGGGCGTCGCGCACGCCATGGCGGACGCGGCGATTGGTTTTGCAACGGGTGCGTCCGTTACTATCCCTGAGCGGATGACGGTTTCCGACCACATGGCACGGCTGGCGCGCGGACGGGCGCGGACAGCGGCTCGGGTGAAGGCTGGGTGAATCCAAACCAAGCACGACAGAAGAGGATCAGATATGCACCACTTCTGGCAGGTTGTGGCTGTGTTGGGGGTGCTCGCAATTCTGGCTGTCGGTGGGCACGATGTGCTGACCAGCGTCGCAACAGGAGATTGAGGAGCCATGGCTAATCAGGCTTAAAGCACCTGTTCGCTGTGCCATGACGGGTAGGGCTGGAAAGTAAGGCTGGCAGCTTAAACCCGACCAACGCATCGCGCGGAACGGCCGGTCGCACCGCCCTTTGCGACCGCTCCATCGGTGTGACCGGAGAGTCGCAGGGATGTGACCGGACTGGCTAGCGCTGCAACGCGCACCAGATCAAATTGTGCTCG
>JBCBRH010000002.1:0-144583 GCA_039819785.1 Pseudomonadota bacterium | reverse complement strand
GTGTGGCACTTCGCGACGGCACGCGCCGAGCGCAACAGCTGCGATGACCGCTGAAATAACGATCAGCCCCTTAACACCCTGCATGGTTTTGTCTCCTGATGCTTAATCGGCACTAGCCGCTTATTGAGGTACCGGTGCTGACTTTCACGATCAAGGAAACTGGCGCGTTCTAACAAGCTTTGTCAGGGCCTTGATGCGAAAATACAACTCCGTGTTCAGTCTCCCTCAGTTGTAGTCGACACACAAAACCAATGTATCGGCACATCGTTGAGTTTCACGCAGAACAAACTCTATCTCAGCGTCTCGAGAGGACGAGACCAGATAACACCGACAGCAGTTAAGCCTGAGTTAAACGCCGAATCAAAAAGGAACAGAACGCTCGAAAACTGGATTCTTGTACGAAGTTCAGTTCAAGAGCGGCGACCAGGCCGGATCAGACGCAAAACGCGGCGTCCGCACCAGCCGCTCATTATAGCCAGTGATATCAACGGAGTGGATCTTCGGCCCGCCATTCCCGCGGCTCTCCCGGAAGAACATCAAGACACGCCCGTTAGGGGCCCAGGTCGGCCCCTCATTATGAAACCCCTCGCTCAAAATGCGCTCGCCGGACCCATCGGGCTTCATAACGCCGATCAAAAAGCGCCCCATCAGCTGCTTTGTGAACGCGATATAGTCGCCACGCGGAGACCACACCGGTGTCGAGTAACGCCCCCGTCCAAAACTGATCCGACGCGGTGCACCGCCGGCAGCCGGGATCACATACAGCTGCTGCGTGCCTTCACGATCTGATTCAAACACAAGTTGTTGCCCATCGGGCGAATAGGATGGTCCGGTGTCAATGGACTTCCCGGCATCCGTCAGGCGGCGTTTGCGCTTCGAATTGATGTCCATTTCAAAAATGCTGGACCCGCCCCCCTCCTGCAGGCTCATCACGATCTTCTCACCATCGGGCGAGAAACGTGGCGCAAACGTCATGTTGGGGAAGTCCCCCACCACTTGGCGTTGGCCCGTTTCGAGGTTCATCAGATAAACCCGCGGCTGCCCGCCGGCGTAAGACATGAACGTGATTTCCTGCCGCGTCGGCGAGAACCGGGGCGTCAGGACCAGTTCGCCGCTTTTTGACAAAAGCCTGACGTTGAAGCCGTCCTGATCCATGATCGCGAGCCGCTTAACCCGCTGCCGCTTCGGCCCCGTTTCATCAACGAAAACTACCCGGGTATCGAAGTAGCCCTTTTCGCCGGTAAGCCGTTCATAGACCTGATCGGCGATTATGTGCCCGATCCGGCGGAGATTGGCATCGGACGTACCGAAACGCTGCCCTGAGAGCTGACGGCCAGTCGCGACATCCCAAAGCCGAAACTCGGTGGCAACGCGGCCCTCCGCGGTGCGGTTGACCCGGCCCACGACAAGGGCATCGGCCCTGATTGCCCGCCAATCTGGAAAACGCGGTGCCCGGTTGATGTCCCGGATGCGCTCCAGGTAGGAATTCTCGTCAAGAACCTCAAACAGCCCTGATCCGGCCAGGTCAGCTTTTACAACCTCTGCGATTTCGGCGATCAATCGCGGATCATCACCAACAAACGTCGGAATGGCGACAGGGATCGGATCAATCGACCCCTCACGAACCGTCCCCCGCAGGACACCGTCGTCCGAAGGACCAGGGGCAGCCCCCTGGGCCCGAACGGCGTGCAGCTGCGCAAAGATCGTCAGACCGCAAAGTACACACCCAAGCAGTATGAGCGCACGTGCTGTCTTGCTTGCTCCCGGCAGAGCAAAGCGGTCACCCCTGCGCGGATCCGCGGCCTGCATCATTGTCGATTCCACCGTTCTTAAAGCCTTGTTCCACCACACGCTTTTCAACATGTCTCGAATGCGTCATATCGGTTGACCATGGGCACGAAAAATGGCCCCGCAGTGACACCATAACACGCCGGTCCACCGTCAATAGCGGCCTGAAATCATGCTGCTGGCGTCAAATGCGAACTCCACGACACGCCAGCTTTTGTAGTACTTTTCCGGCAAATCAAAGCGCTGCACGCAATAGATCGAACGTTTGGCAGCTTCTTCAGCCTGCCTGGCGAGCGTCCCGCCGGGGTTGCGAACAACAATTGGGGCACCTTGCAGCGACCCGTCTCGCGCCATGGTCCAGCGCAACACAACGACGGGCACGCGGATACCACCGCCCGCTCCTGGAAGGTTCCAACACCGCCCGATTTGCTGCGCGATGCGGCTGACGATCAAGTCTTGCTCACGCGCGGTCAGCTGGTCACCCTGGCCATCGCGTTCACCGGCCCGTGTCGGCGCCTGGGCACCACGCTTCTCCGGCGTCTTATCGAGCAGTGCCTGACGGATCGCATCAGGATCAAATTTCTTCTTGGCCTTGCGCGCTTTTTCCTCGGCCAACTTGCGCTTCCGTTCAGCTTCTTTTTTCTCGCGCCGCTTTTTTTCTGCCAGTTTCTTTTTCTTGGCTTCCGCAGCCTTCTTTTTCTTTTCAGCTTCGGCTTTCTTTTTGGCCTCTTCTGCTTTTTTCTTCGCAGCCTCTTCGGCTTTGCGCTTCTCAGCCTCGGCCTTCTTACGAGCTTTTTCCTTCCTCAGGCGTTCAGCCTCAGCCGTTTTTCTCTTGGCCTCTTCCTGAGCGGCTTTTTCCTTCTCCGCTTTAAGCTTTTCTTCGATTGGGTCGGGTGGCGGCGGTTCAGCGGCTGGCGGAGGCGGAGCCTTCGGCAGTGGCGGCTTTTTGGCTGCCTTGTCAGCTGGCGTTTTTGGCGCCTCTTCGTCCGGCTCCAGATCCATTTTCCTGGAGTTTGGATCACCTTTCCGCAGGTTGGTGAACTCACCAACCGTTACAAGCCGCGCCTCAATCACCGGGACGGCTGGCACATCAAGAGGCTCTGTCGCGAGGATGGAGCCAACGGCCCACCCCAGCAACGACAGATGCAACAGCATGGATATGACAAAACCGGTGCGCACGTTCGCGCTCAGCTCCCCGTTTCAGCTTCCGTCACCAGTGAAACCTTCGTAAATCCACCAGCCGAAATACGTCCCATGACCCGCATGACCACACCGTAGGATACGCCTTGGTCCCCCCGCACATAGATCTGCTCATCGACACCGTTTTTAGCGATCGCTTTAAGCTTGGCGGCGACCTCGTCCAGCTCCACCTTCGTTTCGCCGATAAACACGTCACCGTTGGCCTGCACGGAAATCGCCAGGGGTTCGGTTTGGTTCTGGTCCGGCTGCAATTGCTGGCCGGACGTCTTTGGAAGCTCGATCGGCACGCCATTTTGCAGTAACGGCGCAGCCACCATGAAGATGATCAGCAAAACCAGCATCACGTCGACGAACGGCGTCACGTTGATTTCGCTCATGGCCGCACGCTGTGCCCCGCGTCTCCGCCGGGATTTGCGTCCACCACCGCCTGCATTCAGACTTGCGCCCATAGCACCCTTACCCGTTCAACCGAACATAACGACACGACGAAATTCAACACATCGCAATGACGCCGCTGCGGACTTTTAGCCTCTACTATCGATTTGCCGCGAGACAATGGCCGAAAACTCGTCCGCAAACGTCTCAAGCCGTTGAGAGATCTGCGCCGAATCGGCTGTGAATTTATTATAGAAGACAACGGCAGGAATGGCCGCCAGCAACCCAAGAGCCGTCGCAAATAGCGCCTCTGCGATACCTGGCGCCACAACCGCGAGGTTTGTGTTCTTCGAGATGGCGATCGCCTGGAAACTGTTCATGATCCCCCAGACGGTTCCAAACAGGCCAACGAACGGCGCCGTCGAACCCACCGTAGCTAGAAACAAAAGCCGGCGCTCCAGCCGCTCCATTTCGCGCGATATGGTCACGTCCATGACCTTTTCGACGCGCATCTGAATGCCGCCAAGTGCCCTGATGTTTCCTTCGACGGACCGCTTCCATTCACGCATGGCCGCAACAAACATCGCCGCGCTGACGATTGTTTTGCCGCGTGCCAGACCGTTGTAGAGTTCATCAAGCGACTGGCCGGACCAGAACAGCTGCTCGAACTTTTCAGCCTCCCGCCGCGCCTTGCGAAATGCAAAGAGCTTTTCAAAAATGATGGCCCATGACCAGACAGAGGCGAGCACCAGCCCGACCATCACGACTTGAACGACGATGTGGGCTTGCAAGAACAGCTCTAGGAACGAGAAACCGCCATGTGCTGCATCAAGCGTCTGCTTGGTCAGATCGTCAGGATTCATTGTCTGTTCACGTCCCCAAAGACTTCATCACACACAGCTGCGGGCCACCCGCGTCCGCTGGCTGGGTTTCGATCGTTTCAGCCGACGCACTTCAACCTCATCAGAGCAAAAGCACCGCGAACCCGCCAGAAATCAGGCACACACGCTGGTTGATTGGTCGAAGATCACCGCCAGACTGACGCGCAAATGTGACACAGCCGCACCACACCCCCGCGTGGTTGTGGCATCCGCTGCGGTCGGAATTGCGGCAACGCAGCATGCTCGAACGCCTGAACGGCTTGCCACCGTGCGGATTGCAGCGGGTCAACCCTGCGGCATGCCTTGGAAGCCTGCCCGGATTGCGTCCGTCAGGCGCATCGGCTTTCCAGCAATCGATACCAGCACGACGACAACATCAGCCTCAAACACCTTGCGCCCGTCACGGAAGATCGATTGCCGCAATGTCGCAGAGGCCCCGCCCAGGTCCAGCACATGCGTCTCGACTTCCAACAGTTCATCCATCCGCGTCGGCGTCAGGAAATCCATCGTCATCTTGCGCACCACGAAGGCCGCCGGCTCATGCCCCGCATCACCGGTAATCATGCCGCGCGCATCCGTCCCGATCAGCCGCAGGAAATCCGTCCGCCCGCGCTCACACCAACGCACATAAGACGCGTGATAAGCAACGCCCCCCGCATCGGTATCCTCAAAGTAGACGCGGATCGGGCGCACGTGAAAAGACTTGCCATCCCGCGACTCCATGCGGCCCGACATGTACGGCCACCGCTCGGATTGTTCAGCCGTTGGGCTTGCATCACTCACGTGTTTCGAACTCCCAATTCGATCAGTACAATCTCGGGCGGCGACCCAAATCGCACGGGCAGCCCTGAACAGCCAAGCCCGCCTGACACCACAAGGTGCCGCGCCCCGTCGCGCACATGGCCATAGACGAACCGACGCCCATAGCGCGAGGGAACGATCGGCGCGTAACCAGCAAACCTGACTTGTCCACCATGCGTATGCCCAGACACCGTCAGAGCGACGCGCTCACCGAGCCCGCCCATCTCAGCAAAAATATCCGGCTCATGCGCCATCATCACAACGGGTGCCTCATCGCGCACCTGCGCCATCATTCCGGCCACGTCATGCACACCGCGATACGGAATGACCGGATCATAAGGGCGCAGACCATTCGGCCAGAACGCCCATTGGTCACCAAGGCCGGCCAGCCAAAAGGGTTCACCGTCTTTTTCCAGCCGTACCGCGTCATTCTCGTAGACAGAAACGCCACCCCGTTTAAGCGCTTCACCGACCGGCACAGGCCCACTGCCCCGCCGCTGCACAGCAATATCGTCCCACCAGTCGTGGTTGCCCAAGACCGCATGTACGCCCAGCGGCGCCTGCAGGCCAGCCAACACGCCGACCCATTCATCGTGCGGCAGCACACGCCCGCCGGGCACCCAATTGGCAAACCGCTTCATCCTAAGGCTGGGTGCGAAATCACCCGGCAGCAAGACAACATCGGGATTAAGCGCATTAGTACGGGCGACAATCTGGGCCAGGCGTGACAAGCCCAGGAAGGGCTCACAAACATGCAGGTCTGCCACGACCGCCAACCGAAGCCGCAATCCCGAAGGCCAGCCATCGGGGGTGATTGCATAGCGCGTCACGTTCAGCCGGTAGGGTTCGGCCATCGCATAGCCGCCTAGACCAACGCCGGTCGCACCAAGCGCGAGGAGGCCTTTCAAAAATGTGCGCCTGGAAATGAAATGGGACGAGTTCAATTGGGAAGTTGTCCCGAACCATCGCTGCCACCATCAGCACCATTCGCCCCGGCATCACCCTCATCGAATAACGGCAGATTGTCTGGCACGCTTTTCGGGCCGCCGCTTATGCCGAGATGCCGATAGGCTTTGAGCGTCAGAACCCGGCCGCGCGGCGTTCTCCCGACGAACCCCTGTTGCAGCAAATACGGCTCAACGATCTCTTCCACGGCATCGCGCGGCTCCGACAGCGCCGCTGAAATCGTCTCGATGCCCACAGGCCCGCCATCGTAGTTGATGGCAATACAGTTGAGGTAGCGGTGATCGAGCGCATCGAGGCCTTCTGAATCGACCTCCAACATCCGCAAAGCCTGATCCGCGACCTCTGCTGTGATGGCAACAGCGCCTGCCACGGATGCAAAGTCCCTCACCCGCCGCAACAGCCTGCCAGCAATCCGTGGTGTCCCGCGCGCGCGCCGTGCAATCTCTCGCGCACCGTCGGGCTGCATGGGCGCACCAAGCACCCGTGCACCCCGCTCAACGACGTTTTGCAATTCGGCGACAGTGTAAAAATTAAGCCGGATGGGGATACCGAACCGATCCCGCAGCGGTGTCGTCAACAGCCCCGCCCGCGTCGTCGCGCCAACGAGGGTAAACTTCGCCAGATCAATGCGCACGGAGCGCGCCGCTGGCCCTTCACCGATGATGAGATCAAGCTGAAAGTCTTCCATCGCGGGATAAAGAATTTCCTCGACCGCCGGGCTCAGCCGGTGGATTTCATCGATGAACAGCACATCGCGATCTTCGAGGTTCGTCAGCAGTGCTGCAAGATCTCCGGCCTTTGAAATCACCGGCCCGGATGTGGCACGAAACCCGACGCCCAACTCCTTGGCCATGATCTGCGACAGGGTTGTTTTGCCTAGCCCTGGCGGGCCTGCAAACAGCACGTGGTCAAGTGCTTCCTGGCGCTGTTTCGCAGCTTCAATGAAAATCCGCAGATTGGCCCGGGCCTGCTCTTGACCCGTGAAGTCATCTAACGATTGCGGGCGCAACGTTGCGTCGGGATTGTCATCCTCAGCCCGCTCCGGCGTCACCAGCCTGTCTGGATCATGTGGGTCCTGATCGCTCATGGAGTTGGTGGTGCATGTGTTTGCCAGCGCGGTCAAGCGGTCGAGGCATCATGGAAGGCCTAGCCGCAAGGCACGTGGCAGCCAGCAGCAATGAACAAGGCAAACCGGGCTAAGCCCCGCGCTCACTCCACCTGTGGCTTCAAAATGCCGCCAGCCAGCAGCGAATACCGAACACCCAGCGCAACCAGCGCCGCCAGGAATGCCAATGCGGGAAGCTGTTCGCGAAATGGCATCTCGGTAAATATGGCAGCGATGAAAAACCCAAGCACCCCGGCAGCGGCAGCCCACAGCGCACCCATGGTCCCATTGCGTACGACGATTGGCACCAGAACGAGCGCCGCGATCGCACATGGGATAGCCGCCCAAACGAACGCAAACACCGCCGCGATCCCGGCATTCGGCAACCCAACGGGCATCAACGGTTCTAGCTGCAAAATAGGAGCAAGCCCGACGGCGGTCATAATCCCAAGGCCCGCCAAAAAAGGCCCGACCAGCATTAGCCCCAGCCCGGTCCAAAGAGCCCGGCTCCAGTTTGAAATCTCATCCATCACTGACGTCCCATGTTGATTAAGCCGCCCAAATCCAGTTCGAAGTCACGCAAATTCAAAACGCCAAAACCAGCCAAGCCCCACTGCCGATCCATCTCAGGCGAGACGCGAAAAGATCGCCGTATCACGACTAATCGAAGGCGAGCATGTTAACGTGCAGCAAGCGCCTTCAACCCACCCTTGATCAGCGCAGCCGTCGTCGCACCATCGCCCAGATCCTGCATCGCAGTGGCAACAGCTTCACTCGCCTGCATTGGCTGATACCCGAGGTTCGACAAAGCCGAAATCGCCTCCGCGGCCGCCAAACTCCCATCATCTGCAGCCGCAACGGCTTCAACCTTGCCGTTTCCGTTCAGCCCGCTACCTGAAGGCGTATTTAGCCCAGCAACAGACAACGCGGGCACCTTGTCTTTCAATTCGGTGACGATACGCTGCGCCAGCTTCTTGCCCACACCCGGTGCCTGACCGACGGCACCGAGGTTCCCCATTGCAATGGCATTGGCGATATCCTGCGGTGACATAATCCCCAGAATGGCAAGCGCGACCTTGGCGCCAACGCCTTGAACACCCTGCAACGTGCGGAACCAGGAGCGCTCAACTTCGCTGGCAAAACCATAAAGCTTGATCGCATCTTCCCGCACATGCGTGTCGATCGTCAGGCTGGCGGTATCTCCGACACTTAACGAGCGAAGCGCCCTGGCCGACGCCTGCACCTCATAGCCGACGCCACCAACATCAATGATCAAAAGACTTTCTCCGATGGCGTCCACTTTACCGGTAAGCTTTCCAATCATAGTGTTGTCTCCTGAGACGCCGTCGCATGAGGGGATGCGCGCAAGCTAAAACTGTTTACGGTCTTCCTTGTCGGCCAAGCGCTAAACGAGGAAAGACCCCACGAAGCGGGCTGAGCAAAAGAATCAGATCGACGTGCAGTATGCCATGCTCGCACATCAGCGTGCGTGCTCGAAGGAACATGATGCGTATCCCGACGCGCAAAGCGCGCACCCTTAGCGGTTTGAATGTCACAATCCCGACTGACTTCACCGGCGACCGCAACGCGCTGCTGATCGCCTTCGACCGCAGCCACCTGCTGTTTTTTCCAGCATGGCGCGCAGCACTTCGCGAGGCATTGGCCGCCGATCCGGCTCTGGGGTACTACGCCGTCGCATTGGTCGGTGATGTGCCGCGCTGGCATCAACGTTTGCTGGCATGGGCAATCCGGCTCGAAATCAGCGATAGCTTCGCCCGCGATCACATTGCGCTGATGCTTGAAGAACCTGAACAGTGGGGCGCCAAGCTTGGGATTACGGATTTCGACGCACCACTTCTGGTGATCTGTGATCGCGAAGGTACGATCCACGCCACCGCGGACGGCCCCCCACGCGCGGTCACAACCCAGGCCGTCGCACGTGCGCTGCTCATGTGAAGCGCGCATTCCGAAAGAAGCTGTTTGTCCTCAGGCCGACATGGCACTCAGCTTTGTCTCGAGCGCCGTGCGCTTTCGGTGGTTGGCGTGACAGATCGCAATCGCCAGAGCATCCGCCTCATCGGCATTTTTGAAGTTCGCTTTAGGCAGCAAAAATCCAATCATTGCCTGCACCTGTTTTTTGTCGGCATGCCCCGCACCGACAACCGACTTCTTGATCAGGTTCGGCGAATATTCAGCAACCAAGAGCCCCTTCAGTGCAGGCGCCAACAAGGCCATGCCCCGCGCCTGACCGAGTTTCAAAGTCGCCTTCGCGTTGTCGTTGACGAAGGTTTCTTCGACGGCAGATTCGCGTGGCGAAAGGCTGGAAATAACACCGCTCAAGCCCTCAAAAATCTCCCGCAACCGGTAGGCCAGTTGTTCCGATTGCGTTGAAGCAACATAGCCGGACGCAACATAGGATAACCGGACGCCATCACTTTCGATGACACCCCAGCCGGTGCGGCGAAGGCCTGGATCAATTCCAAGAATACGAACGATTTTGGTGTTTTGCATGGGAATGACCCATACCTGATTTGCGCACGCCGTCGTCCAAAATCTATCCAGCCGGCACCAGTTTCAGACCACGTATGGCCAGGCGGAACCATGAACCGGAAAAGGTGCGCGGATTAGCGGTCACCCGGCTCCACAGGACCATCCGGTGTCAGGTCGCTCAGCGGGCTCTCACAAGGCGGCGTGATCAGAGACGCTCTAAATGCATGGCGCTGCTTCAGGCGGATTTGTGCGTCCAGAAACTCCATCCAATGCAATCGACGGAGATTACGTGCG
Source organism: Pseudomonadota bacterium (assembly GCA_039819785.1). Lineage (GTDB taxonomy): Bacteria > Pseudomonadota > Alphaproteobacteria > Rhizobiales > Hyphomicrobiaceae > JBCBRD01. The sequence continues at coordinate 134,683 of JBCBRH010000002.1, read as the reverse complement.
TAACTATCGAAATTTGCTGACCCAAGTCTCATGGGTGGCTCCAACCGAAACGATAACACTTAAGACAGCCAACAAGGTACTGCCGCGCGAGTTTCTGACGCCTTGTCAGAATCGAAAGAATTTGAAGTATCTTGAAAATCATTCGTGAGCATCACATAGCTGCCTGCTCAAACGCCCGCCCGTCTCTTCGAAACAGCCGATGAACAAAGCCATCTGCGTCGACACACGACAATTAAGCAGCGGTTAACCGGTTTAAGACTTCTTCGGACACTTCGAAATTTGAATAGACGTTTTGGACGTCGTCATCATCTTCGAGCACGGCGATCAACTTCAACATCGTCTCCGCAACCTCTTCATCGACTTCGGTCGAAAGGGTTGGGCGCCAAACAGCTTTGACGCTTTCAGGTGCACCAAGTGCGCTTTCCAGCGCAGACGAGACAGGCCCCAGATCTTCAAACGTGCACGAAATCAGGTGCTGCTCGTCATCGCTGACAGCATCATCAGCGCCAGCCTCAATAGCCGCCTCGAGGATTTTGTCAGCCGACCCCGCATCCGCTGGGTAAACGATTTCACCGACATGATCGAACATGTGCGCAACAGCACCTGTGGCACCGAGGTTCCCGCCATGTTTTGCAAAGGCCGCACGAACCACTGACCCCGTGCGGTTGCGGTTGTCCGTCAAAGCCTCAACAACAACCGCGACGCCACCTGGGCCATAGCCTTCATACCGGATGGGATCGAAATTCTCGCTATCGGTATCGAGCGCCTTCTTGATGGCTCGGTCGATATTGTCGTTGGGCATGTTTTCAGCCTTGGCGGCGGTAATAGCCAACCGTAGGCGCGCATTCATGTCCGGATCCGGGAGCCCCGCCTTTGCAGCCGTCGTAATTTCACGGGCGAGTTTTGTGAACGCCTTGGCGCGTGCCGCATCCTGCTTGCCCTTGCGGTGCATGATATTCTTGAATTTGGAATGGCCTGCCATGGAGACTTCTCGTTTTTTGAAATGCGAATGTGCTTGAGGGCGTGACGGTCGCCGCCGCCGCGTTGTTGTTGGGCCGGTTGCCGACACGAGAACGACATTGAAAGCAAGAAGCGCTTCAAACTTGTGTCTCGCCAAACACCGTTGACCCGAGCACCATCAGTGCGCCCAGTTTTGCGCGAGGCAGACTGCAAAGGTCAACCCCGGCGGCCGTGGGGTACCCAGATGAAGCCGCTCAAGCCTCCCAGAACGCGGGCATGCAGGGCGACAAGACACCGCCGATGCGAAGCGCGCCGACATATTTTGCAAGGCCCGTGGCATCATCGGTGTCGACAGCCACACCACTCAGTGTCGCCGGTCCGGTGGCAGGCTCAAATCGGCCGCGCGGAATGCGGGTCGTGAACCGCGTAATCGGCTCCTCGGTGTCCATGCCCAAAATCGACTGATAATCTCCACACATGCCAGCGTCGCTCATATAGGCAGTCCCGCCTGGCTGAATGCGCTCATCAGCCGTCGGCGTGTGCGTATGGGTACCGACCACGAGACTAGCCCTTCCGTCCACAAAACAGCCCATGGCCTGTTTTTCGCTTGTAGCCTCGGCGTGCATATCGATCACGACAGCATCTGCGCCGTGTTGCAGCGGGCAAGCCTCAAGCGCGTTTTCGACAGCCATGAACGGACATTCAAGCTCGTGCATGAACACCCGGCCCATGGCATTCATGACCAAGACGTCCGCCCCGTTCGCGGCCCGAAACAGACCCGACCCTCGGCCCGGTGTACCTTTCGGGTAATTGATCGGACGTAAAAGGCGATCCTGGCGCTCGATATAAACGAGCGTGTCTTTCTGATCGAAAGCATGATTGCCCAGCGTCACCACGTCGGCACCCGCATCAAGAACGTCCATGAGGATGGATTCGGTGATGCCGAAACCACCCGCCGCGTTCTCACCATTCACGATGACAAAATCGAGGGCATAGGTCTCACGCAGGCGTGGGAGGTTTTCAGTGACCATCGCACGACCGGACCGGCCGACAATGTCACCGAGAAACAGAAGACGCATTCAAAAATCCTGACACTTGATCGGCCCCGAAGGAGTCAAAATCCAATCGAGACGCTGGTCGTAGTCGTCGTGCGGAACGGCATCAACGATCTGTTCGTCGAAGGCCAGACCAATCTTTGTGACGGGCTGAACGCCCTGCAGCGCCTCGATCGTCCGATCATAAAACCCACCGCCATAGCCGAGCCGATAACCGCGGCGATCCACAGCCAGCAACGGCACCAGCATACAGTCTGCTAAGACCGAGGCCTGACCACTATCGGCAACGGGTTCGGGAATGCCCATGTCCCCTACCTCCAGCGCGTCACTGTGTAACCAATGCGCGAGGTACAGTGCTTCACCGGGCCCGGTGACGACCGGCAGTGCAAGCGGATGACCGGCCTGACCTAGATCTTTGAGCAGGATCGCCGGATCGATCTCGTCGCGAATGGCAACGTAGCCGGACACCTTGGCATCATCTGCCAACGCTGCGAACTCTAGCCCGATGGCCGCAAGCTTTCGGCCTGCTTCAGCGCCATGTTGCTCATGAGCCGCCGCCCGGGCACGTCGTGCAACGCGCCTCAGTTCTTTTTTCTGCGTCTCAATGGAAACCGTATCTGACATCGGCGGGCTCTAACAGAGACGACCCCCGCCCGTCCACCTTGGGGGCCTAGCGCGAACAGCGCATGAAAACAAAAAGAGCCGCGGAAGCCGTTGGAACAGTGTTTGATCTCGCCGGTGCCCTACAATTGTAGGTGGGCGCCATATGTAAGAGGCCACGGCCCCAAACAGGGACAGCTCCCTGGAAGATCTTATAGGCCGGTGAGAAATAGTGCTCCTGACGAACCCCGCAGCCCCTCCCATTTAACCAGAAACGGAACCAAACCCAAACCCCGTGTGAGCGCGCAAACAATCCAGCACCTGAACGTCCACACAAGCGACTTGGACCATTTCGGCAAGGGCACATGCCCAGGGCGTTACTTTTGGGCGCCAGCAGCCTCAGCAATTGGCTCAGTTTCACCGGCTGGCGTCTCATCCGGCGTGTCAACAATGCCCTGCGCATCGAAAAGCTCATCGGCGAGCTTCAAGGCGGCCAGCAGAAGTATCTGGTCGTGGCCCACCTGCCCGAACTCATCAATGACGCCATCAACTGTGGCGTTCACATATTCGGCGATATCGTCGAACCGCGCCCGCGAACCATCATCGCACTCTAGGCGATAGCTTCGACCATTTATGCTGAGACGGACTTGTGCCATGGCCTTCGTTCCTGCGATTGGGTTGAAAACCTGAGTTTCACGCCCGGTAACGCCACGCACGTTTATTTCGTTTCCATCACGTTATGGAGCGAATCGATAACCCAATCAATGCGATTGATCGCCTGAACCTGGACCTTCTCAAGCTCCTTGACACGCGCAACCGAGCTGGAAAGTTCAGCCTTGAGGTCGTCCCGTTCAGCTTTCAGATCCATAACCTGCGCCTCAAGCCGTTCGATCGCCGCAGCCAGATCAGATGCGCCCTTGCTTTTACCCGGCGTCTTTGACGCCGCGGTTCCCTTGCTCGTTCCAGTTCCCTTGGCCGATCCAGCCGAAGCTTTGGCGCGCGCCGCCCGCTTCTCGACGGGTTTCGCACCGCGCGAGGGCGACGATGTCTTCGGCTTGGCAGTCGCGCGTTCAGCCATGATCCCTCACTTAATGCCGTCTACGAACCCAGGGCAGAATGAGCACGCTGCCATGTTGATTGTGCCGCGCCGGACCCAAGGCGGCGGACATGAACTGTTCGCCAGGGTCGGTCAACACTCCGGACCAAATCAAACCGCGATTTGCTTCGAATTGCACATACGCCCTGTGGAGAAAAACGCCTACCCCCTCCGGATACCAAAAGGGTGGCAGATCGGTGATTGTGGCCGATGACGCATTGACACGTGGGATACTGCCCCATTTATGACCACCAAGACACGCATCCCTCCCAACGGTTAGGCAAAATAAACGCCCGTCATCGTCAATTCCCAGATGCGGGTGTTATGACCACGCCGAGTTAAACCCAACGACATCTTTTCGCTCAGGAGAACTTTTCAATGGCCGTCAAAGTCGCGATCAATGGATTTGGTCGAATCGGACGCAATGTGTTGCGCGCAATCATTGAAAGTGGCCGCACAGACATTGAGGTGGTCGCCATTAATGACCTCGGCCCTGTTGAGGCCAACGCACACCTTTTCCGTTTTGATTCCATTCACGGGCGCTTCCAAGGTGACGTGAAGGTCGATGGCGAAACAATCGACGTGGGTCGCGGCCCCATTAAAGTCACAGCTATTCGGAACCCAGCCGAACTCCCCCACAAAGATCTGGGTGTCGAAATCGCTCTTGAGTGCACCGGCATTTTCACCAAGCGCGACGCAGCCGCCGCACACCTTCAAGCAGGTGCCAAGCGCGTTATCGTTTCTGCACCAGCAGACGGCGCGGACCTGACCGTCGTCTACGGCGTCAACCATGACAAACTCACAGCCGATCACCACGTCATTTCAAACGCATCGTGCACAACCAACTGCCTCGCACCGATTGCGAAAGTCCTGAACGACTTCGTCGGCATCGAAAAAGGGTTCATGACGACAATTCACGCCTACACCGGCGATCAGCCGACACTCGACACGATGCACAAGGATATGTATCGCGCTCGCGCTGCCGCACTCTCCATGATTCCCACGTCCACGGGAGCCGCCAAGGCCGTCGGCCTCGTCTTGCCAGAACTCAATGGCAAGCTGGATGGAACAGCGATCAGAGTGCCAACACCCAACGTGTCCGTCGTCGATCTGAAAGCCATCGTAAAACGCGAAACAACCATTGAAGAGGTCAACGCAGCGCTGCAAAAAGCCGCCGACGGCCCACTCAAAGGCATACTAGGGACAACGGACCTGAAGAACGTGTCGACGGACTTTAATCACGACAACCGGTCGTCCATCGTCCATCTCGACCAAACCAAGGTCATGGAAGGGACGCTGGTGCGCGTCTTATCCTGGTACGACAATGAATGGGGCTTCTCGAACCGCATGGCAGACACCGCCGTCGCCATGGGTAAACTCCTGTAAGGCAGTTACCTATCTGGCAGCCTAAGTCGCACCAAAGCCATGTTGTCAGCGGCGGACCTTGATGCCGCCGCTCCATCCCGCGCGATCAAACTGAAGGCGTTGTCCACCAGCGTTTGCGCCGTAATGCGCGGCACATAAGTGCGGTGGTAACAGCTTTCATCATCCGCAGCACCGTCAACTTCAAGCCCGGGCCGATCCCCACCAGCACCAGACTGGTCAACGGATGCGTCTACCTCGTTGGCTGTATCAGCCAAGGCCATCAGAATACGAAGTTGCACGCCAAGAATGGCGATGGCCATCCCAGGATCGTTGACCCCAGCTGACAGCGCACGGTGTTGCCGCGTTTGCGACCGCCGATACCGCAGTCACAATTGCTGAGACAGAAAACGTCGCAACAGCCAGCATACTGGAGGCAAAAAAAATCGACAGCAGGTCGGTCAGCGCGTCTTCACTCAATCGAAGGGGGATCCTGTAAGAACGCGAGAGCATCGGCAGCATACGCAAAGGCGACAACCCCAACCGACAGGAGACTTGCAAGAGCCGGCCGCAGCTACAGCTTATCGTCCATGGCGCGCATCAGCTGGCTCAACAAAGCGCGCATAACCTTAATGCTCCTCACAGTTACGGATTCTGCTCAAATGCGTTATCACCGGGTCAGAACGAACAACTGTCGGCACGTCGCCTTGTTGCAGGAGAACTCAGCGTTGGATTGCCGCGCTTGGGTCGCTCGATCTGGCAAACGGCATCCAATCGCGTTAAGGCGGTGCCAAAAGCAACCAAAAACGCAACCCATGTTGAATTGACGACAGGCTTATTTGAAGGACCCGAAGCATGAACGGCGCAGGCAAGGCACGGCTTGAGGATATTGCAGCAGCGATGGTTGCACCCGGCAAAGGCATACTTGCCGCTGACGAAAGCACCGGAACGATCAAAAAGCGGTTCGATACGATCAACGTCGAATCGACAGAAACCTCCCGCCGCGACTACCGGGAAATGCTTTTCCGCACCAAAGACGCCATGAGCGAGCACATCTCGGGTGTCATTTTATTCGATGAAACCATTCGCCAAAAAGCAGCCGATGGGACGCCTCTCGTCGATGTTTTAAAAGAAAACGGCTGCATCCCCGGCATTAAAGTCGACGCTGGCGCAAAAGATTTGGCACTCAGCCCCGGTGAGAAGATCACCGAGGGTCTGGATGGCCTGCGCGAACGGCTAGCGGAATATTACGACATCGGCGCGCGTTTCGCGAAATGGCGCGCGGTCATCACCATTGGCGACGGCATGCCCAGCTGGAACTGTGAAAACGCTAATGCGCACAGCCTTGCCAGATATGCAGCCCTTTGCCAGGAGGCCGGCATCGTACCCATAGTTGAGCCTGAAGTTTTGATGGACGGCCCGACGATGACCCATGACATCGACCGCTGCTATGAAGTGACCCACAAAATTCTGCGTCTTGTCTTTCGCGAATTGCATGCGGCCAACGTTTCGATGGAAGGCATGATCCTCAAACCCAATATGATCATCGCCGGCCAGAAATGCGCCAACCAAGCCTCAGCTGAAGAAGTCGCCGAAAAAACAGTCCGTTGCTTGAAGGATACGGTACCTTCCAACGTCCCAGGCGTCGCCTTCCTGTCTGGTGGACAGACAGATGAACAGGCAACGCATCACCTGTCGTTGATGAATGCCATGGGCGATCTGCCGTGGGCGCTGACATTCTCCTATGGCCGTGCACTACAAGCCGCTGCGTTAAAGGCCTGGAGCGGCAAATCGGAGAATGTGGCAGCTGGTCAGCGCGCCTTCTCGCACCGCGCACGCATGAACAGCCTGGCGGCTTTGGGCAAATGGGAACCAGCCCAGGAAAAAGCAGCCTAGTCAGGGTTCAACTGCCTGGATAAGGCGGGCTGCCAGGCAATGTTCTCACGACCTCAGAGATGTGATGAACACCGTGTCTCAAAGCACGCTAGGCCCTTTTGCAACAAGAACCTATGCCGTCTTAGGCCAGTGGCTAGCAATCCAACATCAGCCACACCATTTGACACCGCAATGAGGGGGCATGGTCCCGGTCTTGCCTCTGAACCTTCATAACTAGCGTTCATTTTTTGGCCAGGTTTGTCGAGGCATTGAAAAACGGGCCGGGGAGTAACGAGCCGTAGACCGGTTTGAAGCTGCCCCGGTGCATCAAGTTTCATCACCACGCCGGATGCGTTTGCGAGACCCAAGATGACCAACAGATCAAAATCAGCGATTTCAAAATCTTCAGGGTCCAAATCAGCCGGAGCCCAGTCAGGCCGGGCAAAGTCAACCGCGGTCGACCTCCGAATCCCTTGCCAACTCTACCTGTCAGTTTGCGCCACCTCAGATGCCGCCAACGCAGAACGGGTGGCCGCCGTTCTCGACAAAGTCGCAGTTCCCTCCATTCTGCTCGAGCCCAAACCTGGTGAGACGCTGACAGCCACGCACGTCTTACCCTTTGTCGAGACAGCGCATGCCCATGGCGTGGCCGTGATGATCGCCGACGACGCCTGCCTCGCACGGACCGTAAAGGCAGATGGCATTCACCTGAACTGGACGCCTGATTGTCTCGACCGCTTCACAGAAGCCCGCGAAATTGCGGGTGGCCGCCTCATGATCGGGGCGGATGCAGGAACCTCACGCCACAACGCCATGGTTTTCGCAGAAGCCGGCGCCGAGTATATCGCCTTCGGCCTATCCCCGACTGCCATGGAACACGACACGGCAGCAGCCAACCGCCTCGACATGGTGGAATGGTGGGCCGATGTCTTTGAAATCCCCTGCGTTGCAACCGGCATTAGCGGTGTTCAACAAGACGTCGTGCACCAGCTGGCTTCTGCCGGTGCGGACTTCGTGTGTGTTCGGGTGCCGGAGGGTAAATCGACAGCTGACCTGATCGACTGGGCCGAAACCCTGGCACATCAGCTGGATGGCAAGCAGGCCAAAGCCGCTTAGCCAGACGTGACATGCCACAAACTCTGTTGACCCACTCGCTTCATGTGTTGGACACATTTGAGGAACAGCACGTCGTGATGACAACCGCTGAGCGAGACCATCCGGAGAGGCCATGACGTCACAAGCCGATCATAAATCCGCACCCATAAGCCACCGCGCACGAACGCCGCAATCGAAACGAGCAAGCGCGCGCCATCCAACGGTTCTGATCATCCTGGCGCTCACCCTGATTGCAGTCGGACCCGTCACGGCTTCAGCAGGTATCAGTTCGTGGTTCTGGTCGGACGGCAGCAAAGACGACACCGATGCAGACACGGGCAAAGCCCAGTCAAATCCTGGCCAGTCGAACCCAAGCAAGTCCGGCAGCTCGACAAACGCGCCATCCGCAACAGGTGTCGGCGAAGACGCAGCCTACCGAGCATTCGATGAGGGCAAATACCTGACCGCACTGGAACTTGCTCAAAAAGGTGCCGAAAAAGGCCACCCCGCCTCACATACGCTCATTGGCCGTATCTATGCGGAAGGCCACGGCGTCTCAAAAGACGAGAAAGTCGCAGCACAATGGTTTAAACGCGGCGCCGAGCTTGGCGACGTCAACGCGATGTTTGCCATCGGCCTGATGTTCGCGCAGGGCCGCGGTGTCGAGAAGAACATGGATACCGCAGCCTCACTGTTCGAGAGCGCTGCAAAAACAGGCCATCCGCAGGCCAACTATAATCTCGGACTACTGTTTCTCAACGGAACCGGAAAACCCAAAAATGTGCACCGCGCGAGCCGGCACATCGCCTATGCCGCCGAAAAAGGCATTGCCGCCGCCCAATACGACCTCGCCGGTATGATCGAAGCCGGAGCAGGCTTTGACAGCGACGCCTACGAACAGGCGCGCTGGCTCTCAAAAGCCGCCGATCAGGGCATGGCCGTGGCGCAATACGAATACGCCGTCTTACTCCTCAAAGGTTACGGCATACGAACAGACGAACCAAAGGCAATTCCATATTTGAAATCCGCAGCTGCGAAGGGGATTGCAGGTGCGCAGAACCGTCTGGCCTACATCTACGAAGAAGGGATCGGCGTGAACAAAAGCCCGGTGCAAATGGCCAAGTGGCGGTTCCTGGCCAAGCAGGGTGGTATCAAAGACATGTTCATGGACAACAAGATCGCCAAACTGCCGGCCGAAACGCGCGCCGAGGCCGAGCGCGCGGCGACTGAGTTCCGCGATGCCGCGCTCATCTCTCCGCTTAGCGTGCAATAAAACACTTTGAACCCGCCCGCTGCCCTGTCAGCCTTGTGGTGGCAGTCGCCTCGGGATAGGGCTTGCCCTGACGACGGCCGCATCGATACACACGATCGGCCAGCAAAGCTGCGCGCATATCCCCAACCTTGACCGCTTAAGGACCACACACCCGCCCATGGCCTTCTCACCCCTTCTGAACGTAATGGTTTCAGCCGCCCGCAAGGCTGGCCGCTCACTCGCCCGCGACTTCGGGGAGGTTGAGAACCTGCAGGTCTCCATCAAGGGCCCCGCCAACTTCGTTTCCGCAGCCGACCTCAAAGCTGAAAAAATCATCCAGGAAGAACTGACGAAGGCCCGGCCAGGCTATGGCTTTTTGCTGGAAGAAGGCGGCGTGGTTGCAGGCGCCGATAAGGCCAACCGTTGGATCGTGGACCCGCTTGATGGCACCACGAACTTCCTGCACTCCATTCCGTTGTTTGCCATATCCATTGGGCTCGAACGCGAAGGAAAGCTCTTTGCGGGCGTGATCTATAACCCCGTGACCGATGAACTCTTTACGGCGGAAAAAGGTAAAGGGGCCTACCTCAACGACCGCCGGCTACGTGTTGCCGCACGACGAACGCTTGATGACTGCGTTTTGGCAATGGGCATTCCACATCGAGGCCGCCCCGGCCAGGCTCGTTTCAAAGCCGAGTTGGACGCCGTGCTCAATACCGTTGCCGGACTACGGCGGACAGGTTCGGCAGCCATGGATCTCGCATGGACAGCAGCAGGCCGTTTTGACGCCTATTGGGAGCGCAACATCAAACCCTGGGACATGGCAGCTGGCATCGTCATCGTGCGCGAAGCCGGCGGGATCGTCACAGATCTGAACGGCGGGAGCGACATGTTGGACACGGGCACCGTGCTGGCAGGCAATTCACAAATACAAAAAGCCCTCATACCCCTCGTCGGCGACACAGCGCCTGCATTGGCTGTGAAAGCCTGACACACTGGCACGACCGCCGACGTTTTCCACAAACCCCTCGGCTGACACGTCCAAGCGTGCCCAATTAGCAACATACACGACATCTAAAACCGGCAATGATGGTGACGCAGGACGCGTGGCATGATCTTGCCGGGTTGAACTGCCACGATATGACGAACTTTGGGGTAGAATAGCCAAGCGCACGGGGCATTGGCGCTGGCGGCGGGTGATAGGCAGGGGCGGACATGGCACGTCGACGCAAAGGCGACGCTGGAGCAGCAGGTCTGCACCGCACGTTGAATTTTCCAGGATTGTTCTTGGTCAGGATGTTGATCTTCCTGACACTCGTCGGTTTTGTCGCCGCGATCCTGCATGAGCAACTGTTCCGCTCGCTCATGGCCAACCCTGGGCTCAACGGCCTGATCCTGGCCGTCCTGGCGTTCGGCATCATCTTTACATTCCAGCAGGTCATTAGACTTTATCCGGAAATCCGCTGGGTCAATGGCTTCCGGATCTCAGACCCCGGGCTCTCAACAGGTCCGACACCAAGCCTTCTGGCCCCCATGGCCACCATGCTGCGCGACCGCACAGGCAGTCTCTCGCTGTCCACGAACGCCATGGCCTCTATCATGGACTCGATCGGATCGCGGCTGGATGAAGCGCGGGACACCGGTCGCTATCTGGTCGGCCTTCTCGTGTTCCTGGGCTTGCTCGGAACATTTTGGGGCCTACTGGAAACCATCCAGGCCGTCGGTGGAGTTATCGGCACCATAGACACGAACGCCAATGACACCGTCCAATTGTTCGGCGATTTGAAAGCCGGACTGGCCGCCCCGATGCAGGGCATGGGCACAGCGTTTTCATCATCCCTTCTGGGGCTGGCCGGATCGCTTGTTCTGGGCTTCCTCGAGCTTCAGGCGAGCCATGCGCACAACCGGTTTTACAATGAACTCGAAGAATGGCTGTCGGGCATCACTGAATTGACACCCGGCGGCTCAACAACGGCCGACGGCACGAACCGCCAACTGGCTGCCACGTTGTTTGACATGCAGCGCATCCTGGAAGAGCTGAACGTGCGCCTTGGCGAGAACCCGGGCGCTGGAAGCCTAACTCCACCAGGCGATGCAGCAGCCAGTGTGGAACACCTCACCGAAGGTGTGAACGGACTCGTCAATCAAATGCGGGCCGAACAAAAAGTCGTCCGCGAGTGGGCCGACGAACAAGCGGCTCAACAGGCAAGCGTGGCCGAGACCCTGCGCGACCTGACGCTCAAAATCGACCGCCGGAGAGGGTGAACCTTTGGCCAGAGGCCGTTCAAGACGCTCAAGCACCGACTACGGTGATTTCTGGCCGGGTTACGTGGACGCCCTGTCGACGCTCCTGCTTGTCGTCATGTTCTTGATGTCGATCTTCATGCTCGCGCAGTATTTCGCGACACAAGAAGCAAGCGGCAAAGACACCGTCCTCCAGCGATTAAACCGCCAGCTGGCTGAATTGACCAACATCCTCTCCCTTGAACGCGGCAAGGCAAAAGACGCAGAGGATCAGTTGGCCGCGCTTCAAGCCTCGTTGGCCAGCACGCGTGCGGAAAACGCCAGGCTGTCAGGCTTTGCGCTGTCCGGCGATGAAGCCGCCAAATCAGCCGCGAACCGGATCGCGGCCCTGACGAGTGACCTCGAAGACCAGCAAAAGACATCCTCCGAAGCGCTGGCCAAAGTGGACCTGCTCAACCAACAGATCCTGGCTTTGCGTCGACAGATCGCAGCTTTGAACGATGCCTTGGAGGCCAGCGAGAAGAAAGACCAGGATTCCCAAGACCGCATCCAGGACCTGGGCAAACGCCTGAACGCCGCGCTCGCACGCCAGGTGCAGGAGCTACAGCGGTATCGGTCGGACTTTTTCGGGCGCCTGCGTGAACTCTTGAGCACCCGAAAGGACATCCGTGTCGTCGGAGACCGTTTTATATTTCAATCCGAGGTGTTGTTCCCATCCGGCCAGGCACAGCTGACACCGGATGGCCTGGGCGCGATCGACCAGCTTGCCTCTGCCATCAACGAGCTGCGCGGCGAGATTCCCAAAGAGATCGACTGGGTGTTGCAGGTCGACGGCCATACGGACGCGCAACCCATCAGCACCCCGGACTTTCCATCCAATTGGGAGCTCTCGACGGCGCGGGCGTTATCCGTCGTGCAATACCTGATTGCCCGTGGGGTTCCGCCACAGCGCCTCGTCGCCGCGGGGTATGGTCAGTTTGCCCCGTTGGATGAGGGTACAGGCACCGACGCCCTGCGGCGCAATCGACGCATCGAGCTAAAGCTGACCAGCCGCTAATCGGTTCCCCGGACGGCGGGCGTGCAGCGGACAACACGCCAACCCACTCACAAACCATGATATTTAATGCAGAAAATGTGCGCCGCACCAATTTGAAGCTGCAGTTTACGTCACAAATACATCATGAAAGCTTTGCCTAAAGGCCTCCTTCAAGGTGAAGGACTTATGATAGCTTTCTGTATTATCTTAGGTTTTCTGGCTTCATCGCAAGGCCGACATGCCCAGTCGTTCCAAAGCCGTCGGCTTGACGTTCCGAGCAATCAGTGTTGCGATGCATTAAGAAGTTGCCGCACTGCGTTACTCGTCAATCATCGGGAACATAAATGCGCTACCACGCTTACGAATTTGCCCACGCCGTCTTGAACCCTCTGCGCATCATGGCGCAGGGCATCAACGTGCAACTGAACGCACCTTACAATCCGTGGTCATATACACCGGTCGCGAAAAGCTTTTCTGCCGCCTGCGAAGTCTTCGACGGCTTGACGCGGCGCTACGGCAAGCCGGATTGGGACATCGAAGACACCACAGTTTATGGACTGAAGGTGCCGATCTCGATCGAAAACGTGGTCGAAAAGAATTTCTGCAACCTGCAGCGTTTTAAGCGCGATGAAAGCGTTGTCGGCAAACGCAACGATCCCAAGGTGTTGATCGTCGCCCCAATGTCTGGCCACTACGCGACGCTGCTTCGCGGCACCGTAAAGGCCATGATCCAGGAGCACGATGTCTACGTCACCGACTGGATCGATTGCCGCGACGTCCCCGTTACGGACGGCGCCTTCGACCTTGATGATTTCATCGATTACCTGATCGAGTTTATCCAATTCATCGGCCCGAACACGCACGTCATGGCGGTTTGTCAGCCAGCCGTTCCAGCCCTTGCTGCCGCAGCGGTCATGGCCCGACGAGACGATCCCTGCCAGCCGCTGTCGCTGACGCTGATGGGCGGCCCGATCGACACACGACGCAATCCAACGGTGGTCAACGACCTCGCCCAGAAGAAAACGATCGAATGGTTCGAGCACAACGTGATCTCGCTTGTACCGTTCCCGAACCCAGGCTTCATGCGCCGCGTCTATCCAGGCTTTATGCAGCTGACGGGCTTCATGACGATGAACCTGGAGCGCCACACCAAGGCGCACATGGACCTGTTCAACAACTTGGTCAAAGGCGACTGCGATAGCGTCAACTCACACAAGACCTTCTATGAAGAATACTTGTCGGTGATGGACCTGCCGTGTGAGTTCTATCTGCAGACCGTGGAAGAGGTTTTCCAACGCCACTCATTGCCGGACGGCGTGATGACCCACCGCAACGAACTTGTCGATTGTTCCTTGATCACCAAGACCGGCCTCCTGACCGTCGAAGGCGAGCGCGACGACATTTGCGGCCTTGGTCAGACCGAAGCCGCACAGGACCTCTGCACGAACATCCCATTGGACGAGCGCTATCATTACGTTCAGCCAGGTGTCGGCCACTATGGCGTGTTCAACGGCACGCGCTTCCGCACGGAAATCCAGCCACGGATTCGCGAATTTATCCGCGGCATGGAATTCAAGCGGATGACGTCGCAGATCCCACCTGGACACGAAGAACATGCAGCGCCTTCGTCCGAAAATGGCAACGGATCGCTGTCGGTGGGCTTGCCCTATCGGTCCTTGCGCGATGAGCGGGAAGAGGAAATCGATTGGGCTGATGATCGTGCCAACGTCGGCCCGATGAAGGCCTCGCCTCCCGCCAAGGTTACGACCAACTAAGAACACCTGACAGCAATTTGTGTTCGGCGCTGCGCTGCAGCTTCCCAAAAGCTTGGCAGAAGCTTGGCAGAAGCTGCCCCGGTTGGAAGTTCATCCGGTTGTTCGCGTGAAGACTGCTATCTAACGGCTGCCTACTGAAGTATGGCGGCAAGATCGAGCTGACGTTGAATTCCCAAACAACACGGCACACGAACGACCTGCCAAGCAACCGGGACCCGACAGGCTTGTTACTCGGCAGCTTCCAACCCGAACTGCAATTGCGCCAGACGGCTATAAAGCCCGCCTTTGGCCACGAGCGCGGAATGCGTGCCCTCTTCCACGATCCGCCCACCATCCATAACGATGATGCGGTCAGCCTTCTGAACCGTCGCCAGACGGTGCGCGATCACCAGCGTCGTCCGGCCTTCCATGACCTTTTCAAGCGCCAGCTGCACAGCCAGTTCACTTTCAGCATCCAGCGCACTGGTCGCCTCATCCAGCAGCAGAACCCGGGCATCCTTCAGGATGGCTCGCGCGAGCGCGATGCGCTGCCGCTGTCCGCCAGACAGCGTAACGCCACGCTCCCCCAGTTTGGTGGAGTACGCCTCAGGCAACTCCTGGATGAACCCGTCCGCCTGGGCAAGCTTCGCAGCCTCCTGCACGGCCGTGATATCGGCATCAGCCGCGCCGTAGCGAATATTGTCGGCAATGGTCTCGGCGAATAGCGCCACATCCTGAGGGACAATCGCCATGCGCCGGCGCAAATCACCCAACGGCGCGCGGGCCACATCAACGCCGTCGATTTTCACGACGCCGCTTTGTGGATCGTAGAACCGCAACAACAGATTGAACAAAGTCGATTTTCCAGCCCCCGACGGCCCGACGAGCGCGACCGTTTCGCCAGGCGCAACGGACAACGTAAAGTCGGAGATGGCATCTGCCTCTTCCCGACCGGGATAGGCAAACGTCACAGTGTCAAACGAAACGGCACCTCGCACCGGAACAGGTAGGGCTATGGGATCGACCGGTTCTTGAATTTCGGGAACGACCTTCAGCAATTCCATCAGCCGTTCTGAGGCACCGGCTGCCTGGCTCATTTCACCCCACACCTCGGCGAGTTCGGCCAAGGCACCCGCAGCAAAAACGGCATAAAGAACAAACTGGCTCAACCGGCCAGCGGTCATGTCACCGCCAATAACGGCGGCTGCCCCGTACCACAGCACCGCTACGATGCTTGCCGTCACGAGGAAGATCGCCATCGCCGTTAAACCGGCGCGCGCTAAAAGCCGGTCTTTGGCAGCGCTGAACGTGCGCTCGACGGCCGCCGAAAACCGTCCGACGATCGCGGTTTCGTTGGCGAAAGCCTGCATGGTGCGGATGGCACCAAGATTTTCAGAAGCAAACGCCGAAGCCTCTGCCAATTCATCTTGTGCGGTCCGGGACAAACGCCGCACCACGCGCCCATAGGCCATAAGCGGCAACACGATGGCAGGGATCGCCAACAGCACCAGCATCGACAATTCAACCGACGTGATGAACATCATGACGAGCGCGCCGATAAGCATAATCGAGTTGCGCAAAGCCTGACTGAGCGCCGAGCCTGCGGCGGACTTAATCTGTGTCGTATCCGCAGTCAGGCGGCTCATGACCTCACCTGAGTGCGTCTGCGCGAAAAACCCAGCACCTAGCCGCGTCAGATTGGCAAACACATCGGCGCGCAGGTCTGAGACGACCCGTTCGCCCAGCCAATTCACGAAGTAAAACCGCGCCGAACTCGCAATGGCCAGCACGGCCCCGATGATGATCAAGACGGTGAAATACTGGTCGATCAGCGCCGCGTTCTCGGCTGAAAACCCGTTGTCGATGACCCGGCGCACCGCGATGGGAACGGCAAGTGTTGCCCCAGCCGATGCGACCAATGCCAGACCGGCGAATGCCAACGCCGTCTTGTAGCGCAACAGATAGGGCTTTAGCTCCAGAAGCGGCTTCAGCGAGCGGCGCTTGCCCTCGGCTGTTTCTGACCCGTCTATGGAGGATGGCATCGTATCGGAGGATGATCTGCGGCGGCTCAAGATCGGCTCTCATTCTAAGGTGATGGCGGGGGCAAGGGTGAACGTCTGACCCACGGCGTTTGCTTTGCCCTTGACGATGACAGAAACCCGGGCACATGCGAAACCGTAAGTGATTTTACAGGCGATTTCTGAGCGTTAAAACCCAACGGGCGCACGCCCGTCAGCCAATTGGCATACCCCCAGGTGGGCAGGTCAACTTTGCCACCTGTCTACAATAGCCAATACTGGACCAATGGCCCAGTCGAAACCACGCAGCAACCCTGACCCAACGCGCATGTTGAATAACCCGCCAGTGGCAAGTTTTCCTTGTCTAACAGGTCATCGTGGACTAAATCAGCTGCTCTGCATTCAACTCCAAAGCGTATGCACCACCTCTCCGTCGAACAAAGATGGGCAGGTTGCAGCCAAAATGTGTTGCTGCTCGCTTTGGGTTCAGCCTGAGATAGGACCACCCGATGAACAAGAACCCTGATTTTCATCCCGATTATCACCAGATCAAAGTGGTGATGACCGATGGAACGGAATTCACGACATATTCGACCTACGGCAAGGAAGGCGACACCCTTCAGCTTGATATTGACCCAACGTCGCATCCAGCCTGGACGGGCGGCGATCAAAAGCTGACCGACCGCGGCGGGCGCTTGTCACGGTTCAAGAAGAAATTCGAAGGTATGTTCTGAGCCAGCATTTTGGCCGACGAACCCGTCCGATCCTAATCAAACACCCCTGCAAACGTGGTTTGCAGGGGTGTTTTGTCTGGTTCATCAGCATAGCCAAGGACACGCTGCAAGAAGGTGAGCCGGGTTCAAATTAGTTGAAACACCCGGCAACCAGAGGATTAGGACCCAAACGCGCGACGCAACCGGTCCAACTGCTGGCCGACAGGGTTAGCCGGCGACGCTGGCACTTCGCCGCGCAAGTCTTGGTCACCGTCGCTCAGCCCGGACATCGCCCGGTCGAGCTTCACGATCCGGTCGTGCAGCGCTGAGCTTTCACGGATCAAATCCTGCAAACCCACTGGCAGATCGTCAAAATGTTGAATGTGTGAGGGCCGTCCGACAGCCTGAAGTTTGACACGTCGGCGTTTGGCCTGCGCTTCAGCTTCGGTAATCTCACCGGATTTGAGAGCCCGGCGGATCAACAGCCATGAGGCCATGTCCAACAGGCGCGTGGTCAAACGCATGCTTTCGCTAGCATAGACGTGGCTTACCGGCGGCTTCAGTTTTTTTGAATCGCGACGCCCGTCGCTGTCGAGATAGCACGCCGTGCGTTCAACCAACTCCATGCCCTCGCGGAACACGGTGTCAAACTGCGTCGACGCTTGGAAGTGATCACCGAAGGACACGGTTACGTGTGGATCGAGATCGGCATTGGGTACGCAACTACGATGGGACATGGTTTGACTTTGATACACCCGAGAACGCTCTAGCAACTATATAACTCCGCTTAGACTAACCCGCTACCGTTAACAGAACGCCACCGGGATCGGCCCAAAACGAGGCAGACTTGTGATTGCTCACACGAATAGCAGTTCCCAAGCAAAAAAAGAGCCGCTGGGGGGACCAGCGGCTCTAAAGTCAACAGGGAGGCGTTGAACAAAGCGCCTAAGGCAGCTTCGTTCGATCCAGAACACTGGATTACGATTAGTTAGCCATGATGAGGTTAAAAAACATTGAACGCCTGTGCCTGGGTCCAACGTTCCCGCGTTAACCACCACGCCGCTCATTCGACGTTTCGCAAAGCCGCTTTGCGCTGAGCGTGGACCAGAATGTGAACGATCAAGATTTGAAAATCGAAGCTGCGGCATCGCGTTGCGCAATCTTGGCTGCAATCGCCGCCTCACAACGCGCAATCTCCTGCCTCATCGCCGTGATCCGCTCCTCAAGCTCGTTGATGGACACAGCGTCCAGATCATCCCCCGGTTGAATAGCCTCAAGCCGCTTATGCTTCGGTTCGTCCCAATCCATTGCGTCAACTCCTCCCAGTGAGCCCCACAGGCCATGAAGCTGGACCGCGACATGCGACAACCAACGCCCCATGTTTTTTGACCATCAGTAAACACGCGCGCCGCAGTCAAGCAATTGCCGCACCCACGGCCCCTTGCAACCACCTCGCTTGGCTGGCATCCCTGCGGGCCATTGCGAAACACCCCACCACGCCAGTAACGACGAACGCACCAGACCACACACGGGAAACCCGATGTCCGATCTCCCCAAGACGATGACTGCCATTGCCATTCCAGAACCAGGCGGGCCCGACGCCCTCAAACCAGTTGAAATCGAGACCCCGGAGCCCGGACCAGGGCAGGTCCTGATCAAGGTGGCAGCCGCCGGAGTCAACCGCCCGGACATCATGCAACGCGAAGGTACCTACCCTCCGCCGAAAGGCCACTGCACAACACCAGGATTGGAAGTGTCCGGAGATATTGTGGCACTGGGATCTGATGTCACCGACGTGGCCACTGGCGATGCCGTCATGGCACTGGTCAACGGTGGCGGATATGCTGAGTACTGCATTGCGGAGGCACCAGCTTGCATTCCCGTGCCTACGGGGTTGTCGATGATCGAGGCAGCCGGCGTGCCTGAAACATTCTTTACTGTTTGGCACAACGTGTTCCAGCGCGGCGCCCTCCAGTCGGGCGAATGGCTCATGGTCCACGGTGGCACATCTGGCATCGGTGTCGCGGCCATTCAACTGGCCAAGGCATTTGGCGCCACCGTTGTTGCAACGGCTGGCAGCGATGAGAAGTGCGCCGCCATGCGCGATTTGGGCTGTGACCACGCCATCAACTACACAACCCAGGACTTCGTGGAGGTCGTCAAGGACGCGACCGGCAAACGCGGCGTAGACGTGATCCTCGATATGGTCGGTGGTGATTACATCGCAAAAAACATCCGCTGCCTGGCTGATGACGGCCGCATGGTCAACATCGCCTACCAAAAGGGATCGAAGGCCGAGATCGATTTTCTGCGCGTCATGCTCAAACGACTAACCATCACCGGGTCTACGCTGCGCATCCGCACCACGGACGTAAAGGGCCAGATCGCCCGAGAACTTCGGGAATATGCAGTCCCACTGTTTGCCGATGGCCGGGTCAAAGTCGTCCAGGATTCGACTTTTGCACTGAAAGACGCGCACCTCGCCCATGCGCGTATGGCGGAAGGAAGCCACATCGGAAAAGTCATCCTGACGGTATGACGCCACCCTTCACCCTGGTGCGAACGAGACATGCCTAAAACAAGCCATGATGCATGCGATCACGCGTTAGGAGCGAGCTACCACGCCAACTCCGTCATCGCCGCAATGGGCCGGGCGGTGGGGTCAGGGAACAGCGCGTTCAGCGCCGCAGGGTCCAGTGCGCCACCAAGGCCCAGCCCCACCGCACTCGCAATGTAAACGGCATCGAGATCAGCAGCCAGAGCACCGGCAATATCTGTCTTGACGCCATCACCGATCGCCAGCACGTCCGCACGCTTCACAGGTGCACCGGCAATGTCCGCCAATCGTTCAAACGCCATATCGTAAATTGGCGCATGCGGCTTTCCAGCCAGCCTCGCAACCCCGCCCAGCGCTTCGTAACGTTCCGCAAGCGCGCCAGCACAAAAGATAATCTTACCGTCGCGCTCGACTGTGATGTCTGGATTGGCGCAGATCATTTCGACACCGCGAGCAGCAAAGCCTTTCAATAGCGTATTGTAGTTGTCCGCCGTTTCTGTTCGATCATCAAACAGCCCGGTACAGACAATCGTGTCCGCTGTCTCGGCGTCAGCGAAGACAACATCGATGCCCTTGAATGATGGCCGGTCACGTTCCGGCCCCAGATGAAAAATCGGCCTGTCGCTCACCTGCCGGATCAACACGCGAGTTGCATCACCCGATGTGACCGCACCGTCGTAAGCATCGTCAGGAACGCCAACCTGCCTCAGCTGGGCAATGACGCCCTCACCGGTCCGCGGCGAGTTGGAGAGCAGCACGACGATGCCGCCCTGACGGCGAAACGTCTGACACGCGGCGACAGCAGTCGCGAATGGCCGAACGCCATTGTGCATGACGCCCCAGATATCGACGAGCCATGCCCGGCGGCCCTGACCAAACGGGGCGATAGACGAAACGATTTGGATCGGACCGGATAGATCAGCGATCTGCGATGAAGGAATTACTGTCATGGTCAGACGGGTATCTCTGCCCCATGAAACAATCAAGACGAAGCTGCAGAATGCACGCCAAACATCTTTCCGTTTGGCAGCCCACGGTGCCCACTCCGCACCGTCCTAAGCCTGCACCGCACCGAACGCCCGCAGCACACCAATTCAGCACGGCCGCTAGGCAGCCGCGTGAGACTGCCCGGAAGGCTTCGCATTCGCCATCATCACTTCAGAACGCACAACTCTCGGGGCCCCAAACAGAGCACCTTGTCCGAGCAGAACGCCGAAACCGGAAATACGCGACTTGGCCTCTTCGCTTTCAATGCGCCCCACGATCACCGACATGCCCAGATCAGCCACGTGCCGACAGATGTCAGCAGCCGGAACTGTCCCTTCGCCTGTGGGCAGACCATTGAGGAAGACATCGGCGTCCAATTTCAAGAACTCAAATCCGCGTTCGGCCAAGTCTTCAAAATCCATATCGAGATCGCTCACGCTGGCAATCGCAAACCGGAAGCCGAGATCACACATGTCTGTCAGCGTGGCCCATTCCCTCGGACCGAACGCCCGCACATCACTTTGCGAAAACGTCATAACCAGCCGTGTGGCAAAAGCCTGATGCGCACGGTATGCGTCCGCCACGCGATCCAGGAACAGGTCGGCCACAAGGCTCTCGCCGCTGGTCCGGGAAAAAACAGATCCGGTTTTGCCGCGCGATTGCAACTTATGAGCAAGCTCACAGGTTTTCTCCAGCCGCAATTGATCAACCAGCGGATAAACGCCTGTCCCGCGCATGGCGGAACCGTGGATCTCAAATCCCAGCGCCCTGTCAGAACGATCCCGCAGGCGCAGCGCAATTTCAAAGTGTTGCATCCGGCTGTCATCGAGACCGACGATGGGATCAAGTAGGACATCCACACGTCCTGCCTCGACGGCCTCCCTCACCTGACTGATGCCTTCGCCTGCCAATTGAGCTGCGGCAGCAGCCCCGGTTGATGGGTCCACATCGCCAGTGGACGCCCGATGATCGAGCGCGCGCATGTCACCTGCAGCAGCCCTCAAGGCATCGACTTTGAAGTCTTCAGATTGAGATGGGGCACTTTGAGATCCAGCGAGGTCATCTCCTGCCGTTGCGTACCCGCCAGCTGCTTGGGCATCGGCATGACCTCTAGGAGCACGAGGAGGTCCCGTCGCACCTTGGCCTTGCGTATCTTCAAAGGACGCAGCGTTCACCTCATCGGCAAGCTTCTTGATCAACCCCTGGATCATCTCGACATCAGCAGGCCGCGGCGGAGCCGGATCGGGCAGAGCGCGTTCCGGCCCAGGCGCGTATTGAGCCGGCGGCAGATCAGGGAGTGGTGGCGGCGGCGGAGCACTCTGCCGAGGAGAACCCGCCATAGGTTTAGGGGGCGCCTCAGAGCCGGGGTGCTGGGCAGCAACCGGCGGGTGAGGCTTTGAAGTCGGCGGCGGCGGCGGGACGTCCAAACGCGCGTGCGAGGGCACGCCATCGCCCTGCCCCACGCCTTCGTGGCGACCATTGGCTTCAACAAGTTTTTGCGCAGCCACTTCATGGAACGGATTAGGGGGCGTCTCGAACGCTGCGGCAATTTCTTCTGGCGTTGCGCGGCGCTGCGTTTCAGAGGCTGCCCCCCCTTGTTTGACGTGGCGTTCCGCGGTGTCCGTGGGTTGCTGCTCGTGAACACTCGCACCATGCTGTGATGGCGCCGCCGTCTTCTGGGTTGGCGTCTTGGTCTGCTCCTCAGGCAAGGCCTCGAGCGCGGCGGCAACGCGCGCAGCCAGATTATCGGCCTCCGCATCCAAAGCCATCGTGGAAGACGTCTTTGTGCGCTTCTGCGTAGGAGCAGACACCACACGTCTTAGCACGCCATGACCGACCAGCATCAAGGCATAGGCGGCAAGGGCAGCAACCCCTGCGCCCAAAATCTCAAACCCGCCATGCAGGTGTAGTGCCGTCCCCAACGCGAGCGTCGTCAACGCCATGGAGGTCAGAACAAATGCCTCGACCACGATGGGTTGCGGTTTGGTTGCGCGTGTCGACGCCATGGATACGGCCCTTTTGCGGAGCTGATACGCAGCAACGATTGAAGTACGGAGCGAAAACGCAGGTGCTCGCCTGAGACCAGAAACTGACCTGCAACGACAGGCCGAAAGCAGAATCGCTACCTACAGTCTTGTTTCTGCTGGACCCGTAAGCAACGCCCCGTGGCCGGATTTCACCAGCTTTGAACGCCAGAATTTCAAGTCACTGCACACGGCGGATCGTTTCGGCCACACGTTCGGTCATGGCATCCAGTTCGTCATCCGTCGCAATAAGGGGCGGCGCGAGGATCAGCGTATCCAACGCCACACGAACGTAAAGGTCGAGCTCATGGAACGACGTTTCGATCGCCCGATACCCGCGCTGACCCGGTCGATTTTCGATACAGTGCAGGTCAATCCCGCACATCAAACCGATAGGACGGATGTCGGCCACATTGGGCAGACCCTGCAAAGACATCATCCGCTCTGCAAATGCCGCTTCACGCTCACGCGTCCGTTCAAACAACGCCTCATCGCGGTAGACATCCAACGTCGCAAGTGCAGCCGCCGTTGCCAATGGGTGCCCTGAATACGTGTAGCCATGAAACAGTTCCGGCAGATGGCGCGGCGGTGCGCCAGCCGGGGCATCTTCCCCGTCACATACGGTGCGATAGATCTGGTCACGCAGCAAAACACCCGACATGGGAACCGACCCGTTCGTGACGCCCTTGGCAAAGGTGATGAGGTCTGGAACCAGCCCGTATCGTTCCGCGGCGAACGCATGTCCCAGCCGACCAAAACCAGTAATGACTTCGTCGAAAATCACCAGAATACCGTGGTGTCCGGCAATTTCGACCAGCCGCTCTAGATATCCTTGCGGTGGCGGCAGGCAGCCGGTGGACCCAGCGGTGGGTTCAACGATGACGGCTGCGATGTTTGACGCATCATGCAGTGCAATCAGCCTATTGAGTTCGTCCGCCAGATGCGCGCCCCACGCAGGCTCTCCAACGGAAAACGCCTGATGCGCGCGATCGTACGTTGACGGCAAATGATCCGTCCCAGGGAGCATGGCCCCGAACGCCTTGCGGTTGGCCGGGATGCCACCAACGGCAATGCCGCCAAATCCCACGCCATGGTAGGCCCGCTCCCGGCC
The DNA here is from genome assembly GCA_039819785.1 of Pseudomonadota bacterium. Classification (GTDB taxonomy): domain Bacteria; phylum Pseudomonadota; class Alphaproteobacteria; order Rhizobiales; family Hyphomicrobiaceae; genus JBCBRD01. The sequence goes on along the minus strand of JBCBRH010000002.1, from coordinate 110,944 downwards.
GATAAACTTCGTACGCTGCCCCTCGCCCTTGGCCCGGTGATAGGCCAGCGCAACCTTCATCGCCGTTTCAACCGCCTCACTTCCAGACGTCGCCAACATCACGTGGTTGAGATCGCCCGGTGCAAGCAGGGCCAGCCGGTTAGCGAGTTCGAACACCTGCGGTTGCGCGTATTGGAACGGAGGTGCGAAATCGAGCCGTTCAGCGGCTTCCTTGATGGCATCGACGATCCTGCGCCGCCCGTGCCCTGCATTCACACAATAAAGCCCGGAGGTCGCATCGAGCACTTGCCGACCAGTGTCGGTTCTGTAGTGCACACCATCGGCCGCCACAAACAAACGTGGCCGCGCCTTAAACGCCCGATTGGCCGAAAACGGCATCCAGTACGCTTCAAGCTCGTTCGGTTTTAGGGCCACACCGGTCAAGAAATCGAACTCCTTGTTATTGCTAAGGTTTGAGCATTTCGCAGCTTGAAGACCCACATTTCTACACACCGTCCACAGGCCCTGAGACTTTATCCACACCGACGATGTTCAGGCGTGAACCCCGATTAAATAAGGCTTGCGTGCACCTTTTAAGTATCTGCCCCAAAGCGGTCACGCGCCCGCCTCAGCCCCCACGCGAATCTCGCGCTTGTTTATGTCTCGTTAGCCGAATCAACGTGCTATTGTAGTAGCTGGGTTCCTCGAATAGTCCCGGCGTAGTGAGGAGAAAGACAAGATGTTCATGAGTGTAGTCGATGAGCTTCGGCACAACGCAACTTATCCCGAACTTGCCGGCGATCGCGTGTTGATCACCGGCGTGTCCACCACCCTCGGTGTCGACATTTCACGCGCATTTGCCGACCATCAGACACAGCTCGTCATTCAGACATCAGAAAACTCTCCTGAAATGGACACGCTGAACAGCCTTCTGGCTGAGACTACGGCGGGTTTCCAGGTTTATGAGAAGACCCTCGCGACAAGCGATGAAGCCGTTGCGTTCCTACAGGGCCCCGCCCAATCTACGTTCGGTGGTCTGGAAATCGTCGTCAATCTTATTCGGATTGAACGGGAAGATCTCGCAGGCCGGTTCGAACTTGAAGAGATCGAAGACTTGATCGCGGAAAAACTGGTTCCAGCGACCATGGTGGGACGGATCGCCGCCAACCGCATGCGTTTGACCCTCACAGACGGTCTGATCCTCAACGTGATCGCCGCCCCGCGCTCACAGACGCCTCAGGAAATGGCCCTGGTCGATATGCTGCGTGCCACGCTGGCCACCATCACACGGCGTGAAGCTGAGAGCTGGGGCAAGCAGGGTATCCGGATCAACGCGGTTGGGCCATGCTCTTACGTCGATCAGGTCATGGACACCGACCAGGCCCTGGGCGGTGAGCCCGATGTGGCGGCACTGGCACTCTATCTGTCCTCGGAACGCGGCAACAAACTGAGCGGGCATCTGTTCGACGCCAAGAACCTCGGCGGACTTTGAGCCGTAGAGCCTCACGGGCTTTCGTTTTCGCCCCAAGATTCAACGAACAAAAAGCGCTCTGGCTCTCGCGGCCAGTAGCGCTTTTTTTTCGTGTCTTGAACGAACATCTAAACCAAGCACCAGCCAAAAAAATGCCGCGCCAGTCGGGGGAGAGCTGGCGCGGCGGCAGGGTGTCGGGCTAAATCGATGAGACCGACAGCCTTGTTATAACCATGTCACAAAACAAAAGCGAAGCGGAACCCGACACGCGCTCGCGCCTTTGTGAAACCTTTGGAAGGCCATGACCTCGAACATAGCATGACCTCGAACATAGGCAGTGTTAGTTCATCGGCAATGCCACAACAAAATCAACTCCGATATGACATCATCGCCTGACTGCCGCTCATGGTGCAGTGCGACGAAGTCCGGCAGCAAAACCTACTTGGCCGCGCATTGATCCAGCATCTTGTCACGTGCACGCGCCGATGCTTTCCAGACGTCAGGCGGCTGACTGCTGCACCAGGCAATGTGTCCCGCCAGATTGGAATGCCACTGTGGGCCGGAGAACTTACAGCCGAGCTGTTCGTTACGTTTTTGCTGTTTGAGCGCCGTCGACCCATACCATTTACAGCTGGACTGAGCGTGCGCCGCCGTAGGTCCGAGCAAGGGCCCGAGTGCCATCGCCGCAACGCCGGCAATCAAGGCCATCGAAAGTCCGCTTCGAACACGTGTCATCGTCTTTGTTCCCCATTTCAAAAATACGATGCCGCGGTGGCGGCAATCATGTATTCAGCCTATGCCGCAACGTTAAACCAGTATGAAGACCTTGCCCATTGCTTTGAAAAAGCGGGCGTCTCGAATGGTTTTGCTGAACTGAACAGCTAAACTCTTGCGGTGTTGAAGCCAAACTAACTCCAAGAATATGAACTCGCCCTGAATACAGGTTCCGTTCAGCATTCATCATCAGATCGGTCAATCAGCAGCTTGTGGTCTGCGAGCCCCGTCCATCAGCCGTACTGTAACCTTGAACGTAGCACCGATGGATGACAGGACGCTGTGGCCAGCCAACGTCACCCGGACGCCAATCCTGCGCTCACCGGGACGCTCGTCCGCGAATCTGTTGCTCTGCGCCAAGAGAGTTTCCAGATCATGGCCGAGGTCAACAGCACCCGTGAACGCCCCCTTCCACAAACCGTTAGAGCTTGAGCTGTCTGAGCCACCCATTATGCCTTCAAGCCGCGCCGATACGGCAGCCTCCATCGAAGACGCGGTCGATGTCCTGCAACGGACATTCGGCTATCAGGCATTCCGTTTCCACCAGGAAGGGATCATTGGCAGCTTGCTCGCGGGCAAAGACGTGCTGGCACTCATGCCGACAGGTGGCGGGAAATCGCTGTGCTACCAGATCCCAGCACTCCTCCGGCCCGGCACCGGCATCGTCGTCTCCCCCCTGATCGCACTGATGCAGGACCAGGTTGATGCGCTTAATGTGCTCGGCCTCAACGCGGCATACCTGAACTCGACTTTGAGCTGGCCTGAGATGTGCGCGGTGCACGATCAGCTGCGCGCAGGCGAATTGGATGTTCTCTACGTTGCCCCTGAGCGACTTGTGCAGGACCGCACACTGGAGATGCTGGAAGAAATCGAGATCGCATTGTTCGCGATCGATGAGGCGCACTGCGTATCGCAATGGGGTCACGACTTCCGCCCGGAGTACCGGCAGCTCCGGTGTCTGGCGGGCCGCTTCCCCAACACACCGCGCATCGCACTGACAGCGACAGCAGACGAAAAAACCCGCGATGAAATCGTTTCCGAACTCAGCCTAGAAGCCTCCAAACGGTTCGTCGCCTCATTCGATCGTCCAAACCTGAAGTATGCGATCTCCGAAAGCGGCTCGATCAGCGCACGCGAAAAGTTGTGGCGCTTCATCAATGCTGAGCACCCTGAAGACGCTGGCATCATTTACTGCCTCTCGCGCAAGTCCGTTGAAGACACCGCTGAATGGCTGTGCGGCAAGGGCCGCACGGCACTGGCCTATCACGCAGGTTTGCCCACAGACACACGCCGGGATGTCCAGCAACGGTTCTTGTCCGAAGACGGCCTGATCGTCGTCGCAACGATTGCCTTTGGCATGGGCATCGACAAGCCCGATGTCCGGTTTGTCGGCCACCTCAACCTGCCGAAGTCAATCGAGGCCTACTACCAGGAAACAGGCCGTGCCGGTCGGGACGGCGAACCAGCCAATTGTTGGCTCGCCTACGGTCTGCAAGATGTTCTGCAACAGCGCCAATGGATCGAACGGTCAGATGGCGCCGATGCCCACAAAAAGGTGCAGCGCGAAAAGCTCGATGCACTCATTGGCCTGGCCGAAATGGTGGGATGCCGGCGGCAGGCCCTGTTGTCCTATTTCGGCGAGACCAGATCAGAGCCTTGTGGCAACTGCGACAACTGCATCGACCCGCCGGAACGAACCGACGCCACCGTTTTGGCTCAGAAGGCGCTGTCCGCAGTGTACCGGAGCGGCCAACGGTTTGGCGTTAGCTACGTGATTGATATCCTTCTCGGCAAGCCTGAAGAGCGCATCATCAAGAACGGCCACGATCGCCTGAAGGTCTTTGGCCTTGGGTCCGAAATGGACGCCACGAGTTGGCGCGGACTTTTCCGCCAACTGGCATCCGCTGGATACTTGACCGCAGACGACGAAGGCTTTGGCACGTTGCAACTGACGGACAAGGCCCGCCCGCTTTTGCGCGGCGAAACATCGTTTGAAATGCGCAAAGCAAAACCGGGTGATCGCAAAAGCCGCAGCTCTTCGAAGAAGAAGTCATCCGCTGCCACCACGATCGCGGCAACGTTGTCCGAAACAGATAAGGCTCTGTTTGACGCCCTCAAGGCCGTGCGCCTCGAATTAGCACGGACAGCATCAGTCCCGCCCTATGTCATTTGCCATGACAAGACATTGGCCGAGCTGGCCCATGCCCGCCCGTCATCAACGGACGATCTCAGTGACATCACCGGGCTGGGCGCGAGCAAGATCAAGAAATACGGCAGCGCACTTCTCGAAGCGATCGCCTCGAACACGTAAGCTAGAGCATGTTCAGGAAAAGTGTACGCGCTTTTCCTGAACATGCTCCAAATCAAGAGATTAGAGCCTGCTTTGCTGGTCCACGAAAAGCAAACAGTCTCTATAGGCGGTGGGTAGAGATTGCCAAATTGCGCAGGCGGCGACCCAAGCAGGTTCGCAACCACCTAAGCCTGACAGGCTCTAAACGCCAAGCTTCTGCATGATCTCGTTTTGAAACTGTCGCAACTTCGGGGACCATTCCGCCTCATTCGAAGCGACGAGGCATGCCTGGGACTTCAAGATCACGCCATCATCCAAGATCTTGAGACCGTTGGCCTTCAGCGTGTTGCCCGTTGTCGTGATATCGACAATGAAGTCCGCCGTCCCTGCCATCGGCGTGCCTTCAGTAGCGCCCAGGCTCTCAACGATGCGATAATCGGCAAATCCGTTTTTGGCAAAGTAGGCCCGCGACAGGTTGATGTATTTCGTTGCCACACGAAACCAGCGCGCGTTTCGATCCCGGAACCGCGATGCAATCTCATCGATGTCCGCGATTGTCGAAACGTCGACCCAGCATTTCGGGACCGCGACGACAACGTCGGCAAAACCAAAACCCAGCGGTTTCAAAATCGAGACCCGTTCGTTCCAGTCAGACATCCGTTCCTGAATCAGGTCCTGACCTGTCACACCCAGATGCGCACGTCCCGATTGCAGATAGGCAGCAATCTCGGATGCGGACACAAAGATCACGTCAACGTCGGGCATGTCGACGATCTCGCCACGATAGCCCCGCGCATTACCCGTCTTTTGAACAATGACGCCGCCATCTGCAAAAATACCGATCGCCTGTTCCATCAGCCGCCCTTTGGACGGCAGCGCGATTTGGAGACGCTCACTCATGTCGCTTCTCCATTCAAAGCCTTGGCACCAACGACCGCAGCCAGCAATCTCTCGGTATGGATGGCAGCTCCAGCCGCAGGAATGGCCTCCTTGGCCCCACAGGAGCGCAAGACGCTGTCGTAGCGGCCACCGCCTGCAACCGGACTTTTGTCACTCAGTGTTGGTGTGATGATCTCGAACACAAAGCCGGTGTAGTACTCCAGCGATCGTGCAAACTCGGCTGAGAAATTGGCCTTGGCAACGTCGACGCCGGCATCCTTCAGCAGAGCCAGTCGTCGCTGGTACGTATCAAGCGCGTCGGAAATATTGACGTTGTGTTCACGCATCAAGTCCTTCAGGCGAGCCCCGGCTGCCTTCGCACGGGCATTCACACCGATGTATTTGGTAATCAGGTCGGCTGTCTCAGGTGCCAGGGGTTCGGCGCGGGCGTCCTCCAGAATGAGGACCAGACTTTCGGCAATTTCATTCAGTGAGCGTGAGCCAACCATCTCAATGTTTTGAGCCTCAAGATAATCGGCAAGGATGTTTTGAACATCAGCTGGCGGTGCACCTTCGATGCGTTTTCTGAGCTCTGGATCAAGCGCGTCAGCCGCCGCACTGGGCCGGTTCGCAAGTCGCTCCAGCTCGGCGCGAAACGCATCAGGCCGCCAGAATTGATGCATCAGTTTTTGCCGCCATCGCTGGGGCATGTCCGCGCCGTCCATGACCGCTTGCAGGATACCCAGGTCCCCGATCCGTAAATTGAAGTCAGCCAGACCGGCTTCACGCAGGCCCTCAATGATCAGTGCGACAGTCTCGGCCTCAACCTGTTCGCGATCCTCACCACCAAACGTCTCGATACCAAGTTGACGAAACTCGCGAGGATGCGCCCGGTCGGCATCGGCGGGTTGGAAACGGAACGCCGTGCCGTTGTAGCAATACTTGGCAGTGCTCCCGTCGTTGAAAGCCCGCTCAAGATGCAACAGGCACGTCGGCACCGTCAGGTCAGGCCGCAGGCAAAGCTCAACCCCGTTGGGGTCCTGAAACACATAGGTGCGCGCACGCAACGTCTCACCGATCACATCAAGATAGATGTCGGCGGGCTGAATGAGTGCAGGTGCCACAGCTTCATGACCACCAGCGATAAAACCAGCGAGCAGCTTTTGCGCCTGCGCTTCCAGCGCTTCAAATTCACGGATCGTTTCAGCTGACATAAAGGCTAAGGTTCTCTCGTCGCAAAAGCGTTTGGGCCGTCTATTTCGATTGGCAGTTCAGTCCATCACTCAATTTGGTTGATCAATCAGAATGCCGGGACAACACATCCTGTACAGCGCGCTCAAGGCTTTCCACCGGGACGGAAAACTGAGCTGGCCTCACTTCTTTCCATTCCGCATTGTCTTTGATGCTCTGTGCCGCCTTGGCCCCCTCGATCAGGTCCTTGATCTGAACCTCACCCTTGGCCACCTCGTCTTCCCCCTGGATCACGACACACGGCGCGCCGCGCTTGTCGGCATATTTCATCTGCGCTTTTAGCCCCGACGTTCCAAGATACATTTCCGCGCGGACGCCAGCTGCCCGCAAACGAGACACAAGAGCCTGATGGCGTGGAAGATCATCGTAATCCATGACCATCACCACGACAGGTGCATGGACCGCTGGGCCCGTCGCCCGTCCCAGGACCTGAAGCGCGGCCTGCAACCGCGAGACACCGATGGAAAACCCGGTCGCCGGTGCAGGACGTCCCGTAAAGCGCGCGACAAGATCGTCATATCGTCCACCGCCACCAACTGAACCGAACTGAATCTTCTGGCCATCGTCATCGGTGATTTCAAAGGTCAGCTCAGCCTCGAAAACCGGGCCTGTATAGTAATCGAGCCCGCGCACGATCGTCGGGTCGATGGCAATCCGATCTTCATCAAAACCTGCCGCGCGAACCAGCGAATAGATTTTTTGAAGTTCGGCAAGCCCCGCTTCTCCGCGCGCGTTTCCAGTAACAAGCCCGCCAAGCGTGTCAAACAGCGTCCCGCCAACTGCCTCGCCGGCACTGACGAACTCAACAATCCTTGCAATCCGTTCTGCTTCAAGACCCGCCCCCTTGGTGAAATCCCCAGACGCATCCTTGCGGCCGTCACCCAGCAGCATCGTGACACCTTCAACACCGAGCCTGTCCAGCTTGTCGACGGCTCGCAGCACAGTCAGACGCTGCTCGGCAGCCGCCCCATCCGGATCAACATCAATCCCGATGCTTTCCAAGACGCCATCAAGAAGCTTGCGGTTGTTGACACGGATCCGGTATTCGCCGCGTTCAAATCCCAACGCTTCGAGTGTCTCCGCAGCCAGCATGCAGATCTCTGCATCCGCAGCGATGCTTTCGGTTCCAACGGTGTCAGCATCGAACTGCGTGAACTGACGGAACCTGCCTGGACCAGGCTTCTCATTCCGCCATACGGTTCCGGTGGCATAGCGCCTGAAGGGCTTGGGCACGGTATCGAAGTTCTGCGCAACATAGCGCGCCAACGGAGCCGTCAGGTCATACCGCAGGCTCATCCACTGGTCGTCTTCGTCTTGCAGCGAAAACACACCTGCATTCGGCCGGTCCTGGTCAGGAAGAAACTTGCCAAGCGCATCGGTAAACTCAAATGCTGGCGTCTCCAACGGCTCGAAGCCATAGCTCTCGTAAACCTGCTCAATCTTCGTGAGCATGGCCTTCAGGCCGCGGATCTCCAACGCCTCGAAGTCGCGAAAGCCTTTAGGCAGCCGCGCGAGCGGTCGCTTGATTTTGTTTTTCTTGGCCATAACGAATGAGGTCGATCTTTGATGTGATACGGGGCGCAGCTTTTCGACACCTTGCGATGCCAAATCGGTCGGAGGCCCGTGATAAGCACTCTAAGCCCCGCCGGCTCGCGGCCCATATCATGGTTCGCAATCCACAGGCAAAGCCGTAAAACGCAGACTTTGCCCCCGCTTCACAGCAAAAACGCCACAAGAGGTTGTTTTCGCTCAATCTTCTAAGATGTCATCATCGGCAACATCACGGATGCTTTCGTGCTGTTTCCGCAATGGACCGGCCAGCACGACGCCACTGGGCATGATGATACTGTCGAAAGCAAACAGCAGCCCATCGAGGGTGTCGGCTGCCATGCCCGTCGCCTGCCACATCTCCTCGGACCACTCAGCATCGGTCACCAGCCGCAAAACAATCGCCACATCATCCAAGAGGGCAATCGCCGCAGTCTTCCGCCCGGCATCCTCATCCAGCGTCTCGATGTACTTTGCAAAGCCTGCAACATGGTCCGCCATGGCCTTGCCATGCAGCACATCAAACCGAACCCGTTCATCTCCAAGTTGTGCGCGCAGGACTTCCGGATGCCCGCAACACAACCCTTCCTCCTTCAGGTCCTTGAAGTGAAGCGAAAAGTCGATGTCGGTATCATTCAGATAAAGCGCAGCCGCAGCAGGCATTCGGTTAACATCCTTACCAATTGAATAGGCGGGCGTATGCGTCGTTTTCAGCTCAAGTCTCTACCGGTATGCGCTCGCAAAACGCCACACCACGTCGTCACAGCCGCGGATCGACTGGTTCGCTTTCCAGCGCCAACACCGCAAAAACGCATTCGTGGACCCGCCGCAAGGGTTCACGGTCAATGAACCGGTTCAGCCCCTCATGCCCAAGAACAAACTCTCGAAGCGCCAGCGACCGTTTAAGGCCAAGCCCACGCTTCCGCAGCCGCTCAAGGTTGCGCGGCACATCGTACTCGGGACCATAAATGATCCGCAGATAGGACTTGCCCCGGCATTTGAGCGCAGGCTGCACCATGCCCTTGGGTCCACGGACAATAAAGTCGCGCGGTTTAACAACCATTCCTTCACTGCCGTTTTGCGTCCGCTCATCCCACCAAGCAGCAGCCGACGTGCGCTCGGCGCTTTCGGACAGCGAAACGACACGATGGTCTGTGCGCATCAAAACCGGGTCACCACCAATGGCCAGCCGTCCGACCATATCCATGTGCCACACATGGTCTTTATCCGTGTGAACCGCGCCCTCACTGGCCAGCAGATGGAACGGCGCAAAACGGTAATCATCCAATGACGTCACGGGCCAGCAATAGTGACGGTAGGCTTCCGCAAACAACTCTGACCGTTTGGCACGTTCATGAAAACGCGCCGCCGCATCCCCGGTCTCAAGCCCGCGGGCCTCGGCCTGATGAAACAACGCAGTGGCCTTCGTAAGCCCCGCGCGCGCCGCCGAACCGGTCGCGGCATACTGCTGTCGAATGAGGTCCTGGGCCTTCGCCGACCATGGCATCAGTTCGGCATCAAGCAACACCCAGTCCGTCTCCAACAGGTCCCAAAGCCCGGCATCCGTCACGCCCTGGCGAAGCCGCGCCAATAACCCATCAGTCATCACCGGATCAGAGAAAAACGGTCGCCCTGTTCGCGTGTAGATCGCCCCCGTCTGACCATTCGCGACCCCAAACCGCCGCAGGGCCACATCACGGTCCCGGCAAACCACGGCAACCGCACGCGAACCCATGTGCTTGTCTTCAACAACGACGGATTGAACACCCTGCTTTTCGAAATACCCAAACGCCTCTTCCGGCCGCTCCAGATACCCCTCCACCTGACTGGTCTCAGACGGGCTCATCGTCGGGGGCAGATAAATCAGCCACTTCGGATCAACCGCAAATCGCGCCATCACTTCCAGCGCCGCCGCCGCGTTCGCCTCGTGTACCTGAACGCTACGCCCAAGCCGCGTGGAGACGATCCGCTTGCCCGTCACATCTTCAAGGTTCAGCAAATCGTCATAGAGCGCTTGCGCGGTCAGCGAAGCGCCGGGCCTCGCCGGGGGATGCGACAACGGTCTGATCGGTTCGACATGCGTTTTGAGAGCCGGCACGGAAACAATCTCGCGCTCAGGCCACCTCAACGCCGTCAGCTTCCCGCCAAACACACAGCCAGTATCAACACACAACGTGTTGTTCAGCCACTCCGCCTCCGGAACGGGCGTATGACCGTAAACAATGGTTGCAGCACCACGATACTCGGCCGCCCAATTGTAGCGAACCGGCAGGCCGAATTCATCGGTCTCCCCACTCGTCTCACCGTACAAGCAAAACTCGCGGATCTTGCCAGAGGCCCGCCCCAGCATGTCTTCCTTGATGCCTGCGTGCGCGACCGCCAGCGTACCGCCTTCTAGCCAGGCATGCGAAACGAGCTTGTCGAGAAATTTTTGAACCGTTTTCTTGAACGCCTCAGGCTCATGGGACAACTGCTCGACGGTTTCAGCCAGCCCATGCGTTAGCTTCACATTACGACCCATCAGCCAGCGCAACAGCTTGATGTCGTGATTGCCCGGCACGCAGATCGCCTGACCGTGTTCGGCCATATGCATCGCGATCCGCAAGACATCCGGAGAGCGTGGCCCGCGGTCCACCAGATCACCGACAAACACCGCACGACGGCCTTGAGGGGTACTTGAAGTGACTGTCCGGTTGTCTCCTTCACCGTTGAGCGCGACGCTGTAGCCCATCTTTTCAAACAGCGCGATCAACTCACCCGCACATCCATGGACATCACCGATGATATCAAACGGCCCGTGCTCGCTGCGCCGGTCTGCCCAAAGCGGCACCCGGACAATCTCGACCGCCTCGATCTTTTCGACGGATCGAAACTCATGCGACTGGCGAAACCCCTCTTTGTCCAGCCCGCGCAAACCCCGTTTCATGGTCCGTGTCTGGTTGCGAACCACGTGCGGACCAAACTGCCGTTCCGGCCTGTCGACGTTGCGCGCCTGACAAATGTCCTCACCGGGGTTCAAGACAAGCGCAACCGCAAGCGCATGGTTCTCACGCGCGATCCGAACCAGTGCCGCCCGGTCTTCAGGCCGCACGTTCGTTGCATCAACGACAGTGAGCCGCCGCCGGCTCAGACGCGTCCGGATAATATAATGCACCAGATCGAACGCATCGCCTGTCGCATCCTGATCCGTTTCATCATCGCTCACGACGCCCCGCGCGGCATCCGATGACACAATCTCGGTCGGCTTGAAATGTTTGGCGGCAAACATGGACTTGCCCGAGCCCGATGTCCCGATCAATACGACCAGGCAGAAGTCAGGGATCTCCAATCTCATGAGCGCCCCCCATCGGTCACCAACGATTCGGCAGACAACTTCCGAACGGTCGTGAACACCGCCATCTGCGAGGGTGCACCAAACCGTGGGTCCTCCTCACCAATACCGGATATCGCAACCTGATAATTGAACCGCTCGCTAACTCGCGCGCACCATGCCGCAAACTCATCCCGTGTCCATTCAAAGCGATGATCAGGATGGCGCAAGGCACCCTCCTCCAGTCCTTCGAATTTTGCGTTGTATTCACGGTTTGGCGTCGTCACGATCACGTGCCACGGCTTTGCAAATTCAAACACCGCACGTTCCATGGAATTCAGCCGTTCGGCGTCCAAGTGTTCGATCACCTCGACCAGGGCAGCAGCATCAAACCCCTCGATCCGTCGATCCCGATAGGTCAGCGCGCCGAGTAGTACGCGCACGCGGCCTTTGTCTTTGTCCGGCACACGATCCAGACGCAACCGCCGTTCAGCCCGCTCAAGACTGACCGAAGATACATCGACACCGACGATATCCTTGAACTGCCGCTCCGGCATCAGCCGCTTCATGAGTTTACCCGATCCGCAGCCCAGGTCGAGGACACGCCGCGCACCAAGCGCCAGCAGCGTTTCAGCCACGGTATCAAGCCGCTGGTCATGCAGCCGTATCGGCTGTTCGAGCGCCAGTTCAGCTGCATCGGTTTTTAGATCAGCCACACCATCATCAGACATCGATCCCGTAGCAGCCGGGCTTACAGCAATGGCGGAATTGCCGCCCGCCGCAATGCCGTCAGTCGCGTCAACCTGGCCGCGTGGCACGACCTCAACTTCGGCCCCAACCACAGAGCCGTCATCGTCGATCCGCGCCAGCACTTCGCGCGCCCATGACCGCTTTTGGCGAAGGTAGCGATGGGCAATAAAGCTGCGCTCGGGATGGTCTTTCAGCCAACCTTCACCCTTCGCGATCAGCTTGTCGATTTCCTGACGGTCCACGTAGTAGTGCTTCTGCCGATCAAGCACGGGAATAAGCACATAAAGATGCGCCAGCATATCCCGCAACCGGCACGTCGCCCGCAACGTCAGCTTCACGTAAGGCCCCTGCGCCCAGGCATCACCCAGTTCGATCAACTGCTCATCCAGCGGGATCGTCTCGGTCTCAATCTCATAGCCAAGCGGGCCAAAAAGCCGATGCAACGTTCCATCATCGCCACGTACCGGCAAAGGCATGACTTGCGCCTCCAACGGAATGGCCTGATCCGCCAGCCCTTGCCGTTCCTTTGACGCCCCTTGCAACGCATTGCGCAGCGTCTTGGCAATGGCAACCGAAAGGAACGAAGACACCGCATACGGTCTGTCGTTCACGTAGGACTGCAAAAGCCCTTGATCCTTTTCGCCTCGCCCACGAACGAGGTCGACGGCGTCGATATCCAACACCATCGCAAAAGTGGCGAGTTCGGTTTTCGCATCCGGAAAAAACAGATGCGCCGTACCGAAGCCGACATCCATTTGATGGAGCCGGTCTGGGTTTTTGTGCAGCAAAAAACCCAGATCGGTGGCGGGTTGGTGCGTTGTGGTCAGTGTCAGGATCATAGGCGTCGCCACCTCAGGCAAATGCGAGGGGTAAGGGTCTCAAATGTTCAAGTGGACGTTCAGGCGCCAACACGTGGCATTGCAGCTGCCCAAGTGCAAGCCTCCAGCATCCCATCACCGGCGACGTAGGTCAGATGCACATTCGACCCATGCAACTGCGTGCATGAAAGCCGTGGATCCGTAACCTGCCAGAATATCAGACCGATGAGGCTAAACGGTATGGTCAGCGTGGTAGAGGTAATCGTCAGACACGTAGCGCTTCGGCTCGGGCACCTCGGACATAAACTGCTTGAGATGTTGCAGCCCGCGCGGGACCGGCCCGCCATAGGCCCAGTCCAGAAGTTCGACTGTGTGCACGATGGGGATATCCATGCCACTGGCAATCTGGGAGATGCAGCCGATGTTGCCGGCCGCAACGAGGTCAGGCTGCACAGACCGGATATTTTCAACCTTGCGCGCACGCAGATCCGTTGCAATCTCAGACTGCAGGATGTTGTAAACCCCAGCCGACCCACAACAGATATGACCCTCCGGGACGTCTGCCACGGTAAATCCGGCGTTCGTTAAAAGCTCTTTAGGCTCGTCTGTAATTTGCTGACCATGCTGCATCGAACAGGCCGAGTGGTACGCCACACGCAGCGAGGAATACCGCTTGGGTGGTCCAAGGTCGAACCGCGACAGGAACTCTGAAATGTCCAGCGTCAACTCGGAGATGCGCGCCGCTTTTTCCGCATAGTCCGGGTCATCTTTGAGCATATGCCCGTAGTCTTTGACCGTCGTCCCGCAGCCCGAAGCATTGATCAAAATCGCATCGACAGGCTCTTTTTCGATCTCATGCATCCAGGCATCGATGTTCTGGCGCACCTGCGCATGCGCATCGTCTTCCCGCCCCATGTGATGAACGAGCGCGCCACAGCACCCAACGCCGTTGGCGATCGTCACATCGACACCGCGTCGCGCCAACAGCCTGATCGAAGCATCGTTGATGTCGGGCCGCAAAACCTGTTGCGCACAACCTGCCAGCATGAGCACACGCGCCCGCCTCTTAAGCTCGGTCGTAGCGGTTCCAGGCCCGCTGAACTTCCCTCGCGATGGCAGGTCACCCGGCGCGAGCTCGACCATGGCGGCCAACTCTTTAAAGCCGAACCGCTTCATCAGTTTCGTAAACGGACGCCCAAGGGGTGCAGCGCGTAAAGCCCATCGAAAACGATCGGGATAAGGAACAGTCCGTGCCAAGAGCTCGCGCACGAATTTCTCACGCCACGACCGCGTCCCGGTCTCTGCGATATGGACACGCGCATGGTCAACGAGGTGCATGTAGTCGACCCCGCCAGGGCAGGTGGTCATGCAGGACAGACAGGACAGACAACGGTCAATGTGATGCTGCACTTCTGCAGACGCATCTTTGTCGCCTTCGAACATGTCCTTCATCAGATAGATCCGCCCGCGCGGACTATCGCGCTCATCACCCAGCACGACATAGGTTGAGCAGACAGCCGTACAAAGACCGCAGTGAACACAACGGCGCAGGATCTTGTCGATTTCAGCAGTGCGCGTGTCTTGCAGTTGCTCGGCTGTAAAATTGGTTTGCATGGTCTGCCCAGTTGAGAACTCTGTTAGATCGTCGCGTACATTCTGCCAGGGTTGAGAAGCCCGTGCGGATCAAACGCACGCTTCAAACCGCGCATGATGGATTCAACACCCGCCGCCTGCGGTTGAAACACCTCGACGGATGCACGAACAGACGGTTCGGCCCGGATCAGCGTCGCATGGCCGCCGTGCACAGCCACAGCCCGGCGAATGTCCGATGCACCCGCATCCGCGCTGGCTGCCACTTCGACCCAGACCAGTCCGCCGGACCAGTCATAGTAGACGTCAGCCGGCATATGCTTCCGGATCGCAGCGACAATCACGGGGCCCTTGGTGGGAGCCGTTGAGATGCGCCATAACGATGTGTCCTTCGAATAGGGCATCACGGAAAGCCTGCGCAGTTCAGCCCAAAAATCCAGCGTGTCTGCAAAATCCAATCGGACCGGGTCGCCATAGACCTTGAGCTGTTCAATAAGCCGGCCAGACCGGTAGATCACCGAGGGTCTGAAGTTCTCAATCCGGATCGCCGTCACCGAGGTATTCAGACCCTGCAACGTGCCATTCTCAAGCCGATGCGCAACCGACGCCGGAATATGCGCGGCCCCCGTGACCTCGAAAGGCAATTGCATTGCAGCACACAAAAGCTCGACCCCGATGTCATCCGTCAATCCAGGATAAACCAGCGTGACAGCTTCATCCGCCATCGGCAGAACCTTGAACGTCAGCTGCGTCAGACAGGCCAACGTCCCCCAGCTTCCAGCAACCCCGCGGCACAGATCATATCCCGTGACGTTCTTCATCACGCGGCCGCCGGACCGAAAAAGCTCTCCAGCTCCGTTGACGCCTTCAATACCAAGCAGATGGTCGCGAGCAGCACCGGCCGTGATCCGGCGCGGACCTGACAGGTTGGAGGAAAATACCGCACCGATCGTCTGTGTGTTGCGCGCTCCGCCGGTCGTTGGCCCCAGGTCGATCGGTTCGAACGCGAGCATCTGGCCTTGGCCCGCCAAATCAGCCTCAATCTGCGCAATCGGCGTTCCAGCATGCGCACCCATCACCAACTCGGTGGGTTCGTACATGAACACACCGCGCATCGACGCCGTCGAAATCGTAACCGCGGCCTGCATGGGCCGCCCGATGGCACGCTTTGACCCAGACCCCATGATTTCCATCGGCACCCGTTGCTCGATATAGGGCATGATCATACTGGCAAGTTCCCAGCCCGCGGCCGGGCGGAGCGTCTCGCTCATGCCGCATCCTCAATATCGATGCGCCCGTCCAGCGGAAACACTTTGCCCGGATTGAGCAGCCACTTGGGGTCAAACACACTCTTGATCCGCATTTGCAGCGCAAGGTCGACATCTGAAAACTGCGTCCGCATGAGATCGCGTTTTTCAACGCCGACGCCATGTTCACCCGTCAGGCAGCCGCCGACTTCAACGCACAAGGTTAGAATTTCGGCACCAGCTTTTTCGGCATTAATCGAGGACACCGGGTCATTGGCATCGTAAAGGATGAGCGGATGCAGATTGCCATCACCAGCGTGAAAGATGTTGGCAACCTTGAGCTCATAACGCTCGCAGATCTCAGAAATCCCCTTTAAGGCGACAGGAAGCTGAGACAGCGGGATGGTTCCATCCATGCAGTAGTAGTCGGCAATACGCCCAATCGCGCCGAACGCTGACTTCCTGCCCTTCCAGATCCGCGCACTTTGTGCAGCACTTTCAGAAATAATGGTGGTTGTCGGCTGATGCGGCTCGGCAATCATCCTGATCCGCTCCAACAGGTCGGAAATCTCTTCCTCCGATCCCTCGACCTCAATGATCAGCAGCGCCTCGACGTCCAGCGGATAACCAGCCTTGGCAAACGCCTCGCAGACTTTGATCGCCGGTCGGTCCATGTATTCGATCGCCACCGGAATAATCCCCGATGCTATAATCGCCGACACACACCCCCCCGCAGCTTCTGTTGAGCCAAAGCCCAGCATCATAGGGCGCGCGCCTTCGGCCGACTTCAAAATCCGAACCGTTGCTTCAGTGATGATCCCAAACTGGCCTTCGGAGCCGATCGTCAGACCGAGCAGGTCATACCCATCCGCATCCATATGCTGACCACCCAGTTCGATGATGTCACCATTGATGAGCACCATTTTGAAGCCGAGTACATTATTGGTCGTGACACCATACTTCAGGCAGTGCGCGCCGCCCGAATTCATCGCAAGGTTGCCAGCAAGCGTGCACGCCAGTTGGCTCGATGGGTCAGGCGCATAGAAAAAGCCCCGCTCGGAAACGGCATTCGATATCGCCAGGTTGGTAATCCCGGTTTCGACCCGAATGGTCCTATTGGCATAATCGATGTCGAGGACCTTGTTCATCCGCGATACGCCCAGGATGATGGCGTCCTGCTGAGGCAACGCACCCCCGCACAACGATGTTCCAGCGCCCCGGGGGACAACCCGGACACCGTTGGTATGGCAATACTTCAAAACCTTCGAAATCTCTTCGGTGGTGGTCGGAAGAACCACCGCAAGCGGCATGCAGCGGTAAGCCGACAGCCCGTCACTTTCAAACGTTCGCCGGCCGTCTTCATCCGAGACAACGGCCTGTTCTCCGACAATCTTGACGAGATCGGCGGTGATGGCCTCGCGTTTGGCGACAATGGATGCATCTGGCTGCATCAGTTCGACAAAAGACATGGGGTGCCTCACCTGTTGCGAAGGGATATCATCAAGACCAGTATAACGCTTTGATGGCTGCGCCACGAAAAGCGCGGCCTTTGGGAACGCTGCCGCGATAGCCAAACAACTCTGCTGCACTATGTACCTGTCACAAGACCTTCGCCAGTCCGCAGTACGCGCCAAATGTCCTCCTGCTCAAAATATCAGCAGAAAACGGCACCGATTATGATATTCAACGATTTGAGGAAGCACCTTCACATTTTCAACTGTTCCGTGACGCACTTTCGCCCGTCGCAAGGCAAATGATGTCCTCATCGCAGTCCCGACCCGCCGATCAAGGACGGGTCTCTCGGGTCACCGCAAAGCCGCAGCCCCGGAACCAGGAACTCAAACCCAGGAACCGCCGTCATGACAGCAATCACCGATCTGGAAATCTTTGCCCGCGTCGCTCGAACCGGCAACATGTCGGCTGCCGGACGAGAAATGGGCCTGTCTCCCGCTGTGGTCTCCAAACGCGTTTCACTCTTAGAGGAGCGCCTTGGTGCGCGGCTTTTCCAGCGCACGACCCGTCAGCTGACCTTGACGGAAACGGGCGAAGGCTACTTCAAGCGCGTCGTCGATATCCTCAGCCTTGTGGACGAGGCAGAAGACTTCGTCAGCCGCCGCAACACAAAACCACGCGGTCAGCTTAAGGTCACGGCCCCCACATCTTTCAGCCGGCACCACATCGCACCCTATCTTCGCGAATTCCTGACCCGCTATCCAGACATCGAGCTGGACTTCCATCTCACCGACAATTTCGTTGATATCATTCGTGACGGTTTTGACGTCGCGATCCGCATCGGCGAACTGCAGGACTCATCATTGGTGGCCAAAAAGATCGCACCAGATACAAGGGTCATCTGCGCCTCACCCGATTACATCAAGGAAAACGGCGAACCGGAGACCTTGGCGGATCTGGAACACCACAACTGTCTCGCAGCCGGTGCACAGGACATTTGGCGGATCAAAGGCCCGGATGGAGAACAACACTACCGGGTCCGCGGCAACATCCGCTCCAATTCGTCCGAATTCATCCGGGAAGCCTTGCTATCGGGGCTTGGGATCGGCCTGCGCTCGACGTGGGACATCAGTGCCGAGCTGGAAAGCGGCGACCTGAAAGTCGTCATGCCGGATTATGCCGGGTCATCGAATGTCGCAATCTACGCCGTCTACCCATGTCGCGAATTCATGCCAGCCAAGGTCAACGTCTTCATCGAATTCCTGACCGAGATTTACGGCACCTCACCGTATTGGAACAAGGACGTAAAAACCGGTTCGCTCAAGCAGCCAACCGGCAACAGCAGCGCAAGCGACAACGGCAAAAATGACCCGCCGGATGCAACCAACTACGCGGCTTAATTGTCAATCAATGGATTTGTGGTGAACTGACCAATATCCAAGCGCAACGAGTTCGAGGGGACTACGGCAGCGGGGTGCCAGCGTCCGGCGATGATTTGATAATCACGCCGGACGCGTTACAGTGCCGACTTCACCAACCATTGACCCGACGACCGAAAGACGTGTTCCCGTGTCTCATGATGCTCGCCAGAACGTGTTGACGCCCAACGCTGTCAAACCCGCTGAAATCTTTCAAACCGTCCCGAACACCGGTTCTCCGAACCAAGCTGTGCGTATCGGCCTGATGTGTTTATTTGCCGCTCTGATCGGCATCGTCGGCCTGTTCGTTGACACACAACCTGCCACGGCAAAGCGTCTCTGGGTGCCAGTCCCTATCCAAAAAGCCGAAGCTCTGAACCCTGACACGGCATCCCACAGCCTTGCGGACCTCCAGCAAGGTGCGAAACTGTTTGAACGTTGCAACGCATGCCATGCCGTCGGCAATGCACCAGACACAGGCATCGGGCCCCACCTGGACGGCATCGTTGGGCGCAGGGCCGCGAGCGTGGCAGGTTACAACTATTCCTCGGATATGACGCAGGCGGGAAAAGAGGGCTTGGTTTGGACGCGGGAGTTTTTGTCCAACTACCTGAAACGCCCCGAAAGCTTTTTGCCTGAAACCAAAATGGCTTTCTCCGGCCTGTCCGATGCCGATCAGCGTGCGGCCTTGATCGCCTACTTGGCGGCAGTCAGCCCAAAACCTGCCCCTTCAAGAGATGATGCTGTCGACGACGATGCCCCAGCGGCGCCGGAAGCCGGGCCCACCGACTGAGCACGTGCATGGCGTCGCTAGTATGACAACATCTGCGGATTACAACGCTCGCCGATTTGGTGGCAAACCGACCGTTTCATTGGTCGTCGACGTAGCGGTCTTTCAACCGCCGGGTGATGTACCAAACCCCTCCGATCACAAGCGGAACGCTTAGCGCCGTCACGATCGTTGGCGAAAACCGCTCCGGCGTCGGTGAAAGATCTGCCAGCCCTTTGGCAAGGTACGTGATGAGCCCGACGATGTAGTAGCTGATGGCCGCAACCGAGAGCCCTTCGACCGTCTGTTGCAATCGCAGCTGCAATTTCGCGCGACGGTCCATCGATTCCAGCAAATCACGGTTCTGCTGCTCCAGATCAAACTGAATACCCGTCCTCAGCAGATCTGCCGCGCGGGCCAACTGCAACGACAAGCGTTCTTGTCGCGCCTCCACCGCATTACAAGTCTCAATAGCCGGCACAAGCCGTCGGTTGAAGAACGCCGTGATCGAAACATGGCCTGCATCAGGTTGCTCCTGGATCGATTTGATCCGGCTTTCAACAAGGTCGTAATAGGCCCGGGTCGCGCTGAAACGAAATGAGTTTTTGGCTGATAGCGCCTCAATATCGGCCGCCATCCGGCCCAGGTGTCTTAGCAAAGTGTGGCTATCGAGATGATCATCGACGGCGGCGATGTTGGATGTGATCTCAGCAATCCCGGCTTCCATGCGCCCCAGTTCCGGCGCGATGCTCCGTGCCTTAGGAAGTCCCAGAAGGGCCAGTGTACGATAGGTTTCAATTTCCAAGACGCGCTGAACCAGACGCCCGGCGTGAGTTTCAGACATCCCCTTTGATTCAACGAGAATGCGGGTAAAGCCTGCCGTATCGACAACGAAATCGGTGGCAATTCGGGCCTGACCGTCAACGGCCTTGATGACACAAAGGCTGTCGGGCTTGAAATAATCCGCCACGGGCGCACTAAGCTTGGTTCGGTCGGTCAGCGCAAGGTTGACGGCCACAATCAGCGGCCCCGGCGCTTTGAATTGCACATCGCCGTCCTTGAGCGGGTTGGCCATGGCAAACGGCTCATCTGTTGAAAGACTTGTCGACCACGTGTAGGTCGTAAACTCGGTATGCTGCTCCCAGCGCAAATCCCATCGGCCGAAATCAAACCGATGATATTTGTCATGGGCATCAGGCGTCGGCAGCCCTCGGGCCTTGGCCATGTCCGCGATGCGCGCACGATCTTCGGCGGCCTCGGCCTCGCTGGTGATGAAACCGAAATGAAAAACCGCCCTTGGGATCTTGGTTGGCAACAGCGGTCGGGCATGAAGTTCACCAAGAACCGATGTCCGCTCGTGATGCTCTTCAAAGCCGATCGCGCTATGTTTGGCGTGCATCTTACCGGATTGGTCATCCTCAGTGCGTGCGACAGAGCCAGCAACTTTGTCGGTGCCGTCCGCGACATCCACCATGACCGCTTTTCCTTATTGCCTGTTCAAACCCAGCCAGCCGCACACAGGGTCCAGACGCGGCGGGCGCCAAACAGCTAAGCACGAACAGGTGAGCCCTGACGACGCGACATGCAGGCCCTGTGCGCAAAAACTGATGGGCGCGCCAAACTAAACCCGCAAAAGAAAGTGTGTCAGAAAAAAAGCGCAGCACTTTCAAAGCGCCGCGCTTGTATTCGCATGAGATTTGGCAAGAGCCAGAACATCAAAACCGTTCTAAACTCAACGTTTAAGGCATCGCTGCAGGCACGCACTTAGTTTGGCATCACACTGCGATCCGCCTTTGGTTTTGATACGACACTGATTATGGGCAGCCCGGCATTGCGCGGCACACGAATTGGCAACTTTCGCAAAAGACCTGGTTGCATGGTTTTGCTGGGTATCGGCGTAAATGGCACCTGTCAGCAAGACCATGGCGACCAGAGCAGCCAAAACGCCTCCAGCGTTTCGAATTTGTGTCACGCACACCTCCCACCGATCCAAATCCAGTTGCAGCACCACAGTGGTTACGACGATAACGGGAGTAGCTGCCCCGAACAGCGCTCCCGATGCCAGCCTTCCAAGCTTGCAACACTAAACCATATGAGCAAACCGCGCTGAAATCGCGGGGTTTGTCTAACTTGCCATTAGAAATACACCGGGGGGTATGAACGCCTCCTGAATTGAATGCGCCCACATCCAAAAGACGAAACGTAAATTCAAAGGATTGTCGCTGCAAACACCTTGGAAATATCGC
Source organism: Pseudomonadota bacterium (assembly GCA_039819785.1). Lineage (GTDB taxonomy): Bacteria > Pseudomonadota > Alphaproteobacteria > Rhizobiales > Hyphomicrobiaceae > JBCBRD01. The sequence continues at coordinate 89,152 of JBCBRH010000002.1, read as the reverse complement.
CATTCCACGGGCCATGATAAGCCGCCAACAAACGATCCGCCCGCGATTGTCCGTCCGCTGCAATCTCGTGTAACGGCGCCAGGAACTTGGTCTCGTCCTGGCCAGACCCATTCATCAGCCCTCGCCTCGCCAGACCACCCTCGGCCAAACGCAAAGCATCCCGTGCCAGATCGAGTAACGTCAGGCCGGTCGTGCCAACAGGTGTTGCAAGCCCCAGCTTAGGGACCGCATCGCGCATGTCGCTGACATCATCAGCCGTCAGGTCACAGATGAGGTCATGCGCATCAGACAGCGCGCTGGCATCATACAGTAGCCCCGCCCAGAAAGCCGGCAGAGCTGTGATCATCTCTTCCGTCCCGCCATCTGCACCGCGCATCTCCATGAACCGCTTGACGCGAACCTCTGGGAAAAGCGTGGTGAGATGGTCAGACCAATCATCAATGGTCGGGCGCAAGCCTTCGAGCCCCGGCAACTTCCCTGCTAGAAAGTCAGTAAAAGCCGCTCCAGCCACATCGATATACCGCCCATCCCGATAGACGAAATACATCGGCACCTTCAGCGCATAATCGACATAGGCCTCGTAGCCCATGCCGTCTTCGAACACGAAGGGAAGGACACCTGTACGGTTATTATCCGTGTGTCGCCAGATTTCGCTGCGCAGGGACTTGAAACCATTGGGCTTGCCGTCGAGAAACGGCGAACTTGCAAAAAGTGCTGTGGCCAAGGGTTGCAAGGCAAATGACACGCGCAGTTTGCGAACCAGGTCAGCTTCGCTGGCGAAATCCAGATTGACCTGGATGGTTGCCGTTCGAAACATCATGTCGAGCCCGCGCGTCCCAACCTTCGGCATATAGGACTTCATCACGCCATACCGAGCCTTCGGCATCATCGGCGTTTCTTCCAGGCTCCAGATCGGAGACACACCCAGCCCCGAAAACCCAAGTCCCAATTCGTCGCCGGCCCGATGGCACTGTCGCAGATGCTCAGTCGTCTCGACCGCGGTTTCGTGAACAGAGCGCACCGGTCCCCCCGACAGTTCGAACTGTCCACCCGGCTCCAGGCTGACATTCCCACCCGGTGAGCCCGGTGCCCGCTTAAGTGCGATGATATTTCCGTTTTCTTCGATCGACTGCCAACCGCAACACTCCATCAGGCCGGCCATCAGTGCGCGGATACCAGCCTCACCCTCATAGGGAACAGGGCGCAGGTCTGACAGCCGATAAACGAATTTCTCGTGCTCGGTACCGATGCGCCAGTCCTTGGCCGGTTTTTCACCCGCAGCAATCCACGCCACGAGGTCATCACGCGTCGCGATCGTTTCACCCGGCGTTGTTTCCTGGCGCGTCGACATGCCAACCACCCCTAATCGCCGGTAGAGTTGAGGCACGGGACGGACCGCTGAGGTCTCCAAGCCAACCGACGCAAGCCACGTCTTATGACGCCCAGTGCGAACCGATACAAGCCGGTAGCGCACAGACATTTCGTCTTTGGCGCTCCAGAGCCTCGGCCACGGCGCCTTTATGGAAGCGTTCAAATGGGCTCAAGTCTTGCCGTGCAGTTTTGCAAAAGCGGCATGCGCCCGCTTTTCGGCATCCGGGTTGCGCACGGCCACGTAGTAGTTGCCTAAAACAAGCCTATCCATTTCGGTCCGCAGGTAACATGAAACGGCTTCGGACGGGCTGGCCACAACCGGTTCGTGACGATTGAAGCTGGTGTTGATGAGAACCGGCACACCCGTCCGTTCACCAAACGCCTTGATTACAGCATGATAGCGCGGGTTGTCCTCCCGCCGCACGGTCTGGATGCGCCCCGTGCCGTCGACATGGACTGCGGCTGGGATCACATCCAGCTTGTCGGTCTTGACGCGCGGCGCCATTGTCATGAACGGGTCAGCCTGCTCGATCTCAAAGTAGTCATGCGCATCTTCAAGCAGAACAGCGGGTGCGAATGGCCGGAACGGTTCGCGGTATTTGATCCGCGCGTTGATGATGTCCTTGATCTCAAGCGACCGTGGGTCAGCCAGAATAGACCGGTTGCCCAAGGCGCGCGGACCAATCTCATAGGGCCCCTGAAACCACCCAACGATTTTGCTTGCACTGAGGTCCTCAGCCACACGGGCAAACAAGGTCTCATCATCGAGTTTTTCAAACGCGAGATCAGCCCCGGTCAACGCGCGCTCAATGTCGTCGTCCGTATAGGATTGTCCATAAAATGGATGCGTCAGCTCCATCGTTCTCGGCATCCCAAGCGTGTGATGCGTGTGATAGAGCGCAGCCCCCAACGGCGCACCTGTATCCGATGCACATGGCGGCACCCAAACCCGATCAAAAGCGGTGTCGCGCAGCACCCGCGCATTGGCAACGCAATTCAAAGCTACGCCACCTGTAATGATCAGGTTGCGGGATGGGCTGTCTTTTTCCAGTGAGCGCACCAGATTGAGAACGGCCTCCTCGGTCACCACCTGGACCGCATACGCAAGATCACGGTGATGGTCCTCAAGCGGCTCATGCCGCTGACGCGCTGGCCCGAAAGCCTCAATAAATGCAGGCGTAAATGGTTTCAGCAGCCCATGGGTGTCGATGCTGATGTAGTCCCGGTTGAGGTTGAACGTGCCATCCGGGTTAAGCGTTACAACCTTTCGAAACGCATCGACATAAGTCGGCTTTCCGCAAGCCGCCAACGCCATCACGGTCCCTTCTTCAAACGTCTTGAAACCCAGATGGTTGGTCGCGCACGTGTAGAGCATGCCCAGGCTGTCGAAAAATCCGAGCTTCTTCACCGGCTCGATTTTCGTGCCCTTGCCATGGAAGACGCTCGTCGAGCATTCATCGCCGTAGCCATCCATGACGACGATGGTCGCTTCCTCAAACGGAGAGACGAAGAACACGGACGCATGCGCCTCGTGATGCCCAACCTCGACAATGGGTGGCAGCTTCGAACGCTTGAATAAGGCCCGCAACTGGATCTGCAGCCGCAGCCAAAGGTTGACGATCCCACTTTCCTGCGTGGAATGCGCCGCCGGTCGCAACAGATTGAGGCTCGCGGGCATCCGCCCCGTCACGATGCTGAAGAATGTCTTGACCAGCGCCTTTTGGCGCCACGGCGTCGCGATAACATCGACATCATCAAAGTCGTAAGGACCATCAACGAATGCCGCTTTCAGGGATTTGGCCGGAAATGCCTTGGTGTGCTTCTCACGATTGAAGCGCTCTTCTTCGAGGATCACCAGCGGCCTGCCGTCCTCCAGCAGAGCCAAACCCGTGTCATGTGTCTTCGAAACGAGACCTAGAACTTTCACAATCGTGTCCACTGTTATTGAGCGCGTGCAAAGACATAGGGCTTGCAAGGTCAAGATGCCATTCCCTGGGAAACACCTCGTCGCCAACACCCCGCCGGGCAAGACCGAACATCGATTTGCCCATCAACGAGATTCAGGTCAGCAGGGTTGATCGCACAAACCGCGCCAACGTCTCCCAGGTTGCCCCATATGGCAGGCGTTGACGGCGGTTCGCAAGACGACCGAACGCGGCAAAATTACAGTTAAGTTAATGACTTAACGGGTCAAGAAATTGAAAAACATGACCCCGGTCGGGCCCGGGTGCAGCTTAAGAACGCCATTTCCGAGGGTATCGCACACTCCTGCAACAGGGCCCCTGACACGTCATGGCTCCCGGGCAGCACGCCAATCACCCAAAACAGCGTTCACAATACTGAGAGCGGCAACTGCAGCCGTATCAGCCCGCATAATGCGCGGTCCCAGTGAAATGGGATGACAAAACGGGGCTTTGAGCAGCACCTCGCGTTCTTCTGGCGAAAACCCGCCTTCTGGCCCGATCAGCACACCAACAGGGCCCGGTGGGACAGCGGCCAGGGCTTCAAGCGGATTGGCGACCGCCGCCAGCTCGTCACAAAAAATCAGCGGAAAACCATTTGACCACGTCTCGATAAGCGCCTTGAATTTCAAAGGTTCACTGATGTGTGGCAGGCTCAAAATCCCGCATTGTTCCGCGGCCTCGATCGCATTGGCCCGCACGCGCTCCAGTTTGATCCGCTCTGCGACGGTGCGCTGAGTCAAAACCGGATGGAGATGCGACGCACCCAACTCCACCGCTTTTTGCACCATATAATCGAGTCGGCTCTTTTTCAGCGGTGCGAAGTAATAATGCAAAATCTGCGGCGCGTCCTGCGGGCGGACTTGCGTCTCGATTTGAAGCTCACAACGCCGTTTGGCAGCCTCCACGACCCGGCTGGCCCACTCCCCATCACGGCCATTGAACACCAAAATGGTATCATCTGGTTTCAAACGCAGCACGTTCACCAGATAGTTGACCTGTTCAGACGGGCAATCGATCAGCAGACCAGCTGACAGGTCACGTTCGACAAACAAGCGCTGCGCGTTGAAATCATGGATCGGCATAAAACCCTGTCACTTGGTGTTCCGGTTCGGATATTCGGCGTCACAGGTGAGACGAACCAACGCAAAAGTCCGCCCCAGAAGGAGCACCGGAATACATCTGGTTTGAGTGCCGCCTTGAGTGTTAACGTTCGCTTGCAGGCTCGGCTGACCCCTGGACCGCATAGATAGAAAAGGTAGCACCAAGGTGTCCCCAGATGCCAACCTGCACTAAAACATTTCGACCTTGGCGCTCCGGCACACTGGTTGCGGACCAAATGCTTCAGCCTTAGTGCTTCACGAGCTTGCAATGCCTATCCAGCGATCCGATCGAGCAACAACACACCCACAACACCGCAAAACCAAAAGCCAAACCACGCATGACAACGCAAACCACGCCGCCCGTTGCGAAACCAGATGATGCCACTGTCAAAGACGCACCAGCTGGAAACTGGGTCGACAGTTACGCACCCCTGGCAGCCCGCCCCTATTTGCGTCTGGCACGTGCAGACCGACCCATCGGCACCTGGTTGCTTGTGTTTCCTTGCCTATGGTCCATGACGCTGGCCCAGCGCGCGGAAGACCAAACGGCATTGAACCTCTGGTTTGCGCTGCTGTTTTTTATCGGGGCCTTCGTCATGCGGGGCGCAGGCTGCGCCTATAACGATTACGTTGACCGCGATTACGACGCCAAAGTCGCCCGCACGAAATCAAGGCCAATCCCTTCCGGCAAGGTCAAGCCGTGGCAGGCCCTCACTCTCGTCGGCGGGCTTGGATTGACCGGCCTCGCGGTCCTTGTCCAGTTCAATGCATTCACCATCGGGCTGGGGATCGCCTCGCTGGCACTCGTTCTTGTTTATCCTTTCATGAAACGCCTCACCTATTGGCCGCAGCTGATCCTAGGTCTGACATTCAACTGGGGGGCACTTGTCGGATGGGCAGCCGTCACGGGAGCCCTCGGCTGGCCAGCAATCCTTTTGTATGTCGGCGCTGTCGCCTGGACCGTGGGATATGACACGATTTACGCCCACCAGGACAAAGAAGACGACCTGATGCTGGGTCTGAAATCCACTGCGATCCGCTTTGGTCACCACACACACCTCGCCGTGGGCGTCCTCTACGCCATCACAGCGCTCTGCTGGTTGGGTGCGGCATCCATGATCGAGGGCACGACGCTCACCAAGATTGCACTGATCGGCATCACCTCCCACTTCATCTGGCAGGTGGCAACGCTCGATACAGACAACCCGGACAATTGCCTCATACGCTTCAAGGCCAACCGGGAGGTCGGCGCAGTGCTCTTCATAGGCCTGTTGCTAGACCTGATCCTCGCGGCTTGATGCTAACGTCTTGATCCTGGCGGCTTCAACCAGATGCTCCCCGCTGATGCCCCTCAACGAACACGCCCCGTAAGCCCCAAAACGCAAAGCGGCGCAGACACCGAAATGTCTGCACCGCCCGCTAAACGCCTACCTGTCGATTTTTAATTCTGTTGGAACCACTTGGGGTGGCCCGTTCCATTAAATATGCCACAAACCCTTTCATAAGGACTTAAGCAAACCGCTCCAAACCCGTCACACCACGTCCCAATTCGAGGCAGTTCATGCCTGTCTCAATCGCGATGATCGTCCAAAGTCGAAGAGCACGGTCGTGAGAAAGGGCATCTGCCAGGCGCTAAACCGCCGATCCATGAACGCGCTTGCTGATCTAAGCGGTCTGAGGCAAACACCAACTCAAACGCATCCGATCAACACCCAACTGGAGCACCACGCATGGCAAAGGGCGACACCTCACCACAAGAACAACTGCTTCATCTCGTGTTCGGCGGTGAACTGACATCCGTCGATCAAACCGACTTTCGCGATCTCAATGACCTGGACATCGTCGGTATCTTTCCAAACTATGCCGAAGCGCATAAAGCCTGGAAGGCGGCGGCGCAAAGATCCGTCGACAATGCCCATATGCGCTATTTCGTTGTCCACATGCACCGATTGCTCGATCCAACCAGCGATCCTTCAACGGACTAACCCATCCTTATCCCAGTAGTGCACGAGGACCATCAGGCGCGTGGCATCCGATCCAACCAAAACCGGTCAACCAACGACTGGCGGCGACGGCCAGACGAGGCACGCGCCAAAAGGTTCGAAAAAGCCTGATAAGAGTTCCGCTTTCGACGAACCCTCCCGTATCCTGTTGAGACGCTTCTTTGCAGACTGGGTTGCGCCGCGTTGGCGGGAACTGCTTCTGGCGCTTGGCCTGACCGCCCTGCTCGCGGCGGCAACAGGGGGCTACCCGCTGATCATCAAGCTGTCGTTTGACACCTTGATGGGTGAAACAACCGGCAGCAACACCGTCGTTCTCGTGCTCGTGGCCATCATCGCCATCACCTGCACGCGCTCCATTTTGTTGTATTTTCAAACTGTGATGTCCATCGGCATCGTTCAACGCATGGCCACCGAACTGCAAAAGACAGTTTTCGCCCATGCGGTGAGCTCCGATTACGCCACGTTGAGCCGGGACGGTCCGGGCCACCTCGTCTCCAAACTGACCAACGATATCCAATTCGTGCAGAACGCAGCCCAGGCGACATTGAACACCGCCGTGCGCGACATCTTGATGGTCATCGCACTGGTCGCATCGATGATCTGGCTGGATCCCCTGATGACGTTCTTCGTGTTGTGCGTCTATCCGATTGCTGCGCTGCCCATTGCCGTGATCTCAGAACGGCTTCGCAAAGTGGCCAAGCGAACCCAGAGCGAACTTGGCGACATGACATCAATGCTGACGGAAAAACTGTCTGGCGCACGCCTCATCAAAACGTTTCGCTTGGAAGAGTACGCCAGCAATCAGGCCAACCGCAGTTTCGAAGAAGTATTCCGCCTGAAGATGAAAGCCGTCCGCAACCGCGCGCGCCTCGATCCAATGTTGGAAGCCCTCGGTGGGCTCGCCGTCGCAGGCGTCATCGTGTTCGCGTACTGGCGCATTTCATCTGGCGTCTCATCCGTTGGGGACTTCATGGGCTTTGTCACGGCCTTGCTGATGGCAGCACAGCCCATTCGCGGCCTTGGGAACCTGTCAGGCAAAATCCAGGAGGGGCTCGCAGCAGCCGAAAGTATTTACACCTTGCTGGATGAAAAGCCCCGCATTGCGGATTCGTCAGACGCCAAACCGCTAACCATCGACAAAGGCGAAATTGCATTCAACAACGTCTCGTTTGCCTACGAACCAACTTCCGCTGAGATCACCGAAGCCGATCAGCCACGGCCTCGTCATCTTGAGGCCATCAGCAACGTCAATCTCATTGTCACCGGCGGTAAAACGGTAGCGATCGTCGGTCCGTCCGGCGCTGGGAAATCCACCATCCTCAACCTCGTGCCAAGGCTTTTCGACGTCACCTCCGGCCGGATCGATATTGACCGCGAAGACATCCGCAATGTCACGCTGTCATCTTTGCGCGACGCCATCTCAATCGTCTCGCAGGACGTCACGCTGTTCGACGACACGATTGCTGCCAACATTTCTTTAGGGCGCCTCGATGCATCACGCGATGAGATTGTTGAGGCTGCAAAAGCGGCCGCAGCACATGATTTCATATTGGCCCAACCAGATGGTTATGAAACCAAAATCGGAGACCGCGGCCAACGGTTATCGGGCGGCCAACGCCAGCGCCTCGCACTGGCCCGCGCCATCCTGAAAGACGCGCCGATCCTCCTCCTCGATGAGGCCACCAGTGCGCTCGATACCGAATCAGAACGTCTTGTGCAGGAAGCCCTCGCGCGTTTCACAAAAAACCGCACGACTTTGGTCATCGCCCATCGGCTATCGACAGTTCAAAATGCCGATATGATCTGCGTCTTTGACCATGGACGCCTGGTTGAACAGGGAAGCCACGAAGAACTGATGGCGCAAGACGGGGTCTACGCCGGGCTTGCCAAATCCCAGCGCCTTGGCGCCGAACCGGCCACCACCACAACGACGCTGCACTGACGTGGATTAATAACGTTGTGCTGAGGTGAAGCGAAACATCGAACCGATGGACCCAGCCGCCCAATCTGTGCTGCGGTCGCACCTGCGAAGCTACCCGCGCCGCTATTCGCGCCGTAGGATCGAATTCACCATTCGGTTGGCCATGCCGTTCGCCCGAAAGCGCTCTTTCACAGCGTCAGGATCATACACCGTGTCGACCCAATGAAAAAACGTCATCGGCGTTGTGGCGGTGTCGCGCAAGTAGCACTCGAACACCCGATCAAGCACACCGGTATCGGCCTGTTTGATATGACCATACTTCAGCGAAAGCTCTTGCATGGCCTTCTCGATCGGCCAGCCCTCGCGCATGTGCCGATAGAGCACGCTCATCAGGCCGGCACGATCAGCACCTGATTTACAGTGCATCACGATGGGATATTCGACCGTCTCGAAAAGCGCTTTGGCCCGATAAAGTTCGTCACGGGTCGGTGCGGCGCGCGATCCGACGGCAAAGTTCACGAGCTTGATCCCGGCGTCTTCGCAAGCCCGGCGCTCCCACCAGTAACTGCCGCAGACCCGCTCACCGCGCAGATTGATAATGGTGCGCACACCCTGTCTGGCCATAGCCCGGATTTGATGCGGCGCGGGCTGGGCGCACCGCCAGGCATCATCGGCGAGTTTGTGTTTGTTAAGATAGGCGAACCGCAAGATACCGTGATCGACAAGCAGCATATCGAGGTAGCCAGCCGTTGGACCAAACCGCCGCCGCGCCCAGTCAGGCGCACGCGCGATCAACCCATGACGCCAGGCCATCGTGACACCGCGAACGGCGCGCTTTGCACGTTTTGCAAGAGAAGCCATTAGTGTCCGTTAACTGACCACACGGTTGGAGATGATGTACGTTTGTTCCAGCAACCGTGTTTCCCTTTTATTGCTGTGACTCTCAAAAAACGGACGCAAACCCAGATACTCTCTCAAGACCGAAGCGTAGTTCCAAAAACCCGACGCGGTGAGACTTACAGGTCAAATCTCTCAACATCTCGAAGCGCGCTTGTTTTTGCGACACCAAAGCGCCGCGCAGTTGAATTCAGTTCCAACGACGCCTCCAACGGTCAAAGCAGATGATGCCGCCTGCTGTATACCGCCCTCTTTGTCACCCACCGTGCAATAAGCTCTTTCGTCAGATAGACGAATAAGCAAGTCAGGTCATGGATTTATCCGCTGACATTTCCGCGACGCAAGCACTTCGCCTGCGGGTTTCAAGCAAACCAGCAACACACAAAGGCGAAATCCCTTGGAGAACTCTGGTTTTCTGGGGGTTTTTGCACGAAAACAGCTTTTTCGGGCATAACGGCAGCGGTGGAAGTGTGAGACACTTTGTAACGACGCAACAAACGGCTGCACGGACACGAAAACGAACGGCAGCCTGGACAGACGGGATGAACCGCTGACGAACAAGCCCAAAATCCAGCGATTGGCGCGCTTGGGTGGCCGCAGCCTTGCAGGCCTGATTACGCTTGTCGACAAAACGTCATCAAAGACCTACGAGCCGCTCGACCTGCCTGCCTGGGCAGCAGATCACCATCCCTTCATCTTGGCGTGCTGGCATGGTCAGTTCATGATGCTCGCCACGCTGAACCGCGGCATTGGCATTGACATCGCAGCCATGGTCGCACGCCACGGGGACGCCGACCTCATCGGTGAAGCCATGCGCCAATTCGATGTCACACTGGTGCGCGGCGCAGGTGCTGGCCATCGCAAAAAAGACCGTGGTGGCAGCTTTGCGCTGAGAGCGTGCACCCGCGCGCTGGCGGACGGAAAAACCGTGGTCATGACAGCCGACGTCCCGCCCGGCCCTGCGCGGACCGCCGGACAAGGCATCATCCAGATGGCGCGGATGTCGGGTCGTCCAATCATCCCCATTGCGCCCGCGACAAGCCGCTTCAAGTCGCTGCGGACCTGGAGCCGCTTGACGCTGAACATGCCGTTTTCAAAACTTGCATTCGTAGCAGGTGAACCCATCAACGTGCCGCGAGACGCTGATACCGCCACGCTCGAAATTTTGCGGGCGAAACTCGAAAATGAATTGAACGCTGCAACGGTGCGGGCCTACGAACTTGTTGGCCGCGACGCAGCCAGGATCACGCCGAATCACGCGCGGCCTTCTGGCGCCAACGTTCCAGCACCAAGTGCGGGGTTAAGAGCGTATCAGGCAGCGACACAGGGCCTGAGATTTGCCGCCCCCCTGATCCTCCGTCAACGGCAGCGCCGTGGAAAGGAAGACCCAGCCCGTCGCAGTGAACGCCTGGGAACAGCCAGCACCCTGCGGCCGCCCGGTCCTCTGATTTGGCTGCATGCTGCAAGCGTTGGTGAAACCAATGCCGTCACACCGATCATCAAAGGACTGAGATCAAGGCGACCCGACCTGAACGTCCTCCTCACCACGGGAACAACAACGTCAGCAAAAGTTGCCACCGAACGCTTATCAAATGATGCCATCCACCAGTATGTGCCCATTGACGTTCCCAAGTACGCACGCCGCTTCCTGGACCATTGGAACCCAGACTTGGCAGTCCTGACGGAATCGGAAATCTGGCCGAATCTGATCTTGGAAACAAAAGCCCGGCAGGTCCCCATTGCGTTGGTCAACGGCCGGATGTCGGCCAAATCCTTTGCCCGCTGGAAGAACAGGCTGAACACGGCAGAGGCACTCTTTGGCCGGATCGACACGGCCTTATGCCAAGATGATCTCATGGCCTACCGGTTTGGCGAACTGGGCGTCCGCAACGCAATCAAAACCGGCAATCTGAAATATGACGCAGCCCCACCCCCTGTCGATCTGGAGTCCTACGCGCGGCTGTCCGCCGCCATTGAAGGTCGACCGAGATGGCTGGCCGCAAGCACACACGCGCCGGAGGAAGAAGCCATTGGCGTAGCCCACCGCCGGCTCGCGCAAACGACGGAAAACCTACTGACGATCATTGTGCCCCGGCACCCATCGCGCGGTCTTCAGATCGCAGAGACTGTGAAAATGCAGGGCCTCAAGGTCGCACTACGCTCAGACATCGCAGCGCCGGACCCATCCACCGACATTTACATTGCCGACACCATCGGCGAACTGGGAACGTTCTTCGCCCTATCACCGGTGGCATTTATCGGCGGATCACTGAATGACACCGGCGGACACAACCCGATCGAAGCGGTCAAACACGACTGTGCCGTGATCACCGGACCGAACGTCAAAAACTTCGAAGTTGCCTACCAGCAGCTGCTTTCAAATGCCGCGGCCATCTCGGTTAAGACACCTGATGCATTGGCAGCCGCCGTCTCTGACTTGATCACCAGTGAAGCGGCAAGGCTTGAATTGATAGCCCGGGCAACATCCACGATCGCGGCACAGGCCGGTGCACTCAACATCACGCTTGATGAACTTCTCCGCCTGATGGAAGCAGACACCGGCAGCAACACCGGCAAAGAATACCAGGACACCAATACCAGCCCCGGTCCAACGTCCAAGCCCAACAAGCCCGCGGATCTGGAACGTGCCTCTTAAAGAACCCAGCTGGTGGTATGGACCCGCTTCAACGCGCAACACGCTGATCGCCAAGTGCCTGAGCCCCCTCTCGACGCTTTACAGCATGGCCGGGCAACGGCGGCTGACGGTCACAACCCCATGGAAAGCCCCCGTCCCGGTTATCTGCATTGGCAATCTGACGGCTGGCGGCACCGGCAAAACACCCACCGCACGCGCGGTCGCGCAGCTTGCAGCCGCCAATGGCCATACCCCGGCTTTCTTATCTCGCGGATATACGGGCAGCACCACCGCACCCACTTGGGTTGATGTCGCAATCCATACGGCCGAAGACGTGGGTGATGAGCCACTTCTGCTGGCCGCCGATCATCCAACACTCGTTGCAAAACACCGTGCGGACGGTGCGCGCCGGATCGTTGCGACGAGGCCGGACATCAGCCTCATTATCTTGGACGATGGTTTGCTGAACCCGCAGTTGAAGCAGGACTATGCAATCGCCCTGATCGATGGTCAGCGGGGTCTGGGGAATGGCCGGGTTATCCCATCGGGCCCGTTGCGCGCACCATTGCACGTACAGCTGCCCAGGGTTGACTTGGCGATCATCAAACAGGCAGCTGATCCCGATCAGAGCCTACCGCTGGCAGTGCTGAGAGCAAGCACGATCCCGATCGGGAAATTGCAGATCAGAGCCCGGCCACTCAATCACATCGACAAGACCAGACCCGTCATCGCATTTTGCGGCATCGGGAATCCAAAAGGGTTTTACGAAACCCTCAAAGCCGAAGGTTTCACACTTGTGGATACGGTCTCGTTTGCAGACCACGCGTCTTTGAGTGAGGCCGATGCCAAGGCGTTGTTCGACAAAGCCGCGTCGTCGCATGCCGCACTCGTCACAACCGAAAAGGACGCCGCACGGCTCAATCCAGTCAACCCGGCACATATGAAACTACGCGAAAAGACAGCTGTGTTGATGATAGATGTGGTGTTCGATGACGTGGCCTCAACAGCAATCGCTGCGGCCCTTCGGAGATAGACCAGGCCTGATAGCCGCACAGCTCGAACACACCCCGCCGCTATTTCGTCGACGGACCGGACGGCTTGCGTTTCACATCAAGGTACCGCTGCATCGAAATCTCAGCCGACGCATAGGCCTCCTGAAGGTCAACGCTCCAATAGCGCAGATCACCGAGTGCAATCACCTCGCCGGTCACGGCGCAGTGCACAAAATCCCCCGGCGATGTCACCTGAAATTCTCCGTCGAGATAGCGAAGCCGAGCCTCGCCTTTCAGACCAAAAAACTTTTCAAAACGGTTCATAATCGCTCTCTAGCACCACCATCATGGAAGTCGCCGCAACGCGTTAAAAGTCGCGAACACGGCAGCAGTCGCGGTGGGGTCGTGATTGGCCGTCAGCATGCCGACTTCGCCGTCGACGTCAAGGTCACATCACCGGCGGGAATTCAACAATACTTGCAGCATATTGCAGCAGGTGGAAGAGCCTTTAGAACAATGACCCTTGTTCAGGCGTCCGGGGTTTCCTGATCGTCTTCTGATTGCGCGTCGGCTCGCGCCCTCGCCGCTGATCTTTCCCGGTCCCCTCTTCATAATCCGCAACCTGGCGTGGTTGCACTGGTGAAGTTGCTCCCTGCGTAGCTGATCCCTGATTGGCTGATCCCTGCAACACTGAGCTGGGGACGTCGGACGTCGCAGCGCCAGGATTTGCCGGCAACCGGCCATCGCTGTTCACGATCACACCGACCCGTCCATCATGAAATTCGACGCTTAGCCCCATCCCGGCCTCAAGACCGGCAGCGTGCCGCTGGGCCACGCCATCGCCATTGCGAACGAGCGCAAACCCACGGCTCAGAACGCCCTGATAGCTCAAAGACTTCAACAACATCGACACCGCAGTCAAAGAACGACGTCGATTGTCCGCAATCCTGGCCATGGCCAGTGTGCCCCGTTGCGTAACCCCATCAAGGCGCACACGCGAGGCTTGTGTCCGCATCAAAATCGGCTGCACAGACACGCGGCCACCCAGGACATCCAATCGGCGACGTCGCTGCCCGGCAATCCTCAACAGTGCCTCCCGCCCGCGCGAGGACGCCGCCCGCAACGCGTCACCCGCAATCCCGATCCGCGCGCGCAAAACCCCTGGCTGTAATCGCGCCGCAGCCTGCCCCACGCGATGAGCGTGGCCACGCGTGCTAGCGACGAGCGCCTTTGGAAGCCGCTGTTCGAGCGCATCGAACCGCTGACGTGGCAACGCAAGCAGATTGTCTTTACGCGGCAGGCCCCGCGCGGCTGCCTTGAGAGACGACCGGGCAGCCTCGATACGGCGAATGGATGACGTCCGCAAACGCGCCGTCAGGTCTGCATTCTGAGCCAGCAGATCCGCGTACTTCGGCACGGCCCATTCCGCAGCCTTCGTCGGGGTCGGCGCACGGGCATCGGCGGCCAGATCGATCAGCGTCCAGTCAGTTTCATGCCCGACCGCTGAAATCACCGGCAAATCGCTATCCGCAACCGCCCGGACCACCGCTTCGTCGTTAAATCCCCAAAGGTCTTCAAGGCTGCCACCACCCCGCGCGACAATGATGATGTCTGGTCTTGGAACAACACTCCCCTGAGCGGGCAACGCATTGAAGCCTCGAACCGCCGCTGAGACTTCCTCCCCCGATGTCTCGCCTTGGACACGCACGGGCCAGACCACCACCTTTGCTGGATAGCGCTCTTTGAATCCCGCCAACATGTCGCGAATGACGGCACCCGTCGGGGACGTCACAATCCCAATGACACCCGGCAAAAATGGGATCGGTTTCTTCCGCGCCTCATCAAACAACCCCTCCGACCCGAGCTGTTTTTTGCGCGCTTCCAAAATTGCCATGAGCGCACCCACACCGGCTGGCTCAAGCGAATCGATAACAATCTGATACTTGGACGACCCCGGATAAGACGTCACGCGCCCCTGCGCGATCACCTCCATCCCTTCTTCAGGCGCGACTTTCAGCTTCGAAAACACACCGCGCCAAACCACGGCATCAATTTTGGCCTTCTCATCCTTCAAGCTGAAGTAGCAGTGCCCGGAGGCATGCGGCCCCCGGTAGCCTGAAACTTCACCACGCAGCCGCACGTAGCCGAAGCCATCTTCGAGCGCCCGCTTGATCGCGCCGGACAATTCGGTAACGGAGAATTCCGGAACGTTGGACACGCCCCCAGCTTCACCGGCTGAGCCACCGTCCTGCATCCGATCTTTTGCCTGTCGCGCCAAAAACCTCGAACTCCTGATTTGTTCAAACCGCGTAAGATGATACACCACGCGCCGAAGACACGCGAACATCCACGCCGTCAGGCATCACGTCTGACCGTGGATATCATGACCAAAGGGTACCCCCACACATGAACGTTCTTGTTATCGGCGGTGGAGGCCGCGAACACGCCCTGTGTTGGGGGTTGGTGAAAAGCAGCCTGCTTGAAAAACTGTTTTGCGCGCCCGGCAATGCCGGGATAGCCGCCGTTGCCGAATGCATCACCCTCGACATCACGAACCATGCGGCTGTTGTGGATTTTTGCCGCATCCAAAACATAAGCCTTGTCGTCGTGGGGCCTGAAGTTCCCTTGTGCGCGGGTATCGTCGATGACCTTAAGGCAGCAGACATCGCAGCCTTCGGCCCGACGAAGCAAGCCGCTGCCCTGGAAGGTTCCAAGACCTTCACAAAACATCTGTGTGACGAAGCAAACATCCCAACAGCAGACTACGAATGGTTCGATACCGGCGAAAGCGCCAAAGCCTACGTCGCAGCCGCTGACAACTATCCAGCCGTCATCAAGGCAGACGGGCTCGCAGCAGGTAAAGGCGTCACCATTGCCGAAGATGCCGCCGCCGCAACAGCAGCCATTGATGCCTGCTTTGATGGCACCCACACGCAAGGCGAGACCGAGGGGTGTGAAGTCATCATCGAAGAATTTCTCAACGGTGAGGAAGCCAGCTTGTTTGTCTTGGCGGATGGAAAAACCGCGAAGGTGCTTGGAACAGCCCAAGACCACAAGCGCGCCCATGATGGCGATAAGGGCCCTAACACCGGCGGCATGGGGGCTTATTCACCAGCGCCCGTCATGACACAAACAGTCATTGACGAGGTCATGCGCACGATCATTCAACCCACGCTTGACGAAATGGTGAAGCGTGGCACGCCCTATTCCGGCATCCTCTACGCAGGCCTGATGCTCACCGACAAAGGCCCAAAACTGATCGAATACAACGTCCGCTTTGGCGATCCGGAATGCCAGGTCATTATCCCGCGCCTAAAGACAGACCTTCTCGAACTGCTCCTCGCGACAGCCGAAGGCCGCTTGTCGGAACACGAAATCAACCTCCGCGACGACACCGCACTGACCGTCGTGATGGCGGCCAAAGGTTACCCTGGTCCGGTTGAGAAGGGCACCACCATAAAGAACATAGACGGCGCCAATGCCATCAGCGGCGTCACAGTCTTTCATGCAGGAACCAAGCTTGGGACCGATGGCGCGCTGCTGGCCAACGGCGGACGCGTTTTGAACGTCACCGCGCGAGCACCGACTGTTTCAGAAGCCAAAACGCGCGCTTATCAGGCCGTAGACCTGATCGACTGGCCCGAAAGCCATTACCGCCGCGACATCGCCTGGCGTGCACTTGAGCCGGTCAACCAATGAGCAGCCATCACAAATCCGGGGATTCGACACGAATGCCCATCAGGGCAAATCACCCAACCAAAACGCCATCGTCTGTGATTTGACCTAGGTCTACGCCGAAAACATCATCCAGCATGACAACGTCGACGAACGCGCCGTTCCTGCCCACCTGCGCCTCAACCATGGTCCCTTCCGAGGTTTCAGTGAGGCGAACGACATCGCCGATTGCTGCCGTGCCGATCAAGCCCGACAAGTCCACACTGTCGCCAGCCTGGAAGTCGGTGATCGTATCGGCTCCAAAATGACGGCTGCCTCGCACAACGTCGTTCAATTCAAACACGAACGTGTCGTCACCTTCGCCACCGGTGAGCACATCTTCACCGCGCAGACTGCGGATGACATCGTTGCCAGCTCCACCGGACAGCTCGTCAGTCCTGTTGCTGCCCCGGATAGTGTCGTTGAAATCCGACCCGATAACCTTCTCGAAGCTGTAGAACCGATCAGCCCCATCGCCGTTTGCAGTGTGACGTCCCACATCAATCGATAGCGCAGAAGCCGATCCTGAAAAGTCCAGCGTGTCATAGCCGCGTCCGCCATGGAACGTATCGTTACCCGAGCCGGCCAACACGACATCGTCGCCATTTTGGCCATACACACGGTCATCACCCGCTCCATCGGTGATGATGTCATTGCCATTACCGCTCCGGATGAAGTCGTTGCCGGCGCCACCATCCAAGCGGTCATCACCCTGTCCACCATGCAAACGGTCGTCGCCGTCTCCACCACTCAGGTCATCGTTGCCGTCGCCCCCGATCAGTCTATCGTTGCCAGCCCCGCCATCGAGCTGGTCATTGCCAGAACCGCCATTGAGACGGTCGTTGCCTTCGCCGCCGAACAGGACATCGTCACCGGTCCCGCCTGCGAGCCGATCATTCCCGGCCCCACCGTCCAGGGTGTCGTTGCCATCGCGTCCCACAAGGCGGTCATCACCCGCACCACCATAGAAGGCGTTGTCGTTTCCATCGCCCCGCAGCCGGTCGTTTCCTTCTGACCCGATGACGGCTTCAATCCCCTCAACGTCGTCATGCCCAAGCCCACGGGCCTTGCCTTTTGCCAGGTCGACGACAGCGCGATCGGCCATCGACATATCCAGTGTGTCGTATCCCTCACCGCCAACATAAACATCGTTGCCGTAGTGGGCGACCAGCATGTCATTGCCTTCAGCGGCAACGAGTTCACGGTTCTCCGAGTCGTCCACGAGGTTGAGATCGGATGGCTGCAAACCGTCAAGGAATGCACCAAGGGTCGAGACAACACCATTGAAGTTGACGCTCACGGATTCGACCGTTGAAACGGATAGGCCCAGGTTGGAAAACAGTGCAACCGAACCAGACGAGATACCAGCAAGCGCTGCGGCATCCCCGGCGGCCAACAGCTGCTCATCCAGCAAGGACCGCAACGCAGTCAGATCTTCGATCACACCGTCATTTAAGGTTTCAGTCGTCAGCGACAGCGCCAGCGTATCGGCCCCTGCTCCGCCGTGCACAGCATCAAGTCCCTCTCCAACGGTGAAATTCAGCGTGTCGTCACCGGCATTCCCATTCAGGACATCGTTCCCAGCACCGCCGTTCAGATTGTCATTTCCCGTGCCGCCGCTGAGGTTGTCATCGCCCGCATCGCCGTTCAGCGTATCATCGCCTGAATCGCCGAAGGCCGTGTCGTTGCCATCGCCTCCGGACACAACGTCATTTCCACCACCGCCGAAAAAGCCGTCGTTGCCAGCTTCACCCGAGAGCTGATCATCGCCAGAGTCGCCCGTGAGCGTGTCATTGCCATCCCCGCCACGCAGGTCATCGTTGCCTGCACCACCATTCACGGCGTCGCGACCATCCGAACCGGAAAACGTATCGTCTTCGGACGAAAGAAAATAACGCTCGATGGAGTTGAAGGTGTCACCTGTGGCGGCACCTGTGCTCTGGCCGGGATCGTTCAAATCAATTGTGACCGGCCCGTTGGCCTCGCCATAGGAGACCGTGTCGTACTCATAGCCGCCATCGAACGCTTCAGCTTCGTCGCCTGCGATGAAGGTGTCTTTGCCAACGGTTCCCGTGCGATCAATCGCCATATCAATTGCCTTGGAGTTACACAAAATGTGGGGCGGGCGGTCCCGCGTGATCCCCACAAGTAACAGTCAGGTTTGAAAAAGACGTTCGAAAGCCGGTTCAAATTTCCATCGAATTTGAACAGTTAACCAGAGTTATAGAGCGCAAAGCACAGGCCGCCTGGGCGCTCTGGCTCAGCCACCTCGGTGAGCCCGTCGGCGTACCACGCTGAGCCTCACAGTCCCGGTCTTCCAGCCGCGTTTGAGCCTACAGCCGGGCTAAAAGCTCAGCCTTCTTGGTTTCAAATTCAGCGTCAGTCAAAACGCCCTTACCGCGCAGATCCGCCAACTTTTCGATCAGCGTGAAGATTTCATCACTTGATGCAATCGGCATTGGAGACGGCGCGGATGGAGTGGACGGCGGCTGGGCGATCGGTTCAGGTTCAACCGGCTGAGACGGTGTCACCTGACCATTCGACTGCGGCTGAATCACAGGTTCGGGCTCCGGCTCGGGGATGGGCGCAGGCTGAGGAGGGGCCGGGGTCTCCACCGGGATCCACAACGATTGCCCGCTGGCATCTGCAGACGTCACACCTGAGACGATTGGCAAATCAGCGACGCGAACCAGTCCGAACTGGCTCGTGAACGTCAAGGACTGATCACCACTTTGCTGCTGTGAAAACCCGCCAATCTGATGTTGCCCGGTATCATAAACCGTGACCTGTCCGCCGATATCAATGGCCAGCCGACAAGCGCGCGGGAAGTAGGCATACCGAAGGTTATTCTGCGCTCCGACAGATCCAGCAGCCCCCAGGTCCGCTGGCCACCAGTCGGTATTCCCCGTGCCGGAGACGAACAGGCTGGAGCCGCTGCCACCCATCCCGCCCCCGCCCTGGCTCTGGTATGACCCACCACCCTGGCTCTGAAACGATCCACCGCCGCCCTGCATCTGGCCGCCACCGCCCTGCATCTGACCCTGCCCGCCGTAGCCGCCGCTTTGTGACTGGCTCTGCGTCTGCGCGGGCACCTGGAACATTTGCTGGTTCTGCACAATGCCGGACAACTCCTGACACAGCGAACTGACCCGACCCTGGAGCTGGTTGTTGAACATGTCGCCGATCATCACCATGCCGCCGGACGACCATTGCCCCATGCCGCCGAATTCCCAGTGATTGAATTGGGCCTGATTTCCAAAACCGGCAGACACCGCCTGCAGCATCACCGTTACGGCCTCGACGGAAAACCCATGGCGCTGCGCCACATCCTGCACGACCCGAAGGCCTTCGTCGGTCAACTGTTGCATGTCGTGATTCCAAATATGAGCCTGAACGGACAGGCTCTTAAGCAGGCCCATCAATGGGCCGGAAAGCAGTTACGCCCAGGTGCACTGCAGCACACCGGTTTTGCCGTCCGTAACACGGCTGATTGTCCACGGCTATAAGTCTCGATTGAACCTGCCGCGCTGCTGCCCCACGTTGACGCTAAACCTGACGCTGATGCGCCCTTAATCGCGATGAAATCACATGTCGGATGATCAAAAACCACACGTCTTGAGCACCACTGATGGCGCTCCACCTGCCCAATTGCCCGTCAAAAGGCCCCGCATTGGCTTAGCCCTCGGCGGCGGCGGCGCACGCGGACTTGCGCACATCCTGGCCCTCGAAGTCTTCGATGAATTGGGCCTTAAACCGCACATTATCGCAGGCACTTCGATCGGTGCGATCTTCGGCGCAGCCTACGCTTCCGGTATGTCAGCCAGCCAAATCCGTGCGCACACGGAAGAAATGCTGTCCCGGCGCACGGATATGTTGCGGCAGATCTTTGCTGCCCGGAACCAACCCATCCAGCGCGTGTTAAGCATATTCCAACTCAAGTCCGCGCTTTTGAACCCAGAAGCCCTTCTCGCCCTTGTTATGCCAACGCGTGTCGCCGGCGATTTCGAAGACCTGAAGATACCGCTGCGCCTCGTCGCCTCGGATTTCTACACTCAAGATCAGATGGTATTTGACGCTGGTCCACTGCAACCAGCCATTGCAGCCTCCATGGCCCTGCCAGCCCTGTTTGCCCCTGTCGAGGCCGATGATGAAATCAAAGGCCCCGTTGCGCTCATGGACGGCGGGTTCGTCAATCCACTGCCCTTCGATGTCATCTCACACGACTGCGACATCACCGTCGCCATCGACGTGTCGGGGGCCGGTCAGCTTCCCGGAGACAGAAAATCTCCGACGGCATTTGAAGCCATCGTGGGCAGCGCCCAAATGGTGCAGAAAACGATCGTCCGCGAAAAGCTCAAATGGCACACACCTGATGTGTTTGTGGAAGTCGACGTCGGCAAATTCCATGTGCTGGAGTTCCACAAACTGTCAGCCGTTCTCGAAGCGGCAGCCCCCGCCAAGGAGGAGTTGCACTACAAGCTTTCCCGCATCTTGTCGGCTGAGACGCTACCCACGTTGGATGAGCCCGTTAGCACCACGCCCACACTGCCACCGAGCCAAACCCGGTCCATTAGAAAATCAGAGCCGCAAAAACGCCCGCGTCTGGCAGACCGGATCATGGGCAAGGAAACAACCGGCGGCTGACGCCCCCTGTGTCGAACCTTCTGCCATCGCAACAGGTCCGCCTCATCCCAATCGATCGGCACGCACCGACATGGCAAAAACGGCCGCCTCAGAAATCAACCGAACGCAAATCCTTAGCGCCTTGCAGCAAAAAACGACTTCAACAGCGCGCCAGCTTCGTCTTCGCATAGCCCGTCATAAACATCTGGCGTATGGTGGCATGTGGGTTGCGAAAAAAACCGCGGTCCGTTCAACACCCCACCACCTTTGGGATCGTCCGCCCCGATATAAAGCCGCCTGATCCGCGCAAACGAAATCGCAGCCGCGCACATGGCACAAGGCTCCAACGTCACATAGAGGTCATGATCCACCAGCCGCTCATGCCCGAGCGCGGCACACGCTTCGCGAATGGCCACCACCTCGGCATGCGCAGTTGGGTCACTCTGCCCCCGTGTCCGGTTCCCGGCCCGCGCCACAATGGCGTGATCAGGCGACACGATCACCGCCCCGACAGGCACTTCACCGCGCTGAGCGGCAGCCCGCGCCTCATCCAATGCCAGTGCCATAAACGACGATTTCACCGCAACACCTCTCACCGCTGTGGTCCTCAGCCCGGTAGAATGCCATAACCAGTCCCCCAAGTGCCATGCAGCCAAATCGATGCAGCCAAAAACACGGCAACCAAAACCGAAGCAGCATGACACCTTGGGCACCGGTGAACACCATCTCCGGCCACCGGGCGAACCGATTATCGAGCGAACACATGCCACGCAAACCCCGCGTCACCTACGCAAGCCGCCGCCAACACGCGGATGCCAAGCCAAATCCCGTTGGCCGGGCACCACGGTCCAGCAAGCGAGGAGAGGCGGGAAACGCGGCTGATCCGCGAACCAAAACCGCTGCTGGGGCCGGAACCAGACCGTCTGCGAAACGCTCAGGCGAGCGAGGCGACCAACGATCGAAGTCCGCCAGGGACACCGGCGGCGGCACCTCCAGAGACACCGCCACCGGCGCTACGAAAAGTGTACAGCGCAACAGCGGACCACAATTCAAAAAACGCGGTGCCTCGGCAACCAAGAAGTCCGTGATTGCACGAGCCGCCGCGCGGGCCGCAACGTCGAGCCATGCAGGCGCTGCGACCACCGGAACCAGTAAACCATCCAACAAGCCAGCCCGCCGTCGCCCCCGCGCCCCCACCGCAACCGGTCCGCAAAAATTCACCGCCCGCACAGCAACACACAAGACCGGGCCATCGGTCACAACACCGATGCGGATCGCCAAGGCGATCGCCCGCGCGGGGCTGTGCTCGCGCCGCGATGCCGAACGGTGGATCGATGAAGGCCGTGTCCGCGTCAACGGGAAGGTCCTGACGTCTGCTGCGCTGGAAGTCGGCCCCAAGGATCGCATCCTTGTCGACAATGAACCTCTCCCTGCAGCCGAGCCACCGCGTCTCTGGCGGCTGCATAAGGAGCGTGGCACGGTCACAACGGCCTATGATCCTGAAGGCCGCCCCACTGTGTTCGCGAACCTGCCGGCGGACCTGCCGCGCGTGATCGCAATCGGACGCCTGGACTACAACACCGAAGGTCTGTTGCTCTTGACGAATGACGGCGAGTTGGCGCGCCATTTGGAACTGCCCGCTACGGGTTGGATGCGCCGCTACCGTGTCCGCGCGCGCGGCCGCATCGGCCAGACCGAACTCAACGCCCTCAAGGAAGGCATCACGGTGGACGGCATCAACTACGGCCCCGTCGAAGCAACTGTCGACACCGCATCGGGTGCCAATCAATGGTTGAACGTCGGTCTGCGCGAAGGCAAGAACCGCGAGGTCCGTAAAGTTCTCGCCCATCTCAAATTGGAAGTGAACCGCCTGATCCGCGTATCTTACGGCCCCTTCCAACTCCATGATTTGCCCCCTGGTCAGGTCGAACATGTGCGCCGCAAAACCCTTATCGACCAACTGGGGACCCGGACAGCCAAATCGTTCGGACTTTCCGAAGACGACGAAGACGTGAGCGAACAGGCAGCTCAACGTCCATGGCAACGGCCCTCGCCCCGCAAGTCGGACAACCGCAAACCGGCGTCTCGTAAAGCCACTAGCAGCAAACCCTTAGGCCAGAAGACGCCATCGCGCCGCAAACCGGCGCCGCACAACTCTGGGCCGAAAGCCGACCGCTAATGCGCATCACCGGTGGAGACTTCCGTGGTCGTCCGCTCGCCACGCCAAAGTCGGACGCGATCCGCCCGACATCAGACCGCGTGCGTGAAGCGCTCTTCAACATCATCCTCAACAACCAGAACGGCCCGCCCCTGCACGGCGCGCACGTCATCGATCTGTTTGCAGGAACCGGTGCGCTCGGGTTCGAAGCCCTTTCACGTGGCGCGGCACATGCCATCTTCGTCGACCATTCAACGCAGGCCCGTGGCCTGATCCGCACGAACATCGAAAATCTCAAACTCGAAGGCCAGGCCCGCCTCATGCGACGTGACGCCACCAAGCTTGGTCCGGCACTCCCCCGCGACCGGGTCAGCATCGCGTTCCTGGACCCACCCTACGACAAGGGCCTGGGCGAACGCGCGCTCATCGCCTTGCGCGACGGGAACTGGTTGACACCCGATGCGCTCGTCGTCCTCGAAGAGCGCAGTGGCAACACCATCACATTTCCCGCAGGCTATGACGAATTCGATGCCCGAACCTATGGCGAAGCAACCCTTCACCTCCTGCGCTTTCAAACGGACATCGCAACGTGACACACCCCGACCGGAAAGACGCAATCGGCACGAAGCAGACACAGACATCTGGATGGATTGAAGCCGGGTTATTCGTGCTCGCCATTTCAACGCTCAACATCGTTTATGGCGTTGCCGAGCAGGCTGGTGCACACGTGGTCGTCTTTGTCTTGTACGCCACGACCTTTGCCGCTTTGGGCATGCTCCTCGTGTCAGGTTTGGGCAAAGACTGGCGCGCTGTGATCGCAGCACCTCAAAGCTGGATCTTTGGCATCGCGACCATTGCCATGGAGATATTTTACTACCTCCTCATAGCCGCCACCACGCCCACTGAAGCCAGCCTGCTGATGCGGTTTGCCGTGCCGGTCTCCATCATCATGGGAAGCGTGGTGATGGCACGGTCCATCAACCGCCTGACACTCATCGGCAGCGCCATCGTCATCGCGAGCGTCCTGCCTGTGTTCCTCGGTGTTTCCGATGCCAACATCGGATCAGCCATCGCGCTTACTTCGATCTGCGCACTCATTGTAGCAACCAAAACCTTCGCCAGCGAATTCCACCCCTGGAACCAGGCCGCCGATACTATCAAGGAAAAACTAAGGGTCACAGGCTTGGTTGTTTTGACCACGGGTGCCGTCGGTGTCATGGCGCTCATTCCCGTTATCATAGCCGTTGAGACCGGCGCATTATCCGAGGGCGGCCTTGCACCCAATGTCGCGGACGTCCTGAACCCGGCAACAATCATTCTCGCGATCGTTCTGGGCGCACCCATCCTGTTCGCGATGAACTACCTGACATTTTCATCGGTCGTGAAAATCTCAACCGAGGGTTTCATCGCCATGACGGCCTTCACGCCCTTCACGACGCTTACGCTGCAGCTGATCGCGGTCTCACTAGGGGCGATGATTGCACCGGACTTCCCGCTTTGGCTTGTCCCACCAGCAATCCTCGGCCTCGTCGGCGTCATCATCATCATCCGCGCCCGAAGCCGTTGAGAATACAATCAAATCAAGCGTTTCTTCGAGCGCGTGTCCCCCGAAACACACATGTTGCCGAAGAACCGGACTAGACTGCGCATTCACCGCAATGTCCTTCAACGACGGGGAGCTAAGGTCACACGCCCGATGCGCAGGTCAACAAAACGGCACATAGGACGCCTGGCGATCGCGAGCCTCTTCCTTCGCGTGATGCTTCTGGCTGTCTTCGCGCCGCTCACGCCAGCGCCAACGACCGCTCACGCGCAACAGACACTCACCGCTGACGGTACACCACTGACCACGGTGCTGTGCTCTACCCACGGCACGATGACGATACCGGCAGCCGATCTGGGTCTCGACCCACAAGCGGACAAGTCAAAGACGTCTCAATCGCATGAAACCGGGCATGCAAGTGGTGCCCCCCACTTCTGCCCATTTTGCCTAACACTCATCGCAAAACTCCCAGCATCGTCATCCAACGGTGCGATCTGGGCACCGTTGATCCAGCCGATCTTCCATGCCCGGCACCATGTCCGGTATCGCCACGAAAGCCCACGGCGCAGAATTGCCCAGCCCCGCGCACCACCAAGTCCCCATACGTCACGCGTTTAAACAGTCTGTCGGCGTTTCTTTCTCCGTCTGCGTTCCATCGACGCGTGACGCGCAAAGGCGTTGCCAGCATTCGTGAACCCACACGTATGGATTTTCCGATGATCTTTAGAAAACATCTCGCCGCCCTGCTGGCTGCACCCGCACTTTCCCTTGCGCTCAGTCCGACGCTGTCCCACGCCGATGACATACCACCGGGCTTTTCGATTTCAGGCGGTGGCCATAACCACCATGGCGGTCCACGTGCCGATGGCCATGCCCCCATCGGAGTGATGGGCGAACACATGCACAAAAAAGGCGAATGGATGCTGTCCTATCGCTACATGCGCATGGAAATGGACGGCAGCCGCATCGGCACCGACAGCGTCACTCCGGAACAGATCGTCACGTCAGTGCCCAACGTGAACCCCGGACCACCTTTACTGCGCGTCGTCCCCACAAACATGACGATGGAAATGCACATGCTGGGCGCGATGTACGCGCCAACCGACAACATCACCTTGATGGCCATGCTACCCATCGTGCGCAAGGAGATGGACCACGTCACGTTCCGAGGCATGGCCGGTACTAATCGCCTTGGCACCTTCACGACAAAGTCCGAAGGCATTGGCGACTTTAAATTCGGCGGTCTCTTCCGGCTGTATGATGACAACGTTCACCACCTTCACGCTAACCTGTCACTCTCAGCCCCCACGGGATCAATCGAGGAACAAGGCCAGGTCCTCACGCCCATGGGAACGCGGCCAACACTCCGCCTGCCATATTCCATGCAGAACGGCACAGGCACCTGGGACCTCCACCCCGGCCTGACCTATACGGGCCGCATGGGCGACATTTCCTGGGGCAGCCAGATCATGGGTGAAATCCGCCTCGAAAGCGAAAACGACGAAGGCTATAGCTTCGGCGATAAGATCAAATTGACAAGCTGGGTCGCGTATCAGTTTGCACCTTGGATATCCGCATCGTTCCGGTCCGCTTACACAGCGCAAGGTGACATCGACGGATCTGACCCGCTCATTGCCGCACCGGTCCAGACCGCCAACCCTGACTTTTACGGCGGCGAAAAACTGGAACTGTTCGGCGGCATCAACACAGTCGTGACGTCAGGCCCGATGAAGGGGCATCGCTTCGCAATTGAAGCCGGCGTGCCGGTCTACCAAGACCTCAACGGCCCGCAAATGGAAACCGACTGGACGCTGACAGCCGGGTGGCAATACGCGTTTTGATGGACGTTCCGAGGGCATCAATAGCTGCTTCGCCCCCCAGAGCATGCTCAGGAAAAGTGTATGCGGTTTTCCGCCAGGAACATGCTCCAAATCATAAGCTTCGAGCCTGTTTTGCGAGTCCTCGAAAAGCAAACAGTCTCTTGAGCATGTTCAGGAAAAGTGTACACGGTTCTCCGCCCGGAACATGCTCTAGATCATTAGCTTAGTGCCGGCTTTGCTGGTCCAGGCAAAGCCGGCTCTAAGGGGCGAAGCACTCACGTTATGAGCCGGTTCGCCCGAACAGCCGTTCGATATCCTTCAGCTTCAGCTCCACGTATGTCGGCCGGCCATGGTTGCATTGCCCCGAAAGCGGCGTCGCTTCCATCTCGCGCAACAGCGCATTCATCTCTTCGGACTTGAGCCTGCGACCGGCCCGCACACTGCCGTGACATGCCATACGCGAGCACACAGCCTCCAGCCGTTCCTTCAGCGCAAACCCCTTACCATGGGCAACGATCTCGGCGGCAAGGTCCTTGACGAGGCCCGCCGCATCCGCCTGACCAAGCAGCGCGGGCGTTTCACGCACGGCAACCGCATCCTCTCCGAACCGGTCAACGACAAGGCCAAGCTCCGCCAATTCCTCACCACGCTCGCAGAGTGCATCTGCCTCCAAAGCACCCACATCAACAATCACTGGAATGAGCAAGCCCTGCCGCGCGACACCACCGGCAGCCAACGCGGTCTTCATGCGCTCATAGACCAACCGTTCATGGGCGGCGTGCTGATCGACAATCACAACCGAAGTCTCGGTTTGAGCTATGATGTAGGTCTCATGCACCTGGGCGCGCGCTGCCCCAAGCGGGCGGGCCATCAACTCCTGTGATGCAGGCATGTCACCAGGGGCCGCATCGGCGCTGGGCCGCGACACCTCGGCCAGGACATCGCTCAACGGCGGTCCGCCCGCATCGAAAGGCGCCTGCATGGCATCTGAAAAGCCGTGCGGAATAGCGGCCCCGGAGCTCGGTTCACGGAAGCCATAACCATGCCCGTCCCGTCCTGGTCCGGGCTGATCAGATCCATCACCCGCACCAACACCAGCCGCTGCCTGCAGCGTCTGAAGCGTCACCTGCCCGCCACGCGCACTTGCCCGATGACCTGCCCGCGCCAAGGCATCCTTGAGCGCCCGGATAACAGCCGCACGCACCGCACCGGAGTCACGAAAACGCACCTCGGCCTTGGCCGGATGAACGTTGACATCCACATGGCGCGGATCAAGCTCAATGAACAACGCAAGGTATGGCGACCGGCCACGGGGCAATGTATCGCCATAGGCCGCGCGGACACATCCCGTGAGGAGCTTGTCCTTCACCGGCCGTCCGTTGACGAACAAGAACTGCTGTGTCGCGTCTCCGCGATGCAGCGTCGGCAGTCCGGCAAATCCCGCCACCCGCACACCTTCGCGCACCCCGACAACTTCAAGCGCATCGGTGAGAAACGCCTGCCCCATGATGCGACCCAGCCGGTCGAGCAAACCCTCCGCTCCAGCCACGCACGCAGGTAACCTCAGCCCGGTCCGCTCACCCGTCTGGAGGCAAAACGCGACCCGAGGTGCCGCCATAGCCAATCGCTTGACGACGTCATTGACCGCCATGTTCTCGGCCCGCTCGGATTTGAGAAACTTCAACCGCGCAGGCGTCGTCGAAAACAACTCAGCCACTTCAACGCGTGTCCCACCGTTGACAGCAGCCGGACGGACACCTTGCATCATGCCTTTGTCCACGACGATTTCAAAGCCGCGTTGCGCGTCCAAAGCACGCGATGCAATCGCCAGTCGCGCAACCGAACCAATCGAAGGCAAGGCCTCGCCGCGAAACCCCATGAAACGAATATCAAACAGATCATCTTCTGAGAGTTTGGAGGTTGCATGCCGCCGCACGGCCAGTTGCAGGTCGTCCTTGTCCATCCCAAAGCCGTTGTCAGTCACGCGAATGAGCGACAGCCCGCCGCCTGCAACCACAACGTCGATGGACGTGGCGCCAGCATCCAGTGCGTTCTCGACGAGTTCCTTGACGACGCTGGCAGGCCGCTCAATGACCTCTCCAGCAGCGATACGGTTGATGGTGCCTGCGGTCAGCTCGCGCACCCGCCCCAGATTAGGCTTTTCAGCTTTGGCGGCGACCATGACGGCGCTCCTGCATCACATCTGAAAAAGTAGTCGGACGCAGAACGCACATCTGAACTAGGCGGGGCAGAAATGTCTTACCCCGCCGTCAAGCGTTCCCGCGTCAACACCTTCGCCAGTTCCACGGCGGGTTGATCAAACGGATCAATCCCAATCATGCGACCAGCGAGAATCGTCTCAATCATAAAGTGCATGAGCAATGCGCCCATGGCAAAAGCATCCAGCTTGGGGATATCCATTGTCCGCACAGGCCGCCCAGCCTTCACAAGCGCTTCGGGCACGGCATGGGACTGAGCGTTCACAACATCCGCAACACTGCGACCGGCCATAAAGTCGACGCCCGCCAGCTTGGCCATCTTCGAATCAATCTTCGGCAACTGAGGTGCATCACCGGTCCGCATGATCGTCAGGAGGTGTTCGCGCGGTCCATCCATGAACAACTGCAACTGGGAATGCTGATCCAGCGGGCCAAGACATGCCATGGGCGTCGACCCTTTGCCGTCTTTGCCAAGGCTTTCGGCCCAAAGCTGAACGAACCAGGCTGAAAAGCGTCCCAGCCTGTCATCGTAGGGCATCATCACAAGATTTCGAATGCCCTGCGTTTCCATCAACGCAACCATTGTCGCAGCCCCAACCGCAGGCGCGCAATGCTCAGGCGTCTCAGCGCTGAGCAACTCGGCAACAACAGCGCGCGCGCCTGCACGGACTTCCGCCGCATCAACTCCGCGTGCCATGGCGGGGATCAAGCCAACGTTCGTCAGGCACGAGTAGCGCCCGCCAATCTCGGTATCGTGCTCCAGCATAGGAATGCCACGGGCGGCGAACAAATCACGCAATCCGTTCCGCTTGCCAGGCTTATCCGGCTCCGTCACCCCAAGAAACAAGCTAGATACTTTGTCGGACAGGCCAGCTGCATCCACAGCCGCGATCGCCGACATGGCCTGCGCCAGCGTCTCGGTTGTCCCACCGGATTTCGACGTCACTACAAATCGCGTCTTCTCCAGACGGCCCGGCTCAAGAGCTTTTTCGAGCGTAGCCGCATCCAGGTTGTCATAGAACCGCGTCCGTGGCCGACGTTTCTGATCGAGCGCCATCTGACCTGGAATGCTCCAGCCAGCAAACTGCGCCAGGGTCTGCCCACCCAGACTTGAGCCGCCCGTTCCAAAAAATATTAGCAGATCGGCGCCATCCGATAGCGCATCGAGCGCTGCACCGGCAGCTTCGAGATCAGCGGTTTCTTCCGGAATGCGCAACAGCGCCAGCGCGCGATCAGCATACTCGGATTTGAGGAGATCGACCTGCTCACCAGCACGCCCCAAAGCAGCCGCAACGGCTTTCTCGCCAGCCGCCTGCAGGTCTTCTCCGCCAAGAACAAACTGCTGCGAATAGGACCTGGACCGGTCCTTGGAATAATCGCTTAACGTATTGAACGGGGACGTCATGGGCTCAAGGCCTCCTCACGGCACATAATCGCAGACGTACCGGATAGGGGCGCGCGGCACGCGTCACCCGCCTAGCGCGTTTAACGTCATGAGCCAACCCTCACACGCGGCCACATCAGGTTCGGTCAGCGTTAGCGTTACCGTGATTGTGGACAGCCATGCCGCGGTTGGTGGAGATGCCTGTCCAACGTGCAGGCTCTTTGCAGGGAAGGGGCAGGATGACGACAGAGCCGACCGGCGAGAACCGAACAGGTGCAATCGCCAGGACCAAGGACCGTCGACCAACCATTGGTCAGCAGTCATAAGACGTACCTACAAATGCTGCACGACACCATGGTAGGTGCCGTGCCCCACAAAAACTTAGCCCAGGCCAAAGCCTGATTAACCGCGAACCTCAATACCCTCAGGCTTACCGACAATGACAGTAATGAGGTCATCTGGGTCGAGGAACCGAGACGCGGCACGTTTGACGTCGGTCACTCCGACCGCCTCAATCTGCTTGTTTCTGGTGTTCACATAGTCCAACCCCAGCTCTTCGACACGGATACCGAGAAGCTGGCTGGCAATTTTTGAGTTGCTGTCAAACCGCAGTGCGTACGACCCGGTCAGATAGTCCTGCGCAGCTTTCAGGTCTTCCGGTGAGACCCCGTCCTTCGCGATCTTCTCAAGCTCAGCCCTGATCACATCCAGCGATTCTGCGATGGCCTCATTCTTCGTGGCGACGCTGCCCTGCATGATCGCAGAGTGGTCGAGCGGATTGAGGTAGCTGTACACGGAGTATGCCAACCCGCGTTTTTCACGGACTTCTTCCATGAGCTTCGAAGAGAAACCGCCACCACCCAGAATATGGTTCAAGACAAATGCCGGAATGAAATCGGGATCCTTACGGGCCAGAGACGGTAGGCCGAAAAGGGCGACAGATTGCGGAACATCCAGCTCGATCACCTTTTGCTTGCCGCCCGTCGGCAACGTTACGTCGGCGACCGGTTTGAGATCAGCTGTTTCGGGCAGACCACCAAACACTTTGTCGAGCAAGGCACCAAGGCGTTCAGCCGAAATATCGCCGACAGCCACAACCCGTAGATTATCGCGTGCAAAGTTTGCTTTCACATAAGCGTGCAGGTCATCCGGTGTGATGGCTTTCACACTGTCCAACGTACCATTAGTTTCACGGCCGTAAGGGTGATCGCCAAATGCAGCTTTGAACCAAGCCTTGGTCGCAATCTGCTGTGGGCTCTTCGATGCGAAAGACAGATTGGCCAGCAACTGACCGCGAACACGTTCAACCGCATCCTGATCAAACCGAGGCTTGGTCAGTGCCAACGACAACAGCTCCGCCGACTCATCAAGATTTTCAGACAAGCTCTGCAAGCTGCCGTAGATCAAATCACGACTGTCGTCATACGACATTTTCATCGCGATCTCTTCCATGCGCTCCTGGAAGGCACGCGCATCCAAATCTCCAGCCCCTTCGTCCAACATGGACGTCACGAAGTGAGCCACCCCGGGTTTTTCGTTGGGGTCCTGTGAGTTGCCGCCAACAAACGCAAACCGCAGCGCAACCAGCGGCACACTGCCATCTTCGACGAGCCAGGCTTCTATACCGCCGGGACTTTTAACCGTTTGAATGTTCATGGCCAATGCAGGTGAGGTTGGAAGGGCGGCTATTGCGGCAGCAAAGAGTGCGGTCACAGCCGTTGCAACGACGTGCGTTGCGGAGCGTTTTGTCGGACGGGTGGAACGAGACGTGCACTGTGACACGCCACGGGGAGCGCCAATGCATTGTGAAAACAGAACCATAATGTCAAATCTCGATTTTGTTTGAGGTCATCCACGCGGGGGAACGGCTTGAGCTGGCTGCTTATCGGCACGCTTCGCAGCCGGTGCTGGCAGCAACAAGCCCGTTACGGAGCTGTTCATGTCCAGGTACTTCTTCGCAGCCGCCTGAACCTCTTCCGCAGTCACCTTCGCAATATCGTCCGGCCATGCGTCAACATCAGCCACCGTTTGACCGATGGTCACGGCCCAGCCGTAGCGCCGCGCCAGCGATGCCTGGCTATCAGACTGATAAACATACTCAGCCCGAAGACTTTTCTTGGCGCGGTCCAGTTCAGCCTGTGTGACGCCGTTGGCTTTCACCTCTGCGATCACCGCATCGATCTCCGACTCGATCGTCTCCATGTCCTGTCCATCTGCGGCAATTGCGTAGACCGAAATCTTTCCGCTATCGCGGCTGCTGCCGGAGTACCAGCCACCAGCTGACGACGCCAATTTCTTATCGACGACCAGCGAACGATACATCCGGCTGGTCGTACCAGACGCCATGATTTTCATAAGGACTTCCAGCGCTTCCGCATCGCTGCCCTCGGCAGTACCGTAGGAGGGTGCGAGATAGTAACGGGTCAAGGATTCCTTGCCAGCCCGCGGGTCGGTCAGCGTAACGCGACGAGGCGCAATATGTGGTGGCTCGGCTGGGCGAAAACGCTCTGACGGAACAGCAGGGTTGCCGGGGATGCCACCGAAAGTTTCCTTTGCCAGCTCATAAACTTCGTCGGTAACAACGTCGCCTGTCACCACCAGAATAGCGTTATTCGGCGCATAGAACCGCTTGTAGAACGACAACGCATCTTTCTGGGTCAGAGACGAAATCTCATGCATCCAGCCGATCACGGGCGTCCCGTAAGGATGGGATTTGTACAGCACCGCATCCATCTGCTCGGCCAGTTTCGATTCCGGCCGGTTCTCAATCCGCGAACGCCGCTCTTCCTCAATCACATCGCGCTCGGTCAACACTTCCTTTTCCGTCAGCCGCAGATTGACCATCCGGTCAGCTTCCATGGCCATGACATCCTTCAGGCGATCCTTCGAGATGCGTTGGAAGTACGCCGTCGCGTCCTGACTGGTAAACGCATTGTCCTGTCCACCGAGCCTCGCCACAATCTTCGAGAATTCGCCCATGGGGATCTTATCGGTCGACTTGAACATCAGGTGTTCAAGAAAATGCGCAATCCCGGAAACACCAGGCGCCTCATCGGCTGCCCCAACTCGGTACCAAACCATGTGCGTCACCACCGGTGCGCGGGTGTCAGGAACCACGATGATCTGCATGCCGTTGTCGAGTTTAAACTCACTAACGCGAGATTGCGCATCAGCCGTCGGGGATTGAAGTGTTGCTGCGAGCATGAGCATTGCCAATGCAAAAAAGGTGGGAAGGAGGTGACGCGGCAAGCCGGATCGGTTCATCGAAAGGTTTCCTCTAGTGCTGCATCTCGCTCGAATGACGTGCGGTCCACGCCGGGAACGGGCAGCTGAAACGAAGTCTGAGTGCACGTCGCAAACAGCCTGGGTCACGCCGCATCATTTCACGTGATCAATTGGAAGCAATCGTAAAGGGACGAATAGTCCGCCTCACAAGACACCACCACGATACACCACGAACTGAAAAGCTTCCGGCTGCGATCACAAAAATTGGGCTCACCGGCTGCGATGTCAAATGACAAGGTGTCCATCTGATTGGATCATATTGGAGCAAACTAGGCTGCAGCACCGGCATCAGAAACCAATGGAGCAAAGGCCCGGGCCAAATCAAGCAACCGCCGGTCACTGTTTGGCTCACCCATAAAACGAAAAAGGCGGACATTGCTGCCCGCCTATTGGTCCGTAGATCATCGTCGCCTTTACCCTGCTGAGAGCCTGCAACTGTTACTGCGTGCCCAGCACTGCGCCTGCTCCGCCAAACACCGAGAGGATTGACTTGCGGCACGGACCCAGCGGCCCAGTAATCAGATCGGCATCGGGATCACCGCGTGCCTTGGCAGGCTCATAGGTTTCCGAACAAACCTTGGCATGCTCAGCCTCAAGCTGCGCCTTGTCGACAACCTTGGCCCGATCTGGATCGTTGATGGCAGCCAATACTGCAGCCTGATCATCCACGGGTTTGCCAGGCGCGGGCAGCCGCTCAAGCGAAGGCGGCACAACCAGCGGCGTGCGCGCGGTCATTTGCGGTGTCGCCGCACGTGTTGACGAGGTGTTCACACCCAGAGCATCAAACAGTTTACCGTTCAGCTCAACTTCGCCTGGCGCGCAGGCAGCAAGGCTCAGTGCAAGCCCAAGCGCCACAGCCAGTTTTGCCGGCAGCTGAATGATTTGGGCCCACAACGGAGCCCCAAGCAGTGAATTTTTTTGCATAACGTCCCCCAAAGCGCCGGTGAACCCGTCGCAATCTTGGTCCAACTTTCACAAAACTCCCTGCGAAACCAAGTGAATAGTCGCTACTGCGTCTTTGCGGCTGAATTCCGACTCATCACCACAGAATCATACAAGAGCCCGATGACACCTGCAACGATGGCCATATCTGCGATGTTGAACACGTACCAGTAATACCCGAACGCATGCATCGAGACGTAGTCGATCACCCCGCCGACGAGCACACGATCCAGCGCATTGCCGAGTGCACCGCCAATAATGAGGCCCAGTGACGCGGCAAAAATCGCCCCCGTCGCCGAACGCGCGGTCCAAACCCAGAATGCGAGACTGGCCGTGACTGCAAAGCCCGCCAGCACGTACTGCCAACTCTGGCTTGACCCGTCGAACAGCGAGTAGCTGATCCCGGTGTTCAGCACGAAAACGAAGTCCATAAACGAAGTAATTTCGACCCGGCCCCGATTCTGGATGTCGAACACCAGCATCATGTACCATTTGTGCGCCTGATCGAGGATGAACGTCACAACAGCGACGGTGAGCGCCAGCTTTGAATAAGGCCCCCACAACCAGCCCGCCGCCGCACCGTTTTGGTCGACCACATACCCCTCGCCTTGATCACCTTGGCTCAACGGTCGCTCGCTCCTCTTTGCTCAGAACATCGAGTTTGGGTTCGCCGAAACCGTGGGAAGCTCCTGAAGAACGTCCCAGTGTTCAACAATTTTCCCATCCGCATCCAAGCGGAAGATATCGATACCGGCATATTCAAGATTGTCCGGCCAGATCTGATGGCAATGCAGCACCACCAAATCACCTTCGGCCACAGCCCGTTTCACGATCACGCGCTTGCCCGGGTAATCACGCGCCATCCGGTCGAAGTAGGCAATAAAGCCGTCTTTCCCATCCGCAACATGCGGATTGTGTTGGGTGTAATGCGTCCCAACGTAGGCTTCGATGGCGTCACTCGGTCTGCAATCGTTAAACATCATCTCGTAAAACGAGATCACATTGCGCTTGTTGTCAGCCAGCTGCGAGACCGGCCTCATCCCACCGCACCATCAATTTCGCGCATCGCATCCGCATCCCGTGCCGACAGCTCTGGATAGTCCGCATCCGAACCCACATCCGTCGTAATCCGCCAAGACCGCGCACACTTTTTACCCTCAGCGAGCCCCGGTGACACACCGATATCAGCCACATCAGGCAACATGAAAGCCCCAGCCGGAATGTCACCACTGACGACGGTCGCCGCACTCGTGATGCAGACTTCCGCGATATCCACCTCCATCAGGGCCGCAACAATACCGGGGTTGGAAACATGGATCGTCGGCGCAGCTTCCAAACTCGACCCGATCGTCTTTTTCGACCGCTCAAGTTCCAGCGCTCCCGTAACCACACGACGCACCTTGCGGATCATCTCCCAACGCGCATCAACATCCTCGTTGCGCCACTGCCGGGAAACCAACGGAAACGGCTCCAGGTGGACAGACCCACCCGCTGCGTCCTGTGCGGGATAACGCGCCAGCCAGGCTTCTTCTGCGGTAAACGACAGAATTGGCGCCAGCCATAGCGCGACGCACTTGAACGTCTCGTCGATCACCGTGAGAGACGCCTTCCGGCGCAGGCTCGATGGCGCATCGCAGTACAGCGCATCTTTCCGAATATCGAAATAGAACGCAGACAGGTCCGTATTGAGGAACTGCGCCAGCACCGAAACCACCTTGCGATAGTCATAGGCTGCATAGGCCGTCCGCACTTCGGGCCCGATCTCGGACAAGCGATGCAGCATCAGCTTTTCAAGTTCAGGCATGTCCGCAACCGCGACCCGGTCGCCCTCATCGAAATGCCCCAGCGCACCCAGCATCCAGCGGATCGAGTTGCGCATCTTGCGATAGGTCTCGGAAAACGTCTTCAGGATCTCGGGTCCGATTTTCAGATCGTCCGAATAATCAGACGCGGCCACCCACAACCGAAGAATATCGGCGCCTGACTTATCAATAACGTCCTGAGGCGCGGTCACGTTCTTCAGGGACTTCGACATCTTGAGCCCCTTCTCATCGAGAACGAACCCATGCGTCAGAACCACGTCGTAAGGCGCATGCCCCCGCGTACCCACCGCCTCCAGCAGCGAGGAGTGGAACCAGCCGCGATGCTGATCAGACCCTTCCAGATACATCACCCGGTCAGGTCCGCCATCACCGGCGCGCTGCACACCCTGCAAGCCTGGAAACGCGTCCGGATCACCCATGGTGAACGCATGCGTACACCCAGAATCAAACCAGACATCCAGTACATCGCGCACCTGCTCCCAGGCACCCAGATCATCAACCAGCCCATCGAGGAATCGAGCTTTCGCCCCATCGGCAAACCAGGCATCCGCCCCCTCGGTCTCAAACGCATCTTTGATGCGCTCCGCCAATACAGCCGACTTCGCAAACCCCGGCCCCGGAATAATCTCATCGGTCTCGGTGTTGCGGAACACGCAGATCGGCACGCCCCATGCGCGCTGGCGTGACACCACCCAGTCCGGCCGGTTCTCGATCATGCCCGTGATGCGGTTCTGCCCCACCTCAGGCACCCACTGGACCCGCTCAATCTCAGAAAGCGCCTGAGCCCGCAGCGTCCGCTCCGCCCCAGCCCAAATAGCTTCACCTGAGTTATGGCCTGGCCCCGCAGGTGCCGCATCACCGCCTGCTGGGAGCGCATTAGGGGGAGGCGCGACAGCAGCCCCCAGGGGCTTATCCATGGCGATGAACCACTGCGGCGTATTCCGGAAAATGACCGGTTTTTTTGAACGCCACGAATGGGGATAGGAATGCTTGAGCCGCGCCCGCGCGACCATCATCCCGGCCTCGGCCAGCGCTTTGATGACGGCGTCGTTGGCATCACCCTTCTTCCCATCAGGCTTCAAGACGCACTTGCCCTCAAAGCCAGGAGCAGCGTCCGTATAGACACCGTCGGCATCCACCATCCAGGGAATGTCCGTGTCGATACCCCGATCCCGCAACATCTTCTGGTTCGCGATCCAGATGTTGTAATCGTCCGCGCCGTGGCCAGGTGCCGTATGCACGAAGCCGGTCCCGGTATCATCCGTGACATGATCGCCAGCGAGGAGCGGGACGCTGAAATCATAGCCATGACCATGAAGCGGGTGCTGGCACAGGCCATTGGCAAGGATCGAGGCATCGACGTCGCCAAGTCGTTTGAAAGCCTCAACCTTTGCAGCCTTAAAGACTTGCTCGGCCAGATTGTCCGCCAATAGGACACGCTCTCCTATTGTCAACCAATTGCCGTCTGGCGCATCAGCGACCTGATACCAGCCGTACTTAATCCTGGAAGAAAAGCTTATGGCTCTGTTGCCCGGAAGGGTCCACGGAGTTGTCGTCCAGATAACTACAGATGTTGGAACGAGCCCTTGGTCTGTTGTGATTTCCGGATCGGCTATCTCGTTCCAGTAAGCCTCATTGCCTGATGCGTCCACATGCCAACAAGGAAACTTCACCCACACCTGATCGGACTGATACTCCTGATACTCGATCTCGGCTTCCGCCAACGCCGTCTTCTCGACGACTGACCACATCACCGGTTTTGACCCGCGATACAAAAGCCCCTTCATCGCGAATTTCATAATCTCGTCAGCGATGATCGCTTCGGCGCGAAACGCCATCGTCGAATACGGATTATCCCAGTCGCCGACGACACCCAGCCGCTTGAATTCCTCGCGCTGCGTCTCCAGCCACTTGGCCGCGAACGCCCTGCACTCGGCGCGAAATTCGTTGATCGGCACCTCGTCCTTGTTCTTGCCCTTTGCCCGATACTGCTCCTCGATCTTCCACTCGATCGGCAGCCCGTGACAGTCCCAGCCCGGCACATAGTTACTGTCATGCCCAAGCATCTGCTGTGACTTCACCACGAGGTCTTTCAGGATCTTGTTGAGCGCATGCCCGATGTGGATGTTGCCGTTCGCATACGGAGGCCCGTCATGCAGCACAAACTTATCGCGTCCCGCACTTTGCTCGCGCAGCTTCGCGTAAAGCCCGATCTCAGCCCAGCGCTCCAGCAGCCGTGGCTCAAGCTTCGGCAATCCAGCACGCATCGGAAACTCTGTCTGCGGCAGGTTCAGCGTTTTCGACCAGTCACGGCCGGTCTCGTTCTTTTCAGGCGTCGCCATCGGTGTTCCAGCATCAGGGCTGTCCTTGCAAACGGACAAACCACTTTGTCAAATGAGATTGGACTGTCTTTAACCGAGTTGCCCCGTTTGGCCAATCGGCCAGGGCAGTAGCGCTGCGTCACGACGGCGGCAAGCCTACTCGGCAGCAGAAGGTGGCTTTTCACCAGCACCGCGAGGCTTTGATGTGCCATTGCCCCCATCCCGCGCAGCCAACCGCGTCATGGCGGAGCGGGCGCGCTTCATGACAGGGTGGGTCACGAGGTCGTCATCATCCTGTCC
The DNA here is from genome assembly GCA_039819785.1 of Pseudomonadota bacterium. Taxonomy (GTDB): domain Bacteria; phylum Pseudomonadota; class Alphaproteobacteria; order Rhizobiales; family Hyphomicrobiaceae; genus JBCBRD01. The sequence goes on along the minus strand of JBCBRH010000002.1, from coordinate 50,137 downwards.
GGGGACATATGCAAGCGACGCCACGAGGCCCTGGATACCTGCCCCTGTAGCCGCATGGATACGCTTGACCGCAATCATCCACAGCGGTGAGAACAACAACGACAGCACGATCACCGAAATTGCCAGTTTGTAGCCGACGGGATCAAGCACCTGATTGGCAAGCCCGACAGCGGCCAGCACAAACGAGAATTCCCCGATCTGCCCCATGATCAGCCCGGCCTCATAGGCTTTTGGCCATGGCAGCCCCACCATGCGCAGGATGACGATGTTGGAAATCGACTTCAACAACAGCGCACCGATGACGAAGATCGACACGATCATCAGGTTGTCCCGAATGAACTGCACATCCAGCAACAACCCGATGGCAACAAAGAACATCACCATAAGCACACCCTGGATCGGCTCCATCGCGTGGATCGCCTCAGAGCGCAGCGTTGTCTTGCCGATGATAAGCCCCGCCAGAAATGCCCCATAAAACGGCGACATCCCAGCGACGCCGGACAACACCGCAACCGTGCAGCACACGAGCAGCGCGGCCAGCGTCACCAGTTCAACACGGCCCAGAATATGGTCCTGCATGGGAAAATGCAGTTTTCCGCGCGGCCCTAGAATGACGATGAACGCAATTAACCCGCCGATTGCCAACGTGATCGTGACGAGCGTTTGAACGTCAAACGGGTCACCGCCGCCAAACGCGTTTGCAATGATGAGCATCGGTGCGATCGCAATGTCCTGCGCGATCATGACCGCCACGACGAGGCGTCCAAGATCGGTCCGCAGTTCCCCGATATCGTCCAGAACCTTGAGTGCCACCGCCGTCGACGACATGGTGACGACAAACGTCAGCAACACGATTTGCTCAGCCGGCCAATCGAGCATGGCCCCAAATGCAATCATGGCGATCAGCGCCACAAAAAGCTGCCCTAGAACCGTCAGCACCGCAGGCCGCAGATCAGCCAGGAACGCTTTGAGCGAAATCTCCATCCCGATGACAAACAGCAAGAAGAGGACGCCGAACTCGGCCACCATGGGGACATGGTCGATCTGTGGCATGAACCCGGTCACCGCCGGGCCAAGGATGACACCAGCCATGATGTAGCCGACCAGCGGCGGCTGCTTCAGCCAAACCATCGTCAATCCGGCCGAAATGGCGGCCAGCGTCAGAATCGCAATCAGCAAGAGCAAAGGGAGCTGTTCGTCCAACAAGCTTTGATCACTCCCCGTGTATCGATCTAATGGTTCAGGTCATTAAGTCGGATCAAAACGCAAACGTTCATTTCTGAAGTTGTCACGAACAGTATCAGATTATGCGGATCTGGCACGCACGATAACCGCCTGCAAATCGGTCAAACCGCCAAAATAGATTGCAACAAGAATCACGGCTGGTCCGGCCGCAGTGCCAGACGACGAGATGCGACATCGACCAATAAGCAGGCCCGTCGACACAGCCCATGCAGCCCGTGAAGCCCATGAGCCCCATGAGGCCGATGGACCCTATAGACCCGCGGGGACCAGAACACCTTCGGTGTCGCGTGGAATGGTCTGAAGCAACTCGCGTGCCTCGGCACAATCGCGGGAAATCTGATCCTTCAATGCATCAAGAGAACCAAAGTCCTTGTCGCCCCGCAGATGTTGGACAAAGGCAACATGAAGCGTCCCACCGTAGAGGTTACCGCTGAAGTCCATAAGGAAAACTTCGAGCCGCGCGGCACCGGTATTCACGGTCGGTCGACCGCCGAAATACGCAGCACCATCATAAACCGCATCTCCGACACTCACGCGAACAGCATAAATCCCATGCGCCAGCTCAGTCCCATCTGGCAGCGCAATATTGGCAGTCGGAAACCCAAGATCGGTTCCCAATTGATAGCCCTTTTCCACCACACCGCTCACCCGCCAGTAATGCCCCAGGAGGTTGGCGGCACCCGTGACATCGCCCGCGGCCAGACACGCCCGAATGGACGATGAACTGAACAGCTCACCATCGCTGCGCCTTTGCGGTTCGATGACGCGCACTTTGAATCCGTGGGTCTTTCCAGCGTCAACCATGAGGTCGGGCGTCCCACGGCGGCGGCGGCCGAAGTGGAAGTCATAGCCGATGACGACCCCGCTGACGCCCAACCGGTCAATCAGGACTTCAGTGACGAAGTCCTCCGGCTCCTGGCTGGCGCGCGCGCCGTCGAAATCAACGATGACGGCAACATCAATCCCGTGCAGTGCCAGCAGCCTGAGTTTTTCATCAAGCGTCGTCAGTCTGAAGTGCGGCTCGTTGGGGCTGAAAAACTGGCGCGGGTGCGGTTCAAACATGATCACGCCAGCTGGAACGCGAACGCCGCCGATAGATGCCGCGTCAGCAGAAGCACGAATATCGTTTAGCAACGCCTGATGACCAAGGTGGACGCCATCGAAGTTGCCAATGGCATAGATGCCGCCGCGCATATCGTCCGCCGGTTTTTCATGTTTTGTAAGAACCAGCACGTGGCAGACCTTATCCCCGTGAGCAATCGGATACCGCTGCAGTGCGCGGTCTATGCTGAGATCGATGACCGCTAGGATATCGATGACCGCTAAGATGATGGCTGGAACGTCCGCCACCAAACCGGCATCCCCACCGGGCCGGCAACAACGCCCGCAAGGGTTTAGCCGTCCTTGGGCTTGGCTGGAACCATCAACATCGCCTCACCGTCGAGTACGATTTTGTTGTTGACCGTGCAATAGCAGTCAAAGAGTGCGCGTCTTTTAGCCGGGACCAGATCGTGTATGACCACGCGCGCCCTGACGAGGTCGCCGATGCATACGGGCGCTTTGAAGTTCAATGTCTGCGTGATGTAGATCGCACCGGGTCCAGGCAAATGCATGCCGAAGACCGCCGAAATGTATCCCGCCGTCAAAATCCCGTGCGCCACACGCTGCTTGAAGATTGTCTGGCTGGCATAGGCTTCATCAATGTGGACAGGGTTGAGATCACCAGAGATATCGGCGAAAGCGTAGATATCAGCTTCCGTCACGACCCTGGACATGCTGGCTTCCATCCCGACTTCCAGATCATCGAAGAAATAGGGCTTTTGCGCCACCGTCGTCATAGTGCCTTCCTTGGGTTTCACGTCAGTTGCTCTTTCAACCCGCCATTGTCGATCGACTGTCATCGGTCAATGCAAGCAGGCGCCAACGGAACCGCGACGCACGCTAGCGAAAAAACATCCGACCAGGGTTATCACCTAGCAGTGAAGAAACGAACCCCACAGACAGGAACTGGCCCAAAGGACTAAAACAACGGGCCGTTCCGCCCACTAAACCGCCTCCGAAACACCAATTTGCGTCGGCAACGGCGTAGGCGTTGCGTCTTTGCACCATTTAGCGTAATTTATGGCTTCTCACCTTATTCCACCGGTCGCATAACGCCCGCTGATCCCAGCGCGGCGACGGAGCATACTTTCATGAGCGAACGCAAACCGTTGATGCCTAAAGCCACAGCTGTATGGCTCGTGGACAACACCGGCCTGACTTTTGATCAGATCGCCGTCTTTTGTGGGCTGCATGTCCTGGAAGTCAAAGGCATCGCCGATGGAGACGTGGCCAGTGGGATCAAAGGCTTGGACCCGATCTCAAGCGGCCAGCTCACCCGCGAGGAGATCAAGCGGGCAGAAGAGGACCCAGCCCGCAATCTGAAAATCGCCGAGCCGAAAGTCGTGCTGCCACCGGTGACAAACCGGAAAAAAGGTCCGCGCTATACACCCGTTTCACGACGGCAGGATCGGCCAAACGCGGTTTTGTGGCTTCTCAAAAGCCACCCGGAACTGAAGGACGCGCAGATCATCAGGCTCGTCGGCACAACCAAACCAACGATTGCACAAATTCGCGACCGCACACACTGGAACTCTCCCAACCTGCAGCCGCAAGATCCCGTCACTTTGGGTCTCTGCACGCAGATCGACCTTGACGCCGAAGTCCAAAAAGCAGCGACCCGTCTGGAAAAAGAACGCAAGGACGCCGGCATCGAACTCGAGCCCGCAGGGTCCTTGTTGCCGACAGCAGAAACCACCGATTATGCCATCGGTGTTGGTGGCCTGATCACTGCAGAAGATGCATCTGCTGGAGTGCCCAAGGTCGCAACCGACGCTGAGGAAGAGGCCCGCATGTTCGAAAAGCTGCAAAGCATGTCGGGCAGCGAAGATGTCGAAGGTGATGGCGGACCTGTTGAAACCGCCGAAGACGTGTTTCGCGCTCAGCCCGCCGGAGAGGCCGCACCCGAAAACGACGCCGAGGACGGAAGCGGCGACGAAACAGGTGCACCCGATAACAGCGAGGCAACAGCACAGGCCGAAGAAACCGCTGAGGATGCGGAAGGTGAAGTCGACGCCGGGCCCGAGGCTGACGGCTCAAAAGCCTAGCTGCCGCTCAGACATCCTTGCGTTCAGGCATGACCGTGTTCAGCGCCATGCGTCCACCATCTGCCCAGATGGTGGTGCCGGTCAAATAGCTTGCCTGCTCGCTTGCCAACCAGGCAACCACGGCTGCGATCTCTTCGGGCGAACCAAACCGACCAAGCGGCGTGCGAATTTGCGCCGCCTGGCGCTGCGCCTTGCTATCGAGCAGCGCATCCAAAACATCGCCTTCGATTGATCCCGGGGCAACGGCGTTCACGCGTATGCCATGCGGTGCCAACGCCAACGCCATCGATTTGGTCAACTGCATCATGGCGCCTTTCGAAGCCGAATAAGCCACATGATCCGGTGCACCGAAATGAGCAGTAATCGACGACACATTCACGATGGCCCCAGCCGGAGCGTTAATGTCGGTAGAGGTCTCAGCCTGCTTTATAAGACGACGGGCAACAGCCTGGCTGAGCAAAAAAGCACCCTTCACGTTCGTCGCCATGACGCGGTCGAATTCAGCCTCGTCCAACTCAAGGAAATCCACGGTATCGACCACGCCGGCGTTGTTCACGAGGATATCCAGGCGACCGAACGCATCGGCGCAGGCGGCCATCAGATTATGTACATCCAAACGTTCTGAGATGTTCGCGGAGCGGTAGACCGCTTCTCGGCCAAGCCCTTCCACCGCAGAAACCGTTTCACGCCCGGCTTCATCGTTCAGATCCACCACGACAACCTGAGCACCTTCAAGCGCCATGCGCTCGACGATCGCGCGCCCAATCCCCGCTGCACCACCCGTAACCAGCGCGACCCGTTTCGAGAGCAACATGTAACCGGTCCTTCAGTGGTTCAGGCGGCATGCCCACAGCAATCCATGTCATTGCTGGTCCAGATGTGCCGTCGCGTTGACCACGCTTTAGACCGTGTTCACTTCAGATGAAACCCTATCATTACCGCGCGTGTGCCAGCCCGTGCCTGCCAAGCGCCGTTTTGATCTCATCGAGTATTGCGGGGTCATCGATGGTGGCAGGCGGCGTCCAATCTTCGTTGTCTGCAATCTTGCGCATGGTGCCGCGCAGAATCTTACCCGACCGCGTCTTCGGCAGACGGTCCACAACCATGACCGTCTTGAAAGCTGCAACCGGCCCAATAACCTCGCGCACAAGCTTCACGATCTCAGCTTCAATGACCTGATTTTCCCGCTCAACACCCGCATTCAAGACCACAAACCCAGCCGGCAACTGCCCCTTCAGGGTATCCTGAACCCCGATCACGGCACACTCGGCGACATCGGCATGTTGCGCGACCACCTCTTCCATCTGTCCGGTAGACAGTCGGTGCCCGGCCACATTGATCACATCATCCGTCCTTGCCATGACGAACACATAGCCGTCGGCATCGCGATACCCAGCATCCGATGTCGTGTAATAGCCTGGAAATTCGGCCAAATAGCTCGCCCGAAAACGCGCATCGTTGTTCCATAGCGTCGGCAGACACGACGGTGGCAGTGGCAGTTTGATCGCCAGCGTTCCCTGCACACCTGGTTCAACAGGCTTGCCCGCATCGTCGAGCACATCAAGCTGATAGCCAGGCATCGGAACCGTCGGCGACCCGTGCTTGATCGGCAGCATGCCAAGCCCAACCGGATTTCCCGCAATCGCCCACCCGGTTTCCGTCTGCCACCAGTGATCAATGACCGGCACGCCCAATTTAGATTCAGCCCACTTAATAGTATCAGGGTCCGCCCGCTCGCCCGCCAGAAACAGTGTCCGAAGCTTTGATAGGTCGTAGTTTTTGATCAACGCTCCCTCGGGATCTTCCTTCTTGATCGCCCGGAACGCCGTCGGCGCGGTGAAAAGCGACACGACGTTGTGCTGCTCAATAACCCGCCAAAAGGCCCCGGCATCGGGCGTCCCCACAGGCTTTCCTTCATAGACGATCGTGGTCGCGCCATGCAGCAGCGGCGCATAACAAATGTAAGAGTGGCCAACCACCCACCCGACATCGGACGCCGCCCAAAAAACTTCACCTGGCTTGATGTCGTAAATCGCCGACATCGACCACTTCAGCGCCACCATATGCCCGCCGGTGTCGCGCACGACGCCCTTCGGTGCCCCCGTCGTACCAGACGTATAAAGAATATAAAGCGGATCGCTGGCGGCCATGGCCACGCAAGGCACAGTGCGACCCGCAGACTTCGCAATCTCAACCACAGCACCCCAATCGTGATCACGCTCGGGCATCAGAACAGCTTCGGCCTGAGGGCGCTGAAGGACGACGCAGCTGTGCGGCTTGTGGATTGCCAATTCGATGGCATGATCGAGCAGCGGCTTATAGGCCACCACCCGCTTGCCTTCGATCCCGCAAGAGGCAGACAGGATCGCCGCCGGCTTTGCGTCATCAATCCGGGTTGCCAACTCACTGGAGGCAAAGCCGCCAAACACAACCGAATGGATCGCACCGATGCGCGCACACGCCAGCATCCCAATGACAGCTTCGGCGATCATCGGCATATAAATGATCACACGGTCGCCCTTGGTGACGCCGAGATCGACAAGCACGCCCGCCAGTGTCGCAACCTCATGCGTCAACTCACGGTAGGTATACGTCCGGACTGTCCCGGTCACGGCGCTGTCGTGGATAAGGGCCGGCTGATCACCACGCGCTTCAACGTGACGGTCCAAACAATTATATGCCGTATTGCAAGTGGCACCGGCAAACCAGCGGCCATACTGGCCACCGTAAACGTCGAGCACCTTATCCCAGGGCTTGAACCAGTCAATTTCAAGAGCGCATTTGGCCCAGAATGCCTCAGGGTCGGCCTGCCACGACCCGTAGACGTCAGCATAGCGGCTGGTCTCCGACCCCGTGTTGCTGTGTGCGCTGACATCTGCCGACATGGTGCAATCTCCCTGGAAGACTTTTTTTAAGTCATGATTGCCATCAGTTTTGACAGCCGACGGACCCATTGGCCAGAACGGTTGATGCGCACCAGCCTAATCGTTTCGGCTAATCCGCCGCGGCAACGAGCGCTTGTCTTGGCCTGCGTCACCATGGGATGCGTTGCAGGCAATGATTGATGATCCCTTCTTTTATGCTCTCGCCATACCCGCGATCATTCTCACCGGCCTGGCAAAGGGCGGGTTCATGGCGGGTTTGGGCGGTCTGGCCGTCCCCATCATGGCGCTTGCGATCTCGCCCATCCAGGCAGCCGGGATCATGCTGCCGATCCTCATTGCGATGGACCTGGTCGGCACCACGGCCTATCGCCGCGAATTCGATGCGGAAAATCTGAAAATTATGCTGCCCGCCGCCATTGTCGGCATCGGCATCGGTTGGGCAACAGCCGCTTGGGTCACCGAATCCCACGTTCGCCTGATCGTCGGCATCGTGGCACTGATCTTTTCGCTCAAGTATTGGCTCGACTGGCGCGCTGATGCTCAAATCCCTCAGGGCCGCAGCGTCTCAAAGGGGAGTTTCTGGGGCCTCGTTTCAGGCTTCACCAGCTTCGTCAGCCACACCGGCGCACCACCGTTCCAGGTCTACATGCTGCCCCAAAAACTGCCCAATGCAGTCTTTGCAGCAACTGCGATTGTCTTTTTCACGACCGTCAACCTGGTTAAAGTCATCCCCTATGCTGCACTCGGTCAGTTCTCCACCGGCAACCTTCTGACGACCGCGGTCCTGATCCCGCTGGCACCTGTCTCAATCCTCGCCGGCATCTGGCTGACCCGGCGCGTGCCCCAGGAACCCTTCTACCGGATGACTTATGCCTGCCTGCTGATCATTTCGTTGAAGTTGATCTGGGACGGTTGGAGCGGCATCTGAGGCATCAGACGAATTCCGCACATCGGTATCACTTGGCCTTTGCCCCTGCAGGCGTCATAAATGAGCGCCTTTTTGCATCTGCGAAACAATCAGCTTCAAGAACCCCGGACCCCATGTTGATCAATCCCTTCGAAACCAATCTCGATCGCAATCCAGCCAATCATCAGTCCTTGACCCCACTGACGCTGATTGAGCGCGCGGCCCGGGTGTACCCAGACCACATCGCCGTCATCCACGGCAAGCAACGCCTGACCCACGGCCAACTGTTCACCCGCGCACGGCAGTTGGCTTCTAAGTTAGCAGCGAAATTCATCGGACCCGGCGACACCGTCTCGGTGATGTTGTCAAACACCCCGCCCATGCTTGAGGCCCACTACGGCGTCCCCATGACAGGCGCGGTTTTGCACTCCATCAACACCCGGCTGGATGCGCAAATCATTGCGTTTCAACTCGATCACGCAGAAACGAAGGTTTTGATCGTCGACCGTGAATTTGCTGACGTGACCCGCGAAGCGCTCCGCCTTGCCAAGGTGAAACCGTTTCTGATCGATTATAACGACCCCGAATTCCCTCAACAGCCCGAGCCCATCTCCTACGAAGACTACGACGCCTTCGTCGACAGCGGAGACGCAGACTTCCAGTGGCGCATGCCTGAAGATGAATGGGAGGCAATCGCCCTCAACTACACATCCGGCACGACAGGCAACCCCAAAGGCGTCGTCTACCACCACCGCGGCGCGGCCCTGATGTGCTATTCCAACACCATCGCAACCGGCATGGGCAAGCACCCTGTCTACCTCTGGACGCTGCCGATGTTCCATTGCAACGGCTGGTGCTTTCCATGGTCCCTATCGGTCAATGCTGGCACACACGTTTGCCTGAGGTGGGTGCGTGCGAAGGCCATGTATGACGCCATCGTCGACCACAAAGTGACCCACCTTTCAGGTGCCCCGATTGTAATGTCGACCTTGCTGAATGCGAGCGAGGATGAAAAACGCGAGATCACACACACCGTCGCATTCAACCATGCTGCTGCCCCACCGCCAGCAGCCGTTCTTGCCGCTATGACCGCAGCCGGTTTCCAGCTAACGCACCTGTATGGCCTAACCGAAACCTATGGTCCCGCCGTCCTGAATGAATGGCACGCGTCCTGGAACGATCTTCCAACAGACGACCAGACGTCCAAGAAAATCCGCCAGGGTGTCCGCTATCCAGCCTTGGAGGCATTGACCATCCTGGACCCCGAAACCATGGAACAGGTCCCAGCCGACGGTGAAACGTTGGGCGAGGTCATGTTCAAAGGCAACATCGTCATGAAAGGCTATCTGAAAAACCCCAAAGCCACGGACGATGCCTTCGCTGGCGGCTGGTTCCATTCAGGTGACCTCGGGGTACTTCATCCCGATGGCTACATCCAACTCAAAGACCGTTCCAAGGACATCATCATTTCAGGTGGCGAGAACATTTCATCCATTGAGGTCGAGGACACGATCTATAAGCACCCAGCGGTGGCATCGTGCGCAGTCGTCGCGAAGCAGGACGACAAATGGGGCGAAACACCTTGCGCCTTCGTGGAATTACGTCCCGGCAGCGAGGCAACCGAAGACGACATCATTACTTGGTGCAAGGAGCATTTGGCCAAGTTTAAATGCCCCCGCCACGTCATTTTCACCGAAATCCCGAAAACATCGACAGGCAAGATCCAGAAATTCAAGCTCCGGGAAATGACCGGATAAGTGGAACGCACACTGATAATCGTTTCTGCCTGAGAGCGCCAAATCGCGCAGGGCTGTGGATGATCAATGTAATTAAACGTGACAGGCGCGCTCAGAAAGCGTTGCCTGTGCTGATCGTTTAATGGCGGATGGCGCTATAACGCGTGTGGCCGTCTCAGTGCCGGTACGTCTATGTCCAGTTCGTCCGTGCGTACTTCGTCTACGTCAAAAAAAAAGCGGATCACGAGGCCCACGCTTGATTATGCGCCCCACCACAGCGCCCATAAAACGCTGCAACGTCCGGGACGCTTCCACGTGTCCCCCCACAAGCGCGGCAGTCTTTGTGGTCCTCGCGACACTTGCCGCCGCCGCCACAACGATTGCTCCGCCGGCCGTCGCAAAAACCCTCAGTCAGCAACGCCAGTACGTCCTCAACGCACCAGAACAAGACCTACAGGCCATCGGCCAACATCTCATGTTCGGCTACCATGCGCTGTGGCAGCTCCGCCCGCTGATGGAGCGCGGCGCGCTCGGCGGGATCTTCGTGACCGACCACAACGCGCGGGCTTTCAAGACACCCGACACCCTGCAGCAGCACATCGCTGAACTCCGCGAATTGGCCAAAGCCAAGTTGCCCCGCCCGCTCTGGGTTGCCGTTGATCAGGAAGGCGGACTGGTCTCTAGACTGTCGCCCCCGCTGCCACGACCCATCAGCCTGCAAAATCTCATCGGCAGCCCGGCCGTCGCCATGAGCGGCTCGCGCGATAAAACAGTTCAGACCTTCTCAATTGAGAAGGCGAAAGCGCTTGCAATCCTGGGCGTAAACATCAACTTTTCCCCTGTGGTGGACCTGCGCCCCAACAGGCGTCTCAAACGCGACCGCTACACGGTCCTCCGCAGGCGGGCGATTTCCGCTGATCCCGACACGATCGGCGAAGTCGCGACAGACTACTGTGCAGCCCTGATCGCCCACGGCGTCCTATGCACACTCAAACATTTTCCAGGCTTGGCGGAAGTCCCAGCCGATACGCACATCCGTGGCGCGAAACTCACAAAACAAACCGAAGCCCTGGCCGAACAGGATTGGCGACCGTTTCGCCATGTGCTGTCGCAAACGGATGCCGCGATCATGGTCGGGCACCCGCTTCTGTCAGAGGTCGATGCCAAATACCCAGCCTCCACCTCGAAAGCCGCGATATCAGGCATTCTCAGGGAACAATGGGGCTTCGACGGCCTCGTCATCACCGATGATTTCTACATGGGCGCGATCCGCAAACGCCGTGGCGGCATGGGAAAAGCCGCTGTGGATGCACTCAACGCCGGATCCGATATCGTCCTGATCAGCCGGGACGCAAGCGAGCTTTATCCGGTTATCTACAAGGTTCTCAAAGCGTATCAGGACGGCAAACTTGATAAGCAGATGTTGGCCGCCAGCCGCAAAAGGCTCGATGCTGCAATACAGCGCATTGAGGAAGCTCAGACTGCCACTCTCATCCCGGAGCTGCCAGGCCTGGCCGATGCGGCAGCAGGCGCACCAGAACTTGAAATCGTCCCGCCAGCCCCTCAGGAGACTTCGCGCAACCCAAATATCCAATTGCGCAAGACCCTCGAATAATCGCATCCGAAAACGGGCGACCCACAGCCCGGCAAAAAACAAAAAACGGGAGGCTGCTGCCCCCCGTTCGATCAAGCGTTTCAATGCTATGTCAGCCCCATTCGACCTCCCGAAATGCAAAGGCCGCAGGCGGAAAGCTATGCGACGCGTCAGTGGCGCGTTGCATCCCGTAATCGTTCTATTTCTTCTTTGATTTTCAGCTTTTCGTGTTTCAGTCGTCGAATGTTCACATCGTCCGAGGCCGGTCTGGCCAACTCCTGAGAGATTTGTTTTTCAAGGTTTTTATGCTTTTCCGAGAGCTCGGTGAGGTGACCTTCAAGAGACATCGCGTCCTCCGTGACAGGTTATCGACACAACGAAAGGTGACAGATTAGCGACACTCTGTCCACGACCCGGTGAACGTGAAAGCGATCTCCGACAGCCTCTCCCCATCAAATATGTTAACCAATCATTGCCGGGCAACCCAATTACACACAGGTGAGCTGGCGGTCAGCGGTGTATCCGAAACCGCTACCGACTTGCCAATTAGCGCAAACGGGACAATATGGCGGCGCCGCGATCCCAATAGCCCCCCCGGGCGGCAAGCACACACGGCAGCAAGCACAGACGGCATAGAAACGGTGAATTCCAGAACCCATGCAGGCGGAAAACGAAACGGAACTTCGAGAGGAACTACTGCAAGTGCGCGAAGCACATAGATCCCTCGACGAAGAAATCGTGGGATTGGAAACCGCCGGTGCTGCTGATCAGTTGCATATCAAGCGGCTAAAAAAGCAGAAACTGGCACTGAAGGATCGGATCACCTCGATCGAAGACCGGCTGACCCCGGATATTATTGCCTGACCCGTCATCGGCCGAAACCGCTGCCACGGCGGCAAGGTCCCTAGCCATGCGCCAACCCGCGCGCCAACAGGTCGGGCGATATGCTAGCCTTGAGGGCTCCGACAACTGGTCCGTGCAGGAAAAAACAGCCATGGCGCGAAGCGATCCCGCGCAACCTTCATTGTTCGAAGACTTTGACCATGATGCCGGTCTCGGCGCGCGAACTGAACACGTCACCGCGAATGCAGAACCACCGGCACCTGAAAAATCGGTTCGCGGCGCCCACGCGGAACGCTGGCTCTACCCGACACCCAAAGGGCTCTACTGCGCCCCTGCCGAGGCGTATATTGACCCGGTCAGCCCGGTTGCCAGGGCCATCATCACCCACGGCCACGCCGATCACGCACGCTCAGGCCACGATGCCGTCCTGACCACCGCCAAAACGCGGGACATCATGCACGTCCGATACGGACAAACCTGCGCCGGTAGTTTCCAGACCCTCGGCTATCACGAACCCATCAAACTGGGCGACGTCTCAATCCGGCTTGCGCCCGCTGGTCACATCCTGGGATCCGCTCAGATCATTCTCGAATTTGAAGCCACACGCGTCGTGGTCTCCGGAGACTACAAGCGCGAAGCCGATCCGACGTGCGCCCCCTTCGAAGTCGTCCCGTGCGATGTCTTCGTCACCGAAGCAACATTCGGCCTGCCGGTTTTCAAACACGAACGCGCGATCGACGAAGCCGGCAAACTCGTTGCCTCCCTCAATGACCAGCCCGACCGCTTCCACCTGCTGGGCGTCTATGGCCTGGGCAAATGCCAGCGCATGCTCGCGCTCATCCGCCAGCACGGCTATGACGCGCCCATCTACCTGCATGGCGCGCTCGTGAAACTCACTGAGCTGTACGAAAGCTACGGTTACGACTTTGGCGAGATTCGCCCGGTCGCAACCGAAAAAGGCAAAGGTCCCCGCAAGGCGCAAGAGTTCGAAGGCAAGCTCGTGCTGTGTCCGCCATCGGCCATAGCCGACAAATGGTCCCGCCGATTTTCAGACTACGTCGCCTGCTTTGCGTCCGGTTGGATGCGTGTTCGCGGGCGCGCCCGTCAGCGTGGCGTCGAACTGCCGCTCATCGTCTCAGACCACGTAGATTGGCCGGAACTGATCCGCACGATCGACGAGACCGCAGCAGGAGAAGTCTGGGTCACCCACGGTCGCGAAGACGCCCTCGTCCACCACTTGCGCAAATCCGGCCGCCCGGCCCGCGCACTCGCCCTGGTCGGCCGCGACGAAGAAGCGGAATAGCGACAGATGCAGCGTTTCGCCCAACTCCTCGACAATCTTGTCTACACGCAAAGCCGCAACCGAAAGCTTGCGCTGCTGGGGGATTACTTTGCGACAACGCCCGATCCGGACCGAGGCTGGGCCCTTGCCGCCCTGACCGGCGGGCTGCCAATCCGCTTCCCTCTCCGCCGCGTTCTAGGCGATATCCTCACCGACATCATTGACCCTGAGCTCTATAAGATGTCGCGCGATTATGTTGGCGACACCGCAGAAACCGTCTCCCTGCTCTGGCCGGAGCACGAAGGGACGCGATCCCCGCCAAGCTTGAACGACGTGGTTGAGACCTTCCAGACGACATCACCGAACGCGCATGCGCCTCTGTTGAAGAACATGCTCGACCAGCTCGACACATCGGGCCGTTTTGCGCTTCTCAAATTGCTGGGTGGCGCACCGCGCGTCGGCGTGTCCGCACGACTTGCAAAGCAATCTCTTGCCAACGGGTTCGAGACCGACATCAACGACATCGAAGAAGTCTGGCATGCCGTCAGCCCACCATTTGAAGAACTGTTCGCATGGCTGGCCGGAGAGGGGCCACGCCCCGACCCCGGCCTGAAGCCGGTTTTCAGACCTTTGATGCTGGCCCATCCGATTGAGGATCAGGACTGGCCCAATCTTGAACCCCAAGACATCGTGGCGGAATGGAAATGGGACGGCATTCGTGTCCAGGTCGCCGCCAAACCCACCGAAGTGCGGATCTATTCACGCACCGGCGATGAGATCACCCACAGCTTTCCCGAAATCGCATCAGCCTTCACAGGACTCGATTGCGTCGCTGATGGAGAGCTCCTCATTGTCCGGGACGGGGTCATCGCACCCTTCAACGATCTCCAGCAGCGCCTGAACCGCAAAGCCGTCTCAGCACGCATGCAGCGCGATTATCCAGCCCACGTCCGCCTCTACGACCTGCTGCTGAGCGGACCAGATGACCTGCGCGGTCTCTCGCTCGTTGAACGCCGCACGCAACTTGAAGAATGGATTGAGACACATAGCCCACCGAGGACAGACCTCAGCAGCTTCGTCAGCTTTGACGATTTCGAACATCTCCAGTCGATCTGGGAAACGACCAGGGCTGATGAAATCGAAGGCCTGATGCTTAAGCAGAAGCAAAGCCCCTACATTGCCGGTCGCCCCAAAGGCTACTGGTGGAAGTGGAAGCGCGCACCCCTCACGATCGATTGCGTGATGATGTATGCCCAGCGCGGTTCGGGAAAACGCTCGTCATTTTACTCAGACTACACCTTCGGCGTTTGGAAAGACGGAACCCCCGAGGACCCCGCGCTGGGTGAACTCGTGCCCGTCGGCAAAGCGTACTCCGGGTTTACCGATGCCGAACTTGGCAAGCTCGACAAGTTTATCCGTGAAAACACAACGGACCGGTTTGGGCCTGTTCGCGCCGTTGAACCGCGCCTCGTTTTAGAAATTGCATTCGACGCCGTCCAGCCCTCACCACGGCACAAGTCGGGGATCGCGATGCGCTTTCCACGCATCGCTCGCATCCGCTGGGACAAACCAGCCGAAGACGCAGACACCCTTGAGACCATCGAGGCGCTTTTGCCGAAACAGTAGATGCTGAGACGTCGCGGAGTTTTCCAACACGAAAGGCGTTGAACAACTCCGCGTCAAAGCTCAGGCATCGTCAGCAAACCATAAGACCTTTCAGACTTAGGTTTGCCAATTCGACTACCAACTGTCTCGCTATGGATTTCAGCGCCCGGCCAAAGCCACATCGCGCAAAACGTTGGCTTCAAGCTGCACCTCATCGATCCGGCTCTTGAGCACATCCCCGATAGAGACCATGCCCATCAGGTTATCACCGGCACAGACCGGCAGGTGCCTGATCCGCCTTGACGTCATCACCTGGGCAACAGCCGAAACCTGATCTGACGCGCCGCAGGTAATCACTGCCCCCGTCATGAGATCAGAGACATGGAGATGCGAAACATCGCCTCCATGCTTGGCATACCCGCGAACGATATCGCGCTCTGACAGTATTCCGTCGATTTTTTTGCCATCCCGCGAAACGACCAGAGCACCCACGTTGGCGTTGGCCAGTTCCGCCGCAGCCGATGGGACGATGGCATCTGGATCAATGATATGAACCTTGGAGCCTTTGGCCTTCAACAGATCTTCGACACGCATGAAATGATCTCCTTTTGCGGACCATATGAAACAGGCTCATAAATCCCGTCGCCAGGAATGAGCCGACAGGTCAAAGCATGTGCGTGGAGATGCGCAGACGAGATGATAGCCGATCTAACCCACAGCCTAGATCATGTTCGGCGCGAGCGTAAACAGTTTGTCTCGTTGGAAGCCAACCAGTGACGGCACCAGGGATCATCCAATGGCTGCGCATGAGGCAGGGATAAACAGCAACAACACGACCCAAATTACAGCGCACAGCTCCCAGAACCGAAAGTTCGGTGGAGCAACACGCCTGAAAAGCAGGGCTGCAAACCATGGCGCGATGGCGTCCTGAAACTTGCGCACAGGCTGCGGCTCAGGTAAAAGCCCGCCTTTCCAATTTCACCTTTGGGTTGGTTTGGAACAGCAGCGCCGGAGCGCGGCACGTCTGACGTGCATTGCAGCCGGCACAAACCTCGAAACGTCCACCACCGCTGAAAATCGGCTAGGTGGCGAACACAGGTGGGACCTGGATGAGCGAACAGCGCCCTATGAAGCCAGCACTGGTCGGGGTCATCATGGGCAGCCAGTCGGATTGGCCGACCATGAAGAACGCCGCCGATACACTGGAAACGCTCGGTGTCGCCTTCGAGAGCCGCATTGTATCAGCCCATCGTACGCCAGACCGAATGGTGGAATACGCAAAGACGGCGCGCGAACGCGGCATAAAGGTCTTGATTGCAGGTGCAGGCGGAGCAGCCCATCTCCCAGGCATGGTCGCAAGCCTGACAACCCTCCCGGTCTTCGGCGTCCCCATCTCCAGCAAGGCGCTCTCGGGCGTCGATAGCCTCTATTCAATCGTGCAGATGCCGGCAGGCGTCCCCGTTGGCACCTTGGCCATCGGCGAGGCAGGCGCAACGAACGCCGCCCTCCTGGCAGCCCAGGTTCTGGCTTTGAACGACCCCGATCTCGCACTTCGCGTTGAAGCTTGGCGCGCGAAACGAAGTGCCGCCGTCGCCGACAGTCCCGTTGAAGCCTGAACACGAAGCTAAACAAAGCCCGATAAAGCCCCATCAAGCCTAAGGCAGCCCGCCCGGATGAAAGACGTTTTCCCACCGCTTAAACCCGGCGCTACCATCGGCATTCTCGGCAGCGGGCAACTGGGTCGGATGCTGGCGATCGCAGCTGCCAAACTGGGCTATCGAACACACATCTACGCCGACGTATCAGGGCCAGCCTTTGACGTCGCCAGTGAAACAACCATCGCGCCTTACGAGAACCTCGGACGCATGACCGCGTTCGCCCAGGCCGTCGACGTCGTCACATACGAATTCGAGAACGTGCCACTTGGAGCCGCCGCGGCTGCCCTGACGGGCGCTCCGGTTCGCCCGAGCCCACGCGCGCTGGAAGTGGCCCAAGACCGCATCATCGAAAAACGCTTCATCGACGGCTTGGCGATTGCCGTTCCAGCATTTGCCCAGATCGACAGCGGCACGGATCTCAAGGCCGCCCTCACGACGATTGGTACGCCCGGGATCTTGAAGACATGTCGATTTGGATATGATGGGAAAGGGCAGTCCCGCATTATGTCGGCGGACGGAGCCGATTGGGCCTTGGAGGCCATCGGAGGCGCACCCGCCATCCTCGAAGCCGTTGTCCCGTTTGACTGTGAAATATCCGTCATTTGCGCCCGCGCGGCGGACGGCAGCTTCGTCACCTACGATTGCCCGTTGAACATCCACCGTGATGGCATCCTGCACACCTCGACCGTACCATCGGGGCTCCCCGAACCCATCCTCGACAGTGCGCGGCAGATTGCAAAGGAAATCGCTGAAGCACTCGATTACATTGGCGTTCTAACCGTGGAGCTTTTTATAATCGCTTCGACGGGGGCAACCCCATCCAGGCTGTTGGTCAACGAAATCGCCCCGCGCGTCCACAATTCAGGCCACTGGACGCTGGAAGCCTGCGCCATCAGCCATTTCGACAACCACATTCGTGCCATCACGGGGCTGCCGCTGGGCAACACGCAGCGTACGGCCGATGCGACCATGACAAACCTCATCGGCCACGCTATCACCGATGTCGGGCCCTACATGAGTCAACCCGGAGCAAGCGTACACAATTATGGGAAAAATGAAGCTCGTCCCGGCCGAAAAATGGGGCATGTCACACAGTTGCATCTGCCTGAACCAAAGCAATAGCCGGCGTTTGTAACCGGCAGGTCCAACAACAACGGCAATCGCGACGCCGTTATGGACACTGCTCGGTGTGTTTGATATACCGGCACCAAATCAGCTGATGGTTTTGGCGGCTCGGCATTGTCCGGGCCTTTGTGTTTTAGCTGCAGCTGAATAACCCATTGAAATCCCGGCCGCCCGAGCAATGAGGGATGGCCCCGGCTGAAGGAAAGGACCCGCGTGCAAGTCCTCGTTCGAGACAACAACGTCGATCAAGCCCTTAAAGCGCTCAAGAAAAAGATGCAGCGCGAAGGCGTATTCCGCGAAATGAAGCTGCGGAACTACTATGAAAAACCGTCTGAAAAGAGAGCCCGCGAAAAGGCAGAAGCCGTTCGCCGCGCCCGCAAGCTCGCTCGCAAGCGCTTGCAGCGCGAAGGCCTGGTCCCAGGCAAACCGGCCCGTCCAGGCCGTTAAGTCGTCTTACGAAGCTCTCGGCCGTTGCGCCGACAATGGGCGCAGGACCAATTCCGAAAATCAAAAAAGCCGTTGGCCCGATCCCAGATCAGCCTGCGGCTTTTTCCTGTTTGGCGTCCTGGTCAAATGCACCGCGTAATGGTGTCGAAGAACCGCCAGCCTGCCGCAGTCTCGAAATCCACTCCTCGACCGCTTCAAAAGACCCATACAGATAATGGTCCGTGTGCCCAGCTTCGGGAAAGGTGACAATCGTGCCGCCCGCAGGCGCTTGAGCCGCGATTTTTCGCCCCATCTCCACAGGTATGACCTGATCCGCCTCCCCATGGATCACGAACACGGGCGCAGATACGCGTGGCAGGTGCCGCTCGAGGGTCTCATACCGATCGCGCATGAGGGCCCGCACTGGCAGTCGAGGATAGCAGATTTCAGCGACATCGACGATGGACGTATAGGGCGCATCAAGGACAATACCACCAACGTCCTTTTCGGCGGCCACTTGAACAGCCACGCCACTGCCAATGGATTCGCCGTAAAGGATCACGTCCTCCGCCGCGACACCCTTTGATCTCAGCGTGTCGTAGGCCAGCTTGGCATCGGCAACGTTGCGGGGTTCCGATGGCTTGCCTGTCGATCCGCTGTAACCCCGGTAGCTCATGATGAACACACCGCGACCAGCTTCTTGATGTTTTGAAATCCGCTCATTTCGGTCGGCGAGCGTTCCAGCGTTGCCGTGAAAGTAAAGCAGCGTCGGCTCGCCCGGTCGTGCGCGCGCATACCACGCAATCACCGTTTCACCATCGGACGTGGCAAGCCGAAGCTCTTCGACGTCGGTCAGATCCGCATCAGCAGGGCTCACATAGGTCGGGTCAGGCAGATACATCAAGGCGCGCTCAATGCTCGGAGCAAAAACCCACCCAGCAACCAGAAGCAAGGCGATGATCACAGCTGCGGCTAGCATTTGATTACCCTTAAAGTGACCTCAGCAGGTCATTATTGCAGCAGTTCGGTTGGGCTTACAGGCAAACCGAAAACAGTCTCAGGCAGATATTCCAAATGCAGCACACGCCGTCGGCTGGGGCGCCTTGCGCGTTGCGAACGGTGAACAAGCAACGGCCGCATCACCAGAATATCGCCGCGTACCGTAAGGCAAAGTTGCGGTGTTCTTTTCGCGACAACATCCAATATCTGTGCTGACCGCATGACGCCATGCCTGTGGGACCCCGGGACGACCTCAATAGGTCCATCGTCCTCAGTGCAATCATCCAGGTGAACACGCAGTGTCACAATTTTATTGAGTAGATGCAGCGGCGTCTGAGTCTTACAGCGCACGCCCGCAGCGCTGTAGACGGCACCCGTATCACCGCTAGTTGCGGATCTCTGCGCGCCCATGCCCGCAGGCTCCAGCGGCTCGCGAACCTGATCCTGGTGCCATGGCACAAACCAGTTGACACCCTCATGCTTGTCAAAAAAAATCACACGAAGCAGTCTCATGGACTGCGCATCACTAGGAGCTGGACAAAACTCCGCGGCAAGCGACGACAGGGCAGCATGACGACTGATGTGATCAAGTACGTCTGAGCCCACGTGAAATCCGGCTTCACGGTCGTTACACTTCGGAACGAGACGATCCAACGCAACCAATTCGTCGTCCGTGAGCGCGTGCTCGACGATGGCAACACCCTCACGCTCGAACTGCGACTGACGCGCTGTTTTTGCAGAATTGCCGGTCATCGCAGCCCAAAATCAATATCATGCAGAGCAACCAAGCACGGCAGCAAGTTGCTCCAAAAGCCAGGAACGCGTTTCAAGCTAGGCGGACTTGGCGAGCCTGGCTTCACGTCTTGTCGAAGCATGCCAGAAGATAGGCGGCACGCTCCGGCCCCGGCAAGTGACCCCAGCTCGATCCCCTGCTCTTTCTGAGCCAAGGCGCGAAGTTCACAACATCCTGGCGGCTGAAATCGCCATTGTCCCGGTGCTTTTGAACCGCCCAACAGTCCGCTTCCCGCTCGCTTTCACGCGTCGGATTGAACCAGTGGCCAAGAACGTGATGTGCGCACTCATGAGAATAGAAGAAGAGCTGTAGCTTTTTGGGCAATGTCCGCATGATCTCAGGGTCCACCAGGATATACGGCACGGTATTGATAACTCGCGCGAACCCCACATCGCCCAGCCGGCTGATGGACATATTCACCACCGCGCGGCCACGAAAGTCCGTACAGTTTACCGGCATTCCCGCGATTTCAGCGATTGTGACGCGCGCTTCGACGGGCTTGGCCCAAAATAAGGCAATTACGAGCCCGAAAATCACAACGACGCGTCGACAACACGACGACCAGACGGAGAATTGAACCGTTTCCAAACTGTCGGTGTTGACCATGCGCGCCATGCAGAACCCCTCAGTGATGTTTGCCACTGTGCATTCAAACCCTAACGTTATCCTATACGGCTGTGATCAAAAGCCGATTTTACAAATTGACACTCACACTCTGGTGAATGCTCAAACGAGACGCGAAAACGCAGGATATCTGATTGTTTTCAGGGTTTAAGCCCGTCTAGAAACTTCCAGACATGGCCATAAAGGCCATCCCGAACCAACGTGGAATGATCACCATTGGCGATTTCGACAAACACTTTTGGCTCACGCGCAAGAGCAAACAGCCGTTTCGCATGTGCGAAAGGAATAATGCTGTCACGCGTTCCATGCGCGATCATGACAGGCATGCGTACTTTTGAAACGATCTCTCGCGTCTCAAATGGATCGGTGAGCAAGGCATGCACCGGCAGCCAGAAATACCGTTCAGCAGCCAGATCGGACACCGCTGTGTAACCAGCTTCGAGGATCAGCGCATGCCCATCCACTTCGGTTGCAAGCTTTGCCGCCGGCCCAGTGCCAAGCGACAGACCATGCAGAACGATGGTGTCCGAGCCATGTCGATCACGAAGCCAGCGATAAGCAGCGCGCGCATCCTCATAGAGACCGGCCTCACTGGGTGCACCGGTAGAGCCTGGATAGCCACGAAATGAAAACGCCAAAGCCCCCGCACCCCTATCGAACACCCGTTCCCATCGGTTGCGTGCATAATCCAACCCGCCGATGTTTCCATGGAAAAACAAGAAGACAGGCTGCCCGTCGATGGATGGTGGCCGGTACCAGGCGGACAGTCTCTCGCCGTCAGTCGTTGTGATCGTCACGTTTTGACTGCCGGGCATCGCAGCGTGTATGTCAGCCACACCGGCCGTTGAGCCAGGTGTTTGAAAAATGAAGGCCTTCTGGTTTGAAAAGAGATAAGCAGCGATCGCGCCGTAGCCGATCGTCATCACCAGAACGGTGACGGCTCCGCCCAATGCCAGACGGCCCCTCAAAGTCGTTTTTAAGGGTGCCAAAACATCCCCCGCTCGACCGCCAAAAACAATTGTACAGGTTCTCTCAAAGGGCTTCAGCACGCCGACGTCTTCCAAAGCGTGACGCTCGATGAGTTGAGGCCTCGCGTTAGAGAACACCGGGCAGGAAGCCCCACCATGTTTAAGGGAAAACAAAAAGCCCGCCGATGACAACCATCGGCGGGCGATTTACACGGATTTACAAATCCGCCGTGCACCAGAGCATCAATCGGCGATGGATTTGACGATCTGCTCTGTCATTTTCTTGGCATCGCCGAGCAACATCATAGTGTTGTCTTTGTAGAACAACGTGTTGTCGATACCCGCATAACCTGATGCCAGCGACCGTTTGTTGAACATCACAGTTCCAGCCTTCCAAACCTGCAGAACCGGCATGCCGTAAATCGGCGAAGCTGGATCGTCTTCAGCTGCTGGGTTGGTCACGTCGTTGGCGCCAATAACGTAGGCCACATCAGCTTGCTGGAACTCAGAGTTGACGTCTTCGAGTTCAAACACTTCGTCATAGGGCACGTTCGCCTCAGCCAGCAGAACGTTCATGTGGCCCGGCATACGCCCGGCAACCGGGTGGATTGCATATTTGACCTCAACACCCTCTTCCTTCAGCGCATCGGCCATCTCGCGCAGAGCGTGCTGCGCCTGAGCCACGGCCATGCCGTAACCTGGAACGATAATCACCTTCTGAGCATTTTTCAGGATGTAGCCGGCATCTTCAGACGAACCCAGTTTGACCGGACGCGCTTCAGCGCCAGCAGCAGGACCTGCGGTCTCACCACCGAAACCGCCCAGAATGACCGAGATAAACGACCGGTTCATGCCCTTACACATGATGTAGGACAAAATCGCACCCGATGAGCCCACCAGCGCACCGGTGATGATCAGCGCGATGTTGCCGAGCGTGAAGCCGATACCGGCAGCAGCCCACCCTGAATAAGAGTTCAACATCGAAACGACGACTGGCATATCGGCGCCGCCGATGGGGATGATGATCAACACGCCGAAGACGAGTGCGAGGATGGTGATCAACCAGAACATCGTCGTGTTGCCGCCGGAAAACATGAACATCGCGATCAGGACAACAATCGCACCGAACAGTGCAATGTTGATCAGGTGCCGCATTGGCAGAATGATCGGCGAGCCAGACATCTTGCCCGACAATTTGGCAAACGCAATGACAGAGCCTGTAAACGTGATGGCACCGATCGCAGCGCCCAACGCCATCTCAAACAAGCTGGCCGCTTTCACACCGCTGGTCGAATCTCCTGAGACGTTCAAAATTCCGAACGCATCAGGCGCGTAGAGCGCACCAGCAGCCACAAACACAGCTGCAAGACCCACGAGCGAGTGAAACGCGGCAACCAGTTCGGGCATCGCCGTCATGGGAATGCGTTTCGCAATCACGGCGCCAATGACCCCGCCAACACCCAGACCAAGCGCAATGATCCCCAACGTGCGCGGATCGCCGATCGCCTGCATCTGCGTCATGGTGGTAATGACGGCGATGGCCATGCCGATCATGCCGTACATGTTGCCCTGACGCGAAGTCTCGGGATGGGATAGCCCCCGCAGCGCCAGAATGAACAAGACGCCTGAGACCAGATAAAGCAATGCGACGACGTTGGCAGACATGATTTTCTTTCTAACGGCGGGCGCTGAGGACCGTGGTGGTATCGGAAGTAGGAAAGTCAGGGGCAACCAAAACGAATGTCACCCCGGCGGAGAGGACAGATGGGCGTGCGGCTATTTCTTGGGCTTGGGTTCTTTTTTCTTGTACATCGCCAGCATTCTTGAAGTGACCATGAAGCCGCCGAAAATATTGACGGAAGCCATCACCAGAGCCAGGAAGCCGAACACCTTGGCAGCCGTTGAACCGGATGCGACACCCGAAATACCAACCGCCAAGAGCGCCCCCACAACAATGACCGATGAGACAGCGTTCGTGACGGACATCAATGGAGTATGCAGCGCCGGGGTCACTGACCAGACGACGTAGTAGCCAACGAAGATCGCGATCACGAAAACCATGATCTGATAGACCCACGGCTCGATGTCGCCCCCGCCCGCGGCAAAAGCGGATTGAACAGGTGCGAGCGCGAAAATGGCCGTCAGAGCCAACAGCGCGCGCAATTTCTGGCGATCAAACATTCAGTCGTCCTCAAGCAAAAGTTTGGAACACGTCAGCACCAAACCAACTAACCAGCATTCATTTCACCTGGCCCAATCAGGCTGCGTCTTTGACCAGGCTCGGGTGCACAAGTGCGCCATCCTTGGCGATGAGCGTGCCCTTGATGATTTCGTCGTCCCAGTCGATCGTGATTTTCTTGTTTTCCTTGTCGATCATCAAGTCGAGGAACGACAATAGGTTTTTCGCATAAAGGCTTGATGCGTTTACCGAAACAGCACCCGGCAAATTCAGCGTTCCAACGATCTTGATGCCGTTGTCCGTAATGATCGTTTCACCAGGCTGGGTAAGTTCGCAGTTTCCGCCACGCTCGGCTGCAAGGTCGACGATTACCGAGCCTGGTTTCATCCGCCCGACCATTTCCTTGGTGACAAGCTGAGGGGCAGGGCGCCCCGGAATCAAGGCCGTCGTGATGACAATGTCCTGCTTGGCGATGTGATCGGCAACAAGCGCGGCCTGCTTTTCCTTGTAGGCGTCCGACATTGGCTTGGCATACCCGGCCTCTGTCTGAGCCTGCTCGAATTCTTCATCTTCGACGGCAACGAATTTCGCGCCCAGCGACGCAACCTGTTCTTTTGCAGCCGGCCGTACGTCCGTAGCCGAAACAACACCGCCAAGGCGTCGCGCGGTCGCGATCGCCTGAAGCCCTGCAACACCGGCCCCCATGACGAACAGCTTCGCCGCTGGCACCGTACCAGCAGCCGTCATCATCATTGGCATGGCCTGTGGAAACGTCGCTGCAGCGTCTACAACGGCTTTATACCCGGCCAGGTTGGCCTGACTGGACAACACATCCATGGATTGTGCCCGCGTGATCCGCGGCATAAATTCCATGGAAAAAATGGTTGCCTTGGTGTCGGCCAGCTCCTGCATTGCGCTTTCCGCGCCGTATGGATCAACCATCGCTGCAACCACCCCACCCGGCGCCAAGGCCTTGACCTCATCGACCGATGGTCTGCGGACTTTCAACAGAACATCCGCGCCCGTCACAGCCTCCATGGCACTTGCGACGATTTCTGCACCTTGGGCTTTGTAGGCTTCATCCGTGTAATGCGATCGCATCCCTGCGCCACTCTCGATCCGCACGGTACATCCAGCAGCGACGTACTTTTTGACGGTGTCAGGTGAAATTGCGACGCGAGGCTCGTCTTGGCGTTCAGCCGTAACAGCGAGAGTGACCATCAATGTATCCAGAAAGAAAGGGGAGCAGACGATTGAAGTTTATGACGTTCAGGCGTCCCGCCATAGAGCAGGTTCCCGCCACGTATAGGACTGTAGGCACCGGAATGCCAAGACACAAACCACAATCATTGGTTTAATACTGCATGGTTTATGGGCGGCAGACGGGAGCCTAAAGTCGCACATGCGAAGCGTGATCCGATCCGCGTGTACGCGACCAGCTACCTACGCTTATATGGGAGGCGTCGCGCCAGCTGTGAGATTACAGCGCGGCCCAGCCGAAAGACCTCAGACCAGGAAGACGTACATACCGACCAGGATTAACGTCACCACCACCACCAGGATCTGCGTGCCTTTAATGAACACAGAATAGGTTTTCTTATGCTCTGCGTAGTCCATGTCCGGGTGGCCGCCCGATAAATCCGTGCTCATCGTCTGGAGTTCTCCGTTCTGTTTGGTTGCCAGCTAGGTGTGCAATTGCGCCTCGAGCCTTTGGAGCCCGTAGCTGTAGACGTCCATTTATCGAAAGCCCGCGAGACATATCAACGCTGTCGCGGTGTGGAGACACGCGCCAAACGAGCCTTAGCCGCCATGATAAATAGTTCTGAGGATTGGTTAGATGAACGTCTGCACCACTTCAAGCCAAATGGACATCACATGCACTTAAGTGGGCCAATACATTTGCAGATGGCAGCGTTCGACACCTTTTCCCCGTAGCGCCCAGGTTTGCCTCAACACCACCTCAACCGCGCGGAATAAGAGAATCAACCAGCAATAAACAGGATGATCATCAGGTGACTCCCATCCGTCCACTCAAAACAGTGCTGAAAACGCTCGGCAATCCTCCAAGACTCTTCAAGCGGTCCATTGCAGCGGCGAGCGTGCCGGTCATTCTGGCAGCGATCATGATGATGTCTGTGAGTGCGGTGCCTGTGTTCGCGCTTGAGGCCGACCCCGATGAAAAAGAGCGTTTGGAAAACTGTGAACGCAATCTGTGTCGGACCGTGCTCAATAAAGATCCCGCAAACGGCAACCTGTCCTGCAAGATTTCCAAGACCTGGAACCGGTCCAAAATCAAAAAAGGTGCCGGGACCAAATCTCTCAAATGGGGCTATGGCGACGCCAAATGTAACCTTGATCTCAAGCTTAACCGCAAGCAGGTCCAGATCGCGATGTCCTCAAAAAAGCACAAGGTGTTTTTCGACCCGCACACGATCACGTGCCAGGTCGAAACCGAGGGCGGGACCAAGCCAGTGAACGTCACCTTGAACCCGACACTGAAATTCAAGAACGGCAAGGTCCGGAAAGTGACATTGAAGGTCAAAAAGATTGAAGGACCGACCATGCTTCGATCGCTGATATGGTCAACGGTCAATCTAGAAAAAACACTCGGGATTTTTCACGGCCAGATGGTCGAAGAGATCAACGAGTTTTTGCATCACAAGTGTCCCGAGCGCCACGGCTAGATCCGCAAGAAAAAGTCCCGACACAAACACGCAACACCATAATTCCAAGCCCACACAATTCGTTGCGCAGTCGTGAATATGCTTGGCCCATGCGGTACGAGATACTGGCGGCGCGCGCGTTGCGCGTGGAAGCTTTCAGGACGGCCGCATCAGCCTCATTTGCGACCCAATCACGCGCGACCCCTGCGCTCAAGACTGTAGGCAGTCAGGCAAGCTGCTGTCGCTGGGGGAGGGGGCATGCGTCAGACAGGTGAACGCGTAATCCGGCCATTGCGCTCATCCGCGAAAAAACGGAAGCGGACCCAGCCAAGTGCCAACACACTGGGCGTGAGCCCGTCCGCACATCAGCCAGCGCGGATATGACCAAGACACGAGCACCTAACCACGAGAGGGACATCGATGACGCACCGCTTCGCGACCGCACCAAGGCACTGGACCAAAACGCTCACCACCGCAGCTTTGGTTTTAACCGCATTCACAGCACAGGCTCAGGCCCTGAAACCCATCCCGGACGAAGCCGAAAAGCTCAAAGCGTGCGAGAAAAACCTTTGCACGATGATCATTACAAAGGACACGTCAGGAGATGACCTGTCTTGCGCCATTTCCAAGACGTGGGCGAAAGACAAGATTTCAAAGGGTGCGGAATCGAAAAGCATCGACTGGGGTTTTGGTGATGCCCGCTGCACGCTGGATATCGGCGTCCCTCGCGAAAGCGTAGTCTCGTCTTTGACCGAAAAGACGTATGATCTTGAGGTGCCTGAGCAAACCGTGAAATGCGAGATTGAGCGCGGCGAGGAAGTCACCCCCATCAACGTCTCACTGGCACCGAAGCTGACATTCAAAGATGGTAAGGCCTACAAAGCATGGCTCAACATCGGAAAAATCGATGCACCTGCTGTGGTTAAGGGTGCCATCTGGACTGCAGCGAAACTTGAAGACAATTTTGGCCTGTTCCACAGCGACATCATTGATGAGGTCAATGACTTCATCCACAACGAGTGCGCGAAGCGTTACCCGGACGTCACCGCAGCAAAATAATGCTGACGATGCTCTATGACGTCCTGGGTTGAAGAAACTGACATGGCGGTCCGATCGAAAGACCGGGTCGCCACTCGCACGCAGGCAAGATCGGCTACGCCAGACACAGCGTCGAATACGAGAGATACCAAACAAGAGCTGCTAGGGCTAAACAGCACTTACTTCTGACATATCGTGGCCCAAAGGCGTCCCCACGTTCGGGCAATGACGTATAAGAACAAGCATGCGTAACGGTGAGGGAACACGATGCCATGGCGACACTGATCACAGTCCACGGCACATTTGCCCACATGGGGGGAACCGCGCCGCGCCGTGGTTCGTCCAAGACGAACCCGTCTTCGAATGCCAATGAGGCCACGAAGACAGGTGCAACGAACACAAGCGCACCAGCCTCTCAAAACGTGGACCAGTGGTGGGCCGAAGACAGCGCGTTTGCAGAAGCCATCCGCAAGGACGTTCAGGCAGCCGACGGCGACTTGAACATCAAACCGTTCGTCTGGTCAGGCGACAATTCCGAAACGGTCCGCCGCCGCGAGGGTGCACGGCTGTTCCACGAATTGCGTCAGCTGGAAAAAGCAGGCGAAACCTACTGCTTGATCGGTCACAGCCACGGCGGGTCTGTAATCTCACATGCCCTCCTTTATGCAGCAGCCAATAAAACCGACCTGCCGGGCCTGCAAAAATGGCTGACCGTCGGCACACCGTTTATTCACTTGCGCAAAGAACGGTTTTTGTTTCTTCGCCTTCCACTTGTCTGGAAGGCGATGTTCGTCGCCTCCATGATGCTGTTCTTGATGCTGTTGTTTTTCCTCGTCGGACAATTGATCGATGGCGGCGTCACCCTGTCGAACAACCGGCAGGCGATTGCACTTGGCATTGCCGTACTCTTGACGGCGCTACCGTTTGCCGTGTTCTACGTCGTCTCGTTGGTCATCGATATGCGACAGCTCTATGGATATCGAAAATCGACCATCAAGCGCGCGCAGGATTGGTTCGCTACCAAGTGGGTCGCGCTGACCCATGAGGATGATGAAGCGGTAAACGGGCTGAGCTCGCTGCGAACCGCAACACCGTCGATTTTCCACAGCACATTCGCCGTGCCGGCCTTCACCGTGTTTTCAGCTTTCATTCTTCCGCTGATCTATCTTTACGTCGTCATGTCTCCATCGATCATGGTCGCCATCGCCAATAGCCTGCGTGACAACGTCTATGCCATGGAAGCCTTCGAGGAGCAGCGCACCAAGCTCACCGCAGATGAACAAGAGCTTCGCTCACTTCGCCGATCCATCAGGCGGGCCCGCGAGGAGCTGGAAGATTCCGGTGATGACATCGTCAAACGGTTGGAGGCTGAAACGCGCCTAAAGACTCTACGTAAATTGAGGTCGGCGGAACGCGAAAAAATCGTCGCGAAATACGATGACCTGCCACAGATCAAACGGGTCGAACGATTCAAACGCCGCTTCCTGGAAGAAAATGGCAAACCTTGCGCCAACAATACGCTTTGCGGTGCCGGTGAAGACATCATTCTGAATTCGAGATTGCTATTTCACTTGGTGACCGACGAAGTGGCCAGCTTAGTGATCGACGATGAATATCGAAGAGGGATTGTCGGTCACCTGATCCGCTTTGTTGTCCCGGTTCTGCTGGTGCCCGTCTTCTTCGGACTGCTCGCCGTCGCAATCGTCTTTCTCATGCAAGCGATCGCAACAGGTATCAGTTCCGTCCTCAGCAAAGTCCTGGACAAGCTCACGTGGTTCGAGGTGAAGCGATCCGCCATGGGCAACGACACAGAAACCGAGGTCGTCGTTCAAGCCGAACGCTATCCACCCTGGATGGAGGCTCCAAAGCCCTTCCTGCCAGCACCTCTTTCAGAAAAGCTGACAAACCATTCCAACGAGATGTCGGCACGTTCGCTGGCAAAATTCCGCAACGCCATCAGTGAAATCATGGTGGCCGACGAGGATGAACAGGCCGCAAATATCCTGTCATTCCTGACATGGCAGGAATTGATCCATACGGCCTACTTTGAAGTGACGGAGTTCAGGAAACTGATCGCGCACACGCTGGTGCAAACCGATGCCTTCCAGCCAACGATTGCCTTCGCTAACGATCCAGGCCGATACGAGCTGGCCACCTGGCTGAGCGTTGTGAACACGGCGGCATCAACCCCGACGCCTGACGACACCAAAGAACAGCCTAGAGCTGCAGCCGCCGTAGCGTGACACCGCAACGGCAAGTACGGCGTCTCCTGAATGGGCCTAAGCAGACTGCCGCGCACTTGGCGTAACGAACTGAATCAACGAAACGCGGGTCTTAGCCAGCCTTTCGACGGACCATCATCTTCGACAAGAACACGTGCTCGGTCTCCTCAGCAACAAGTCCGACGTCGTTGAACACACCGTCCAGGTCATCAATCGCATAGTGCCGGAAATACGGCTCATGGAACCGCGCTGGAAACGCTTCCAGCAGACCATCCCAATCCGGCCGGTCCCCCATTTGCAGGCTATCGATAAACACGAAAATGCCGCCCGGCCTCAGAACGCGCGCCACCTCCCGCGCCACCGTTCTGCGAACCTCGGGCGGCAGCTCATGGAACAAGAACACGGACGTTACGATATCCTGGCTCGCATCGAGGACCGGCAGCTCCTCCGCGTTGGCTTTGGCAAACGACACACGCCGCAAATTACCCAGATGCCGTTCAGCCTCATCCAGATAGGACTGCGAGAGGTCAATTCCGGCAAGCTTCATGGCCGGAAAGGCGCGCCGCACATCACGCAGCAGCCGCCCCGTTCCGCACGCCACGTCAAGCAGCGACACCGACCGTTGATCCCGCCCGCGAACATGTTCATGGATCGGTCTCAGGGCTGCCCGGCGCATCGGCGCCGCTGATCCGTAAAACAGTGTCTCAACTTGAATATCGTAGAGCTTGGCCGACCCCTCGGACAGATAGCCGCCAGTCTGAAAATGAAAGTCCTGCTGAAAATAATCCGGCAGATCAGGGTCGATGTCCGCCTCATCGCGCACTGAAACGGTATCGCGTTCGCTGCGCCGGCGAACCGTGTCCGGGATATCGGCAAACATTGCCCGCAGACGCGTAAGATGTTCACTAAGCGGAATGCCATCTTCAGCCGGCGGGTATAGCCCATCGCGAACCGCTTTGGCGTCGCGCTGCATCAGACCACGCACATCCGAGATCAATGCATCGCGCGTCGGAACCGGCTTCGTCGGCGTGAATTCCGGCGGTTTACCGTGTCGGAGGCTCTCTCGCGTCATGAGCCAGTTGACGCCGGAGTACCAGCCAAGCCGAAGCGTGTTTCCAGCAATCTGCTGAGCCATATTGATCTGATCGGCCAACCCAGCCCGACCAGCCATCATGTCGTCCCGGCTTGCCCCATCGCCTGGTCCCGTTCCTGGGCCGTCCATGTCAATTCTGTTTGCCATGCGGGATACCTTTCGTACACAACGTGTCGGCAATCTTTG
This sequence comes from Pseudomonadota bacterium, assembly GCA_039819785.1. GTDB lineage: Bacteria > Pseudomonadota > Alphaproteobacteria > Rhizobiales > Hyphomicrobiaceae > JBCBRD01. The sequence goes on along the minus strand of JBCBRH010000002.1, from coordinate 18,920 downwards.
CAAGGGAGTATCTTCCCTGCAGACGCACCCTTCAAGCCCGCATCCCACGCAACTGCCACGCTGATTGTCACCCGGTAGCCCCGATAGACCGCACCTTACCCCCGTGAAACCTTTGGGCCCTGCAAAGCATTAGGCCTGTGCAATCGTTAGAGATGGAACGTTCAATGCAACCCGATCCAGCCAGTCAACAATCCAGCGCCGAGTTCCCCCGTTACGACAACATCGTCATCCTCACGGGCGCCGGTCTGTCCGCGGAATCCGGGATTGCAACGTTTCGGGACGCATCCGGCGTCTGGGCCAAATACGATTACCGCGACGTCGCCACCCCTGAAGGTTTCGCCGCCAATCCTGAGCTGGTGCAGGCGTTTTACAATGACCGGCGGGCTGGCCTAAACACCGTCGAACCCAACGCCGCCCACATCGGTCTGGCCAAACTCGAGGCCGAGCACCCAGGCACTGTCACAATCGTAACCCAGAACGTCGACGACCTGCACGAGCGCGCCGGCAGCCAAAACCTCATCCATATGCATGGCGAATTGCGCCGCGCCCTATGCGCCATCTGCGACGCGCGCTGCACATGTCATGATGATCTGTCGGCAGATGTCACATGCCAGACATGCGGACAAAAGGGCGGGATGCGCCCCGACGTCGTCTGGTTCGGGGAGATGCCCTACCACATGGACCGAATCGAAGCGGCGTTATGCCAGGCTGACCTGTTCATTTCCATTGGCACCAGCGGAAACGTCTACCCTGCTGCAGGGTTCGTGGCATCCGCCCGCCAATTGGGAGCCCACACGATTGAACTCAATCTTGAACCGTCTGAGGGAATCAGTCTGTTCGCGGAGGCAATACATGGCCCAGCAAGCCAAGTTGTGCCCGATTACGTCGCGCGCCTATTGGCAGCCAGCCTGAGAGCTTAACGCCGTAAGGGCCGCTTCAACACGACAACCGCCTCGACGTGGGGCGAGAAGACGAACTGATCAATCGGCTGAACACTTTCGATCTCGTAGCCGCCATCAACGAGAATGCGCACATCGCGAGCCAGCGTTGCCGGGTTGCATGACACAGCGACAACCACCGGCACCTTCGACTTGGCCAATGCCTCAGCCTGTTCCTTTGCCCCTGATCGTGGCGGATCAAATACCACGAGTTCGAACGGCTCCAATTCCTTGCGCGATAGCGGATCTTGAATGAGGTCGCGCCGCAGAACGTCAATCTTCTTCAAACCCTGCGTGTCCCGCTGAGCGGCTTTGAGCGCATCCAGCGCATCGGGCGCGTTGTCAGACGCAAACACACCGACCATCTCCGCAAGCGGAAACGTCAATGCCCCCAGACCGCAAAACAGGTCGGCTGCGCGCTTCGCCCGCTTAGGCAATGCAGCAACAACCGCATCCGACATAACCGTCTCGGCCAACTTGGCAGCCTGCAGGAACGCACCGGGGTGGGGCACGACCGACGCAAGACCAAACGTGACGTGTGGCACACCACGCAGCGCTACCGGGTCGCCATCGATCGTGAACCGAACAAGCCGCATGGCTTCCGCGCGATCGGCAAGCTTTGCCCTGAACGTCGCCGGGAGGTCTCGGCCAAACCCTTCACAATCAACGCAAATTCCGTTGTCGGCCACCAGCACATGAACCCGCAATCCACCACGTGGTGGCGATAGCGTTTCCACCAGATCAGTGAGCTGAGGCAGCAGCTGGGTGATGGCCGGATCCGCCACCGGGCATGCCGTTATCGCAATGACATCGTGGGATTTTGATGCATGAAAGCCAACACGTGGCCGCTCGCCCGGAGCGCCCCCCACCGCCGTCAGCGTGACGCGCCGCCTTGCGCCCAGTCCGACACTGATCAAAGGCTTGAACGTCGGGGACAACCCGCGTTGAGCAAAAGCAGCGCGGACAAGATCGCTTTTCCACTCCGTATAAAAGTCATCCCGCACGTGCTGCAGCGCACATCCCCCGCAGGTGCCGAAGTGCGGGCACACACCATCAACGCGCGCCGCATGCGCTTCAACGATCTCCACCGTAGCGCCCGTCGCGCCATCCGCAGCATGAGCATCGGTCACTAGACGCACCGTTTCTCCAGGCAGCGTAAAGGGAACGTGTATTCCGGCTCGCCCTGATATCAGTGAACCGTTTTCATCCAGTTCGCGCACCAGCCCATCGCCCTGGGCGCCCAATCCGACAACCCGGTAAAGTCCACCCGTAGACCCAGCATCTGATCCGTCCCCGGCATGCGTTTCTTCAGCATCAAGCTCAGCCACGGTAGGCTCCAATCAGGAGTTCCAGATTTCCATCACCACCTGTGATCGGTGCGGGGATCACCCCGGCCAGCGTCCAGCCATCCTGGAGTGACAACCAATCGTGGACAGCCGCAACAGCCTTATCACGTTGCGCGCCATCGCGAACAATCCCGCCCTTCCCGACATGGTCAGGTCCAACTTCAAACTGAGGCTTGATAAGCACCACCAGGAACGCTGCATCGGCCGCAAGGCCGATCACGTGCGGCAACACCTTCAGAACTGAAATAAAGCTGACATCACAGACGATGGCCGACCGGTCGGCTGAAACAAGACCACCTGCAGCGAGCGTTCGCGCATCGGTCTGTTCGATCGACCGTACACGCGGATCATAGGCCAACTGCGGCGCAAGCTGACCTTGGCCAACGTCGACAGCGATAATGTCGGCAGCACCGCGCTCCAACAAAACTTGTGTAAACCCGCCAGTCGAAGCTCCGACATCAAGGGCACGAACACCGTCACACGAGAACGAAAAGGCATCGAGCCCGGCAACCAGTTTATGCGCCCCGCGCGAAACAAAACGAGCTTCTCCAGGCGCGATTGCGATCTCAGCATCCGCCCCCAGCATATGAGAAGCCTTCTTTGCAATCTCGCCGTTCACTTGCACTTTGCCCCGCAAAACCAAATCGCGCGCCCGCGAGCGGGTCGCAACCAGCCCCTGAGCGACCATCAGCTGGTCGAGCCTTTGCCGCGCCGTTCCATTTTGCTTTAAGGTCATGATCAGGAGATCTGTTTCGCCTTTAGTCGAGTAATTACATATGATCTCAAAAGCGCACGCCCGAGATCCGTCAGCGGACATCTGCATGCGTGAGCGCTCAACACGAACAACGCAGCGTAATCAGAGGAAGCCCCACATGAGAAGCACCGAGAGAAACACTGTGACAAACCAGATGAGAAACCCAATGTTCAGACGATTTGCCTTCGCCCTTGCCCTTGCAGGCACCATGGCTGGCGGGTTCACCGCCGCAGCAATCGCCCAGACACCCGCACCTGAAGGTGCCAAGGTGTACTTCATCGCACCAGAAAATGGTGCAGAAATTTCCGGCCCCGTGACGATCAAATTCGGATTGTCCGGTATGGGCGTTGCACCTGCCGGAACAGAAAAGCCAAAGACTGGCCACCACCACGTGTTGATCAACCAGAAACTGGAAAGCTACGAAGACCCTATTCCAGCAGACGACACACACAAGCACTTTGGCGGCGGCCAGACCGAAGCCACACTGGACCTGCCAGCTGGTACACACACATTGCAGCTCGTCCTGGGTGACATGAACCACATCCCGCATGCACCACCGATTGAAAGCGAAGTGATCACCATCACCGTCAAATAGACTGCCGTACCTCAGTCATTCCCGTGACCCGCGCTTTTGCGTAAGCGGTCATGGGCTGATGGCGATAGGCCAATGGAATAGACACCCGAGTTGAACGTCAAAAAGCCCTCGTCCGATTGATCGGACGAGGGCTTATTTGTTCGTAACGCCGACGGTCCCAATTGAGGCGCGCGACGCTCGATACAGCAAGACAAGGTCTGCCGTCCGATCAAAACCAGGCGCGTTGCAAAGCTGGGCTTATGCCCGGTCAACCCCGACTTCACCGGCGATTTGCTCCCGGCCAAGTGCTGCAAACACCTTGGCCACGATACCGGCGGCATCGAGACCAGCGTCGGAATACATCTGATCAGGCTTACCGTGATCCATGAAACGGTCTGGCAGCACCATCGACCGCACCTTCAGGCCGCGATCCAGAAGTCCTTCCTCTGACATGTGATGGAGGACGTATGCACCAAACCCACCAACGGAGCCTTCCTCGATGGTAATCAAAACCTCATGGTTTTGTGCCAGGCGTCGAATGAGGTCCGTGTCGAGCGGTTTGGCAAATCGGGCATCCGCAACCGTCGTCGACAGCCCAAATCCAGCCAACTGTTCAGCCGCCATGGTACATTCAGACAACCGCGTTCCAAGGGACAGCAGTGCCACCGTTGACCCTTCGCGTACCACACGGCCCTTACCGATCTCAAGTGGAATGCCACGTTCCGGCATTTCAACACCGACACCTTCACCTCGCGGATACCGGAAGGCACAGGGCCTGTCGTCAATTGCAGCAGCCGTTGCAACCATGTGTTTCAGTTCAGCTTCATCAGCTGCCGCCATGATGACGAATTCAGGCAGACATCCAAGGTAGGCCACGTCGAATGACCCGGCATGCGTCGCACCGTCCGCGCCAACAAAGCCTGCGCGGTCAATGGCAAACCGCACGGGCAGTTTTTGGATGGCAACATCATGGACGATCTGGTCATAGGCCCGTTGCAGGAACGTCGAATAAATCGCAGTAAACGGTTTGTAACCTTCGGTCGCCAGCCCGGCCGCAAACGTCACCGCGTGCTGTTCGGCAATCCCGACATCAAACACACGATCTGGAAAAGCCTTGCCGAAGATATCGAGACCCGTACCGCCTGGCATCGCAGCATTGACGGCAACAACACGATCATCGGCTTCAGCCTCTTGAACAAGGCTCTGCGCAAACACCTTCGTGTAGGCCGGCGCATTCGGCTTGGACTTGACCTGCGCACCGGTGACGACGTTGAACTTGGCAACACCGTGATACTTATCGGCCGACTCTTCCGCCGGACCATACCCCTTGCCTTTCTCGGTCATCACATGAACGAGAATAGGCCCCTGCTTGGTGTCACGAACGTTCTTGAGAACCGGAAGCAACTGATCGAGATCGTGCCCGTCGATCGGGCCGACGTAGTAGAACCCGAGTTCTTCAAACCACGCACCACCCGTCCAAAGATGGCGCGTATACTCTTCGACACGTGCGGCCCGCCGCTCCCACTTTTTGGGCAACCGCTTCGCAAGCTGCTTGGCGATATCCCGCATGTAAAGATAGGTGCCGCTGGACGTAGCACGAGCCAGATACGACGACATGGCTCCAGTTGGCGGAGCAATCGACATATCGTTATCGTTCAAAATGACGATCAGCCGCTCATCACGCGCGCCGGCGTTGTTCAGCGCTTCATAAGCCATACCTGCGCTGATCGCACCGTCTCCGATGACGGCGATGACGTTGTTGTCGCCACCCTTGAGATCGCGGGCAACGGCCATGCCCAGACCCGCGGAAATCGACGTTGAAGAATGCCCCGCACCAAACGGGTCGTATTCACTTTCCGAGCGCTTCGTGAAGCCAGACAGACCTTTGGGTGCGCGCAACGTACGGATGCGGTCACGACGACCCGTGATGATTTTGTGGGGATAGGCCTGATGCCCAACATCCCAGATCAACCGGTCATCCGGAGTGTTGAACACCCAGTGCAATGCGGTCGTGAGCTCGACGACACCAAGACCCGCGCCCAGGTGACCACCTGTCACCGACACGGCATCGATCATTTCGAGCCGCAGCTCATCGGCAAACTGCCTCAGATCCGTTTCAGGAAGCTTGCGCAGATCTTCGGGAGTGTCGACGGTGTCGAGAAGTGGCGTTTTACTCACGTGAGCCATCCTAATTGGGCAGGAGCCTTTGACGGAAGTTCGGCAGCGGGGGTGGATAGAGGTTGGAATAGTTCCACATTAGCCTCAGACAGGCGAATTTGTTTGGGCCATTCGTCTCGCATCAAGTGTCAGCCTAGCCTGACACATGCGAAAACAAAAGATGACACTTGCGCTTTTTTTTCATGGGACTTTTGGCGCCGAACACAAGCTGCATTGCAGCAAGTCTGAAAGGCGCGGTCTACCGGAATTTTTGGCAACCTCACGCCGCAACGCACACAAAGCCCGTCAATTTCCGTCGAGTGGTTCTGTCCCCTTCGGCGTACCGGATTTGTCGAACGTGATTTTCTCAACCTTGGCTTCGGCCTGTCGCAACAGCTGATCACAATGGGACTTCAAGGCTTCGCCGCGCTCGTAGATGGAGATGGATTCTTCAAGCTCAACGTCTCCGCGTTCGAGCCTCCCGACAATGGCTTCGAGCTCCTTTAGCGCACGCTCGAAACTCATCTTACCGATGTCCGCATGCCCGGGTCGTGCGCCGCCTGAACTCTGTTCCGACATTTGTGGTTCCTGTTCCATCATTCCCCCTTCGCCCAGATCGCAGCCAGCTGTGGTGTCAGCCGGCTTGTCGTGATCGTGACACGTCGATCACGCCAGCCCACCGCAGCTCATCAACGAGTCACAAGGGCCCCCAATTACGAACCTGCCTTCATCAAACCATGCACATGCACCGCACATGACTTGGCGAGCGCGTTGAGGTCGTAGCCGCCCTCAAGCATCGAGACAATCCGGCCATCGCAATGCTTCTCAGCCACATCAGCCAAAACCTGCGTTGCCCAGATGAAGTCAGCCTCCACAAGTTCCAGGCTGGCCAATGGGTCAGCAGCGTGCGCATCAAAACCGGCTGAAATCAACAACAGGTCCGGAGAGAAATTCCGCAGCGCCGGAATGACCCGGCTTTCGAAAGCTTCCTTGAACGCTTCTCCGTCATCGCCAGAGCGTAACGGCGCATTGCAGATGTTCCCGACACCGGTTTCAGACACCGCACCCGTACCTGGAAACAATGGCATCTGATGAGTGGATGCAAAGAACAAGTCTTTGTCGGACCAGAAGATATCCTGCGTACCATTGCCGTGGTGAACATCGAAATCGACGACAGCGATCCGTTCAAGCCCGTATTTCTCTTTCGCGTATAGCCCGGCGATCGCGACGTTACTGAAAAAGCAAAAACCCATGGCCTTGTCGTTTTCAGCGTGGTGTCCACACGGGCGCACCTGGCAGAACGCATTTTTGATCTGGGATGTTTCATCCATCAGCGCGTCGACAGCTGCAAGCCCTGCTCCCACGGCGCGCAAGGCCGGTTCCCAGCTCGTCGCCGACATCACCGTATCAGGATCAAGGCGCGTGGCCGGTTGGCCCTTTTTGGGGACAGAGGCCTTGACCTCGTTGAGATACCGCGAGGGATGAACCCGTAGAATATTCTCCTCAATGTCATCGCGAAGCGGTGCCTCTTTCCTCACAAGCCCTGAGAACAACTCATGCGACAAGACCTTGTCGATCGCCCGCATGCGATCCGGGCGCTCGGGATGCCCCGGGCCGGTATCGTGTTCGACAAAGCTTGGATGGGTCAGAAGTAGCGTGGACATGGGTCAGGTGGGCCGTGGTGAAATCATTCGGAAGGTGGGAGCGAACCTTAATCTAGTGTCGCAAAGCAGCCAAATGCACGGATTATTTAAGCTTATCACCCAATCAGGGCGTGTCCGCGTCACGTAAGTTACGCCAAGCCAAACTGCTTGCGAATGACGTCCATCGGCAAAACGTCAACGCCATCGGGCGGCACATCTGCATCTGGCACAAAGAAATCAGGCGCCAAAGGCCGAGTAGCATCCACACGGTAACGCTCAAAGTCAGTCACCCCACCGACGCGCGCCAGAAAGCTGTCATCAATGAGGAAGTTGCCCGTAAAGGTATGAGACGGCTGGGATACCAGCAACCGAACGGCGTCGCCAACAATGGCAGGCGTCCGGCTCATCCGCATCATGGCATCTCCGCCAAGGACGTTTTTCACCGCAGCCGTCGCAATCGTCGTACGCGGCCAGACAGCGTTGACGGCAATGCCATCACCTCTCAGCTCATCTGCCAACCCCAGCACGCAAAGGCTCATGCCATACTTCGCAATGGAATAGGCGACATGGCCGGAAAACCACTTGGGCTGCATATCAAGCGGCGGCGCAAGCATCACGACATGCGGGTTGTCGGACCGGCGCAAGTGCGCGGCACACGCCTTGGTCGTCAGAAAAGTGCCGCGTGTATTGACTTCGAACATCAGATCAAACCGCTTCGCTTTGGTGGCTTCCAGCGGGCTCAGCGACAGCGCAGATGCATTGTTCACGCAGATATCGAGCCCGCCGAACGTTTCGACAGTTTTATCGACAGCGGCTGAAATCTGGGCTTCGTCGCGAATATCACATTGGACCGCCAAGGCCTTGCCACCAGCCGCTTCGATGGTCTCGACCGCTGAATAAATGGTGCCCTCAAGCTTGGCCTGCGGCTTCACAGACTTGGCGGCAATGGCAACGTTCACCCCTTGCGCCGCAAGCGCCTGCGCAATAGCAAACCCGATGCCTCGGCTGGCCCCGGTGATGAACGCCGTCTTACCCTTCAGATCGCTCATGCCCGCGCCGTCGCCTTCCCAAAAATCCAAGTCACAATCCGCACCGGGATCATCATCCAGCCCCAGACCTGCAGCAACAAGTGCACGACGAACGCGGGCAAACCGACAATCGGCAGGAACACAAACAGATAGGCAAGCGCCTTCACAACGCGCGCAGCATAGTAGCCTGTTGTTGTCGCATACTCAGCGCGGGTTTCTTTCTTCCAGACATACCGCCACCAACTGCGCGATGTGCTCCAACCAACGAGCCCCATCACAAGCCCGGCGATGTAGGTGAACTGATAGATAGACGGGATACCGGGAACGAGCCTGAAGTCGAGTTCGCGTTGTCGCGCCTTGCTGTTCAGATTTGCAGTAACGGCGTTCGTCGCAACATTCCCGGTCACCTCGGATGCAACCGTGCCAAACCACTCGCCAAGTTCCCCGACGACATCTCCCAGCGGGACAGCAGATTGTGACACCGGTACCGCCTGAACGATAACGCGGCCCTCACCTTGCGCCCGGGCCTGCACCGAAAACGGACCGCGATTGCCGGCCAAGGCATTCAGGAAATCCGCATAGGTCACGCGCTTTAGCGCAGCCTCCAACCCCTCCACCTCAACCGTTTGCCAGAACCAGTTTCGCCCGCCCGGCTGCCGCGAAGCATTCGATTGCAAAAAGACCAGATTGACGTCGTTTCGACTGGCCGAGGCGGTCAATTCTGAAAGATCAAGACGGCGTTCGGACCCACCCGTCGGCGTCACAACAAACGCATCTCCTTCGATCCGGCCTTTCAGCAAGACAGTCTGCCCACGAATGTCGGCAAATGAGGCCTGCAACTGGTCAGGCTTGATGCGGTCAACACGTGCTGCCGTCCGGGACGCATTCATGGCCGGAACCGCACGCAGTGCATCCGCGCCACCGACATCCAGGGCAACAATGCGAATATCCGCTTTGTTCAGCGGGCGGGACAATTGCCACACCGCTTCTGAAAACAATTGAGGCTGGGACCCAATGGGCACCTCAACGTTTTGGCGCATCCGCATCGTGTAGCGTGGTTCGGTAGCCGTGCCGCGCGACATCAGCCGGTAAGGCTTTTTGTCAGCCGTTATGTAAAGCCGGGCGCCATCGGGCAGGTTCCCCAGAAGATCCCGGTGTTTGAAAACCGTATCCTGGTCGAGATAAAGCGCCAATTGGCCAGCTTTCCCCTGCGCCGCTGCATCAGGGGCAAGGTTTGGAACCACCCGGCTCATTTCATCTGCATTGGCTGCGGTGAAGACATCGCCATCTTTGTTGGCAAAACGCCAATGTCCTTCAGGCGTCGCGTCCACCGCAAGCCGAACGGCGTCCGGCCCATCGGGCAAGGATTTGAGAACCCGTATCCCGTTGTCTAATCCCGAAAGGCCGAACTTTCCAGCATCGCCACCGGCCTCTCCGGCTTCCTTCGTCAGCCGCGTTAGCCACCCGGCTTCCAGCGGGACAGCGGACAAAGCCACAAACACGAGGCCCGCCGCCAGCACGCACCCTGCAGTCGCCGCTGTAATGGCCACCCGACCGCCGGAACCAGAAAAACGCTGCATCGAAAAACGCTGCATCATAGTATCAGTCACCTCAGCCATTCTCCGATCCAACAAGAAACCTCTCAAACGCAGCCAAAGCTTCCGGCGCATTCAGACGCTCGCGAAAGACCTCCACCTCTTGTTCGATCTGCGCAATCACCTCGTCGCGAGAAGACCTCATCAGCGCCGTTGACGCCAGCATGGCCCCCCGCGGCTTATCAGCGAGCACCTTCGCCGCCTGACAGACAACGTCGTCGAGGTCTTCGGGCAAAGCGACGGAGTTCACGCAACCTGCTTCAACCATCCAGGCCGTATCAACGTCCCGCCCTGAAACCAGCAGCTCAAACGCCTTCACATACCCCAGTCTGGCCGGGCCAAGCACACTGGACCCGGCTTCAGGCACAAGCCCCAGTTCGACGAATGGCGTCGAGAACCGCGAGCGTTCGGTTGCAAACACAAGGTCGCAATGAAACAGCAGCGTTGTCCCGATGCCGACGGCTAATCCATCCACCCCGGCAATCAGCGGCTTTCTCAGGCGCGGCAACAAGCGAATGAAGGCCAGCACGCTATCGGTGAATTCAACCAAACCTTCTCGTCTGGCAGCGGCAGCAAAATCGGCGATATCGTTGCCCGCGCAGAATACACCGGCCTGCCCAAGCAACACATGCCCTGCAATTGTATCATCGGTTTCACCGGCCCTTAAGCCAGCTTCCAACGCCTGGTACATTTCAAGGTTCAGCGCATTCTTCTTTGCCGGCCGGTTCAGCCGCAAAATATGATAGCCATCCACCGAAAACTGCCTCAAGACGAGATCACCATCGCCGCAACCGGTGGCCACATCCACAGGGCTCGCCCCATCGGCGCCATCCGCGTTCAACACCTGCCTGCCCGTCTGCGTTACTGCCATCTCGCGGTGTCCATTGGGTCTGTCCGTACAGCCAGCAAAGTCAGCCTGTAAACTCAGCCTAGCCATTTCTTCAACGCATAAAGCCGATCAAGAGCATGCAGCCAAACATCCAAAAAGCAACGCGGGAAGGCATAGCGAAGGCAGCAACCGTATTGCTGGAAGGTGGTCTAGCCGCCTTCCCAACCGAAACCGTCTACGGACTGGGCGCCGACGCAACAAACGCGAGGGCGGTCGCCCGTGTGTTCGAAATGAAGGGCCGGCCAACATTCAACCCGCTGATCGCACATGTTCCATCATTGGTGGCCGCAACTGAGTTGATCGACCTCTCTCCAGCTATGCTTCGCCTCGCAGAAACGCTTTGGCCAGGTCCGTTGACGCTGGTTGCGCAACAGCGCCCTAAAACCGGCATCTCTGATCTGGCAACGGCAGGGCTTCTGACACTCGCAGTCCGTGTCCCGTCAAACGCACCCGCCCATACACTGCTCACACGGGTCGGTCGGCCCATCGTTGCACCCTCTGCAAACACATCCGGCCGTCCAAGCCCCACGCAGGCCGCCCACGTGGCAACTGACTTCGCCGATCGTGAACTCTTCATCCTGGATGATGGACCATGCCCCGTTGGGGTGGAATCAACAATCGTGGGGTCTTCCGAAGATGGCCAGCTGATGCTGCTCCGCCCCGGTGCGGTCCCCTCAGATATAATCGAACAGATCAGCGGTCAGCCCATAAGACGCCCGGACCACCTAGACAAATCCGCGAAGGCAGCGCCAACGGCGCCCGGCCAGCTGGCCTCGCACTATGCCCCGGAGGCGACCCTTCGCCTGAATGCCACACACCGTAACCCAGATGAACTTCTGATCGCGTTCGGACCCATTTCGGGAACACTTGCCGAGCCTGGCGATGTCATAACCCTATCACCATCGGGCGATCTGACAGAGGCGGCCACAAACCTGTTCGAGGTGCTTCGTGCAATCGACAAAACGGGCTTCACGCGCGCAGCCGTGATGCCGATCCCCAACACGGGATTGGGTGAGGCTATAAATGATCGCCTGACCCGCGCCGCGGCACCCAGATCATAACCTCTGAACGGCTGGTGGTGCCAACGGCTGGTGATGAAGATCAACTCGCAGGGTCTGCTGCCGTGGCTCGCTTCATCGCAGCAAGCTCCAATTCAACACGCGCCGTCTGTGACGGCCAGCTGGCACCCACCCAGTCATCGGTCCCAAACAGCCAGAACCAGAACCGGTTACGACGGTGATACCGCTCGACAGTTACATGATACATGCGGTCGAGATTGGCCGAAAGCGCACGGATCTCCTCGTTGGGACCGTCGTTGCGCGTTTCGAAATCTGAAATCCGTTGCGCGACAGTATTGACTGAGCCGACGGTTTCGGCGCGCCACGTTTCCATCGATTGCGAGATGGCATGCTGATTTGAATTCAGCTTCATGATCGCTTCATGCACATCGCTTAATTCGCGCACGAAGTCGGCCCGGCCGGCTGCCACCGCCTTATCGTTTGCCGTGAAGCGTTTTTCGAGCATCTCCAACTTGGCGGCAACCATGTTCGTGGCCTTCTGGTGCTCCGTCGAAAAAGCGGTCAGCCGTTCGCCAACCTGCGAGATCGCCTGCAACCGGTTCTGCAATTTCGGCAGGATCTCATCAGCCACATTTGAGCCGTTGCCAGCAGTACCTGCCAACGACTGGATCTCGGTTTGCAGCGAAGATGCAAACCGCTCCTGGCTCGCATTGCCCGTCGCGATCGCACCCGAAAGCGCCTTGATCTCGGCCTGCAGCGCAGCCGTTGTGTCGCCGTCAGCCCCGCCTGCAAACGAGAGCCCCTTGGTCATGTCGGCGAACTGCTGGCTGAACACTTGCTCAAGCCGGTCCAGGCGATCATCCAAACCCTTCGACGACGTAGAACCATCCTGGCTCAGAACAGCCGTTTCAATGTCCTGAAGCCGTCCTTCCAGCGAAGACAGATCAACCTGAACGTCGGGCTGGGCACCCACCATCCGCTCAAGACCCTTCAGCCGCTCACTGACGACCGCCAAGGTTTCACCCTGCTCATCGTCGCGGTCGCGCAATGCCCGCTCAACACCATCGAGCCGCGCCAGCAGCGGCATGATGTCGATATCGAGATCACCATCCCCGGTGGCTTTCTCAAGCGACGAAAACTTCTGCGTCAACAAATCAAGCTGCTGACCAACGCGCAAAAGCTGCGCATCATCCGGACGCCCGCCGGCATTAATCGCTTCCATCTTGTCTGACAGCATCAGCATCTGACGGCCTAATTCGTCGATCCGTCCGCTGACACCGCGCTCGATGTTGCTCAGCCGCTCGCTGGTACGCTCCATGATCTCGCGAACTGCAGCACCTCCGTCTCCAGATCCGGAGCCAACCCCGACAAAGCTCTGTTCCAGCGACGCCAACCGGTCCTGCATCACCGACGAGAGGCTGGTCGATGCACTGCGCTGCGCAGACACATCTCGTTTCAGGTCCCCAAGCAGGTTCCCGAACATCTGACGCTCGCTTCCCAGTTCATCACGCAGACCACGAACCATATGCTCCAGGTCGGCAAGTCGCATGTTTTGGGCCGTATCGACAGCCTCTTGCGGTTCATAACGGATTGGGCGTGGCTCACTGATACGGGGATCACTCAGCAAATCTGACCGGTAACGCGTTTCGATATAGCGGGGTGGCGGTTCAGCCGGCTGGTATCGCGGCGGCGGAACCGAAACACCAACAAACTCATCAGCCTCGCGATAACTCCGCGGAATATGCCGCCGCAGCAGATCAAGACCTGGAAGATCGGGCTTCACTTCCAAGAACACATGCAGCAGATCTGCGACACTCGCGGGCCGGTTGCGGCGGTAGCCCTGCTGGGCCGCCAACCGCAAGGCCTCTTCGAACGCACCGGACCGGCGCGGCTTCGATGTTCCATTCGTTAGGCCGATTGGAATTTCACTGGCGATGATTGTTGCACCTTCGCGCCTGAGACCGGCATCGCGAATTCCTGCAGCCTCAAGCACTTCAGCCGCCGCATCAATCCGCGTCAGGGCGTAGAGAAGATGCTCAATCCGGACATCGGCGGAGCGATGGGCAACCGCCACGTCGTAGGCGTGGTTGCAAACAGACATGAGCGTGTCATCGACGTAGATAGGGGTGTTCGGTGAGCCCTGCGATGCGGGCGCATCTGAAAAATCGCGCACGCTGAAGGCCGTGTCACCCCGGTCGTTATCACCAGATCCCCCAGGCCGATTGCCCGGCAACCGAAGATCGAGATCTCCACCACGGTAATCCATTCACTCGCACTCCTCGTCGGGACGATCCGGTGATGCGACGTCCTCGCTCACCCATCGCAAATAACAAAACCATTCGCCCCGCTCCGGCCTGCAAAAAGACCCCGTTCAGGTCCACGTGCAAACCGCCACATCAACGAAACCGCGCGCACGACGCGCAGCCCCAGCAATCCAGCACCTCTGGTTTACAACCCGCTGAGATAAAATGCGAGTGCTGCCAGACGTTTCGTGATCGCAGATTTTCAGCACCCCTGATGTCTGGAGAGCAAAACAGACGGCATGATCAGGACCGTTTTGCGGCTTTTCTCTGCAAAGCGCCATCCGCTGGTGGCATCCTCGTTAACACTCGGACGAAGCCCCCTCTATGCCCTACAGCTCAAACCCGGCGACACCCCCGCCTGACCTCCCATGAGCTAGAACGTTGAGCGAACGCATTGTAACGCTGTTCAGCGCTGACCCTTTCCCAGCGCACACGAGCAATGGCCACCTCAAAACAGCGTTGCATCGACCGGTGCTTGAACGCTGGGATCATCGTTGCGGTAGTTGTTCAGCCGTTTCGAGACAGCACGGATGGACACCAGACCGTCGGGTGGGGTCTCAAGCAGCGGCAGGATGGACGTGGCGCTGCCTGATGAACAATCGAGCCAGACATCGAAATGCTCCGGCGCAAGGATCAACGGCATCCGGTCGTGAACAGAACGCATTTCATGGTTTGCAGGGACCGTCAGGATCGCCATCGATTCCATTTCGCTGCCATCCGCACCGAGCCAATGCTCCCACAGCCCCGCAAACCCCATCAGACCGCCGGCCGATATGGAGGATGTCGAAACACTTGGCCGGTGTGCTACATCATCCCGAATGGTGATGAGGTGCGGTTGCTTCGATCCCACCGGCCCCGTCCACTCGTAAAATCCATCCGCTGGCACAATGCAGCGCTTGTGACGCACAGGCCCTCTGAACGATGGTTTCGAAGCCGCTGTTTCAGCCCGTGCATTGATCATGGTCGACAGCTGGGATGGATCTTTCGCCCAGGATGGTATCAGCCCCCAGCGCACCAGCGTGGCCTCGCGGTCGCCCGACAGACCATCGCGGACAATCAGAACAGGCTGCGTCGGGGCAATGTTGTAGCGCGGAGGAAAAGCCTCGACGCTTTTCAGTGCGAACAACTGGCGAACCGCCTCTGGCGGCGACGTCAGACTGTACCGTGAGCACATGGGGTCACCTGTTAAACCGAACACGCCGGAATCTACCAAAAGCGTGGCCTTCGCAATGCCACAACGAACATGATAAAGGCTAGCGGGCCAACAGCGACGCATGATTTCGGGCCGCATGATCAAGACCAAAAAGCGCCTTTCAGTCAACACATCCACTGAACCGTTGAAGCCCCGCTTGCAACGCAGCCGGTTGCGTTTCCCGCGTGCGCGCAGGCTGGTGACAATGGCCGCTCTCGTGTTGACGATCACACTGTTGGGCTTGGCCGGTCCAGCCGACCATAACCCAGGCGGTATCCCTACCGCTCAGGCGCAGACCCAGAAACCCTACGACAAGGAACTGATGCGCCTTGCCGAAATTCTGGGTGCGGTGCACTACCTTCGCGAACTCTGCGGTTCCGAGGACGGCCAGCTCTGGCGTGATCAAATGAACGAACTGATCACAGCGGAAGGCTCATCAGCTTTGCGGCGCGCACGCCTGACGCGACGGTTCAACCAGGGGTACCGTAGCTACAGCAGAACCTACAATGTCTGCACCTCATCTGCACGCACTGCCATTGAGCGGTTCATCTCCGAAGGTGTCGAGCTTTCAGAAGGTGTGCTGAAGCGCATTCCGTAAACACGGGCACCTTCACGCGCACCACCACCCGCGCCTCCAACGACATGAAATTGATAAGAATTCAGACCGCTGAGGTTTGTGGAGTATTTACAATTAATCGGCTCAAGCGCTCCTCGGATCACGCACCTATGCTAGCAATCAAACACTGCGTACGCCCGAAGACCCATTACGAAAGTTCCCGTTCATGCCGCCAAACGACATGTGCCAGACCGATTACGCTCCCGCAGAGGATGACAGCCTTCGCGCCTTCAGCCTCATCGAAGCTGCGTGGATGGAGGGAGAAGAAACCGGTGTTCCCACCGAAATGATGGCCTATGCCGCTATCTTCGCAGCCATGCGTGGGTTGGTCGGCCGGTTCGGTGAAGACGCCGTAGCCGATCTTGCAAAGCGCCTGGAGCAACGTGTCCAGCTCGGCGAATTTTCCGAAAACAACACCCGCCAGTAGCATAGTGCACTTGGACATTTCCGGTATCGGCTGCCACAGCGAAGCGACCTCAGCGCAGATCAACGGTCAGCCGACGACTCCGGCAAGTTCCAAACTCATTTCCCCCAACAAAACGCCACCAAAGACCAGCAGAGCCAACCCCGCGATCTGATTGACCCGCTTAAGGTTCTCAGCGTTGAACCTGTGCCTGAAACTTGAGACGAGGTACGATAAGACAAACCACCACAACAAGCTGCCAGTCATGATGGCAACGACCATCAACATCGCCTCTCCCAGGCCGCTGATCTGCACGTAGGTGCCGATCCCTCCAAAAATGGCGAATAAGCCCAACACAGCTCCGGGATTCGTAATCGTCAGGAAAAATGTTCGCGCGATATCGCCGAAGTACACGCGGAAGTCGTGTGGATTTGCGCCGTCCTGCGATGGTGCGATGTATTGTGGCTCCGACCGGTAAAGCGTGAACCCGAAGGCCAACAAAACGAGCCCGCCAATGAGGAGAATACCCAACCGGTAATTCTCCACAAGGCCCGTCACAAGCCCGATCCCCAGCGCAGCGCTGAGCGCGATCAGACCATCGCCGAACACCGCTCCCAATCCGGCCGCCAAGCCGCCTGCCATGCCCCTTGAAATCGAACGCTGCACGCAGAGTACATTGACCGGGCCGACAGGTGCGGCCACAAGAATGCCAATCAGAATACCGACAGGAATGATGAGAGGGTTTAAGAGCACGCCGCAGGCTCCAAACCGCACACCGTCAGTGAAAGTCCCAGTCCCGTAGAACGGGTGACCAAACCACCGCTGACCAGACCGCCTCTGACATGGACCGAGCGAAACGCATGCCGTTCACAGCCCCGTTGCAAGGTATCTTCCAGCTTCAAGTTGTTCCCTCTCAGCAAAGCCGCGGCAGGCTGTCCGTTGGCCGACGCTCTCGCGCGGCCCAGAACCGTCGAATCAAGCAATTAGGGATAATAGTGCCGCTTGTGATTGTCCATGTCGTGAGCTCATCCAGCCTTATGAGCGGCTTAGGATCTCAGACCGCATTTGCATCCGAACACACCCAAAGTACACCTCTAGAATTGGCACAATCGCAGCAGCCAAGACCGACCACCACGGTCGACAACCCAAAACGCATCAAGCGGATTGGCCTTCCACCAGGACTACTTCCGTTGTCCGCATTACCAGAACCTGTCTTGGAGATGCGCGACACCATCCTTGAAGCAGTCGCCTCCGGCAAAATCGAAGACCTCAGACTGGCGCTTGACTGGAACGAACTTCGCCCTGACCTCGGCATCGACCGCCAAGTCGACGCGATCGAACATTTCAAAGCCGTCAGCACCGACGGTACGGGCTTGGACATCCTCGCCATCTTGGCCGATCTTCTTGACAGCCCTCCCGCCAAACTTCAGGTCGGGCGCGACTTTGAGAACAACGCCATCTACGTTTGGCCCGGACTGGCTGAAGCAGACCTTTTGAGCCTGTCAGATCAGCAGAAGGTCGGCATCCACCGTCTCATGCCCCCGGACAAAGCATCCCGCATCATCAAGTCAGGCATATGGTCCTGGTATCGGTTGGCCATCGGTGCGGATGGGACATGGCACCTATTCGCGAAAGCAACTGAAGACGGCGCAACTAAGCCTCCATCGCCCCCAGCAACCAGCCCATAACGACCAACCGACAAGATCCGGCATGAAAGCCCTGCTGCCATCGGCTCCGACGTCAGAAGGAGGCTTGGACGTCAACGGACCGGCTTTCGGCCCACGACCTTGGCAGACGATGCCGCATCAAACCTAGGTCTAAGGCGGTAGGTCGCATCGCCAACCATCAGTTAACAGGCTAGACCGCGCAGGTTATCAGGACGCAATCCAAACTCTCAACCCGTTCGCGTTAAGAAGGCAGGAAGAATGAATTTTATTAAGTCATGCATCGCAGGAATAGCGGCGCTGGGCATTATGATGGGTGTCGTCGCTCAACCAGCCGCCGCGCAGTCAGGTCGGTATTATAACGACAACTATAATTGGGTCACACCGAGCTGGCGGGCACCGAAATATAAGAAACGGTACAACAGCAACCGCGGCTACAATTCAAATCAGTACTACGGCAAGACCAAGAAATATCCCGAAGTCATGAGCGGTGGACCGCGCCCTTACATTTCGCCCAAGCGGCCCAAGGTCGTAAAGTTCCGCAAGAAGTACAAAAACGGCTCGATCGTGATCGATACCAAGCGCCGCAAGCTGTATTACGTTCTGGGAAAAGGCCGCGCTTACAGCTACCCGATTGCGGTCGGCAAGCGAGGGTTTGCCTGGACTGGAACGTCGAAAATCTCGGCCAAGAAGAACTGGCCTGATTGGCGTCCGCCAGCCGAAATGCGCAAACGCAAGCCGAACCTACCCAAGCTGATGCACGGCGGCCTGAACAACCCGTTGGGCGCAAAGGCGCTTT
>JBCBRH010000001.1:0-225507 GCA_039819785.1 Pseudomonadota bacterium | reverse complement strand
GCGATTAGCTCAGTTGGTAGAGCAGCTGACTCTTAATCAGCGGGTCGGAGGTTCGAACCCTCCATCGCCTACCAAGTCCCCTTTCCGGTTGTCAAAACCGCCCCCCGCGCGCTCGATACGGCAGCAAGCCGATAACGCTCCAGCGACCGACTTCCCAGCCCCAAAAACCGCCAAAACGCGTGGATTTCCAAAATTGACGACCGTCAACGCGTGTTCACACGAACCAAGTATGCTGCGCTGCAGGATAATCTGACCGGAGTGCGGATGTGAACGTTCCCGATCCAACACAGCAAGTCGAGCCAACTGATGCAGCGCATCCCCGCCCTGACACACAGGTACTCAATCTGCCTTGCCCCGGCCACCAGCCGGTCACCTCGTCTGCCGCAGCGGCTCCGGTGACGACAAGACCACCCAACCAGGATCACAACCGGTCACGTCACGCCGTCAGGGCTGCGTGGACCCATGCAAATATCCATTCACCGTTCGAAGCGGACTCGTACAGTTCAACGGCGATGGCCGACGTCATCGATCGCTCGGTCCACGCAGCCACTGCGCATTTCACACTTGGGCTTTCTCCAGCCGCACTCAGTGCCGCCTACCTCGACTGGGCGACGCATTTGGCGGCGTCACCAGGCACCCAAACCCGGTTGGTCGAAAAGGCAATTCGCAAGTCGGTGAAACTGGCCCGCTATACCGCCGCATCCGCGTTGTATGGTGGACAAACGGGGCCATGCATCGAGCCTCTACCCCAGGATCGAAGATTTGAAAACGAGGCCTGGCAGCAATGGCCCTACACGTTCATCTATCAGAGTTTTCTGCTGCAACAGCAGTGGTGGCACAACGCAACAACGGGGATCCGCGGGGTCACCCGGCAGCATGAAAGTGTCGTGGAATTCGCAAGCCGTCAGCTGCTCGACATGATTTCACCGACAAACTTCGTTCTGACCAACCCTGAAGTTCTCCAACGCACGATGAACGAAGGTGGCATGAACTTCGTCCGCGGTGCTCAAAACTTCATGGAAGACTGGGAACGCGCGGTGTTTGGGCGAAAACCCGTTGGCACCGAAGACTTCCAGGTCGGGATCGATGTCGCCGTCACACCCGGCAAAGTCATCTATCGCAACCGTCTGATCGAACTTATCCAATACGACGCCACCACAGACAGCGTGCATCCAGAGCCCATCTTCATCGTTCCAGCGTGGATCATGAAGTATTACATTCTTGATCTGTCACCTCGCAATTCCCTCGTAAAATATCTGACCAGCCAGGGATTTACGGTCTTCATGGTGTCTTGGAAAAACCCCGGACCAGAAGAGCGCGACCTAGGTATGGATGCCTATCGCAGGCTGGGGATCATGGACGCGCTGGATGCCGTGACCGCAGTGGTTCCTGACACACCTGTCCACGCCGTCGGCTATTGCCTTGGAGGGACAATTCTCTCGATCGCAGCCTCCGCCATGGCCCGCGATGGCGATACGCGGCTCGCCTCCCTCACTCTTCTCGCGGCCCAAACCGATTTCACCGAGGCTGGCGAACTGATGCTCTTCATCAACGACAGCCAGCTCACGTTTCTTGAAGACATGATGTGGGAACAAGGCTTCCTCGACACGAAACAAATGGCAGGCACGTTCCAAATGTTGAGATCCAATGATCTCGTCTGGTCCCGTTTGGTCCGCGAATACATGATGGGCGAGCGCAGCCCGATGAATGACCTCATGGCCTGGAACGCTGACGCAACTCGCATGCCGTATCGGATGCATTCGGAATACTTGCGCCATCTCTACCTCGAAAACACTCTGTCCAAGGGTCACTTCGAAGTTGACGGAAAGCCGATCGCACTCACTGATATTCGTGTTCCAATCTTCGCCGTCGGAACGACACGCGACCACGTGGCCCCATGGCGGTCTGTTTTTAAAATCAGCCTTCTCACGGACACCGAGACAACCTTCTTGCTGACAACCGGGGGCCACAACGCCGGTATTGTTTCCGAAATCGGCCGGCTACGCCGGAGCTACCAGGTCGCATCGCGTGCACACCACGACCCCTATGCCGATCCAGACACATGGGCTGCAAGCGTTGAGCACAAAGACGGTTCATGGTGGCCGCAATGGGCCTCCTGGCTGAAGGATCGGTCAAGTGAGCCAGGCCCGCCTCCTGGATTAGGAGCCTCAGATCAGGGGTACCCATGCCTTGCTGAGGCGCCCGGCACCTACGTGATGCAGGAGTGAAGCCGATGACGTCTCGCTCACAACCCCTTGCTGGAAAAAAGGGGCTCATCCTCGGCATCGCCAACGAACATAGTATTGCTTATGGCTGCGCGAAAGCGTTCCATGACGATGGCGCCGAACTAGCGATCACTTACGGGACACCGAAGGCAGAACCCTACGTCCGCCCTCTGGCCGAAGCGTTGAATAGCCCGATCTTCCAATACTGCGATCTGCTCGAAGATGACCCCCTCGACGCCCTGTTTGCGCGTATCACCGATGAATGGGGCCGTCTCGACTTCGCACTTCATTCCGTTGCCTTCGCCCCCAGGGACGACCTTCACGGACCCTTGAGCGAATGCAGCAGACAGGGCTTCACAATGGCCTGCGACGTTTCATGTCATTCTTTTATGCGGCTTGCAAAGCTCTCAAAACCCTTGATGACCAGAGGCGGCGCACTTCTAACGATGAGTTATTTCGGAGCTCAGGAAGTGGTCGAGAATTACGGTGTGATGGGTCCGGTGAAGGCCGCCTTGGAGTCCACCGTGCGCTACCTTGCGGTGGAACTCGGACCACAAGCCATCAGGGTCAACGCCATCTCGCCTGGCCCCATCCCAACGCGAGCCGCCTCAGGCATCGCACACTTCGATGATCTGATCACCATGGCGCAAGACCGTTCACCGGGAAAGGAGTTGGTGACCATTGATGATGTGGGTGCACTGGCGGCGTTTCTCGTCAGCGATCGCGCCCGGCGGATCACCGGCAACATATCATTTGTAGACGCGGGACTGCACGTCGTCGCCTAAGCAAATGCCGGCCCCACCGGCTGGCCAAACCGGACACCCGATGATGCAATACATCGAGAACAAGACATTTGACGAACTTCAAGTCGGCGATAGCGCGGAACTGAACCGCACGCTCCAACCCCAAGATATTGAACTCTTCGCAGTCATGTCTGGGGATGTGAACCCGGCCCATGTCGATGATGACTATGCCAAGACCGACATATTCCACGAGGTCATCGCCCATGGGATGTGGGGCGGTGCGCTGATCTCCGCCCTCCTGGGCACGGAACTCCCCGGTCCTGGAACGATCTATCTGGACCAGTCATTGAGCTTCCGCCGGCCTGTCGGTCTCGGCGACACGATCACCGTGCGCGTAACCGTCACTGAAAAGCATGCCGACACGCACCAGGTTCGCCTGGACTGCCTCTGCCTGAACCAGGACAGCGAAATCGTCATCGAGGGTGAAGCCCTCGTCATCGCACCAACAGGAAAAGTGCGTCGCCCCCGCGCCACCTTGCCTACGGTACACCTTCACGACAGCGGTGCTCGCTATCGCCAGCTGATCGAAGCGGCCCAAAGTGCCTCCGCGATCAAAACCGCCATCGTTCATCCATGTGACGTCGTCTCACTTGTTGGAGCTCTGGACGCCGCAAGCGAAAAGCTCATCGAACCTATTCTGGTCGGTCCAAAACAAAAAATTCAAAAGGCCGCCGCCGAAGCCGAAAGACGTTTGGAGGGGATCGAGATCATCGATGTCCCCCACAGCCATGCAGCAGCCGAACGGGCTGTTGAATTGGTGCGAGAGGGTCGTGTGCAGGCCTTAATGAAAGGAGCCCTCCACACCGACGAATTGATGGGCGCCGTAGTGCAGGCAGCCACCGGTCTGCGAACCGAACGCAGGATGAGCCACGTCTTCGCGCTTGACGTGCCGCACTACCCAAAACCGCTGTTCGTGACCGATGCGGCCATCAACATCTATCCAGACCTGGAAACCAAGCGTGACATCGTCCAGAACGCCATTGAGCTTTGCCATGCCCTGGGCATCGACTGTCCAAAGGTTGCCATTCTATCTGCCGTCGAAACAATCAACGCGAAAATCAACTCGACCCTGGACGCTGCCGCACTGTGCAAGATGGCGGAGCGCGGTCAGATCACCGGCGGCGCGATAGATGGCCCCCTGGCCTTCGACAATGCCGTGTCGAAAGAAGCCGCCAAGATCAAAGGCATCGTATCCAGCGTTGCAGGCGATGCCGATATCCTCGTGGCACCAGACCTCGAAGCTGGCAATATGATTGCCAAGCAATTGATTTACCTGGCCGGTGCAGACGCCGCTGGCATCGTACTGGGGGCAAGGGTCCCCATCGTCCTCACCAGTCGTGCAGATGGCGCGTTGGCCCGGCAGGCATCGTGCGCGCTGGCCCAGCTCTTCGTGCACCATCAGGTGAAACAGGCAAAGTGATGCGCGCAATTCTGGTCCTCAATGCCGGCTCGTCCAGCATCAAGTTCGGGCTTTACAACGCCGAAGACGTGACGTCGCTGGTGCGCGGTAAAATTGAAGCACTCACGTCTACACCAAAATACACGGTGTCCGGACATCTCGCTCCAGAACTCAGTGCGTTAGCGCCATTGCCAGACCCCGCCACCCACGCGACAGTCATTGCTTGGCTGCTTCACGCCATCCGCTCTCATCTGTCAGCCGTTGAACTTATGGGTGCGGGCCACAGAGTGGTCCACGGCGGACCAACCTATGAAGCACCAGCACGCGTAAATGACGCGGTCTTGTCCGACCTCGAAAAACTGATCGCGCTCGCCCCGGGTCACGAGCCACACAACATTGCCGCGATCCGTGCCGTTGCCACAACCTGGCCAACGCTCTCGCAGGTTGCCTGCTTTGATACGCAGTTTCATCGCAATCAACCACGCACGGCCCAACTATTCGGCTTGCCACACCACCTCGCGAGCGAAGGAATTCTGCGCTACGGCTTTCATGGTCTGTCCTATGAATACATCGCAAGCGCGTTGCCACAGAGCGTGGGCGCAAAGGCCGATGAACGCGTCGTCGTCGCACATCTTGGTAACGGTGCAAGCATGTGCGCCATGTTAAAACGGAAAAGCATCGCCAGCACCATGGGCTTCACGGCGTTGGATGGACTGATGATGGGGACCCGGTGTGGACGCCTTGACCCAGGCGTCGTCCTGCACCTCATCCAGCAAGGAGGTCTTACAGCCGCCGAAGTGTCGGACATCCTTTACAATCAATCCGGGCTGCTGGGGGTCTCCGGCATCAGCAGCGATGTTCGCGATCTGGAAAAAACCCAAGACCCCCGCGCCACCGAAGCCCTCGATCTGTTTGCCTACCGGGCTGTCAGTGAGCTGGGCGCCCTTGTGGCACTGCTGAAGGGTCTCGACGTTCTAGTCTTCACGGCGGGGATTGGGCAGCATTCGCCTGGCATACGGCAACGCATCTGCGATCATCTCGAATGGCTCGGCATCACCATCGACCCTGTTGCGAATGCCGCCAACAAAGAAACCATTAGTGCATCGACATCAAAGGTCGACGTGCTGGTGATGCCGACAGACGAAGAAATCGTAATCGCCAAGGCGACCGCGCGTTTTCTGGACCAAAAGAGCCCGCGACAATGACCATAATCAATCACAAGGAGCAGGGAGGCCGCATAATCAATGGCAATCCATGAGCGCGCATGAAAGTCACAGGAGACTCAGATGACTGAGCCTCAAATCAAGACAGAACTCAGAGACCATACTCCGGTCCTGATCCGGCCCGTCGTTGCCGCGGACATGCCTTTGATCAAAATTGGAATGGATCGCCTGTCGGCTCAATCGCGGTATTACCGTTTCCTGCAGCCCGTTCCCCACCTGTCGGACCATAGGTTGAAGTGGCTCGATCAGATCGACCAAATCAATCATATTGCATGGGGTGCTTTGGAAATCAGCGATACCCGACAAGAACCAATAGGTCTCGCCCGCTGCATCCGGCTTGCGGAAGGTTCAACCGACGCTGAGATCGCAGTCGCCGTCGTCGACAGTCATCAACGCAAGGGACTGGGAACGATGCTGACGGCAGCCGTAGCCTTCACGGCATCGCACAGTGGCATATCGCAGTTCCTTGCAACCGTAATGGCCGACAACGAAAACATGCTTGAGGTTTTCGACGAACTGGATGCAAAGCGCCGTTTCAATTCAGGCGTCTTTGAAATCACGATACCGCTCCACACCGACGCGGACGCCTATCCGCAAAGCGGTGCCGGACATGTCTTCAGGCACATCTACGCGCTGCTTTCCAAAGCCACCAAAGGTACGCCAACCGCGACCACGTGACGCCCACCCCGGACGAATGAAGCAGGACCGGCTGCTCCATTGACCCCGATCAAAGACCGGTCAACCAAACCTTGCTTCGTGAAACCATGAACAACCGCGCGGACACGCATGGAACCACACACGCAGATGCGCCTGAAACTCAGGCCGACGTCATTGCGTTTCTGACAGACCCTCGCAGCTACCGCGGCCGCCTCCACCCCGATCCCGTCGAACACGTCGAGACAATTGAAACCCACGGTGCACGCATTTTTCTGGCAGGCGACCGGGCTTACAAATTGAAACGCGCCGTCAAACTGTCCTATCTCGACTTTTCGACACTTGAGCGTCGCGAACGCGCCTGCCGCCATGAGCTCGAACGCAACCACGGTTTCGCACCCAGCATTTATATTGGGGTCGAACCCATCGTTCGGACCACCAACGGAAACCTCGCCATCGGTGGCGAGGGTGATGTCCTGGATTGGGTGGTCATCATGCATCGCTTTGACCAGCAGCAACTCTTGAACAATCTTGCGTCTCACAACGCATTGGAACACCGCCATATCAACGACTTGGCCGCCACCATTGCAAGTGTTCACGCCCACGCGCGAACCCGCGAAACAGCCCATTATGACGAACACATCGAACGGGTGGTTTCATCCCTCTGCAGTGCGATGCGTGCGCGCCCTGACGTGATTGATCCAATCCGCCTGAAAGCCTACGAAGCGGCCACCAGGTCTGCACTGGAGAACAATCGCGACCTGCTGAACACACGAGGGCGCAACGGCCACGTCCGCCTCTGTCATGGCGATCTGCACTTGCAAAACATCGTGCTGCTTGATGACCATCCCACCTTGTTCGACGCCATCGAATTCGACGACACGATCGCAACCATAGACGTGTTGTATGATCTCGCATTTCTCATCATGGACCTCTGGCATCGAAAGCTCCACCATCATGCCAATGCCTGCCTCAGCGGCTATGCCGCGCGCGCTATGGACCGTGATGCCCTTGCGGGACTGGCCTTACTCGGCCTGTTCGTATCCGCGCGCGCCGGCGTTCGCGCCATGGTTGGACTTGATCGCCTCAAGACCAGCACCGGCGCGAACAGAAACGATACCGTTGCAGAAGTCAGATCGTACTTCGAACTGGCAGCCAAAGCTCTGCATCCGAAACCGCCTGTCCTGATAGCCATCGGCGGGTTGTCTGGGTCGGGCAAGTCGACAATCGCCCGAGGTCTAGCACCCAGCGTCGGGTCCATTCCCGGCGCGCTTCATCTGCGCAGTGACGTGGAGCGCAAGATCATGCTGGGAAAGCCTCCCCTCGATCCACTCCCTCCGTCGGCCTATGGCCAGGACACAACCGACGCAGTTTATGCGCGGCTGGGTGATCGCGCGCTGGCAGCCCTGAAGACCGGTCACAGCATCATCGTTGATGCGACGTTTCTCGAAGCATCGCGACGCCTTGCCATTGAAGAGATCGCCAAGTCCCTAAATATCCCATTTCGCGGTCTGTGGCTCAATGCACCGCACAAAACACTTCTCGAACGTGTCGAAGCAAGGACCGGAGATGCCTCCGACGCAGATCAGTCGGTCGTTAAACGGCAAATCAAGACAACGGCTGAACCTGGAGCCTGGACACCCATTGATGCAGTCGCCCACGTCGAAGTCGTCTTGCAGCGCGTACGCCAGACCTTGCTGGAAACGCCGGACCTATCGCCAAGTTTGGAAAAGGACTGAGCCCCATGTCACAGACCATCACGGTCATAAACGGCCACCCGGATCCATCTCCCGATCGCTTATGTCATGCGTTGGCGGAGGCCTATGCGACCGGCGCCGAAACCGCTGGGCGACAGGTGAACCGGATCACTGTCGGCGCGCTCACATTTCCCCTCATCAACTCCAAAGCAGACTTTGAAACCGGCAACGTCCCCCCCGACATCTCAGCCGCGCAGGCCTCAATCGGGACCTCCAACCATCTCGTCATCGTCCATCCATTGTGGCTGGGCGGAATGCCCGCCATGCTGAAGGGCTTCTTAGAACAGGTGTTCCGGCCAACCTTCGCTTTCGAGGACACCCAGGGGGCCTGGCCCACGGGAAAACTCAGCGACATGAGCGCCCGTGTCGTGATTACTATGGGCATGCCGACATTGGCCTACCGCTGGTATTACGGGGCGCACAGCTTGAAACTTCTCGAACAACACATCTTGACGTTCGCAGGCATCAAGCCGGTCCGCGAAACACTCTATGGCATGGTCGACACCGCATCCGAAGCCAAGCGCGCAAACTGGCTTTCCGATCAACGCATGCTGGGCTCAAAGGGCCGTTAAAACCAGAACATACATACACTTAACGGAACTGGAACCAAGCGGTTGCTTCCTTTGATTCTAAACAGTTCATCCAATGCGTCTTCATGCACACCTGCAAACGCAAACAGGCCCGTTAGACACGTAACCCGTTGGACACGTAAATGGTCAGCCGCATGCAAAAGTTGGATGTCTCGGACGACAAAGCGATACGTATGACAATTGAAAGCGCCAGCGGCCACGCACGCAACTTCGTCCCTCACGCGGCCAGCGCTCAAGCGTGCATCAAAGCATCCAAAAGCGACGCCCAAATGGGACTGTCGCGCCTGGAGGCCGAAGCACGGCTGGAAGCGCACGGCCCAAATGAAATTTCAAGCGCGCAGCAGTCCAATATCATCCAGCTCATGGCACGGCAGTTTTCATCGGGCTTGATCCTGGTGCTGATTGGGGCGGCGGCCGTTTCGGCATCGGTTGGATACATCGGGGATGCCGCGACCATCCTGGCCATCGTCCTAGTGAACGCCATCCTTGGAGGCGTACAGGAATGGAGAGCCGCCAATTCATTAGCTGCCCTGAAAAAGTTCCTGTCGCCTCGGGCAGCGGTGGTTCGAGAAGGGGTTACTCAGGACATCGATGCCCGGGAGATTGTCGAAGGCGATCTCATACGCCTCAAAACCGGAGACCGCGTACCAGCCGACCTGCGTCTGATCCACCCGACAGGTCTTACAATCGAAGAAGCAATCCTGACCGGTGAATCCTCAGCGACAAGCAAACAGACCAAACCCGTCGCGAGCAACGCTCCCCTATCGGAAAGGACGAACTTGGCGTTCATGGGCACAACCGTCGTGGCAGGTCACGCGACCGGGATTGCCACCTCGACCGGGATGCGCACCGAGCTTGGCCGCATCGCCGCTTTGACCGAGGACCTCGGCGACACCAAGACCCCACTGGAAATAAAACTACAAACCCTTGGCAAGCAACTTGGCATCGCTGCCATAGCCATCGCAATCGGGCTCACTGCATTAGGTGTCCTGACGGGTCGCCCGTGGTTCGAGATGCTCATGACCGGCGTTTCACTTGCCGTCGCCGCGGTACCCGAAGGCCTGCCTGCCGTCATCACCATAACGCTCGCGCTCGGCGTGATGACGATGGCCCGTAAAAAGGCACTGTTGCGTAACCTGCAGGCCGCCGAAGCACTTGGCGCAGTCGATGTCATTTGCACCGACAAGACGGGGACCCTGACCCGCAATGAGATGCTGGTCACTGACGTCTGGCTCGCGGCCGGCGCATTAAAGGTTGAGGGCAACGGGTATGCACCATCGGGAAACTTCATTGATTCAAACGACCAGCCCGTCTTGCCATCAGCGCGCGAAGACCTTCAGGCACTTTTGCATGTGGCCATGTCCTGCAACAATGCAGAAGTCATCGAAGATCCAGACGGGAGCTGGCGCAAGGTCGGGGAGGCAACGGAAGCCGCCCTCATGACACTTGCCCAGAAGGGCGGATTATCGACGCGTCAACACCTGCCCGCCGTGGAGGAACTACCTTTTTCCTCCGCGCGCAAACGCATGACCGTAGTGGTCGAAAACGAAACGGGGAAAGCCACCGCACTTGTGAAAGGGGCTCCGGAAGTCATTCTTGAACGCACAACACACGTGCGTATCGGCAAAGACATCGTCGCCATTGATGATGACATCCGCGCGCAGGCAACGCAGGCCTTCACCGCATTTGCCAATGCTGGAAAACGAACTTTGGCGCTCGCCTCGCGTAACCTCGATACTGGAATGCCTGATGATCTCGAAGACGTCGAGCAAGGTTTGACCTTATTGGGGGTCGTCGGAATCTTGGATGCGCCACGCATCGAAGTGGCTGCCGCGTTAGCAGACGCACGAAAAGCAGGCATCAAAGTCGTCATGATCACTGGCGATGCTGGCGAAACGGCAGCTGCCATTGCCTCTCAGATCGGACTGGCAGGAACGACAGTCGTGACCGGACCTCACCTGGATACGATGACCGATGCGGAATTGCGTGCCGCAATTGCCAGCGACGCCATCTTCGCTCGCGTCGCCCCAGAACACAAAGTTCGTATTGTCGAAGTCCTTCAGGCCCTAAACCAGCGTATCGCAATGACGGGCGATGGCGTCAACGATGCCCCGGCTCTCAAACGCGCGGACGTCGGAATTGCAATGGGGATACGCGGGACAGACGTGGCACGCGATGCATCCGACATCGTGCTTGCAGACGATAATTTCGCGACCATCATCGCAGCCATCCGCGAGGGCCGGCGGCAATACCAGAACATTGTGAAATTCGTCTGCTACCTTCTGTCCTCAAACACGGCAGAGGTCATCGCCATAGGGTTGGCAATCATCGTCGGCGGGCCGCTGATTTTCCTACCGGTCCAAATCCTTTGGATGAATTTGGTGACTGACGGACCGACAGCCCTCGCGCTGGGTACAGAACCCGAAGACAAGACTGTCATGGCTTCACCACCCCGCCCAAGCGCGGAACCCATTCTCACTAGGGCGCGACTGACGCTTGTGGCCTCGGCCGCAGCTTATATGAGTGCAGCCACTCTGGTTGTGTTCTGGCTTTCACAAACAAAAAACCCGACAGATCTGGCCTATGCTCAAACAATGGCGTTCACCACCATGATTTTACTTGAAAAAGTGAATGTCCTGAACTTCAGGCGGTTCCAGTCTGACGCGGGTCTTGGAGTGACATCGCTAAACCAGAACCGCTGGCTCGCCATCGCCATAGCAGGCACCATCGCGCTCCAATTGTTGGCAATCTATGCCCCCCCGTTGCAATCGGCACTCCACACCGTGCCACTTAATGGGTCGGACTGGTTGATCATCCTCGCCGCCGCTGTGCCCGTACTCGCCGTTGGACAGGCCACCAAGCTCTGGATCTCAAGCCGCAACTGAAGCCGAGACCTCATCAAAAAAAGAAAGCATCTGCGGCACGACAATGCTTCGACAAATACGCCCGTGAAACAGATCGAAATGTCCCGCGTCCGCCACAACGCTTTCCTGACGGACGACACCGGCGGATCGAGGGAGCAGACCGTGGATAGCTGAAGTTTGCCCCGGCGCGACAATATCGTCTTCCCTGCCCTCGATCGTCAGAATTGGGAATTCGCTCAGGTAACTCGCAGGTAATTTACGGCCATGGAGAGAGAGCCAATCATCGCTCCCAAACTCATGGTGGTAGGACCGGTCGATGTTATCCAGAAAAGCCTCAGCTGGAATATCCTTTAAATCGGTCAAAGACTTCAAAAATGGATACTGTTCTGCGTCCAGCCCATCATCGTTCCATAGCTTCCGCCTAACGGGATTATCAAACTTGGCTATACGCTGCAAATAACCCTGGATTCGTTTCAGTTGACTGGCAGCAGGATAAACCCGACGCCCCTGTCCTAGGCAATTCGGCCCCAGAGTGATGATATCGAAAAGCTCAATCCAGCCCCGTGCGGTCGAACCGAGGACACGTGAGAGGTTTGTTGGGTGTGACCTCGGATCGAATGGCGCTCCCATCAGGGTCAAAGACTGGATCTGTCCACCAGTCCCATCGCACGCCAGAGCGGCGGCTGCCGTCAGTGTCGGCAAACCCGACTGGCAGATCCCAACGACGTGCGCGCCCGGCATTGGTAAGTCTTGGATGGCTGCAGATATGTCCTGGATTTGATCCTCAAAACCAAAAGAGCCGCAAGATTTTGGGACGTCACGCGGGTCTAGCCAATCCAGCAGCAACACGTCGTGGGTCACAGCCAGGCTGATCATTAAGTCGCGGATCAAGGCCGCGTGGTGTCCAGCCAGAGGCATGACCACCAGCACCTGATCGCGTTGAACGCCTCCACGGCGCCCCAGGTGTTTTATCCTTGAAAAAGGACCGCGTGCCATTCGATATCCTGACCTACGCAATCGCCGGATGACCGGCATTCAAAGTCCGCTCTTTCATTTCTTAGTGCTCAGGTTTCACTCTCCAACCCGGGAAAGCCTCAGAATCGCACAGGAATTGGAGCCTCAAACGTGGTCATAATCCCATGCGGCGTCTCCAGATCTCATCCGATGCGTCCACAGCGTTCACAAAAGGGATGCATTCCACAATACACTAACTGCCAAGCGCATTCGGACTATTGCGCAAAATCAATCAACCGCGAGCAGCGTCGCCCAAGACAACGCAAATGAGCAAAGTTATCCTACCCTGGGCATCCCGTTTTGAAACTTTCGAGCAATAAACCCCATGACCAACGATCGTTCGTTTAAAAATGTGTTGCGTAAGATTCTTCTGGCGGTGATCGCCGTCATCCTGATTGTGGTAGGGCTGATCGTTTTACCCATGCCTGTCCCGCTCGGCGCAATCATGATCGTGACCGGTCTCGCACTGATGGTTTCACAAAGTCCAAGTGCGGCCAAACAGCTCCGAGCGTTCCGGCAGAAAAACAAGAACACCAATGCCATCATTCAACGCATTGAGGACGCGCTTCCAAAGTGGCTGCACGACCGGTTCAAGAACAGTGACCCGTGACGCCAGCGATTTGGAAAACCTTCTCACATCTGATCCGCGAAATCTGCAGGTCAACGCAATATGACGCGCGTGGCCTCCCCGTGCCAATTGATGAAAGGCAATGCGCTCCTCTTGTCTGAACTGTTCATAGAACAAAGAAACAGAAAGGAGCTGACGATGACCGTATCATGGAAGGTGGGAGGGGCGCTGCTCGGCTTGGTTTTTTTCGCAGCCGTTTTTCTCGTAAAACCGATCGGCGTTTCCACCCAGTTTGTTATTCTGAATGGCATCATCTGGGATGTGGTTGACCCCACGATGGTGGTTGAGAGCCCCGATGCAAAGAGCGGCTACGCAAGCCCCAACGCCTATCTAAACAAAAGCGGCGGAGCCTACGCCAAATCAATCGCCAACCCAGCCAACTATGGCCTGGTATTTGTCCTTGCGATGATGCTGGGGGCCTTCGCATCGGCACTTCTGCGCGGCGGCAATGCCAAAGGTGAAGCGATCATGCCGCCCGTCTGGCGAGCGAACTTCGGTAGTTCCACCACAAGACGGTTTCTGGCGACTTTCATGGCTGGTTTCATCGTTCTGTATGGTGCGCGTCTCGCAGGGGGCTGCACATCCGGACACATGATGAGCGGCATGATGCAGACGGCGTTATCCGGCTACATGTTCGCTGCCGGTGCATTCCTGGCGGGCATTCCAACCGCCATGTACCTCTTCCGGAAAGGAGCTTGAAATGACCACGCTCATCTTGGCGCTCGCCATTGGTGCAGCCTTCGGATTTGTCCTTGACCGCATCGGCGCGACCAACCCGGGCCTGATTATTAAAATGTTGAATCTGCAGGATCTGCATCTGATGAAAACAATCCTCGCCGGGATCGGCATCGCATCTGTCTTGCTGTTCGGCGGATTGCTTGCCGG
Organism: Pseudomonadota bacterium; assembly: GCA_039819785.1. GTDB lineage: Bacteria > Pseudomonadota > Alphaproteobacteria > Rhizobiales > Hyphomicrobiaceae > JBCBRD01. Next base: position 211,465 of record JBCBRH010000001.1, on the reverse strand, counting down.
ACTGGTCGATGTTGGCCATCTATCTGTGAAGACTGCTTACGTCGGTGTTTTACCGGGTGGCATTTTGCTGGGGGTCGGCTTTGCCGTCGCCGGATACTGCCCAGGTACAGGACTAACAGCGGCAGCCACTGGCCGGCTTGACGCAATTGTCTTTGCCATTGGCGGTCTGTTCGGCGCGGCAGCCTACATGGTCAGCTATGCATGGGTTAAAAGCACCGGAATGCTTGAGCCCGTCGCCGGTGGCAAGGCCACACTGGGAGCAATCTCCGGCAGCAATTCGGTCGCTGTGTTCCCGACGATCCCTGGGGAGGCCCTGGGGATGATATTGGGTCTGGCATTCATCGCCGTGGCTTGGCTGTTGCCGGACCACCACGAGCCCCAGCGCATGACGATGGGTCGCGAGGAGCCAACCAATTGAGCCCAGCTTCCGGCTTCCGACTGCGTGAAAGAAAAAATGTCGGGCGCTCGTTCGGTGCCCGGCCTCCACCGCCAACATCTCGTTCGCTTGCCGATTGGCCCCACCGCGCAACGATCCAGGAAAGTCGTCACGCCACGCTTCCTGAGCTCAATGCGCCGAAGAAATCGCGTTGTCCCCATCACAGATGACAACAACAGGTTGGTGGGCCTTGGCTTCCTCAGGCGTCATATCAGCGTAGGCCACAATGATCAGTTTATCGCCGATACAGGCCAACCGGGCGGCGGCCCCGTTCAAGCCGATCACCCGAGACCCGCGCTTGCCCTCAATGACGTAGGTTGCAAACCGCGCGCCTGTGTCGATGTTAAAGATCTCGACCCGCTCGTTGATCAACAGGCCCGCAGCTTCAATCAGGTCAAGGTCGATTGAAATCGACCCCTCGTAATTGAGATCGCACTCCGTGACGAAAGCTCGGTGCAGTTTGCATTTCAGAAGCGTCAACAGCATGGACGCTCGCTCCTTCGTATTTTTCAGATTGAATCCGTACCGCGACTTTCACGCAGCAAACATTTCCATGGCCCCCGCCCCCGTCCGCACCATGTGCCACGCGCCCGCCCGAACCCTATCGCAAGACCTGTCTTTAGAAACAGACCATCCAGGCCGGACGCAAGCGCCATATCATGCCTCATCTCCAACGCAGACGGCGGACCTCACGCAGGCCCCTCAGTCAGCGATCTGCGTGATCCAATCGGTCATATTGAAATAGGACGAGATGCGCGAAATCTTTCCATCCTTGATGGCAAAGAACGTCCCCCCCGGCAGCGTATAGGCCTGCTTCTTTGCTGCCGGCAAACCCTGTTCGGTATCAAGATAAACGCCCTCAATGTTGTATTCGACAGCGGCCCGCTCGCCATTCCGCGCGACCATCACAACAGGATCAGCAAGCGTTTCTTTGTAGTGATGCGCCATGCGAGCCTGAAAGGCCTTGAACCGTTCCTTGCCCTCGCGGCGCTCGCCTTGGTTGACGTCGTGAACCACGTCGTCGTCCAGCAGGCTGAGCAGCTTTTCAGCATCACCGGTATTCATGGCCTCGCAGTATTCGCGAACGAGAAGGGCAGCGACCCGTCGGGCAGTGCTGAAATTGTCGGCTTGAGCGGCGGTGGACATGGGGTAAGCCCTTGAGCAGAGGTAATGCGTAGCGGGTGCACAAACAGATCGATCAGTACGTCTTATCGGGGTTTTAGCAGGCTGCAGCGGTCGTGCAAATCGATCTGCTCATTCCAGTGCCGTCGATCAACCCGCACGCCGCGTTCATCAGCATGCAGCCATCGCCCAAACAGCGGCAACGACCAGCTCTAATGGTAGGCTTCATGAAAGCGTTGTATCAACGTTGACCGTGACCTGTAACCAGCCGCCCGCCAATGCTAGACATGCATCACCCGATCGCATCAAAAGCCGGCCCGCATGGCACAAACCGACCAGTACCGACCGATCCAACGTCCGATGATCCATTGACATGACGAATAACGAAAAACCCATTGTTGTGGCAGCCCTATACCGGTTCGCCCCGCTCCCTGATTTTGCCGAACGAAAGGCGGAGTTGGCCAAGCTCGCCTGTTCTCTGGGTGTCCAGGGGACGTTGCTGCTGGCCGATGAGGGCGTCAACGGCACAATTGCAGGATCACGCAGTGGTATCGATCAGGTCATCGCCCATCTCAAAGCGTTTCCAGGGTTTGCAGATCTCGACGTCAAAGAAAGCGCTGCAAATGAGAACCCGTTCACACGGCTCAAGGTCCGCTTGAAACGCGAGATCGTGACGATGGGTCAACCGGGTATTGATCCCTTGCATTCTGCAGGCACCTACGTACCGCCCGAGGCCTGGAATGACCTGATCTCGCGTGACGATGTCATCGTGATCGATACACGTAACGACTACGAGGTGGAGATCGGGACCTTCGCCGGGGCCATCAATCCCAAGACAAAGACGTTCCGTGCATTCCCACAATGGGTCAAGGACAACCTGGACGACCGCCTCAAGTCAGGTTCAAAAACCAAGATTGCCATGTTTTGCACCGGTGGCATTCGCTGTGAGAAGGCCACTGCTTTGCTGAAAGATATGGGCCACCCCGAAGTGTACCATCTCCAAGGCGGCATCCTGAAATATCTGGAACGCGTGTCAGAACCCGACAGTCTGTGGCATGGCGAATGTTTTGTTTTCGACCGCCGTGTCAGCGTCAGTCACGGGCTGGAACCAGGCCCAATGCAATTGTGCGCGATCTGCCGAAAGCCCGTTCAGACCGACAGCAGTGGTGGGGGGTATGCATCTGCGCCATGCCTCACATGCGAGCGCGACGCCGATGAAGAGAAAAAGGCCAACGCAGCCGAGCGTCAACGCCAGATCGAGCTGGCTGCCAACCGCGGCACACACCATATCGGGCCTCGGAAGAAAGCGTGAACGACGCCACGGGCGTCAACTAGCAATCAGCACAAGGCACCTGAAGCGACTTACACTCACGCTAAGGCGTGCAAGCCGGCCACGCCAGACAAAACGTTACGCCGCCTGTTACAGGGTTTGAATTGACGTGGCCGTCATGATCGGGAAACGCTTGAGCACGGTTCAGGTGACCGACGGGGACACCCTAAGCAATATCGTCCGCCCGCATTCAATGGACCGCCCGTGATAATGGAGAGCGACATGCGTAGACACAGAACATTTGCCGCCGGCTTGCTTGGCGCTGCCGTCCTGGCAATCTCAGCATCGGGCGCACAGGCCGGCTGTGTTTCCAAGGCCGCCGAAGCCACATCCACCGACGAGGCGTCTGCGAAGTGGTTCGCGCTGGAAACAATGGTTCAATCGGTTAGCTGGGGCCTTTGGCCTGCCTTCGTCGCAACGGGCTCAGTACCCGGCTATACGATTGCCAAGCAAAGTTACAAATGCTCTCCTGCCGATGCCGGTGTGAAATGCGTCGGCAAGGCCACGTTCTGTTCAAGCTGATGAGCACGTCCAGGCGATAAGCTGTCTGCGGTCAGGTCGGCCTTGTTATATAGGCAACTTGCCCTCAGGACAGATGCAGAACGATCTGGCGCATGGGTGGCGTGGTCCGGTGTTCAAAAAGGTAGTGCCCCTGCCACGTCCCCAAGAGAAGCTGACCATCGCGAACAGGAACTCCAACGGAGGTCTGCGTCAGCGCTGACTTAATGTGCGCTGGCATATCGTCGGGGCCTTCGGCTCGATGAACGAGATAGGCCATGGCAGGGTCGTCAGCACTTGGCACAAGCCTTTTGAAAAACGCAAACAGGTCCCTTTGCACATCGGGGTCGGCGTTTTCCTGAATGAGCAACGAACACGATGTGTGCCGCACAAAAATGGTCAGCAGTGCAGGACCACGGTCAAGACCCGCGCTCGAGACGAAACCACGTGCTTGATCCGTAAATTCGTGCAGGCCCGCGCCATCAGGCCTGAGATGCAGGATTTTCTGGTGCGCCACGTCCATCTCCGTTTTTAGAGCAAGCCAATGATCAACACTCCAACGCAAAACCAAGGTGCCAAATAGCGACACTTATGTTTCGAAGTGGGTTGTCACCAAACGCGGCACATCCTCAACCCTTGCGAGATAATTCACCCAAGCACCTTGGTCCAAACCCTTGGATCAAAACCCAGATTTCCCAAAGCACCGCAAAGCGCCTGGTTTTTGGCTGCCGATTGCCGCAAAACTACGCGCTGCGGCCATTTTACAAGTGTCTTGTTCTGTTTGAATTCGAGCACTATTGAGACGCAAGTGGATGGGGTCGCGACCTTATCCAGGGGGCCATGGGGACTATCAACTTCAATACGGTTTGAACCAGGAGTAGGTGATTGAAGCCGCAGCTTCGATCAACCCCGGCGCGTGATTTTGTAAAGTTCAGGAGTTTGAAGATGTCAGTGAACACGGATAAGCCCGAAAAAAAACGCGCAGCCTGGGCCACGATGGATTGGCCCGGCTATATCCTTTTCCTACTGCTGAGCCTCGGGCTGCTCTATTACGTCTTGTCGCCCACGTCAGGCCTTGGCTTCAATACCGTACCAGCGCTTTGGGACGATGGCTCTGCCGCCAGGGCCGAAGCCGCCAAGAAGGCTGCAGAGGAAGCCGCAGCAGCAGAAGCCGCTGCCAAAGCTGAAGCCGAAGCCGCCGCAGCGGCTCAAGCAGAGGCCGACGCCGCTGCTGCTGCCGAAGCTGCAGCCGCAGAAGCAAGAGCAAAAGCGGAGGCAGAAGCTGCAGCAGCCCAGGCTGAGGCCGAAGCAGCAGCAAAAGCTGAGGCAGAGGCTCAAGCCGCAGCAGCGGCAGCTGCCACGCAGGAAACCGCAGCGTTTGATGGCAGCCTGCCAACGGGTGTCAAACTCGATTTCGCTCCCGGCGGCGTCGAAGACCAACTGGTCTCGTTCATCCGAGACGACAGCAAAGCCGTCGACAAAAAAATCTGGTTTGATTTCGACCGGTTGACATTCAAAACCGGCTCGGCAGAGCTGACAGATGACTCATCGGCACAGCTTCAGAACATCTACGAAATCATGAAAGCCTATCCGGACGTAAACCTGAAAATTGGGGGATACACGGACAACACCGGGAACCCCGATACAAACCTTCAATTGTCTCTGTCCCGCGCACAGACAGTTCAAGCCAGTCTGATCGCACTTGGTATTGAGAACGACCGCCTTGATTCCGAAGGCTACGGTATCAAGCACCCGATCGCGTCGAACGACACAGCCGAAGGCCGCGCCAAGAACCGCCGTGTGTCTGTCAGCGTGCGTGCGAAATAAAAGACGTTGACGTGCCTGGGTTGCCAGCTTCGCTTTCCGGGGCTCGGCCGCATCCGCTGGATTATACCCTGACACCGGGTGGTGTCGGGGTACGGCCAACACCAGTCATCCAACCGTGCTATGGCCGGATGAGAAGCTGCTCCCATTTTTCAAGCTCTTGCAAAACCTTTGCCGAACCTAACACCACGCTATGCGGCGGGTTCTCAGGCACGCTCACCGGAATGCCGAGGCGCTCAGCCATATAGGGCGCTAAACCATGCAGCTTGGCCCCACCACCGGTCAGCTGCAGCCCATGTTCGCAAATATCAGACGCAATATCAGGGGGCAGGTCCTCGAGCGCCCGTTGGACAAAGTCGATAATCTCTTCAACCGGCGTCGACAAAGCCTCAGCTACATCGCCCGAGGTGAGCGTCACGCTCTTCACGCGGCCCTGACGGACATCCCTGCCACGAATGTGGATTTCCACCCCCCGGTCGCGCTCACCAGGCTGCACAGCCCCCGCATCCGTCTTGATGCGCTCAGCGTTCAACTCGCCGATCAAAAGATGATGCCGCCGCCGCACAAACCGGATAATCGCTTCATCCATCGCATTGCCGGCACACCGCAAGGAACGCGCCTGCAAAACACCCGACAGCGACATGACCGCAACATCGGTTGTGCCGCCTCCAATATCGACCACCATGGATCCCATCGGACGATCGACGGGCATCCCAGACCCAATCGCAGCCGCCACGGGCTCTTCAATCAGCAGCACACGCCTTGAACCCGCGGACACGGCTGTTTCGTAGACGGCGCGGCGCTCAACTGGGGTGGCACCTGCCGGCACACAAATCAGAATACGCGGACGGCGAAAGCCTGATTTGCTCTTGGCCCTCTGGATGAATTGCCGGAGCATTTCTTCCGTGGCGATAAAGTCAGCGATGACACCATCACGCATCGGCCGCAGCGTTTCGATGTTTTCAGGTGTCCTGCCCTCCATCTCACGCGCACGGCGACCAACGGCCAGGATCTCGCGGGCACCGTTGACGGAGCGCAACGCAACGGTTGAAGGCTCATCGATGATGATGCCGCGATCAACCACATAGACAAGCGTATTGGCCGTCCCAAGGTCGATCGCAATGTCATCTGAAAAAAAACGGGCCACCCAGTTCACGTCCTAACTTTGGTTCGTACGCCCAACCACCCACAAGCACCTGGGCGAACAAGAAGGGCGCCGCGGGCCACTAGGCGGATGCCTTGAGCCACAACCATTTGGCGCGGGCCCGACCGGCAAACCGGATCATCAGACCAGCGCAAGCACGCCTCACGGCATCCAACTCGTATGGCTACAAAATAGCCTGCGCCCGTTGCGACTTTTCACGCGCGATTTCCAGCTTGTTCACGGCAGCAACATAGGCGCGCGCCGAAGCAACGAGCGTATCGGTATCAGCGCCGCGCCCCGTAACAATCCGGTCACCTTCCTCAAGACGAACCGAGACTTCGGCCTGCGCATCCGTCCCCTCAGTGACAGCATGAACCTGGTACAGCGCCAGCTTTCCTTCATGTGGCATAATCATTTTGATGGCGTTGAAGGTTGCATCGACAGGGCCGTTGCCACTGGCCTGAACCGTCTGATGCTCTCCATCGATCGCCACCGTCAACGTGGCTGACTGCGGACCCATGGTCCCCGCAATCACCGTCAGCGCGACCACCTTCGTGCGGTCGTGCATGTGGGCGATCCCCTCATCCACCAACGCCTCGATGTCTTCGTCGTAAACATGTTTCTTGCGATCAGCCAAAGCCTTGAACCGCACAAACGCATCTTCCAACGCGTTCTGACCCAGCGTATAACCCAGCTCTTCCAGCTTGGCCCGAAACGCATTCCGTCCGGAATGCTTGCCCATCACCAGATTGGTTTTCGACACGCCAACAGATTCGGGCGTCATGATTTCGTAGGTCTGCTGATGCTTTAAGATACCGTCCTGATGGATCCCGCTTTCATGCGCAAACGCATTCCGTCCGACAATCGCCTTGTTGTACTGGACCGGGAAATTCGTAACCGTGGACACCAGCCGCGAACCGCGCACCAGCGCCGTACTCTCGACGCCCGTGTGATAAGGCAGCACATCGCCGCGCGTCTTGAGGGCCATGACAATCTCTTCGAGCGCGGCATTGCCAGCCCGCTCTCCGATCCCATTAATCGTGCACTCGACCTGTCGCGCACCACCGGTAACGCCGGCCAGCGAATTTGCAACGGCAAGCCCCAGGTCATCATGGCAGTGAACCGAGAAGATCACCTTGTCGCTGTCGGGCACGCGCGAGCGCACATCAACGAACATCTGGCGATACTCTTCCGGCGTGGCATACCCCACCGTATCGGGCAGGTTGATCGTCGTAGCGCCTGCCTTGATGGCCGCGTCGATACACAGGCACAGATAGTCGATGGGCGTGCGCGTGGCATCCATGGCGGACCATTCCACATCGTCGATCAGGTTCCGCGCGCGCGCAACGGTCCTGGTGATGATGTCGATGACCTCGTCTTCGCTCTTGCGCATTTGGTGGGAGAGGTGGATCGGCGAGGTGGACACAAACGTGTGGATGCGCCCGCGCTGTGCATGTTTGACCGCCTGCCCGCACCGATCGATATCACCATCAATGGCCCGTGCCAGTCCCGCGACGGTCGCGGACTTGACGCGCCTTGCAATCTCGCTGACAGCCTCGAAATCACCATCGGAGGCGATGGGAAAACCGGCCTCTATGATATCGACACCCATCTGATCGAGATAATCTGCAACCTCGAGCTTTTCTTCAAACGTCATGGTCGCGCCAGGGCATTGTTCGCCATCACGCAGCGTCGTATCGAAGATCAGAACCTGTGCATCGTCGCTAACTGCGCCCTTTTGTTTAGGGTTGGGCATGTCTTTGAAGTTGGACGATTGCGAGTTGGTCGATTGTGTGTGTGTCTTGGTTTCCATGGTCAGCTCTCTGCCGGCTTGGGCTGTGGTCACAAGGGACCAGCAGCGTCTTGCTTATTCATATCTTGGTAAGCAAACCCCTAAGCCTTGCGCTGCAGCATTACTCCAGCGCCCCTACGGCCCAGGGGCCTCTAAGGAGAAATAGGCTCTGCAGCAAAGAGCATTTTAACTGGCCAAACCCAGAGCGCGGCCTCCCGCTGACACCTGGCGCCGGCGGCAAGACGTGCAAAAATAGACACTGAAAACCCGCGCTCATAAACGTATTTTGCGTCTCGAATGCCATCAGAACAATCTATCTTCCTGCGCCACGCAGCTTCATTTGCGCCCACAGTATATCTTCAGCGCGTTAGCCAATTGCAACCGATACGGTTTTTTCTCGGCAAATCAACCCATCAAGCCAACGAAACAGAAAACCTGGACAGGTAACACCCGACAACCCGGGCCATTACACATACAGCGTGCCATGGCTGACCCGGACCGATTGCCCGCCAATCCGCACAGTCTCAAGCTTCCCGCCGCGCACAACGCTGGTGATCGTGATGCGGCTGGGCCGCCCCATTGTATAGCCCTGTTCAACCACCCGGCGATGGACCCCGTCTGGATAGTCGTCGTACTGATGCACCACCCCCGCAAGACAGACCGCAGCAGCCCCCGTGGCAGGGTCCTCCATGATACCTGCCGACGGCGCGAACATCCGGCAGTGAAAGGCTGACGATGTGTGGACGCACTGTCGGGTGTACAGATAAGCCCCTACTAGCCCTTGTTCTTCGAAACCATCTGCCCAATGCCGCGCATCCACGCGCGCTTTATTGATCGCCTCGCGCGTTGAAACCGGAATGAACGCGAACGCAGGTCCAGCAGCGAAGCAAACCGGCTTATGGTTTTCAAAACCAATCTCGTTTGGGATCAGCCCAACCCCCGCAGCCAGCCTTTCAACGGGCAGTAAACGTCCCGCCTGTTTCGGCATCTTGGGCGCGTCGAACTCGGCGAACGCCAGACCTTCGTCTTTCAGCCGGACGCCCACGCGCACTCCGCCAAGTTTGGCTTCCAGCGAGATGATCGCATCTTGTTCCCCATTCACCACCGGGGTCCGCAACTGGGCGAGCAAGGCGGCCGTCCCGACAATCGGATGACCAGCAAAGGGCAACTCATTCATCGGCGTGAAAATACGTACGCGCGCCGTATGCACCGATGGGTTCTCCGCCTTCAGAACAAAAACCGTCTCAGACAAATTGAACTCGCGTGCAATTGTCTGCATTTGCTCGGCGTCCAAACCGTCAGCCTCCAGTACCACGGCAAGGCTGTTGCCCGCGAACCGCTTGTCGGTGAACACATCAAGCGTGTGAAAGGCCAAAGTCATGGTTTAAGTCGTCCTGTTGGCACGAAAGCGTGTGCGGGGGGAAAGCCATCGCCAAAAGGGATGGGACTGGTGGGCCGTCACTTGGGTGCGCAATGCGGCTGCACGAACCCGCTAGGTCGTGAAACGCCGCACGGCTTAGCCAAAGCTGCGCATGCCTCATCGGCCAGCCGGAGATAAGGAAGACGACACCCCAGTCCATCCCATGCCAGATGATGCCGACCACGCAAAGGTTTTTTCATTCAGCGAGCATGTGTTCCGCCAGCACCTCAGCGTACGGTGCAAAGGCACCGCCATCTTCCAATTGCGGTGTTGTCATGAACAGCACATCGCTCAGCTCTGGTTTTTCGTCCTGCGCGATGAATGCCATGATACGGGCCTTCAAGGTTGCAGCCGTCAGCGCGCTTCGAAACTGAACACCGAACGACAGCTGTGGACCGCACGATGAAATCACATACCCCGGCACGCGCTCAAGTTCGGTGGCGCTGAGCCCCGTCTCCTCAGCAAGTTCCCGCGACACACTCGCAGCGATATCAATTCGCCCATCCGCATCGAGATCCCGATCATCGATAAATCCGCCAGGAAAATAGGTGAGACCCGTGTTCACCTGCCCGGCCGATTGGCGCACGAGCATCAATGCGCCATCCGATGACCACACAAGGCCGGACCCGAACGCGTCGCGCACCTGTTGATCGGCAAATCCCTGATCGCGCCAGTAGAGATAGCTCTTGAAATCCGTCGCAACAAACGAGCAAGCCAACGTGTCACCATCGACGCGCCCGCCAGACAGCATCAACATCACCGAGCCATTGAAAAATGAAGGATTGTCGCTGAGCCGTCGTTGCCAATGCACCTCAATTTCGTCGCGATACAGGTCGGGAAAATCCCAGCGCGCGGCCTGATCGATCTGAAGGGCCAAGCGACCTGCGTGTACCACACCGCGCGCATCCTGCCCGGCTACGACGTCGTAAAGAAGCAAATGTCGGCCCTTTCCCAATCAACCGGGCCACGTGTACCCGGCGACTGAGAAAAGCGAAAGGGGTCGTCGTTATTAAACCCATTGGACGGGAACGCAGACGGTCGACAAAGCCCGCTTGTAAAAACCAGCCTGGCCTAACAGCAGGCATCAAGCAGCTGACCATTCAGGCTCTGCACTTCAAGCGGGTTGCCTTCACCACACCCTGGAAACAAGCCATAATGGGTTGAGAAATCACCGATGAAATCAAAGTGCGCCGCAAAACGCGTCTTTTGCAGCATGTGCCACGTGTTCCCGCAAACCGGAAAAATCCGGCCCTTTTCCATCAGGTGGTGCCCGTCCAAGGCCAACGCACTCTCATGGCCCGTAATCCCGCCCCGATAGATGACCGCCTGCCCGTAATCCTCACACGAACTCTCAAGGCCCTCGATGTTGAACAGCCTGTACGTCGCGGAATAAAAGCGCGCCTGACCGGTTTTCTCGGCGAGCAAAGGATCATCAACCGTAAGTGGTCGTGCAGTCACCAGCCGGGGATCCCCAAACCCGATGGACTTGGACAGGTTGAGGAAGTCATTCCAATAAAGCGCGCCACCAAGACACTCGCCGAGCAGAATGGGATCATTTTTAACCGCATCGGGCAAACGCCTGTCAGCGTAGACGTCGGCAAAGTAGATTTCACCACCAGGTTTCAAGAGCGACTTCGCGCCTGCCAGCACAGCGGCTTTATCCGGCGACAGATTGATCACGCAATTCGACACGATGACATCGAAGCTTTCCGGTTCCAGCCCAAGCTGGTCGAGCTTCTCGATGTAGCCGTCGACAAAACTGACATTGGCCGTCTCATACCCAAAGCGCGACATGTGCCAATCGATATGCGAACGCGCGACGCCGATTTGCTCCGGCGTCATGTCCAGACCAACGACATGGCCGTTCGGCCCCACCATCTGTGAGAGCGCATAAACGTCTCGCCCAGCACCACACCCAAGGTCCAGGACACGTGCCCCCTCAATTGCCTCGGGAAGGACCAAGCCGCAGCCGTAGTATTTGGCAAGTACCTCGTCGTGCACGTTCAGCAAAGCCTGCTTGACCCTTTCAGGCATCTCATCTGGTGTGCAACACGCCGATGTCTTGAGATCGTCGCTCGTGGAAAGAACCTGACCGTAATAGTTTTTGACGACGTCGACGTTCATGCGTGCACTCCGCTGGCATTGCGTTGGATTTCTCAGGTCATCCCATGGACGAAATGAACCAGTCCTGACTGATGCCTGACCTTGGTCTCAACAGGCAATTCAAGCCACCGTTATCATCGCGTGAACCACCGGGCTTGCAAACGCGGACCAGACGAAACCTCGACAGTTGCAAAGATCAGACACGAGCCTGCCGCAGCCCTGACAAGGCATTGCCAGGATTTCCCAACGTTATAATATTCGAAGCAACAAGACTGCTGTCCGTCCAGCCAGCCCCCTCCGCGGTCATCTGGCCATTGCAACGCAATCAGCTAGGACATTGCAAAGCCTAGCAGTTCTCACACCGAGGATATTTCTGATTGTAACGCTAAGAAGTGATCGCCAAACGGCTGGATCATCGGCAAAATACCCACTTGCCACGTTATCGCCTTATCAGCGCCAAGCTGTGAACAAGCGACGCGGCAAGATGAACACACCAAGAAGAGAAACAGTCTTCTCCAAGCTTTCGAGGGAATAAAAAAGAGCAGGTGCGGCCTTGGGGGAACTTGGCCAACCAGCAATCGGGATCAACGGGGATCCCAAGCACAACACACGCAAGACTTGCAGAACGGACGTCCGGCCCCTCAGTGGCGCATAACGCGTCGACCCGAGCCGAAAACGTCTGTCCCAAGTCGACAATCACCCAATCACATTCCGCCGCGCGAGAACTTCGCGGCACACAGAGGATTATTATCGGTTTGAGCCACCCATCCGCCTGGGTGCGCTCGCCACGGGCGGCGGAGTGTTCCCGCACCTTCGTCGCCCGTACAGTTGGCCTGATCGAATGGGATCTTTAACCTGACACCCGTTTGAAAAGGTCTGTCACCGGAGGGCTTGTGCAACCGCACCGCCACACACCTCCCTCCCCGACGCGGGGGCATGGGTTCTCCGGTGATCTTATCTGTACACGCTCAGGCCTGACCTGGCTTTAAAAACAATCACATAGCGTCCGTTTCAAAACTTAACGTGGTTTAGTTGCAACTGCAGCGGAAATGCCTTGGGTGGCAGTTGCTCTCCAAGCGGTTCACCCCGCACACGTATCATCCCAACAGACCTCATGAAGCTCGCGACACACCCGCTTGCAGACGGCTCAACAAACAACAACGCAGATAAGAAAAAGGCCGTCCCAAAAAAGGGGCGGCCGATCCGGCGCACGGTATGTCGCCAATCAAAACGAACGAAAATCAGTTGCGCTCTTTGTCCACAAGCGCATTCGATTTAATCCAAGGCATCATTCCGCGGAGCTTCTCACCAACCTCTTCAATCTGGTGCGCGTCATTCATCCGGCGAATGCCTTTGAAGCGCGCCTGCCCGGCTTTGCATTCCTGCATCCATTCCGACGTAAACTGTCCCGTCTGGATTTCCTTCAAGATGCGCTTCATCTCAGCCTTCGTTTCAGACGTCACGACACGTGGACCTGACCGATACTCACCCCACTCGGCTGTGTTCGAGATCGAGTAGTTCATGTTCGCAATCCCACCCTCATAGATGAGGTCGACGATCAGCTTCACCTCGTGCAGACACTCGAAGTAGGCCATCTCGGGCGCATAGCCATCTTCCACCAGCGTCTCAAAGCCTGCCCGGATCAACTCCACAAGGCCGCCACACAGTACAGCCTGCTCACCAAACAGATCCGTCTCACATTCTTCCTTGAATGTGGTCTCGATAACGCCAGAGCGTCCACCGCCGACACCGCAGGCATACGACAGCGCAAGATCGTGCGCATTCCCCGATGCATTCTGGCTGATCGCGATCAAACACGGCACGCCGCCGCCTTTTTCGTATTCCCCGCGCACCGTATGACCAGGGCCCTTTGGTGCAATCATCACGACATCCACCGTGGACTTGGGCTCGATAAGGTTGAAGTGCACGTTGAGACCATGCGCGAACGCAATCGCTGCGCCATCGCGGATGTTGCCCTTGATGTGGTCGCGATAGATGTCCGCCTGCAGTTCGTCAGGTGTGGCCATCATCATAAGGTCAGCCCATGCTGCCGCATCCGCGACAGACTTCACCTCCAGACCGTCAGCCTCAACCTTTTTGGCCGTAGTTGAGCCGGGACGGAGCGCAACAACAATGTCCTTGCAGCCTGAGTCCTTGAGATTGAGCGCATGGGCACGCCCCTGCGATCCATAGCCAATCACAGCCACTTTCCTGGACTTGATGAGATTTAGATCGGCATCCTGATCGTAATAGACGCGCATGGTCTGGTCCTGCCTTTGTTTGTTTTGTGAATTTGCGAAGAAGAACCTGCTAAGCGCACCACCCCGTTGCGGGATCGTCCCACGAGGACCCCGATGGTCCATCTAACCCGGTGGTTCGCCAGAAGTTGAGAAGGCGCGCGAAACTACATAATTGTATCGGTGCAATCAACCAGCGTCGGCACCTCCCCGAAGTGGTTTAAACATTTCCTAACCATAGCGGGCTGCAGACCGGCTTTCACATCCTGTTAACCGGCCTTAAACCCAGAACTGATAGCCTGTTCGAAACTCAGTTTTCAGCATCAGGCCGGGTCCAATGACGCTCAACAAACGCGCTTCAGTCAGTCTCACTCTTGCAGCCACCCTCGCTTTGTCGGCGTGTGGCGGTGGTGGCGGTCCACCTGTGCCGGAAGGTCCGCGCGGCATCTACATTTCGACAGGCGATTGTGTGGACGCCAAGCTGTTCGACCTTGAAACATGCCGCGCAACCATCGAATACGCGATCAAGGTGCATCGCCAGACAGCGCCCGTCTACAAGACACGCCGCATCTGCGAAGCCTCCGAAGTCATCTGCGAGCGGTCATTCCGTGATGAGTTCCGCCCGCGTCTGCTTGCCTTCCTGGTCCAGGAAGGGACAGGCAAGGAAGAAGGCACGGTTGCCGTCCCACTCTACCCACCAAACAGCATGCAGGCCGGCTTCCGCTCAATCGATGACACATACTATCTCCCAAAGGACCTCACGCTGACATTCTCGCCGATGGCGCAAAAAGCACTGATGGCCAACCTGAACACAGGTGGCGACCGCAGCAAGTCCAAGGGCATGTTCTAAGCGTTCCTGCTCACGGCACCGGCAATGGGTTGCCCGACCCACACATTGAAAGGCCGTCTGCGCATCAGGCGGCCTTTTCGTGTTTCCCACGTGAGATCGCTGCAATTCCGGTGCGTGCCACTTCGACCATGCCAAGATCAGCCATAATCGAGATGAACTGCTCGATTTTGGTATTCTTGCCCGTCACTTCAAAAACAAAGTGTTCCGTAGACGCGTCGATCACGGACGCTCGGAAAATTTCAGCCATCCGCATCGCTTCAATACGCTTCTCACCCTTACCCTGCACCTTGACCAGCGCAAGTTCACGCTCCAACGGATTGCCTTCCTCCGTCAGATCCGTGACGTAGTGTACGGGCACCAGACGCTCAAGTTGATGCTTGATCTGCTCGATCACCATGGGCGTGCCCTGGGTGACGATGGTGATCCGAGAAATGTGCTTTTGGTGCTCGGTTTCGGTCACCGTCAAGGAATCGATGTTGTACCCACGCCCGGAAAACAATCCGATCACGCGCGCCAGAACGCCAGGCTCGTTGTCGACGATGGCCGCAAGTGTGCGGGACTCCACCTCTTGATGGGTTGTCAGCGATGGGTAATGCGACTGTGTCGGTGTTGGCAGTGCCATCCTAGTCATCCTCTGTTTAAGCCGAGCGCTGAAAGTCGGCACGCAAATCCTGGTCTACGGTATGGCCCTCTTCATAGTCGGGGACATGCCAGGGCTCAGCCAATCCGGCGTCGCGCCATTCCCGATAGAGCGTGTGCCCTTCGATGGCATCCATGTAGGCACGCACATCGTCATCAGTTTTGAAGCCATAGGCAGACAGGCGGTTGACGACCGGCGCATAGACGGCATCAGCCGCCGTAAAAGCTCCGAACAAAAAAGGCCCTTTGCTGCCAAAACGCTCGCGTGTGTCGCGCCATATCGTCGAGATACGTGCGACATCGGCATCAACATCATGCCCGAAGTCTCGCGGCTTAAACCGCTTGCCCAAGTTCATCGGGCATGCCTGTCGAAGTGTCTGGAAGCCGGAATGCATCTCCAGGCAGATCGCCTTGGCATGACCTCGCGCGGCAAGGCTCTCAGGCCAGATCGGTCTGTCGGGATACAGGTCCGACAGAAATGAAATGATCGCCATCGAGTCCCACACGCGCACGCCATTATCGAGGACCAGCACCGGCAGCTTGCCCGAAGGCGACACCTCCAGAATGCGGGCTTTGGTGTCCTCCCGCCGCAACGGGATGACCGCTTCCTCGAAGTCGAGCCCGATGTGCCTCATAACCAGCCAGGGTCGCATAGACCATGACGAGTACAGTTTATTGGCCAGGTATAAGTGCATCCGCAGACCTCCGCGCACCAAGACGAATGGGCAAAACCTAGACCAGAACCTTGCCGGCTTCGCTGATGGCTTTGCCGACGTCTTCGTCGCTGACCTCGTCACTCAACAACATCTCGTTGTGTGCCTTACCAGACGGGATCATGGGGAAGCAGTTGGTCAACGTCGCGACACGGCAATCGAAGATCACCGGAACCGGCGTGTCGATCATTTCCTGGATCGCGTCGTCCAACTCGTCCGGCTTGTGGCAGATCATACCTTTCCAACCGTAAGCCTCCGCGAGCTTCACAAAGTCTGGCAGCGCCTCCGTGTAGCTTTCGGAAAGCCGGTTGCCATGCAGCAGTTGCTGCCACTGGCGCACCATTCCCATGTACTGGTTGTTCAAGATAAAGATCTTTACCGGCAACCTGTACTGCACTGCCGTGGAGCACTCCTGAATATTCATCAGGATGGAGGCGTCACCCGCAATATCGATGACGAGTGAAGCGGGATGAGCCAGTTGCGCACCGATGGCTGCCGGCAACCCATACCCCATCGTCCCCAGACCACCCGAAGTCATCCAGCGGTTTGGTTCTTCAAAGTGGTAGTACTGCGCAGCCCACATCTGGTGTTGGCCGACTTCGGTCGTGATGTAGGTCTTGCGATCCTTGGTCAGTTCATACAGCCGCTCAACCGCGTACTGCGGCATGATGATGTCGTTATGCGGCTTATAACCAAGCGACTTCTTCCCGCGCCATCCATCGATCTGTTTCCACCAGCCCTTCAAGGCCGGCTTGTCGACCTGCGGCGCGCGCGCTTTCCAGATCCGCAGCATGTCCTCCAGGACATAGGCGCAGTCGCCGATGATGGGCAGGTCCACCCGAATGTTCTTGTTGATCGAAGAGGGATCAATATCGACGTGGATTTTTTTCGAGTTCGGCGAAAACGCATCCGTGCGACCCGTGATCCGGTCATCAAACCTTGCACCGATGTTGATCATCACATCGCAGTCGTGCATCGCCATATTGGCTTCATAGGTGCCGTGCATTCCCAGCATCCCGAGCCATTGCTTGTCGGCTGCGGGATAAGAGCCAAGCCCCATAAGGGTCGAGGTAATCGGAAAACCTGTCAGCCGGACCAGCTCGCGCAGCAGCTGGCTCGCCTTCGGCCCCGAATTGATCACCCCACCGCCGGTGTAAAAGATCGGCCGCTTGGCACTGGCGATCATGTCCACCGCCTCGCGGATGGCCGGCTGCTCGGGCTTCAACTTCGGACGGTAGGTTTTATGCTGAATGTTTGATGGGCCGACGTAGTTCCCGGTTGCGAACTGGATGTCCTTTGGGATGTCGACAACCACAGGCCCAGGCCGACCAGCACGCGCAATGTAAAACGCCTCGTGCATGATCCGCGCAAGGTCGTTCACGTCCTTCACCAGCCAGTTATGCTTGGTACAAGGGCGCGTAATTCCAACGGTATCGCATTCCTGGAATGCGTCATTGCCGATGAGATGGGTCGGCACTTGCCCCGTGATACACACCAGCGGAATGGAATCCATCAGTGCATCGGTCAAACCCGTCACGGCATTCGTAGCCCCCGGTCCCGATGTCACCAGGACAACGCCGACTTTGCCCGTTGAGCGCGCATACCCCTCAGCAGCGTGGACGGCACCGCCCTCCTGTCGCACCAGAATATGCGCAACATCATCCTGCTGGAAGACCTCGTCATAGATGGGCAGGACCGCGCCGCCGGGGTAACCGAAAACGGCATCGACACCCTGGTCGCGAAACGCCTGCAAAACCATTTCCGCGCCTGTCATCTGGCGTGCCATGCAAACTGCTCCTGTTTAAATATCCGTCTCACGAACCAGACCGCCACCGTGTCTGCGCGCCCTGTGTTGGGTGTGCTGGACGTCATGGCCGCAGGGCCTAAACCGACTGTCTGTTCGAACATAAAAATGGGCCGCGCCGTCACTTTGACGTCGGCACAGCCAATCGATCGAGCCTTCGTTTAGTGCGCGACACACCAACAGGTCAACATCATGCTATGAATAATTCGCAAACAGACACCAGAACATACTTTAATTACGATTCTATAACTTTCCACGACGTCATATTGCGTCTTTGCCATGTGAGCTGCCGCTTCACATACCGGCGTGTCTCCATTTGGCTCAAACCAATGGCCTCGTCCCGTGACACATCTCCCGCGAGGTACCTCAACAACGGCACGACGCCCAACGCGCGCATCACCGGAAGTCCGGGGTCCAATTCAAGCGCCTTCAAAGCAGCCACTTCATCCAGCGCGCCACCATCTATCATCGCTTTAAACCGGGCATCGCAGCGCTGATAGATGTCGTCCCGCGCCCTTTGCACCAGCAAACACTCAAGCAGCACCTCAGACCCCAACTCATCGAGACCGCAGCGAGCGGGTTGCTTCTGCCAATCGACAATGGACCTCTCAGTCGCCTCGAACACCTCCAAGGCGCGCACGACGCGCTGCAGATCATTGGGTTCAAGTGCATCGGCCGCCATCGGGTCCTGGCCCGCCAAAACGTCATGCAGTGCAGCGGCACCAAGCCTGACAGCTTCACCCCGCCACCGCGTGCGAATTTCCTCAGGGATCTCTGGAATGGGCGACAACCCTTCCAACAGGGCTTTGAAGTAAAGCCCGGTGCCGCCCACCACGATCGCGGGCCGCCCCGAGGCCAAGGCTTCCCCGATTGCTTTAGTTGCGTCGCGCACCCAGCGCCCAACAGAATAAGCCTCACTTGCCGACACATGGCCATACAGGCAATGGTCGGCTTCGGCTTCATCCGCTTTCGAAGGCCGGGCCGTCAGCACCCGTAATTCGGCATAAACCTGCATGGAATCCGCATTAATCAACACGCCGTTTAGCTGTTTCGCCAGCGCCATGGCGTGGTCTGACTTGCCACTGGCCGTCGCACCTGCAATGAGGATCACATTCGCTTTGCTGAGCATCACACTGTCTTAAAACATACACGCCCTCCGCGCGAGAGAACGTCTCGAAAGAGCCCACCGCTCCGCAGCTGAACCCTCCGTCCAGTTTTAATCCTGTCCACTGAGCCCCTTATGATGTCGCATGTTCTTGTTCTCATGGCCCCTCAACCAGGTGCCCTGCCTGCTGAACGCATCGCCAAGATCATGGCTCCAAGCTCCGCTGAACAGTTTGGTCCATTGAGATGGCTTCACCACGCCACAGCATGTGAATTCGATTGGACGCCTTCCCAGGCCAAAAGGTCAGACACAGGCAGCCTAAAGGATTGCCCACCGAACACTCTCTTGGATACCGCGCATGCTGACGGGATCGACATCGCGCTGATCCCATCGAAAGATCGCCAAAACATGCTCCTGCTATCGGACATGGATTCAACCATGATCCAGCAAGAATGCATCGACGAATTGGCTGACTTTGCCGGACTGAAATCGCAAGTCGCCACCATCACTCAGCGCGCAATGAATGGAGAACTGGACTTTGCTGCGGCCTTGACGGAACGGGTGGCTCTTCTCGCTGGTCTGCCGATTTCAACCCTGCAGACGGTCGTCGATCTGCGCCTGCAGTTGATGCCGGGTGCGCGCACCTTGGTTCAAACAATGAAGGCCAATGCAGCACATTGTGTTCTTGTGTCCGGCGGCTTCACATATTTCACCAAGGCCATCGCGGAGCAAATCGGGTTTGACGCCACCTTTGCCAACACCCTCGAAATCACAGATGGTCATCTGACAGGTCGCGTCATCCCCCCTATTCTGGGCGCACAAGCCAAGCTCGAAACACTCAATCGTTGCCTCAGCGAGAAATCACTTTCATCCACACACACCATTGCCGTCGGCGACGGGGCAAACGACCTTCCCATGATCGAGGCTGCCGGGCTGGGCGTGGCATTTCGCGCGCACCCGGTGCTTGCAGGCCGCGCTGATGTTGTAATCCAACACTGTGACCTCACAGCACTCTTGCATCTGCAGGGCTATACACGAGATGAGTTTGTGGATTGAGCCCTGACAATCACGTTGCGCCGATTGATGGTCACGTCCTGTCTAACCTGTGAAACATCCCAGCCACCGCGCTCAATTCAAACGACACCGCTCCCCGCCAAGCCGCCACAGCCAACAAAGGCCAACATATTCATGACTGATCTACTGCTTCTGCTCGCGGGCTTTGTTCTTTTGATCGTTGGCGGTGAGTTTCTGGTCCGGGGCGCAGTTAATGTTGCAGAGAGCATGGGCATGTCCAAGTTGCTCATCGGGATTACGCTTGTTGGGTTTGGCACATCATCGCCGGAATTGGTGACGTCTCTTCAAGCGTCTTTTGCGGGCTCACCCGGCATCGCCATCGGCAACTTCGTCGGGTCATCCATTTCCAACATTTTGTTGATCATCGGCGTCTCAGCCGTTTTGTTTCCATTGGCCGTGTCGCGGCATTCTCTTCAACGTGATGGGGCCGCCGTACTGGTCTCAGCGCTCGCCTTTACCGCAGTAGGCTTCTTCTTTCCCTTCAATCAATTGGTTGGCGGATTGTTTGTTACGGCACTCATCGGCTACCTCGTCCTGGCCTACCGGGATGAAATGCGCCTCACGCGCGCTGCAAATAACGCCGTCGACCACACAGCACCAATTGAACGCGGGATGGCGCACGATGAAGTCCTTCCAGGGCTCGATGAAGGATTAAGAAACAACCTCCCGCTCGCGTTCGCGATGGCAATTGGCGGGCTGATCACGATCGTTATCGGTGGACGTCTGCTTGTGGATGGGGCGGTGGGTATCGCACGAACTTACCAAGTCTCCGAGACGGTGATCGGGTTGACCATCGTGGCGGTGGGAACCTCCATGCCAGAGTTGGTAACATCTGTGATCGCCGCTCTGAAGAAGCACTCCGATGTCGCCGTCGGCAACATTCTGGGTTCCAACATTTATAATATCTTTGGAATCGGTGGCGTGGTCGGCCTGATCGCACCAACCGACATTCCAGCCCAGATCATTACCTTCGACAACATCGTCATGGTCGCTGCAACGGTCGCACTGATCGCGTTTGCGTGGACGTCGAAACGCGTCGGACGCATCGAAGGCGGCATCTTGCTTGGTGCTTATATCGCTTACATCTATGCGCTCTGGCCACACAACATTGCGGCGTAAGTGGCGGCCTAGCGATCTGTTGGACCCGCGATGCTCGGCAAAAGGCAGGCGGCAGGAGGCCCTGTGATCCGCAGATCAGTTCCGCCGCGCTCCGCACGCCTGCCTTTCCCCACGAAGAAGGCATCGGCTACTGGGCCGCCAACACGAGATCAGTCGGCGGATGTGAATAGCTTTTTCTTCTCACCTGGCTTAATCGCCCCGGCGCGTTCAGCCTCTTCCAAAGCCTGAGCCAGTTCCTCACGGGCCTTTTCAGCCTGCCGTTGACGGTTCCACAAACTGGCATACAGCCCATCTTTTTGAAGAAGCTCGGCATGCGTCCCCTGTTCGGCCAGCTTGCCCTTCTCCAACACCAAAATGTTGTCGGCATGCACGATCGTGGATAGTCGATGCGCAATAACGAGGCTCGTCCGGTCCTGTGAGACACGGTCCAGAGCGTCTTGAATTTCCTTTTCCGTGTGGCTGTCCAGCGCACTGGTCGCTTCATCCAGGATCAGGATCGGCGGACCCTTCAGGATTGTCCGGGCAATTGCGACACGCTGCTTTTCGCCACCTGACAGCTTCAGCCCGCGTTCACCCACCATTGTCTGATAGCCCTGCGGAAGCGTTTTGATGAAACCATCGATCTGCGCCAGTTTCGCAGCCGCAAAGACCTCGTCATCGGATGCATCCGGCCGGCCGTAGCGGATGTTGTAAAGCACCGTGTCGTTAAACAGCACAGTGTCTTGTGGCACCACACCGATGGCGGAGCGCAAACTCTCCTGTGTCACCTCACGCACGTCCTGGCCATCAATCGTCACACGGCCAGCTTGAATATCGTAAAAGCGGAACAGAATACGGCTGATGGTCGACTTACCAGCACCCGAAGGCCCGACAATCGCGACCATTTTCCCAGCAGGGACCTCAAACGACAAATCCTCCAGGATCTTGCGTTCCGGATCATAGGAAAACGACACATTTTCAAACCGGATTGCACCATTCGCCGCTTTCAATGGTCCCGCACCGGGGCGGTCTTTGACTTCGGGCGCCTGCGCCAGAATGGCAAACATGGTCTCAATATCAACGAGCCCCTGTTTGATCTCCCGGTACACCATCCCCATGAAATTCAACGGCATATAAAGCTGAATCATCAGCGCGTTGATCATCACGAAGTCACCGACGGTATGGACGCCGTTCGCAACACCGCGGGCCGCCAACCACATCGACAACGTCATACCGAGCGTGAAGATCGCAGCCTGTCCCGAGTTCAAAACGCCCAGTGAGTAGTAGGTCTTGATGGCCGCCGTCTCATAGCGCCCCATGGACTGATCAAACCGGCGGATTTCGAGATCTTCGTTGCCAAAATACTTGACCGTCTCGAAGTTCAGCAGACTGTCGATGGCTTTGGTGTTGGCCTCGGTATCGCTGTCGTTCATCTCCCGACGAATTCCGATCCGCCACTCGGACGCGCTGAACGTAAACCACATGTAGGCCCCGACAGTCGCCAGAACGATCAGCACGTAAACGGCGTCGAAGTAATAAAACAGGATCCCGCAAACGAGGATCAGTTCCAGGATTGTTGGGACGACATTCAAAATGCCCATGCGGATGATCAACTCGATCGCCCGTGACCCGCGCTCAATGACGCGCGACAAACCACCTGTGCGGCGCTCAAGATGGAACCGCAAACTCAATTGATGGAGATGCCGGAACGTCCGTCCATTCAGCTTCCGCACAGCGTGTTGGCCCACCTTCGTGAACAACACGTCGCGGATCTGGTTCAAGACCATCATACTGACCCGGCCGACGCCATAGGCGACGATCATAAACGTAATACCAAGCGCCAAGCCGCCGGCGACCAGCTCGCCATTGGTCCGTTCAGCCGAAAGCGCAGTCAGCGCGTCCGTAGCTTCTTTGAAAAAAATCGGAATGCTGACGGTAACGATCTTCGCAATCAACAAAAGGCCAAACGCGGCAACCACCCGCATCCGCAAATCAGGGCGCCCCTCCGGCCAGACGAAAGGCAGCAGTCCTTTGAAAACAACCCAATGGTTTTCGCGGCCAGCCAATGCAAACA
This sequence comes from Pseudomonadota bacterium, assembly GCA_039819785.1. Classification (GTDB taxonomy): domain Bacteria; phylum Pseudomonadota; class Alphaproteobacteria; order Rhizobiales; family Hyphomicrobiaceae; genus JBCBRD01. The sequence continues at coordinate 188,202 of JBCBRH010000001.1, read as the reverse complement.
AGTCACTCGACGGCATGGGACCATGAGCGCTAGACGGACGTCGAGAGGGAACCATAAAACCTTCACTTTTGTTGAGCGCGCGATGGCATCATGACACTGCGCAACTGCTTTAGACCGTAAGGGACTTTTCGCTTCCCCGAAGCAATAACGGACTTCTTAAAACCCCTAAGCGGCCACGGACGCTGCCAGCTCACTGCCTTACCTCTCGTCCCGGCGCTGGAGGTGCCGCCTTGAAATCAGAGGCGTATCATCGCAGAGGTTTACGTTGCCGTCACCTCGATCCGATCTCAGCCGGTCCAGACCTTAGGACCAAAGACAAACGGCAGGCGTTCGCAAGGCCCTGGATGTCGAGAGTCCGGCGACTATCAGAAGTGCCGGCTGTTTTCGGTGTCCCTCGGCAACACAAACCGTTGGCAGGGGTAAATCCAATGCGGGTTGCGTATCTTCCGCCGGTTTTTCCGATAAATCCGCCAATAGCGATGACCTGCACCATAGTGCCGCTCAGAAATGTCCCAAAGCGTATCACCGAAGGCGACGGTGTAAACGCCGGGCAGGCTGATTAATTCAACACCCGCTTCGTCACGGCACTTCCGGTTTGGGTCAGACCGCCATGACGCCACAGATCCACGCCGCTTCACCGAGGTGCGCTGCGGCTCAGCAAAACGGCCCTCCCGATCATCCACGGTCGAAATCGTGGTGTTCCGCTCCGGCAGAGTGATCACTTCATCAGCGCTACGCTGCGTTATTGCTTCTCCAGCAGCCGCCTCCCGCAGCGCACGTTCTGCCAAATCGCGATCAGCTCTTGCACGATCCGAAAGCTCCGCAACGGTGTTTGAACGCTCAAGGACACGCGCGAGACGCTGATTGCGCGCGCGCTGCTCCGTCAACTCCAAGAGCCTAAGTTCCTCAGCCCTTTGCTCCGCTGCCCGCTGCTCGGCACGACGCGCGGCGAGTTCCCTTGCACGGGCCGCCGCTTCGGCCTCCGCCTGCGCCTTTGCCAGTCGTTCAACTTCGAGACGGGCGGCCTCAAGACGTTCAGCCTCGCGACGTTGCGCCTCCTGGCGTTCCACCCGCGCCCGGTCAGCAGCCAACCTGTCAGCAGCCAGCTTTTCGGCTGCTGCGCGCGCTGCAGCCTCACGCTCGGCCTGCAGGCGTTCCGCCCTCAGACGCTCGGTTTCTGCTTGCTCTAACGCAAGGCGTTCAGCCGCCTGCCGTGCAGCATCTTGGGCCCGTTGCCGTTCAACGCGCGCCCGCTCATCGGCCAGCCGCTGCGCCTCCGCCTGCTCGGCAGCCAGGCGGTCCGCCTCTGCCCGCTCCTGCGCCAATATCTGTGCCTGCTCAGCCGCTTCCTGGGCCCGGGCGTCGGCCTCCGCACGGCGCTGGGCTTCCGCACGCACGACATCATACAATTGCGCAATCTCGTTAGCCCGCTCCTCGACCCGGCGAAGACGTTCACGTTGCATCCGCTCGGCAGCCTCCCGCGCCTCGCGCTCCGCAGCCTCTTGAACCAACCTGCGTTGCTCCAAGATCTGGCGAAGGCGTTCAGCATCGGCGCGTCGCTGCCGGCGCTCAGCTTCCCGGGCATCATCAGCGTCCGCAGTCTGACCGGGTCCGGTGCGCCGCTGGACGACAGTATCAGCGCCATCGACCTCATCGGAACTGTCATCCCTCTGTGCCTGAGCGGCCTGCCGTTGTGCAGCCCTTAACGCATCCGCGCGCTCACGTGCGTCTCGTGCCTGACGGGCACGGATCTCTTGCTCTAAAAGGGCGGCTTCACGCGACCGCCGCTCAATCTCAGCCAAACGCGCAGCTTCCCGAGCCTGGGCCTCAGCCTCCAGGCGCGCCAGTCTCTCGCGTTCAGCGCGTTCTGCCGCTTCACGTTCCAGCGCCTCGCGCTCCAGCGTCTCGCGAAGTCTCGCCAGCGCCTGAGCGCTGCGCTCCCGCTCGCGCCGGGCTTCCGCAATCACTGCATCGGTGTCTTTCGCGCCATCGTCATAATCGACCGTTGGCGATTGGTCTGCTTTCGATGGTTCCGTTTCCCGCGCCAAGGGATCAGGTTGTTTCGACGCCATTTCCTCTGCCGGACGTTCCTTGCCTGTTTCGCTGACTTCAGGCGTGGCAAGCTTTTCCACAACCTGCTCCTGATATCCGCGTGCAGCCCGCTCCAGCCATCCCAACAGCCCCTGGTCCTCGGACACTTCGGGTCTGCGTTCTAGTGGCAGTGGACGCACCGCTGGCACCAAAGGAGCTGCGGGTCGGTCCGTTTGTCTTTCCACGGTCTGCCGCTCTTGCCAGCGATCAAATTCCTGATTGCCAGCCTGTGCGATTTCTTCTGCGCGCCGCCGATCAGCATCGCGATTATCCACCTCAGGCCGCCGCGTCGGAACGCCGACATCGCGCTCGTAGGCCACGATGGATCGATCCCCTGATTGAAAAGCGCGAGGAATTGAAATTCGGACATCGGGGCTCACTTTTGCGACGTCTGTAGCGCGCCCCTCGGAAACGGCTGTCACTTCATAGTCGCCAGGTCCAAACACCTCAGGGACGTCGACCCGCCAAACCCCATTGGCCGCGGCGGTTGCCCGCCCCAAAACCCTTGAGCCAGATTTTAACGTAATGACCTCACCCGATGGCCCGCGTCCGGTAAAGGCCATGCTTTGACCCGGCCGGATGACAATCCGGTCCAGGCGAACCGTTTCTCCAACACCACGTCGGCCCTGCGCATTCGCACGGCTGAACCACCCGGCAACATTAGCCGTGCGTTGATTTGGACCGCGCTGCCTACCATATGTGACTGGCAAGGACGCATCGGCTCCGCCGACGGGAAACGAATTTCGGTTAACATGGCCAGACCGATCGTCAGCAATCTGCCCGCGATAGGCAAATGCGGTAGCGCCATCAGATCTCTGTGTGCCCGCCGTGGTTGCATAGGCTCCAGCATCATTTGAAACCCGCTGAGGCAGAGAGGCTGTCGCCAGCCCGTAGAGTATGCACGCGCACCCGGCCAGCCCGACGCCTGTTCCCAAAAGGTGCTGGTTCAACGCCAACTCTCCAAACACGCCCGCCAGCCCATGGGCACGGGCTTACCAAACAACAACCACCAACCCTGATAGCACCTTGGAACGAAACCACAAAACGCCCGCAGAGCCTGCTCGATAACCTTACAACGGTAAAAGTCGAAGACGCTGAAGGAAACACATTTGCAACCCGCCGAAAAGACGCTGTCATAAAACCGGTGTTGAAGCTGGTGCAGACAGAACCCCATTCCAAACGCTTTAGCGCGATATACTGCTTCACCATTGAGTGCCTTCACCGAAGGAGGCATCCACAAGACGCTAAGAATGGTCCGGCAAGGCGGCATCGTCCTGTTCCTAAGACCCAAGGATTTCCAAGTATCATGACGCAATCGAAAACAATCGAACTACACCCCCTTCAGCAAAACGTACCCGTGCCGCGCACCATTAAAACCGTCTGCGTTTACTGCGGCAGCGGGCATGGGACCGACCCAGCGTACAAAGCCGCAGCCATCACGCTGGGCACAGACTTGGCAAAAGCTGGCATGGGCCTCGTCTACGGTGGGGGAAGCCTTGGACTGATGGGGGAGGTCGCCCGCGCAACCATGCGCAATGGCGGACCCGTCACAGGCATCATCCCCCAATTCCTGACCGAGCACGAAAAGATGCTCAAAGATGCCGATCAGGTCGTCGTCACCAAGGACATGCATGAACGCAAGATGTTGATGTTCGAACGCTCGGATGCCTTCGTCGCGCTTCCAGGCGGAATTGGGACCCTGGAAGAACTCGTCGAACAACTGACGTGGGCCCAGCTGGGGCAACACGGCAAGCCCATTGTCATTGTCAATATCAAGGGTTTCTGGGATCCGTTCCTGTCGCTACTCGACCATATGCGCGCCCAGGCATTCATCCGCGCCAACCTGGACGTCGGCTACCAGGTCGTCCAGGATGCAGGCGACGTTGTACCTGCTTTGCAGACTATCTCAGAATTGGCTGCGCAGGCCGGAGATGAGGCACGAACAAAAGTGGCCGATACCGCCATTTCGGAAAAGTTCTAACCGGTGCGTAACGACGCCCAACCGCACTGAATAACCAACCACAATAAAAGCGGCGCAAACCCGCCGCAATTTTGGGGCACGGCAAGCCAGATTGGACGATGACTGTTGGAGGAGACGTGGTGTCCACCGCCGCTGAAACGCACTTAAACCCCTTCCTCGACGCCGAGGCCCAGAAAGAGCACCGGCAGCGGAATCTCACGCACTCTGTGCTCCTCATCGGCGGAATCGCAGCCATCCTCGTGGTTGCAGCCTACCTGCTCTCCGGGCTCACGGGCATCCTGTTCGCTTGTCTGGCCGTCGCGTTCCTGGTTTTGCTGGCACCGCGGGTTCCGCCTGAAACGGTTATGAAGCTCTATCGCGCAAAACGTGTCGACAACAGCACAAGCCCGTTGTCAAAACTCAACGAACAACTGGCGCAACGCGCGCAGTTGGAAAACCCTCCAACCCTTTATGTGATCCCGAGCGCCACCTTGAACGCATTTGCGACCGGGACGCCCGACCATGCCGTGATCGGCATCAGCGAAGGGTTGTTGCGGCAGCTGACCATGCGCGAGATCACCGGCGTCATTGCCCATGAAATGAGCCATATCAAAAACAACGATGTCTGGCTGATGGGCCTTGCCGACGTCATGAGCCGGTTCGTGCAGTCGTTGTCATATGCTGCGCTATTCCTAGCTGCACTCAACATCTTCGGCATGGCCAGCGGCGCTCCGCCTATGTCCTGGCTGGCGATCATCATCCTGTATTTCGCCCCAACACTCACCAGCCTCTTGCAGCTGGGGCTCTCACGCGCCCGCGAGTTCGACGCCGATCTCGAAGCAGCCATGCTGACGGGCGATCCCTCCGGACTGGCATCAGCCCTCCAGCGGTTGGAAAACCATCAAGGCCGCTTCTGGGAAGACATGATGATGCCCGTGCCGTCCCGCCGCGTCCCGGTGCCCTCCATCCTGCGCACACACCCACCGACCGACGAGCGTATCAAGAGATTGCTGGCACTTGATCCCGTCAGGTCCATGCCGCGCATCGCCATGATCGAAGAACCCATGGTGTCGATGATTGGGATGGGCCCGATCGAGATGCGCCCGCGCTATCGCTTCCCCGGGCTCTGGTTCTAGCTACTGACCAAGTTCCGTCTTCCAGCTTTTCGTTTCCACGCCAGCCCTGCTCTGTGCGTAAGAGGCGCCACTCTTGGGCTGCCCCTTGCCAGACCGGCCTATTTCAACGTATCGGGGCGCGATGTCAGATACCTCTCAAGATCAATCAGTCCTGAATGATGACAACCCGGTCGCGGCCTTGATATCAGGCCTCGCCGCTGGAGACCGCCGCGCCATCGCAAAGGCCGTGACCACGCTGGAAGCTTTCAGCTCCGACGCGCCTGGCCTTCTACAGGCCCTGCAGCCAGAGTTGGGGAACGCCCTGGTCGTTGGCTTCACCGGCCCGCCAGGTGCTGGCAAATCCACACTGGTCAACACAATGATCGCGCACCTGCGGGAAAAGGGGGTCACCGTTGCCGTCATCGCCGTCGACCCCTCCAGCCCGGTTTCAGGTGGCGCAATCCTGGGCGACCGCATCCGCATGACCTCGGCCCTCGACGATGACGGCGTGTTCGTCAGGTCTTTGGCCAGTGGCGGTGCGCTGGGCGGACTGTCCCCGGCCGCCGTGCGCATCATCGATGCGTTCGATGCCGCCAAGTTTGATGTAATCATCCTGGAAACCGTTGGCACCGGTCAAACGGAAATCGACGTCGCCGAAGTGGCTGATGTTCGCGTCGTGATTTCGGCTCCGGGCCTGGGCGACGGCATCCAGGCCATGAAAGCTGGCCTGCTCGAAATCGCTGACATCATGGTGGTCAACAAGGCCGACCGGGACGGTGCTGAAAATACCCACCAGCAATTGCTGGCGGCCCTTTCGATCCGGTCCCACGGCAGCACACCGGTCCCTGTTATCAAAACCGTCGCAACCACCGGCCAGGGCGTCAAAAGCCTGTGGGCCGAGATCTCGAAGCAAGGCGAAACGGCACACATGGCCGGTCCGGTCGCCCGCCGTCACCGCCGTGCCCGCTATCTGATCGCAAGGGCTGCGGCTGACCTTGTGGCGGACCGTATCAAGCATGGTGCCGCGACCGGCCTGGACGCACTGGCCGACGAGGTGCTCAGTGGAAAACAAAGCCCCGCCGAAGCTGCTGCAACGTTTTTGGGGACCAGCCAGCCATCGAAATGATGCGCACGAGCATCCGCGGAGCAGCGCTTGGCATCGGCATCGGGCATCGCGCGTAGGGCATCGGAGCCCTCGCCCGGTACCCCACGCATGTTCAGACCCTTGCCATCAATTCAGGTTCTTCGACCAGAAGTCTTCACCCCACGAAGACTGTGGCGCCTGTTGGGCGGCTGCTGGCTGCGACGACGGCCGCTGAGCGCGTCTGGCCCGCGACTGCGCAGGTGGCAACGATTGAATAGCCGTGCGCCCTCGCAGGCTTTGCGGCACCTCCGGTCGGCGGATCGGCAGGACAAGCCGCGTCTCCCCCATGAGGGTTGTGGTCGTTGGGTTTGCCAGAGCCCCTGTTTCACTGGGAGCGGACGCACCACGCGCGGCCCCACCTGTGCCAACGACAACACGGGCTGGACGCGTGTCGAGGCCTGACGAGCCGACGCCCTGCAACGTACCACCCTCACCAACAACCACGAACGGCGCCCAGACCTGCGGATGGGAAACATCCGTCCCATCGCTGGCCACCAACTGAACCATCGCCCGGCGCAAGGCTTCCGCACGACCAACCGTGGGATCGCGGCGCATCTCGGCCAGCGCCACCGTGGTCAACGCAACGGCAGCATCCGATTGCACCGGCCAATGTGACACCAGCATCGATCTGGCTCCGGCATAGAAAAATGACCTAGCCAACCCCGATAGTGCCTCCCCGCCATCTGCCTCCCCGGCAGCTGTGTTGCAGGCTGAGAGTACAACCCAATCCGCATCCAGCCGCAGACCAGCAACCTCACTTGCGGTCAACAGACCATCAAACCCGGTGGCAGCGTCTCCGCCGGCAGGCGGTGTCATCACCAGCGCAGGTTCCACCAAGCCTTTTATTTCACCCGCCATCAGGCCGTGGGTGGCAAAATGCAAGACCCGGTAGTCCGCCAACTTCCCGGACGCACTTCGCGCATAAACTTCGGCCTCGGTCGCACGATCCCCAAGGATGACACTTGAACTGCCCTGTCCCACGGTCTCCGCGACAGCACACAGTTCATCAGCTGTTTCCGGCAAAGGCATCAGCCGGCGTACACGCTCCAAAAAGGACAATGCCCCGTCAGCGAGCCCATCCGCCTGTCCAGCCGCCCGCACCGCCGGTGCGGTGTCAAACTTGGCCAGAGCCACCCGCTTTCCAAGCTGCGACGACTGTGATGACACGCGCACGGGACAAGCCGTCCGGCTCCATGCACTTCGATCCTGGCCAGCGTGCCCGGTTAGCAGCGGGTTGCCGACACCAAAATAGGTCTTCGTCGCTTTCGAAGCGTTTTCCGCCCGCCGCAACGTCTTAAGCGCCGCCACCGTCGGATAAACGGAAATCGGGTTTTGCAACCCAAACCACGGCGCGGATTTCAAATCGTCATCCTCGGCCGCCGCAGTGAGCAAGACATGGAACGGCAAAGCACTCAGCGCATCATCAGCAACGATCACAACCTCGCGCTGTTTGATCTGCTCCTTGAATGCACCGAAGAGAAACGTGAACAGCTCCTGCGCCGTATCAGTCTTGAAGGGAAGCCGCCCATCAACAGGCATCTGCCCCGTTGCTTCAAGGCATTTCAGCGGCTTCACGTCTCCAACCCACTCACCACCATCGAGCCCGCAGCGCAACGTATGCACCATGTCGCGGAGGGTCTTGCGGGACAACCTGATCCGGCGCCAGCGCACGGGTTTTGCCTGCGTCGGATCAACAACAAACTGATCGATCCAGTTTGTCGACACATCGAAATAGAACTGGATTTCGTTCGGCCGAGCCTTGGCAAGTCTGACGATTTCGTCCCGCGTCAAAGGTCGAGGCGACACCAACTCGGCATACCCCGGAAAGTCCTTTGTGATGCGTTCATCGATCTTCGTAAAGCGCGCTTTCAGTGCAGCAAGCTTGATCCGCAGGTATTTTTCACGCTGAGGATCTCGCGCTGCCTTTGGTTTTGAAACTGCCGCCAAAACCTCTTCATCCAGCGTGTCCCACGTCTCGCTGAGGTCCTGGCGCTTGCGAACCAAGGCAGCCAGTTCCGGATCGGACGTCCCAAGCCGAGCACCCATCTTCGTGATCGCCGAACCCGCTGCGTTTAGGTTCATCCACTGCGCCACCTCAATGGCCTCAGTGACCGCCTCGGTTGCAGGCAACTGATCCTTCTGGGCGGCCTGCCACAACGCCTTCATCAGCCAGATGAAAACGCCACGGTGCGCGAGACCGACATCGCCGGGCGAGCGTTTCGCGATCTCGATTTCAACTTCGGCTGCTTTTCGGAAATGCCCAACCGCTAGATCAAAATTGCCCTGGCTATATTCCAGCCGCCCCAATTCGCGGAGTGGAAAAATGGTTCGCTTGTGGTTTGGTCCAAGTGCTGCCTCGACGATTCCAACAGCCTCGTTGTAGGCCCTCCGCGCCCCATCGAAATCTTCAGCCGCCTTCAAGGCATCACCCAGATTGCCCAACGCGACTGCGTAAGCGGGATGCGACCGGCCCAAAGAGCGCTCCGTGATTGCCAACGATCTCTCAACAAAGGCCTTGCCCGCCGCAACATTTCCAACCGCAAGTTCGGCCAACCCCATATTGTTCAGAGCCGTCGAGACTTCCGGGTGGTTGGGCGGAAAGTTCGATGAAATGTTTTCAAGCGCCTTTTGGAAAGTCTCACGCGCCAGTTTCAGTTTACCTTGCTCGCGGTAGGTGCCCGCCAGATTGTCGTAGGTGATCCCAAAGCGGCGATCGTTTGGCGGAATACGCCCTTCCCAAATGTTCAGCGCACGCAGAAACAGACTTTCAGCCTGTTCATACCTGTTCAGGTTTTCATACAGCGTTGCAAGATTGGCCATGATCTGAGCAACCGTTGGGTGCTCAAGGCCCAACTTATCTTCGGCAATCGCCAAGGCTTCCTTCTGGACGGGTTCGGCATCATTCACGCGCCCCATGGTCAGATATAGGACGGCTAGGTTGTCCAGAATGATTGCAAGGTTGGCAGACGGTGCATCATCGGCCTTACGAAGGATGGCAATTGCGGAAAGATAAGAGGCTTCCGCCGCGCCATATCGCCCGCGCACACGCTGCACGCCGGCCAGTGCGTTGTAGACGGAAACCAGTTCTGCTCCCGATGCCCCGTAAAGCTCGGTCTTGATCCCACGCGACATCTCAAAGGTCTTCTCGGCCTCTTCAAATCGAGCAGCCCGCCGCATGGCCCAGGCCAGTTTTTCCAGCAGGACCGTCGCTGTTTTCCGATCCTGAGGCACTTCCTGACGCACTTCATCGAGCGCTGCCTTCAGTTCCCTCATCGGCCCATCTGATGGGCCCTGGAGGCGATAACCCTTGAGGAGTTCCTTCAGCACACGCATGTAGGATGGGTTTGAAGCCGACCCGTTAGCCTTTTCCCAGTCCAGTGCCCTTTTCAAAGTCGGAATGGCCTTATCGGACTGCCCGACAAGGTTGTAGAGCGTCCCAAGATTGAATGCACTGCCGCTGGCCTCCTTGCTGTGGTTCCCGTAGAGCGCCTCAGCCTCCACCAGGACGTCCTCGGCCAAGGGCACCGCCTTCACATAGTTCTTCTCGCGGTAGAGCGCTTTCAGTTTCGTCAGCTTGTTCGAAAAAAGAGCCTTTTGCGCCGATACCGCATCGATCACAGGGTCACTGCGTTTGGCGGCCAGCAGGACGTCATCAAACGTGCTTGGCGCGGCATCTCGCTTGCTGGCGGACTCACCACCGATCCGCGTTGAGCCCGTTTCAATCGCGACGGTATGTGTTTTGGCATCGCCAAACCGATCTTCAGACGATGGCGCACCCGACCATATGAACCCGCCCCCGAGGCTGAAATAGCCCAGGAATGCGAACAGCCCAAACGCAATACCAGCGATCATCTGCAGCCATTTCGGCATCAAAAGGAATCGTCTCATCGCGCCAGTCTATGACGCACAGCTGCCGGCACGACAGCAGCACGAACGATACTCTGCACATAATTCAGCACGTTGGCAGCTCAGCCAGACGCTTTTTCGCCAGGTGCATGCACGCCTGCCACGACACACGTCCTCAGTGCCGCTGCAGTGCGGCTAAAAAGTGCCAAGCGTCTGAAACTTTCAAAAGAAAGAGCCGCGGGCTGTAACGCCAATCCTGGTTTAAATGCCATGCCGCGCTGCGGCGAAAGTCGACAGCACGCCAAACCCTAGGCCAACGCGCTGATCGTCGGTTCCTCGTGGGCTGCATCACGCATCAACTTGAAGTTGATTGAATCCACCAGCGCTTCAAAGCTCGCGTCTATGATGTTTGGCGAAACGCCCACCGTAAACCAGCGTTCTCCTGTTGCGCTGTCAAGGCTTTCAACGAGAACACGTGTGACGGCCTCCGTACCAGCCGTCAGGATACGCACTTTGTAGTCCACCAATTCAACGTTCTCGATGTAGCGCTGATACGCACCAAGGTCTTTGCGCAATGCGTTATCGAGCGCATTAACCGGGCCATTGCCTTCCGCGATGGACCAAGTCGGCTCGGTGCTACCGTTCACGAAGACCTTCACCGTCGCCTCTGAGACAGTGACGCGATCGCCCACAGCGTTGTGGCGGCGCTCGACCATGACCCTGAAACTATCAACCGAGAAAAACTGCGGCACCTGCCCCAGATTGCGGCGGGCCAGCAACTCAAACGAGGCTTCAGCCGCCTCAAAGGCATAGCCGGCTGCCTCGCGCAGTTTCAGTTCATCGAGCATGGCGCCGATACGCGGATCATCTGCTGCGATTGAGATCCCGATGCGCTCCAGCTCCGCCAGCACGTTAGACCGCCCGGCCTGATCCGACACCAGCAGACGCCGACGGTTGCCAACGCTTTCCGGCGTGACATGCTCATAGGTTTCCGGCGACTTCAAAATGGCTGACGCGTGAATCCCGGCCTTGGTCGCAAACGCGCTTTCACCCACATATGGGGCATGGCGATCCGGTGCTGCATTCAACACTTCATCAAGGACGCGGCTTGCGTGCGTCAACATACGCAAGCGGTCAGGCGTCACCTGCGTTTCGTACTTATCAGCATAGGCGCTCTTGAGAAGCAGCGTCGGAATGATCGAGGTCAGGTTGGCGTTGCCGCAACGTTCACCCAACCCGTTTAGTGTCCCTTGCACCTGCCGCGCGCCGCTACGGATTGCGGCCAGCGTGTTGGCCACTGCGTTGTCGGTGTCATTGTGGGTGTGAATGCCGATGCTGGTTCCAGGGATGACATCGCAGACCGCACTGACGATCGTTTCAACCTCATGGGGAAGTGTTCCACCATTGGTGTCACACAGCACGACCCAGCGCGCACCTGCGTCATATGCGGTCTTTGCCACCGCCAGCGCGTACTCTGGGTTTGCCTTGTACCCATCAAAGAAGTGTTCGCAATCCAGAAGTGCTTCCTGCCCGGCTTCAACAACCGCTGAAACCGACTGTTGCACGCTTTTCAGGTTGTCTTCGTTTGAGATGCCCAGGGCCACACGGACGTGGTAATCCCAGGACTTGGCCACGAGGCAAACCGCTTTGGCACCTGACTGCAACAAGGCTTGAAAACCGGGGTCATTGGAAACAGAACGCCCGGCGCGCTTCGTCATGCCGAAGGCTGTAAACGTTGCCGTCTGGAACTCTGGCTGCCCCGCAAAGAAAGCCGTATCGGTCGCGTTGGCCCCTGGATATCCGCCTTCGATGTAATCCACACCCAAGGAATCCAACACATCCGCGATGCGCCGTTTGTCTTCGACAGCGAAATCGACGCCCGTCGTCTGCGCACCATCACGCAGCGTGGTGTCGAAAAGATAGAGGCGCTCTTTCTCCGTCGTCATACCTATTCCGTGCAGCCTTGGCCGCTGCTTTTGAGTGTTGGCCGCGCACGGTTGCACGCAGACCACTGGCTTTGAAACTCGGGCCTCAAATCTCGCCGCTTGTAACGCAGACAGCCGCCATGCGGCTAGCCCTTCCGCTTCAGCTGGTCAATTTAACAAACACCACAGACCAACGCATGATCATCTATGCGCCACTCCGGCTCGGCAAATGGCAGTTTCGATCCTAAAGGTTTCAGTTTTGTTCAAATGCGTCTCAAAACCTGCCCAGCCTTACCAATCCCTCAACACACCCGATAGAAAACAACTCTCCAGGTATTGACGATCCATCCCGGTGTCCTAAAGCGCGTAAGCTTAACGACGGCTCGCACCGGTCTTACCGTTCCACATCCCAGGTGGTAACGATCTCGCCAGAGACAGGGTCTTTCGTATCCTTAAGTTTGATGCCCTTCGCCGCGAGTGCATCACGAATGCGATCGCTCTCAGCCCAATCCTTGGCATTGCGCGCCGTATGCCGGGCAGCAATGAGCTGCGCCACCTCATCGGCATCCACGCTTTCACCCGGCGATTTGCCGACATCAAGTTCATCAACGCTTTCGCCACCGTAAAACCCAGACATAAGCATTGTGGCCTTCAGCTCGCGCGCCGCGTCCGTATCCCGTTTCGCAGTTTTCAGCCGGCCATGCAGAATTGAAATCACTCGCGGCGTATTCAGATCATCGGCAAGGGCAGACAGGACCTCGGCATTTGGATCAATCCCGTCGGCTTCGACGTCATGGAGCACATCTGCAAACTCAAACAGTGCCGCCCGCGACTGCTGCAGCCGCTGCACCGTCCAATCGATCGGTTGCCGGTAGTGGGTCGAAAGCATGGCCCACCGCAATACCCGTCCGTGCCAAGGCGTGCCCCCGAACGCGTCGGTCTCCAATAGGTCATGGATGGTGATGAAATTGCCCAGCGACTTGGACATTTTCTCACCTTCGACCTGCAAAAAACCGTTGTGCATCCAGATGTTGGCCATCACGTCGGTGCCATGCGCGCACCGTGACTGCGCCAGTTCGTTTTCATGATGCGGGAACATCAGGTCAATGCCGCCACCATGGATGTCAAAGGTCTCTCCTAAGTGTTTGGCAGCCATTGCCGAACATTCAATGTGCCAACCCGGTCGCCCCTTCCCCTCCAGGCCACACGGGCTGTCCCAGCCAGGCTCGCCCTCAACCGAAGGCTTCCACAGGACGAAATCCATGGGGTCTTTTTTATACGGCGCCACTTCGACCCGAGCACCGGCCTGCATATCCTCGACGGAACGGCCAGACAGCGCTCCATAATCGGCCATGGATGGCACATGAAATAGAACGTGCCCCTCGGCAGCATATGCAAACCCTTTTGCAACAAGGGCCTCGCACATCGCCTTCATTTCTTCGATATGTTCAGTGGCCCTAGGTTCAACCGTTGGCGGCAGAACACCTAGGGCTGCAATATCACAGTGAAACTGCCGCGCCGTCCGGTCCGTCAAATCGCGGATAGAAATGCCTTCGTCACGCGCCCTTGCATTAATCTTGTCATCGACGTCCGTAATGTTTCGGACATACCTGACGTGCTCAGCTCCGAACGTGTAGCGCAGCAGCCGGAATAACAGATCGAAAACGATCACAGGCCGGGCATTTCCGATGTGGGCGTAGTCATACACCGTTGGTCCGCAGACATACATCCGCACGTCGTCCGGGCGCAGTGGAACCACCGGCTTTTTACTGCGCGATTTTCCATCGTAAAGCTGAAGTTCAATCGCCACAGGAATTAGTCCGCCGTTGGGGATGAGGGAGAGGGACGGCGTTATGCCGCCAGAAGCTTCCAGGCGTCAAGGACGATGACTGCACGCAGCTATCATCGGCACGCGCAGACCTTTGCGAACTGCAGCCTGAAAACCCTGCAGTTTTCTGCATCACACACCCGCTTAGTTCTCAAGAGCGCCCAAACCGGGGTCTCCACCCGCAAAAAGCAGGTGAACTCACGATGTGGCCAACATTTGAGCGCAATGGCTGGGCCTGTTAGAACGGTGACGTGCATCCATTTGGGTGGACACCGGAGCTTAGGCAAACCCATAGACCGCTTATGACCTACGCACACGTTCAAAGAGCCATCTGGTGCTTCCTTGCGTCATCGCTTGCGCTGTTGACGATGTCCCAGCCCAGCTTGGCCCAAGGCTTCCAATGGCCATGGGAAGACAACCAGCCGGTACAGCGCCAGCCTGCGCCGCGCCAGCAACCCCAGTTCGAGCAGCAGGCCCCAACCCAGGTGCCGAACCCGGGCGGCGTCGACCAGTCGTGGAACAATCGCTCGCCAGTTTGTGTGAAACTCGAACAGCGGCTGGTTCAAGAGACCCAACGGGGCAGTTCCGAACGCGCGCAACTCCCGCAGTTGAGATCGCAGATCCGCGAACTCAATCAGAAGATCCGGCGCGCTGAAACACAGCTCGACCGTCGCGATTGCTACGAATATTTTCTGTTTTCTAAGACCTTGCGTCGGACGAGGCAGTGTATCTCGCTGGCCAACGAAGCTGAGAGCGCACGGCGTGAACTTGCCGAACTCGACAATCAGCGCATGGCAATTGAATCGTCAGGACAATCCTCATACCAAGACGAAATCATCCGCGAACTCGCGCGTAACAACTGCGGCAGTGATTATACCCGCGAAGCCCGCCGACGGGACCGAAATGCCTTCTCACCGTTCTGGCAGGACGAAGATTCTGGTGGCGCTGGCGGTTCATACGAGGGCAACACGTACGGTCGGCTGCCTTTTGCAACCTATCGCACGATGTGTGTGCGCCTGTGCGATGGCTACTACTTCCCCGTCAGCTTCTCCACGTTACCGAACCACTTCCAGCGCGACGCGGATGTCTGCCAATCACAATGCGCGGCACCCTCACAGTTGTACTATTACCAAAATCCGGGCAGCAGCATCGACCAGATGGTCGCCGTGGGCGATAGCAAACCCTACACCCAGTTGGGCACCGCTTTTAAATATCGCAAAGAGTACGTTCAGGGCTGCTCATGCAAGCAGGCGGAATACATTCCGCAATCAGAAGCGCCGCCAAATCAACAGGGCGCCCTGCCAAATTCCACCGGTCGAGCCGACGCGACAAACCAAGCTGCCGGCGCGACGGGCCAGCGCAATGCCCAAGCCTCATCCTGGACGCACACCAGCCGGTAGCCCACTACCTTTGGCACATCCATTAGTCACCAATTCGCAACAGGCGATTTGAAATGGACCGTTGGCGGAAGATAAGTGTGGCGACAATTAGGTTGCGCGCCGCATTTTGCACCTGTGGCGTCTCGAGTGTTTTCCAGAGATCACGCCGGCAGGTGGGTTCGAATTAAAGCCACGCTGTCGGACACCTGTTTGAGCAATACCCCGTGGAGAGCCTTGTCGCGACACGACTGATATGTCGTGGGCTTTCAAGAAAGTAACGACCGATCCGAACCACTTTTCGACCCGTTAGCTACCCAAGACAGATATCTGCCAATAACCTGCTGATGGCCAGCAAAAAGAGGCGATAGGACCTAATGGATAACCTGATCAACGGGCTGCCCAGTTTGGGAACCATTGCCGAAATCCGGCAGGTTATCGCCGATGACATGTCGGACCTGCGTCACGTCCATGAGACATCCGTGCGCCTCCTGGCTCGCGATATGATGACGCCTGAAGACGTTGACGAGTGGAGCCGCTTCGTGCGCTCGCCTGCCTACACGGACAAATTGTTTTCGAACCCAAATCTCGGTGTCTGGCTCGATGGTCAGATGATCGCCGCTGCCAGTTGGCAACCCTCAACTGATCAGCAAGATACAGCAAAGATCACAGCCTTGTTCGTCAGGCCGATGTTCGCACTCTCAGGCGTTGGCGCACGGCTTCTGGAAATCGTTGAGGCTGAAACGGCAGCTGCCGGTTTCCAAAGCCTCACCATTCGCTCATTTCAAAGCGCCACCGGCTTTTTCCAGTCAAAGGGATACCGCATCTCGTCCTATGGGATCCGTGTTATTTCCCCACGTCTTTCGTTCCCGGTCACGTTCATGCGCAAGGGCGTTTCCGCGCCGAAAAAATCCATGGCTCGGTTCAATTCCACTGAAACGGCAAGTTGACTGAAACCTCCTTCCACTGAAAACCAGTCCAACGGCATAGCCAATATCGGCAGTCTTGCTGCCCGAGTATCGTCTAACTCGAAGCAGACAAACTGATCGACCCGTCCCTGACCCAGTCTCGTCAGGCCGTTTCACCTTTAAGGCGAGGAACGGCGCGCGCGTGACCAATCAGCGGCAGGAGGAGCTGCATTTCTGGTCCGGATTTTTCACCGGTCAACGCCAGACGCAGCGGCATGAACAAAGCCTTGCCTTTGGCCCCCGTCCCAGCCTTCACAGCCGACGTCCACGCACCCCATGTCTCACCGTCCCAGGG
Organism: Pseudomonadota bacterium; assembly: GCA_039819785.1. Classification (GTDB taxonomy): domain Bacteria; phylum Pseudomonadota; class Alphaproteobacteria; order Rhizobiales; family Hyphomicrobiaceae; genus JBCBRD01. The sequence continues at coordinate 171,654 of JBCBRH010000001.1, read as the reverse complement.
CTCATCTGGCAGGTGCTTCAAGGCCTCGTCTAAAAACGCCTGATCTTCGACAACCGGCTGAACCGGACTATTCACCACCTGCCACCATGTCTTTGCGTCTTCAAGCGTCGTGAGGTTGCCACGCACGGCCCGCCAGAACATGTCACCCCCTCCAACGTCCATGGCCGCCAATCGCGCCTCAACGGCGTCGAACGCCAGTTCATGCACCATCTTGCCGTTAAGCGTGCGCAGCTCGGTCGGGTCAAACCGTGCCGGAGCAGCAGAAAGTTTCGAAGGTGAAAAAAGGGCAGCAAGTGACGCAATGTCGGCATGGGGCTCAATGGGGTCGGACGTTCCAATAAGTGCGGCATGCGAAACGACGGCCATGGGCTCCAGGCCTTCGTCACGCAGCGAACGGATCGACAAAGACCCAAGCCGCTTCGACAGCGCTTTTCCGTCAGCCGCCACCAAGAGATTGTGGTGCCCGAACGCAGGCGGCGTTGCACCAAGCGCTTCAAACAATGAAATCTGTACACCCGTATTGGTAATATGATCCTCACCACGGATCACGTGGGTGATGTCCAATTCCGCATCATCCACCACGCTCGTGAACGTGTAGAGATAAGAGCCATCCTCGCGGATCATAACCGGATCTGAAAGCGAGCCAAGATCAACCGATTGGGCGCCTCGCACCAGGTCATCCCATTTGGCAGCGCTGGTTTTGGGTTGCAGATCATTCAAATCACCGCCGGTGTTCGGCAGCCTGAACCGCCAATGCGGCTCGCGCCCTTCACCCCGTAGGGCCTCGCGTTCATCGTCACTCAACCGCAGGGCCGCCCGATCGTAAATCGGTGGCAGACCGCGGGCCAGCTGCCGCTTTCTGCGGCGGTCGAGCTCGTCGGGCGTTTCAAAACATGGGTACAACAGACCCTGCTCGCGCAAACGATCAGCAGCCATCCGGTAACGATCCGTGCGATCTGATTGACGCACTTCGCTTTCTGCCGACAACCCAAGCCAAGCCAGGTCCTCGCGAATGGCATCAACAAATTCGTCCTTAGCGCGCTCACGATCGGTGTCGTCGAACCGCAGCATGAAGTCGCCATCATGCTTGCGGCAAAACAAGTAATTCAAAATCGCGGTTCGAATGTTGCCGACGTGGAGCAGACCGGTCGGGCTTGGCGCGAAGCGTGCTTTGACAGTCATGTAGGGTATCGAAATCCTGATGGACAATCCGGTGAGCGGTCTGACAGAGATTTCAGGACGCGGCAAGACGTCAACGCACTTTCAACGGGACTACGCCGCGCGATCAGTCGTCCAAGTGTGTTCACTTGTTGCGTTTTGCTCCGGCCCCATCACGCGCCCATCAGCCATGCCGTTCAAAGTCACAGCGTCCTCCAAGACCTCCACAAGACGCGAGACATCTTCCAGATCCGCGCTTGAAAAAGCCAAGGTCGCGTCATCGACCAAGTAGATGTGAAGGTCATATTGCGTCACGGGTGCGATCTGACTGGCCTCGATCAAACTCACGACAGAGAAAAACCCGCAAAACCCAACGGCAAGCCAAAATTTCCAGGACCAGCCAAACACTACAATGGCGTTGAGAAATAGAGCGGCCAGGATCAAGAAGCCCATACCAGCCAGGATCAACCCGTCATTGTCCCGGCTGGACTGCTTGGCGATGTCGTAGTCGACGATTTCATTGAGAAAGCAGTGCTGGTGCCCCAGGTGCAATTGTCCCGACATGATGTCCGCGTCCGGGCCATCTGGCTCAGAACACGAGATCCACCACATCGGCGGGGCATCTTCGAGGAAATGGTTCGTCGCCATGGTAAAGCTTTCAATGGGTCAGCTTTTATCTGCACCCGCAGCAAGCGCCCTCAGCTTTAACCGCTTTCGGCCCGTTTCAAACGCGCTGCACACAGGATGAGTATGCAACGGAACTGGCAAACAAATCGTTTCTGAAACCATCAAATTGGAAACAAACCTGCGATCATGCTTGTCCCCCAAACCAGCAAGACCGCCTAACCGGCATCGCCTCCATCGGCGCTGGGCATGGGGATATGCTGAGGTTTGGCGTCAGCTCCAACCGGTTCGGGCACCGCCTTGGCCTCCAAAGGCTCCCGGTATCGGTTGGTGATTGGATAGCGCCGTTCCCGCCCGAAACTGCGCGATGAAATCTTCACACCCGGGGCCGCCTGCCGCCTCTTGTATTCAGAGATGTACAACAGATGCTCGATCCGCTTCACGGTCTCGATGTCGTGACCGCGCGCAACGATATCGGCGACCGGCATTTCGGCCTCAACCAGACAGCTCAGAATATCATCAAGGACATCATACTCCGGCAGGCTGTCCTGATCGGTCTGGTCGGCGCGCAATTCGGCGGATGGCGCCTTCGTGAGAATGCGTTCGGGGATCACAACACCAGCAGGGCCCATTCCGCCTACAATCCGATGCGCGTTCCGCCAAGCCGCAAGCCGGTATACCTCCATCTTGTAGAGGTCCTTGATGGGATTGAAACCGCCATTCATATCGCCATAGAGCGTCGCGTATCCGACCGACATTTCAGATTTGTTGCCCGTTGTCACAACCATCGCACCTGTCGCATTCGACAGCGCCATCAGTGTCGAACCCCTGACGCGGCTCTGAATGTTTTCAATCGTGACGCCTGCAAGTTTGTCCCCCAACGGTTCGCCAAGCTGTTCGAGGAAACCTTCGACCGCGGGTGCAATATCGATCGTCTCGTAGGTCAGCCCCAAAGCCTTGGCGCATGCAGACGCATCCGTCCGGCTTTCATCCGACGTGTAGCGATAGGGAAGCATCACGCAGTGGACACGCTCCGGGCCCAAGGCATCGACGGCCATGGCAGCAACCAGCGCTGAATCAATCCCGCCTGATAATCCAAGGACCACACCGGGAAAGCCATTCTTGTTCACATAATCCCGCAAACCAAGGACGCAGGCGCTGTACGCATTGGCGTCATCATCGGGCAACTGGGCCGCACTGTCAGTCTTGCACACCCACCCATCTGTGCCGTTCTCCCACTCCGCCAGGACAATGCCTTCCTGCCAGCCGGGCATCTGAACAGCCAGCGATCGGTCCGCATTCAGCACAAACGAGGAGCCATCAAACACAAGCTCATCCTGCCCGCCAATCTGATTGACATACACCAGCGGGAGGTTGGTTTCCGTGACCCGTGCCACGGCGACATTGATCCGCAAGTCAGGTTTGGATCGGTCAAATGGTGACCCATTCGGCACGACAAGGATTTCAGCGCCGCATTCTTCGAGGCACTCTGTAACTTCTTCCTTCCAGATGTCTTCGCAGATCGGCGCACCGATGCGGACACCGCGAAACGGGATCGGTCCAGGAAGCGGCCCGGGATCGAAAACGCGCTTCTCGTCAAACACGCCATAGTTGGGAAGGTCGACTTTGGCGCGCACGGCCTGAACGCAACCGTCGTCCAATAAAACGGCTGCGTTGAAAAGCTTCTCACCTTCGGGCCAAACTGTACCAGTCAACACGGCAGGGCCAGGACCCATGTCCGCGGCGAAGGCCTCGACGAGCGAACGACACCGCGCTGCAAACGACGCCTTTAAAACGAGGTCCTCGGGGGGATAGCCCGTTACGAATAGCTCGGAGAAAACCACTAGGTCCGCTCCCAGCTCCTCAGCTTCCGCCCGTGCCTGCCGCATCTTTTCGATATTGCCAGAAAGGTCGCCAACCGTCGGATTGAGTTGGGCAATCGCAATTCTCAACACTCAACCCTCGTTGTCCATGACCCCATGCATCGATCACCCTACGCGAACCTGAAAACCAGTTCAGGGTTGGAACGTGGTCCAGCGCCCGCCGGACCAGTCCTGACGCCAGCGCCAATGGCTCCCGTCCAAAGCCCCTTAACCCGCCGCCTCAATACGTTGCGTCGGAGCCGCATTGGCCAGCCGGTTTTGCTTCAGACGCTCAGCAATCAGGAACGACAGTTCCAGCGCCTGGTCAGCATTCAATCGTGGATCGCAATGGGTGTGATAGCGATCCGACAGCTGCGCCTCCGAAATGGCCGACGCTCCGCCGGTGCACTCCGTTACATTTTGCCCCGTCATCTCGACATGAACGCCGCCAGGATGACTACCCTCGGCCTGGTGGACATCGAAAAACGCATCCACCTCCGACAGAATCCGATCGAACGGCCGCGTCTTGAACCCGGTCGCCGCAGAGATCGTGTTGCCATGCATTGGATCACACGACCAGACAACCGTTCGGCCTTCCCGCTCCACGGCCTGGATCAGCTTTGGCAAATGCTCCAAGACTTTGGCTGCACCAAAACGGCAGATGAGAGTTAGGCGGCCAGCCTCGTTTTCCGGGTTCAGCTGGTCGATCAACCGCAACAAGCCATCAGGCTCCATGGATGGGCCGCATTTCAAACCGATCGGATTTTTGACACCGCGTGCAAACTCGACATGGGCGTGGTCTGGCTGGCGGGTTCTGTCACCGATCCAGAGCATGTGCCCCGACGTCGCGTACCAGTCGCCACTTGTGGAATCGAGCCGCGTGAGCGCCTCTTCATATCCCAAAAGCAGCGCCTCATGGCTGGTGTAGAACCGCGTTGAGCGAACCTGCGAAGTGTTCTCAGACGTAATCCCGCATGACCGCATGAAGGCCAGCGTTTCATCGATGCGGTCCGCCAGCTCCTGATAACGGTGCCCCTGCGGGCTGTCCTGCACAAACCCCAAAGTCCACTGATGCACACGGTCAAGGTCAGCATAGCCCCCGCCTGCAAACGCACGGATCAGATTCAAGGTCGCCGCAGCCTGACGATAGGCATGGACCTGCCGCTCGGGATCAGGAATGCGGGCTTCGGGTGTGAACTCGGTCCCATTGATGATGTCACCCCGGTAGCTGGGAAGCTCAACACCGTCGCGCTTTTCGACAGGCGACGAGCGTGGCTTGGCAAATTGCCCTGCAATCCGCCCGACCTTCACGACAGGCAGTGAACCAGCATACGTGAGCACGACGGCCATCTGCAAAAACACACGGAAGAAATCGCGAATGTTGTCGGCATGGTGTTCGGCAAAGCTTTCCGCGCAGTCCCCACCTTGAAGCAGGAACGCCTCACGATTGGCCACCTCGGCAAGCCGCTTCTTCAGGTCCCGCGCTTCGCCGGCAAAAACCAGCGGCGGGAATGTCGCCAGTTGCGCTTCCACATCCTGCAGCGCCTTGGCGTCTGGATAGTCTGGAACCTGCTGAATTGGAAAACCGCGCCAACTGCCCGGCGACCATGTCTGACCCATCGTCTTCGTCTCCCTGCCGCACGCCCAATGGGCTCCAAGCCCTGCTATTCCGATGCGTTGAGCGTGTCGGCCAATTTTTTGAAGGTTTCACATTTTTTTGCAGCTTATAGGGCAACGACTGCCGGGAAGCCAGCCTTCCGCAATCTTAGCACGCCATGCGCCCATCGGACGTGACGGGAACGCAGCCCACAGCGTGGTTAAAGTCGCCGACTGGACTGCTGACAAGGTCCCAGCCAAAGTCACCGCCAATAAGCCCAAAACCCACTGGTATCCGCCGCCAGAACAGGCAAGTATGGGATCTATGACCCCGCTGGAACCCACTTTTACATTCGGAATCGAGGAGGAATATCACCTCGTCGACCTGGAGACACGCAATCTCGCAAGTGCCCCTCAGGCGCTCATGGATGAATGTGAGACCATCCTCGGCAGTCAGGTCGGGCCCGAGTTTTTCCGCTCCCAGATCGAAATCGGCACGCGCGTCTGCACGTCATTTGCGCAGGCAAAATCGGAACTCTCTCGCCTGCGCGGTTGCATCACCCAGACTGCGGCACGGCACGGCCTCGCCCCCATCGCCTCCAGCACACATCCCTTCGCCCGCAAATCAACGCTCGAAACCACACCCAAGGAGCGCTACGAGGCCCTGGCACGAGACTTCGCCCACATCGGCCGGCGGCTTGCGATTTGCGGCATGCATGTCCACGTCGGCATCGAAGACAAGGAGTTGCGCATCGATCTGATGAATCAGTTGCGCTACTTCCTCCCACACCTCCTGATGCTGTCAACCTCCTCCCCGTTCTGGGAAGGTGAAGACACGGGCCTCAAAAGCTACCGGTTGGCGATCTTTCATGAGCTGCCACGTACGGGCCTGCCGCAGCGGTTTGCCAGTTGGGGTGAATATCAACGCACAGTCGACGTTCTCGTGCGCAACAAAGTCATTGAGGACGCAAGCAAGATCTGGTGGGATCTGCGCCCGTCCGCCAAGTTCCCGACGCTTGAAATGCGCGTCACCGATGTCACACCGCGCATCGAGGATGCTCTGGCTATCGCTGCCCTCTATGTGGCCAGCGCGCGCATGCTCTACAGGCTGCGGCGTCGCAATCAGTCCTGGCGTCAATATCCCGCCTTCCTGATCGAAGAGAACCGGTGGCGCGCCCAGCGCTACCCCGTCCATACCAGCTTATTTGATTATGGGCAGGGTGAACTGGTTGATTTTTCCGAACTCATCGACGAACTCATCGATCTGCTCGCCGAGGATATCGATGCCCTCGATTGCAAGGCGGAAATCGAGCACGCGCGGAAGATCGCCACACAAGGCACGAGTGCCGACAGGCAGGTGGCTGCATACCAATCACGCATTGATGCAGGCGACACGAAGGAAGACGCCCTCAAACACGTCGTTGACCAATTGATCGCAGAGACGACCGCTGGGATCTAGACCATCTCCGTTCGCGACTATGTGCCAAAAGACTATGTGCCAAAAGAAATCACAGCCGTCTCGGTTGCATAGCCCGCATCAAAACCAGCCCGCACCTACCGCCGCAACATCTCCGTTTCGATCACAATCCGAATTTCGTCAGACACCAATGGAATGGTCCGCGTAATCCCCCACTTCGACCGCAGGATGTTCGTCCGTGCGGAAAACCCCAACGCGTAAACGCCACTATATGTCGGGTTCACCTTGGCGAGGGGGTGCTCACCATCATAGTTCCAGACAACACTCAAAGTCGCCGGATGTGTCTGGCCGTTGATCGTCAGGTCACCGGTTACATTGGCCGTCCGTGACGTAGTCAAAGAAACGTCGGTCGAGACAAACGTAACTTCGGGATATCTCGCAACATCGAAGAAATCCTGCGTCTGCGTCAGATGGCGGTCAAGCGCGGGAACACCCGTTGAAATGCTGGAAAGACCAATCCGAACCTTGACGCGTGCATCTTCAGGTCGCGCCGGGTTAAAAAACACCCGCCCCGTTACCTCGCTGAACCGTCCCGATTGACGCGACATGCCCAGATGATCCCAGGAGAACGAAACGCCGGTGTGTTCTCGATCGAGCACGTATTCATCAGCCTGCGCGCTGACAGCAAAGGCGACGACACCGGCGAGCGCGAGGGCTGCCACGCCTAGTTGGTTCAACCAACGTTTCATGTGAATCAAAACACCATCGCAAAAGTCGAAAAAAGACAAAGCACCAGCAGGGTCAGAGCCATTGCCCTACAGCCCGGCTGACATGCCACCATCAACGGCGATCTCCGTGCCCGTGATATAGCCGGCATCGGAACTTGCCAGAAAAAGGGCAGCCTTCGCGATATCTTCACCGGTGCCAAACCGCCGCAGCAAGGTCCGCTCCAACAGCGCTTTATGCACCATCGGGTTACGCAAGAAGCGGTCGGTCAAAGCCGTTTCAACGAAGCCGGGCGCGATGGCATTCACCCGGATATTAAACGGCGCATACTCGACAGCCAGCCCGCGTGTCAGGGCCGCCACGGCACCCTTAGTTGCGGAATACCCCACAAGCTGACGAAGGCCCCGGTGACCCATGATGGACGACACGTTGATCAACGACCCTTCGCCCGAAGCCTTGAGCAATTGAAACCCATCGCGCGCCATCCGCACAACGCCGTCCAGGTTCACTTCACGGATCTTGACCCAATCGGCATCTGACAGGTGCCTGAAGTCTTCACGCACATTCAACCCGGCGTTGCTGATCAGGACATCCATCTTGCCGTGCGAATCTTCGATGGTGCGGAACAGTTGGGTAACATCCTGCCCTTTGGAAACATCAACGCGGACTGCGGTCACCGACCGGCCTGCCACCGCAGTCAGTGTCTCTGCAGCCGATGCCGCTGCGTCGCCGTCAATGTCAGTGAGATAGACGCATGCGCCCTCTGCTGAAAACACATCCGCGATGGCTAATCCGATACCATTGGCAGCACCGGTGACCACCGCCACCTTCCCGTCCAAACGTCCTTGCGCCACAAACCGTCCCTTCGTGTCCTAGGGTCTTTGCCAACCAAGATGGCACGCTCGTAGTGCGGAAGACGCCCGGACGCAACCACACGATACACGACGCGGGCACACGGTCGCAGACGCGTTACTCAGCTGCCTGTGCCGGCGGAACCCACTTTTCACGCATGGTAACAAGCTCTTCAGATGCGCTGGGGTGGAGCGCCATCGTCCGATCAAAGTCGGCCTTCGTAGCTCCCATCCGCATGGCAATCGCCACCGATTGCACCATCTCAGCGGCATCATATCCTGCCACATGGCAGCCCACGACACGATCACTCGCCCCATCGACCAGCAACTTCATGAGTGTCCGCTCATCCTTACCAGCCATAACGGCTTTCATGGGTTTGAACGTGGACTTGTAAACGTCGAGGTGCGGATAGGCCGATCGCGCTTCATGTTCAGGAAGCCCGACGGTCCCGATCTCCGGAGTTGAAAACACCGCCGTGGGGATCAATTCATAGTCCGTCGACCACGGTTTTGCGCCAAACTCGGTATCCGCAAACGCATGACCTTCACGGATCGCAACCGGCGTCAGTTGCACCCTGTCCGTCACATCCCCGACCGCGAAGACGCTATCCACATTCGTCCGCGATTGCGCATCAACGAGGATTTCACCACCCGGACCAGTCGCCACGCCCGCAGCCTCCAAACCGAGATTTTCTGTGTTGGGGCTTCGACCGATTGCAAACATGATCTGGTCGGCGTCTAACTTGGCACCGTTGTCCATGTGCCCGATGAACCCCGATGACGTCTTTTCAATTCGGGCAAACGTCCGGTTATAGACAAAACGGACACCCAGCTGGCGGTAACCCTTCTCGACAGCATCCCGCATGTCTTCGTCAAATCCACGCAGGATTTTATCACGCCGATAAATCAGCGTTGTCTCGACGCCAAGTCCGGCGAAAATGCCGGCGAACTCGACTGCGATATAACCACCACCTGCGATGACGATCCTCTCGGGGAGCCGCTCAAGGTCAAAGGCCTCATTGGACGTGATGACGTGTTCACGCCCCTCAAGCTTGGGGTCGATATTCGGCTTGCCTCCCGTCGCGATCAAAATCCGCTTGGCGGTAATCTTTCGCCCGGCCTCGCTGAGCGCCACGGTATGCCCATCAACAAGGCTGGCATGATCAGCAAAAACCTCGACCCCGGCAGCCTCCAGACCCTTCTGATAGAGCCCTTCCAAACGGGTGATCTCCCGCTCCTTGGCCGAAACCAGCGCATGCCAGGAAAAAGGCGTTTGCCCCACCTCCCAGCCGAAACCTCGGGCCGCGGCAAACTCTTGCGGAAACCGTGAGGCGTAGACGTAGAGCTTTTTTGGGACGCAGCCACGAATGACGCAGGTGCCGCCATAGCGAAAGGCTTCTGCAATCCCAACCTTCGCGCCATGGCCAGCTGAGATACGCGCAGCGCGAACGCCGCCTGACCCACCGCCGATGACAAATAGATCAAAATCATACTCAGCCATTTCACGTCACCTCACGTTCTCATGCATCTGTGTTCCACATCCGGCGCAGTCACCACCGCTTGAACATCCCGGTGAACTGCCCAGAAGCAGCATGCTGGGTTTAAGGTCATCGGTCACGGCATCAGCTGACGCTCTCATCGCCTTCAAGCACCCGAACACCTTCCTCGCCACCCAGGATTGCAACATCTGCAAGTCCGATAAACAGACCGTTTTCGACAACGCCCGGGATCATCTTCAGCGCCTCATCAAGTGCCACGGGATCGTCGATCTTACCGAACGACGCATCAATGATGTAATGGCCCCCATCGGTCTCAAACGGGCTGCCGTCAGCATTGAGACGCAACACCAGTTCGCCGTGGCAGCCCGCCTCCTGCGAAAGCATCTGCACCATCTGGACGGTAGCCTCCAAACCAAACGGCACCACTTCAATGGGCAAGGGGAACGCGCCGAGTGTCACAACAAACTTCGAGCCATCTGCGATCACGACCATCCGCTCGGACGCCGTCGCGACGATCTTTTCGCGCAACAACGCTCCACCGCCGCCCTTGATCAGACGCAGCGCCCCGTCGATCTCATCAGCACCATCCACCGTCAGATCGAGAAATGGCGTCTCGTCGAGCGTCGTCAGTGGAATATTCAACGCTTCGGCCTGTTTGCGCGTTGCTTCAGACGTCGGCACACCAACGACCTTCAAGCCCTCCGCCACACGTTCCCCAAGCACTTCAACAAAATGCGCCGCAGTCGATCCGGTTCCCAGCCCAAGCCGCATCCCGTCATCGACAAACGTCATCGCCTGTTCTGCAGCCATGCGCTTGAAGGCGTCCGTGCTCATTTGGGGGGTCTCCGGATCGTAAACGCTGGTTATCAGTCGTCGTGGGAATAAACGGTAAGGAGTGATGAAATACCAAAGAGGAACTTCAATTCAGTCAGGCTCGCGTGCGTCGTTTAGCACGCACCTGTGCTCGAACAAAACTGAATGGGCAAGCATACGCAGTTTGGTTTCAGGTCTCTCAAGTCTTGAGCCCGCCCATCAGCATATATTTCATCTCGACAAATTCCTCGATACCGTGGTGTGAACCTTCACGGCCAAGTCCGCTTTGTTTGACACCGCCAAAGGGCGCCATCTCAGTTGAAACAACACCCTCGTTGATACCGACCATCCCGTATTCGAGGGCTTCCGCCACCCGCCACACCCGGCCGATGTCGCGAGCGAAAAAGTATGCAGCCAGTCCGAACTCCGTCGCGTTCGCCTGTGCTATGACATCATCCTCGGTCGAAAAGGAAAACAACGGCGCAACCGGCCCGAATGTTTCTTCACGCGCAACCGTCATGTCGGCGGTCACATCGCGCAACACCGTTGGCTGAAAGAAATTGGAACCCGCTGAGTGCCGCGCGCCTCCGACCACGACTTTCGCGCCCTTGGACACCGCATCGGCAATATGCGCTTCAACTTTCTCGACACCGGCTTCGTTGATCAGCGGCCCCATACTCACACCACTTTCACGACCATCACCAACCTGGAGCGCCTCGACGCGTTGCACCAGCGCATCGGCAAAGCGATCGTAAATCCCGTCCTGCACATAGATGCGGTTCGCGCACACACAGGTCTGCCCCGCATTGCGGAATTTCGATGCCATCGCGCCATCAACGGCAGCATCGATGTCCGCATCATCGAACACAATGAAGGGCGCATTGCCGCCCAGTTCCAATCCAACTTTCTTGATGGTGGACGCCGCCTGCCCCATCAAAATCCGCCCCACTTCGGTTGAGCCGGTAAAGGTCACCATGGCAACCTTAGGGTGGGTCGTCAGAACTTTGCCAATCTCCTCGGGCTTGGAACATGGCAGCACATTGAACAATCCAGAAGGCAGACCAGCCCGATGCGCCAATTCAGCCAGCGCCAGCGCCGACAGTGGCGTGTCTTCAGCAGGCTTGACCACCACCGCGCACCCGGCCGCCAGCGCGGGCGACACCTTCCGGGTGATCATCGCATTGGGAAAATTCCACGGCGTAATCGCCGCGATCACCCCAACAGGCTGCTTGGACACGATGATACGAGCATCCGCCTTATGCGTCGGGATCGTTTCGCCATAAATGCGCAGCGCCTGCTCGGCATTGAACGCGACAAACTCCGCACCATAGGTGATTTCTCCGCGAGCCTCGGCCAACGGCTTGCCCTGCTCGGTCGTCAAAAGCAGCGCCAGCTCGTCAACGTGGTTCAGGATCTCGCGATACCACCGTCGCAACACCTGCGCGCGCGTTTTCGCCGATGTCCGCGCCCATTCCTTTTGGGCTTTGTAAGCAGCCTCAATGGCCTGTTCAGCCATGTCGCCCGTAAAATCGGTCACCTTCGTAATTTCATCGCCGGTGGATTTGTCATGGATCGCAAACGTCGGCCTACCAACCCAGCCGCCGTCCACGTAGGCCTGCGTCTTGAGTAACGAGAGCACAGCTTTGTCCATCCCGAAAGCCTCCTGATCATACCGATTGGACCTTAACCTCGCGGGCAAACCCGTCCCAATCGCAACCTTAAACAGCCCTCAACCAGGCCAGTGTCCACTTTGTGCCGCCTCTGATACACCTCCACCCGACACAACGCCACGCCTTGCCGCGCCCGCGACACGCACAAACTGGGATCGACACGGAAATATGAACGCTGCAACAATTGTCTTCGACCTGGACGGAACACTTGTGGACACAGCACCAGATTTGATCCGCGCCACCAACCACGTGCTGGCTCTCAAGGGACAACCCGAGGTCGACCCGGAATTTGCCCGTCCCTGGATCAGCTTTGGTGCGTTGCGCATGATCACTGAAGCAATGCAGCGCGCGGGCCTTCAACTATCAGACGCCGAGCACACGAGCCTCCACGATGCATTCCTGGTGCACTACGAGGCAAACCTCGCCTACTCCAGTCGTCCTTTTCCGGGCGCCGAGACACTTTTGGATCATTTGAAGACCCAGGGTGCGAAACTTGCCGTTTGCACCAACAAACGCGAAAGCCTATCGCGCAAGCTCCTGGGAGAACTCGGCCTTCTGGATCGGTTTGATGCCATTGTCGGACGGGACACGCTGCCCGTTTACAAACCAGACCCGCGCCACCTTCTCGAGGCCATAATCCGCGCCGGTGGAACTCCCAAAAAATCCATTATGGTCGGGGATAGCGATACCGATGTTAAAACCGCCAGAGCTGCCGACGTCCCGGTTGTCGGGGTTTCCTTCGGCTATACGCAAACCCCCATGGCTGAGTTGAACCCGGATCGGTTGGTTCACCATTACGACGACATGCACCATGCCCTATCGCACATCTTGAACTGTGATCAGTAGCCGTGATGCCGGTGTGGTCCTTGAACAGCCACAAACAACGGCCAAACCGATAGCCCGAAATACCGAACCAAAAGCTGCAACGAGGAAACAACAATGGACCACTTTCTGAAGCGCCGAGGAGCCGCTCCGGGCGCCGTCGCAGTCGCTGCCGGGCTGACCCTTGGGTTGGCCGTTGGATTAACTTTGCCTGGCGGACCAGCGACCGCGCAGGACGCACCTGCAAACGTAGACGAGTGCTTGCAAAAGTCATTCGAGGCCGCCAGTAGAGCCAAAGAAAAGGGCCTGTCTGAAGACGCTATGGCGGCCCTGGAGCCGATCCTCGTGAAACTCGAGGGCGAATGCGACAGCGGCAACATGGCAGCAGCCGGGGCAACGCTCAAAGAGCTGGACGCAAAGATTGAAGGCAGCTGAGGCTTAGCTCGTCAAAAGAGCCGAGGCAAAGTTTCTAGACCATGTTCAGGAAAAGTGTACGCGGTTTTCCGCACGGAACATGCTCCAAACCAAGAGCTTAGAGCCTGCTTTGCTGGTCCACGAAAAGCAAACAGGCTCTAGCCCGATTGTCGGCCCCGATTGGAAGCGCTTCAAACTTCCAGCGGCGCAATTTTCCCGCTGACAGACCAGCCGACCAGCTTATCATCCGCATCGAAATAAACCCGATACAAGTTGCGGTGGTTCAGCTGGCTGATGGGAAACAGTCTACGCTTGCGCGGCGTGGTCGGCCGCAACCAGATACATGTCGTTGAAAAATGATGCCAGTGCAGCGGTTCCTCCAGCCCGGCATCACCCACCAGATTGATAAATCGGGCCCTCTTGGCTTCCGGCGGGCTCGCGCAAAACGCGCAGGCCTCCATCACTTTGAGCGTTTCGTTTCGGGTCGCCGAAAGCTCCACCAGCTTTCGCAACACCGCTTTCAAATCCTTTCGGCCATAGGCCTGCCGATATCGAGGCTCATCAAACAGCGCCACGACCCCACGTACCGTGGCACAGCGCTTGAGATCTCCCCTGAGCCGGTCGCCGATATCAGCGACGCTTGTTGAGGACGTTTGACCATGTGTCGGATCATGCTCGTCGTCCAGCTGCATAATCCCGCCTTTGGCCGAGGGCGAATAAAGGGCAATGGGTGCGCCCCGCTCTAGCTTTTTGCGCTCTTCGCGCGTCAAACGGCGAACGATCCGGCCATCGGGCTCCCGTGAATACTGGGTGATCCCCTGATCGGTGCCGCCGACCGGTGTCCGTGTGGACCAAAAGGTCGAACGCCCAGACCTCTTGATCCCAAGAAGATAGGCGAGAAGCAGAAGCATGCCCCGTTTCAGACAAAACGCAGCGAACAGTGCAAGCGCCCCAATAAGTGCGATGCTTCCGGGACCTTCAAAGAGTTGGTCAACTGTTTCCAATCGTCAAACCCAGCTGTCTTGCAGTTAGACGTCTCTGCGGAGCATAGGCCAATTCGAGAAACCGGGTGATCAATTCTCGACATCGCTGGACGATTTTCCCAGGAAAAACAGCCCCACGTTGACGTGTCCACACTCGATGACCCGGATAGGGAAAAGGGCCCGACGACCATCGCAAGATCGCCAGACCCTCAAAAAAGACCAAACAGCGGTCAGTTCGCCCTCATGCGCCGCATGCAGCGATCACAAGCGCTTGCAGGTTAGAAAACCGATTTGAGAAGTTTTTCGGGAAATCCGGGTCAGCCTTCTTTTTCTTTTCGAATTCCGTCACGAAGGTTTTCTTGTCCGTCCAATACAGATAAGCCATCTGCTTGTCGTCAAGGTTAACCCGGTCACCGATCAGCTTCCGCTCGCAGTTACACGAGTTTGCAGACCGGTTCTCGACGGTGGCGCAATTGTCATACGCGGCATCCAGGAACTTATCGTCGTTGAAATCCTTGACCATCAAGGCCTCATCGGACGTGGCCTTCGCCGCCCCGGTTGCCTGAGCCGCGGGCTCTTCCGCCGCTTTGGCATCACCCTCGGCAAGAGCTGGGGTAAAACCAGCCGTGATAATGGCCAACAGCGCAAATGCTGCGCAGAGTGAAAACCGACGCATAGAGTATTCCTCCAAATTTCTTATTGTTTTCCGCGACAAGCACGGTCTGAGGAATGCTTACGTCACCGCCTGCACTTAGATCAACGCCTATGCGTTATTCTGCAAGTGCCACCGATGGTTTGGCAGCAGCAGACCGCCGCGGAATATGGCGACGGTAGAGCGCGATGGACGCTGGCAGGATCACCAGCTGGGCCAACAGCGAAGCAAACAGACACGCCGCTGATAACTGTCCAAACAACCGCAGCGACGGCAAATCAGACAACATCGTCACCCCCAGCCCCAACGCCAGAACAATGGTCGTGAGGACCACCGCCGGTCCGATATGCTGCACGGTCATTTTCAAGGCTTCAATATGAGTGCCGGGCAAACCGCCCAATCGATCTTCCTCCAGTCTGAACCTGTTGAGGAAGTGAATGGTGGAATCGATGGCGAGCGAAAACGCGACCGTGATGGCGATTATGGATGCGAACTGAAGCCCCTCGCCAGCGGCCCACAGCAACGTCCCGGTCACAAAAATCGGCAACAACGACGGCAACACACTCGCAACACCGGCAACCATCGACCTCAACGCGATCCCAAGGAAGATGAAAATGACGAACATGTCGCCAACGAGCCCCCAGTTCAGTTCCTGGATCAGCGTCGCCGAATTCCGGGCGGCAATGGCCGGCAGCCCGGTGACCGCAATCTCATAGCCTGGGTGAGCAGCACGGATCGGCTCCAGCGCCGCATCCAGCCTGTCAACGACCGGCAGAATCTCGCTGGCGTCAATGTCGGGCAACCGCGCCGTCACAAGAACGGACGTCTCATCCTCGGAAATAAACCGCCGAACCAAATGGTCCGGCAGCAGGCCGACGTAGCTCTTGACGGTCTCGATGTCATCATCACCGGCCGCGGCCAGCCAACGCCTGAGACTGTCAAGCGACCAGACGTTTCCAAGCCCCGCGCGCTCTTCGACAATGCGATGGACATCGGCAATCGTATCAAGTGTGGCCGCATCGTACAGATCGTAGCCACTGCCAGTCGAAGCCCCGGCTGGACCCGTTTCACCCGCCTCACCAGCCTGCCCAGCGCCCGAAGCCGCCGCAGCCGCTTTCGCCTCGGCAGCCAATCCGGTCCAGCTGATCATCACATGCACGGGATTGGCCCCGGTCAGCTTCTGATCAAGCTGCGCGCTGCCAGCCAGGGCCTGTTCCCGGTCTGGAACTTGATCGGCCAGCCGGTAGCGAGGCTCCAGACTCGCATAGGCCCACCCCGTCGCAATCGTCAAAATGATCCCGAGCAACGTGAAAACAAGCGGTCGTTGAATGACGAAGTTGACGATCCCTCCTGTCGCCGTCTGCAGCACATCGCCCTTGCCACCGGACCCGCCGCCCTGCGCGCCATCAGCACCCATCCCGCCACCGGCTCCGGCAGGTTCAGGCTCGGCGCGCACCAGCAGGACAGCCAGTGTCGGAACAACAACGGCAACCGCGAGATACGAGATAAACACAGCCATCAGCGCGGCCTGACCGAACGTCCGGATCAACGCTGACTCCGCGAGCGAAAACGACATGATCGCAATACCCGCATTCATCGCCGTCAGGAGGCACGCCGGTGCCACATCCAACACAGCTTCGCGGGCCGCCGCCACCCGGTCCATTCCCGCGATCACGCTACGCCGGATGGAAAACACAAGGTGCATGGAATCCGAAAAGCCCTGCACGAGGATCAACGGCGTGATGACGTTGATGAACAGATTCAGCCGGTAATCGAGCCCGCCAACGACACCCAACGTCCACAAAATCGCAATGGCCGGCCCCGCCACCGCGATGAGCGTCAACGAAATCCGGCGGAAAAACGCATACGCGACGACAAGCCCCGCCAGAAAACCAAGCCCGTTGTAGACAAGCCGGTCACGCTCAACCGCATTACGGATTTCAAGTTGCATCACCGGCGCACCGGTCAGTTTGACCCCGAGCCCGGCCGGTTCCAACACATCAACCAAGGCCGACCTGATACCGCCCACCACGGTTGCCGACGACAGTTCCTTGACCACCTCCCGATCAAGCGAAATGACGATCAGCGCAAGCGTTCCATCATCTGACAGGAACTTGCCCTTGACGATGTCATTTTCCCGCAATGTCCTGACGATCTGATCGAACTCAGGCCCCGCCTCCGGCATGACGTCAGGCACAATAGGCGGCGGATATCCCGTCGCATCGGGCATGCCACGCGCCGAAAGCATCGAAACGATCCCACCGACACCGTCGCTCAACTGCAGTTCGATCATCGCATCGGCAAAAGCTGTCAGCCCCTCTGGCGACAGCAGCTTATCGCCGACAACCACGGCCAGCACATCGAATTCAGACGACGGGAACAGTCGGTCAATGGCCTCGTACTGGCGAAACTCCTTTGAATCCGTGCGGAACAATTCCGATAAGGAATCGTCCACCTGCAAACGCGCAACGCCAAAACCCGCCAAAATGGACAGCGCCAGGATCACAAGCGCCGACAGCCACGGCACTTTCAGCGCAATCAAGCCGATCCGGTCGAGCCCGAATGAAAACAGAAAGGACCTTCGCACAGGTTCGCCTTGCGCCATTATGATCGTCGCCTTTTGCCGTCTTATTCGTGAACTCGGATCAGTTCCCCGGTTACTCGGAACCCATCAAGCCGCAACCACCAATCAATCCGGCCCCCGCGCCAGAAGTCAATGCGGCTCCCGCGAACACTCATGAAGCAACGGGGTGTTAGCGCGGCTTATAACAGGTGTGTTGCAAAAACGCGTAAAATCAGCCCCGACCATCGTCATAGTCCGCACCCGCTATGTGTGGCCCGCCGCCCGCACCTGAGCCCGGGACAACCAGCAGACACGCAACCGGGGGCTTGACCGAACCAGACGAAGGTCGTTCAAAGCTGAGACTGGCGCAGGGCACGGACCGCGCTAGGATAGCACCTGCCACGGAGCACGTTCGACGCCGCGGCACGGAACACAAGACACGAAGGAAACCACGCGGCATGGCCGATCAAACGCTCGACACCAAGGGGATGGCCTGCCCACTCCCGATTCTGAAGGCCAAGAAAGCCATGGACGCGCTGGAAAAATCCCAAACGCTCGAAGTACTGGCGACCGACCCCGGCTCCGTGCCGGATTTTGACGCCTTTTGCGAAACGACGGGCTACACGCTGCTTAAAAGCGACGAAACCTCTGGCGTCTATCGATTTTTGATCCAGAAGTAGGCACAGCGCCGAGTTTTGCGTTGGGGTCTTGCGTTGGGATAGCGTGGGGGATGCGAACGTTGGCCTCTACGCTTGCGGCCCGCCAGCGATGGGTAAGCGCCCCGAAATGATCGGCCGCTTGACACAAACCACGACGCCTCGCATACCGGGCGACCCGGCGCATCACCCTCGCTGGAGACCGGGCGGTTAGCTCAGCGGTAGAGCACACGCTTCACACGCGTGGGGTCACTGGTTCAATCCCAGTACCGCCCACCAATAAAATCAACAGCTTACAGCGCCAGTCTTTTGCTCATAAGCCGCAGCCACCCGTGCTGAGCACGGGTGAACGGCAAACGAAAGCCTCGGCACTGAGGTGCCGAGGCCATACCTTCTAGAACACCACACTGCGCTTATGTGGCGGCGTGACAGTCTCCAGCGCTTGCGCTGGGAACACTGCTTTATGCGGCAACTCGTCTTGAAACCATCGACAGAGCACATCACTTGTGGCGTTGCTGGGCGGTTTGACAACAGTCATGACCGGCCCACCGGACTTCAACATTACAGTTGCGCCGACCGAAAGAAGCTCGGTGCTCATTTCTTACCCTGCCCCTTCTTCTCGTCTTGGGACAAGACAGACGCCGCCAACTTTTTAGACTCAGACAACGTAGGCTTCTTGCTTCCGCTCAAGACCTTAGAGGCCAACGTGGAAGTTTTGGAAGACGATTGCTTCTTTGGCATCGCCGGATCCTTTCAAATTTGCTATTAAAAGAGTCGCAGAATTTGGGTCAGAGGGCGGAGCCGAAGCTCCGCCACAAGGCGAGCCGGTGGAACGGATATTCTTAACCAGCCCTTGCTTAAGGTAAGATCCGAGCTATGAACCACATAGCACTGCCCTCCTTTGGGTTGTGCTCTGCCCCGTGCGGCCTGGCCGCAAACTAGTTCCGCGCGGGGCACTCGATATTCAGTCTGCCGAGTAAGTATCCTTCTCGGCAATCTCGATTTCACCAGGCACATCATAGCTCCACCGGAGATTAGCCTCCGCTGTCCGTAGCCACTGAGCCAGTTTTTTGTTGTCCAGAGTATCTGGCAGCCGATCTACCAGCATTCGAATAATCGCCGACTTGTCGTCTGCCGTGGTAGGCGATCCCTCGGATTGGCTTGGTTGGTTCTCAGCCACCACATTGGACGTCGAAGCGTCTTCGGAAGGTGCTCCACCAACATTTGGACGAACCAATTTGTTGTCGCCGGCCCAAAAGTACCCTGCGTGGCGCGCCGATCGCTCAAACGCCTGACGAGCCCTGTCGGCCTGTTTAGAAGCGACGCCAATCTGCTTCATGACCTCTTCAAGCGCTTTGCCTGTGGGAATTAAACGGTTGCGATAATCGTCATAAAGTTTGCGATACAGCTCTACTTCAAGAAAAGCATCTGCCCTAGCAACCTCTTCTTGCCCCGGAGATACCAATCTCACACCCAAGGGTGAAAGCTTAAATGCACTGCGCCCCTCTTTTTCGACAACGCCAAACGAACGGGCCGCAGAGGTCTTTTGTCGGAAGGCACCACTAATCGCCATACCCATTGCACCCGCGAGCGCATCGACTTCAAGCGGCCTATCGCCTGCAGTACTCCAAAGGGCGCTTGCCACATCCTCAGCCGCATCCAGGCCGTTGTAGGGAAAATCAACTGTTGAGCGCTCGTTCTTGTCGTCGCGGGCACCAGTCGTACCGTCGAGCTTCTCTGCCCCAGGCGCTTTGTCATCTTCATCGTTGTCAGACATAATGCTCCTCACAATCCACAGGAAGCACAGAACACGAACATGCCCAGCAGGTCAAGGTAAATTATGCGCATGTTTTGCGGATTGCGCAAAACTAAAGGCTCTAATCGCTGGCGCATGGTTGGGTTGCTGTGCATTGTCTCGCGACATGCAGCGCCAAATGTTACGCCGCGCCTAATGCGGTCATCGACTTTTGGTAGGCTGCACGTTGTGTCCGCAGCGAGGGCTCCAGCTCGATAAATCGACGCCCAAGCCAGCAAAACCCGATTGAAAAGCAACGCCCCGAAGCCGAACGTCCACGCTCCCCCCTCAGGGCATGAATTCTGATCACCCTCGGCCAACTGCGGACGCGTCAATCCTTGCTGAACCACCAGCCCAAGGAATGGCAGGGCTGCAATACGCGACCACGTCATCAAGACCTTGACCGGCCGACAGGCCATAGGTCTCGTCCTCGGCCAGAGCTGGCCGGGGTGTGCCGAAATCAAAGCTGTGACGCCGCAAGACGTGCGAAGTACTATGCGAGACATGCGCCGGTCGTCTCACCTGACAGCTTTCTGACCGGTGTCATTCAAGTCTCTGATAGTCTTGGGCTACACCGCGGTCTCAAGACGGATTGACGTCGCAGGCGAGGCGCACATGATAACTCCGACCCATGACCGCGCTCGACGAGCAATTTCCGCAAACCCGGCTGGATAGCACGCAAGATGCCGACACAAAGCAAACCAATGCGCGTGTCCCGCCTCAGCGCCATCGCAGTTGGGCTCGTAACCGTCCCCTTGATCATCATCGCCGCGATGGCGGTCAGAACCATTGTGAGCGATAAAGCTGCGTCAAAGGCCCTGGCAATTGAAGCTGCGCAGCAAGTCGCGAGATCATACGCAGTCCAGCTGCAAACGGCCATTGTGCCCGTTGTATCTGACCGCCTTGCCACTCTCCAGGCAGCGCTGTCAGGCGTGAATGAACCCATCGGTTTTCTGCGCCGCCTTGTTCATGAACGCACCCCGCCGTTCGTTGTCCTCATCGACGATGAGCGACGCGTGTACCCTCCAGAAGACCCGTCTTCCCTCCTTTTTCAGGAACGACAAGAACTCGCCCAGATCGAATCCGGCTTATCGGCGGCAATGGAAAAGACAACCATCCAGGCAACCGGTTCTGCTTGGGCAGTCTTTCTGGATGAACCCACGCTGATCACCTGCGGCCACGTTGACACCACACGTGTCATTTGCATCGCATCGATGCTGCATGAACTCCGGCAAACCATAGACGACGTGCTCACCGGCCAGGCCTCTGAAACGCGCCAGCCGGTCGAGCTCCGAGACCCTTGGGATCAGCGTCGATGGCCGCTTAACGAACCGCCGACCTCAGACACACATACGGTTCGTCATGACCTCACAGACAGCTTCGCCGGTTGGAAAATCCACGTCGACATAAAAGCAGCCACAGGCGCGGCAACGTCGCCCATTCTGGCAATCGTCGTCCCGGTCGCCTTGGGCTGCAGCCTCGCTTTGTTAGCGTTGGTTCGGTTTCAGTCCGGAGCAACCCGCCAGCACCGCATGCGGGCCGAAAGTGCGGCGCGATTGTCCCATGATTTGCGCACTCCGATCGCAAACCTCGCGCTCTACGTCGAACTTATCGCCCGGCACGGCCGCGATAACGCCGCTGTTGCCCGTTGCTGCAAAGCGCTAGAGGAGGAAATTGAGCGCCTGGCCTTCATCGCTGACACGACTGTCCGGCGCAGCCGTGGGCTTGCCCAGACAAAGGCCATCAGCGCCCCGGTTGGCGCGGATGAAGTGGTGGCAAACATCGTATCGCGTTACAAACCACTGATGGAGAAGTCCGGCTGCACACTTGCGTTTGATGCCGGCGCGCCGGCAGCCGTCGTCGACGACAAGACCGCGCTGGAACGCATTCTGATCAATCTTATCGACAATGCCCGGTCTCACGCCGAGGGCGCAAACGTCAAGGTTTTGACGAGGGGCAGCCACAACGATGTCTTGCTGACCATCGTAGATGATGGGCCGCGCACATCGTCGAACCCCCGCCCCCATAACAGCGGTCACGGATTGGGATTAAAGGTTGTAGAAGAGCTGGCGCAATCAAGAGGCGGAACCTTCAAGGCCTTCATTCAGTCCACCGGATCGCGGTTTGAAGTCGTTTTGCCAAGCATCGGGGCAGCCCAGACGTGAAACCGCGCGACACCGTTCCATCGAAACCCCGCATCCTACTCGCCGAGGATGATGAAAACATGCGCAAAGGGCTCGCTGAACTTCTCGCCCTGGAGGGATTTCAATGCAATTGCGCCGCCGATGGTGAGCAAGCACTTTCCCTTTCTCGGACGGCGTGCCCTCAACTCATCATCCTTGATATCATGATGCCAAAGCTCGACGGGCTGGCGCTTTGCAAGGCATTGCGCCATGAGGATCCCGCCATTCCAATTCTCATCCTTTCGGCCCGCGACACTGAACTCGATCGTGTGATCGGGCTTGAACATGGCGCTGACGACTACCTCGTAAAGCCATTCGGACCCCGCGAGCTTATCGCGCGCATACGGTCTCTACTCCGGCGCGCGCAACTCGCCAGCCCAGACGAGCATTCGGAAACCAGCAACTTCCGTCTCGACGATCTGGAAGTCGATGTCCGCTCCATGAGAGCAAAACGGGGAGAACGTGTTATCGACCTGACCGCGCGTGAGGTCACGCTGCTGCGTCTACTGCACGAAAGACGGGGCGAAGCCATTTCGCGGGATGACCTGTTGGATATCTGCTGGGGCCGGGACTATCTGCCCAACAGCCGCGCTCTCGACCAATACATTTCCGTACTACGACGGAAAGTGGAGCACGATCCGTCCAAACCGCGGATCATTGAGACTGTCTACGGATACGGATACCGCCACGATCGGTAACGTAATGGCCGAAAACCTGACAACCATCTTACAACTTTGAGAAACCCAGCTGGCCAGTTCCATTGGATTGCAGGCGTAATTTGTTCCCATCGCAATCGATGAGGAACGATATGGAACAGCTTCACCAGAAATGTATTTCAATCACCCGCGCGTGCTTTAGCTCAGCAATCATCGCCATCTCGCTCGCTGCTGCCGCCACATCGGCGACGGCCAGCGAAATGGTCGCCAACGACCACGGCGTGCTCAATCCAAGAGAATACACTCTTGAGCAGATCATGCTTAAGGTGAAGCGTGGCGATCTAACGGATATCGAATGCATCTACGGCTATGAAACGGCCAAGCACGGTAAGCACGTTCCAGCACGCGTCATCATCCGCTTTTGCGCTGAAGTCCGGCAGCTGACTCAAGCCATGACATTGATGGCCTGGATGGACGAGAATGGCTACGGCCTGGACAGCGGACCTGACCTCGCATCCGCCGCCGAGTGGGACCGGCTGGCAGCGGAACGCGGCGACTCCAACGCACAACACAACTACGGGCTGAAACTGCTTCGCGGACGCGGTGTGCCTCAAAACCTGGCCGAGGGTCGACGTTACATCGACTTGGCGGCAGCAAACGGTGATCGTTCAGCCCGGCAGATTGTTGCCGACAATTACAACCTCGCCAACGTCGTCGGCATCGGCATGGACCGGATGCATAAGAGAGCTGGTGTTCCGGCCTCTGAGAATTCAGCGAAGACCAATTAGCGGCGTTCGTAAGCGTGTGTCGCAGCAAGTCTCGGCAAATCTCGAAAGCGCAAGAAACTGGGGGCACCATGCTCTTTGGCAAAAAGACTGCACCGCAATTCGATGACAGTCGAATTCGGTGGAAGACACTAGATGGTATTGATCATCTCGCCTATCACATCTATCGCGTCGACCAGGAAAGAGAGATCGTCGACGCAATTTTCAAATTCGATGCATCAAAGAAGATATTCCTCCATAAACACCACGCCGAGTATGTGACCCTCGTCATGGATGGCGAACTTCGAATCTACAAGCCAAACGGTGAATTGAAAGAGGTCCGTCCAACAGGCAGCTATGTCCTCACCCAACCGGGCGCCGATGCACATACCGAAGGTGGAGGCGACATGGATACAATTGTCTTCTTCAGCATACGCGGCACGAAAGGCGCTTTTTACGACATTCTAGATGAAGCGCTTGCGCCAATCGAAACTGTGGGATTTGAAGACTTTAAGGCGTTGTATCAAGCACAACACTAAGGATGAAGCAGCGTAGCGGATCACCGAAGTCTCTCGGTGGTCCCGTTGTGTCGGACAGCGCCCCGGGCGTCGATACTGATCACCTCAGAATGCCCCGATCGCGCAGGCGTTGTTTTTGTTGTTCGGGTCCGACGTTCGCCGCCAGGTAATCCAACACCCTTTCTTCTTCCTCGGGGCTTAATTCGCTCATCCCCTGTTCGTCATACATCCACACCACGAGGTCGGCCCATTGCGAGCGCGTCAATCCTTGCTGAACCACCAGCCCAAGCGAATGGCAGGCGCTGCAATACGCGACCACGTCATCAAGACCTTCTCCGGCCGGCAGGCCGTAAGTCTCGTCCTCGGCAAAAGCTGCCCGGGGCGTGCCGATCAGGAACAGCGCTGAAACAAAGATCGCAAAACATGTCGAAGTTCGTCGAAGCATAACTTGGGGTACACCTCTGTGATGGGAACGGGACGTGGCCGGCAGACGCGGGTGTCACCCGCGTCTGCCGATGGCGTGCAAGGGTCTGCAAGTCTCAGCGCCGCCGCGCCTCAGGCGACCGTGACAGCCACACGGTGCATGGTGTTGTTGAGGTAGCCCTTCGGGTTCCAGGCGATTGCGAACGGCTGCATCACACCTTCTGAATCTGTCGCCCGCGCCCAAACCTCATAGTAGCCAGCCTGCGGGAAGGTGACGTTCGCCTTCCAGTTCTGCCAAGCATGGTCATTGACCGGATCGGACAGGTCTGCCTCCATCCAGCTTGCGCCGAAGTCAATCGACAGATGCACCTTGTCGATCTTCCGGTCGCCGGACCACGCGTGCCCACGCACTTCGAGTGATTTGTCGGCCGTCTTCAGTCCGTTTTGAGGCGAGGTGATCAAAGACTTTACCGGCATGGCTTCCATGATCACGAAGTCGGATTTTTCGACCTTCTCGCCTGGGGCGACCGGGCGATTGGGAACGCGGTAGGACGACCCAGTCATTTTTGGACCATCGTGCACCACATCCCGGAGCCAGACCCGCTTAAGCCACTTTTGAGAGCACGATCCAGGCCAGCCGGGGACCACCAGTCGGAGGGGTGCTCCGTTCATGGGATGGATCGGATTACCGTTTTGGCCAAAGGCAATCAGGTTTCCATCATCCATTGCCTTCTTGATCGGCATGCCACGTGAAATCGGCAGCTTTTCAGGGTCGCCGGAAAGGTGCGAATCCCCACCTACATGGGCCGTGTAGATGACGTTGTCCTTCACACCGGCGGCCTTGAGAACTTCCGATAGACGTACGCCGGTCCATTCAGAACAGCCGACCGCGCCATACGTCCACTGGTTGCCCCGCGCCGGGGGATCGAAGAAGGCTCGCCCATTGCCCCCGCATTCAAGCGTGAGGGCCATCGTCACCACTTCGAACTTCGACTTTAAGTCCTCGATGCTTAGGGTCATCGGATTGTCGACCAACCCGTCGACCGTGAGCGTCCAATCCGCCACGCTGACATCCTCGGGAGGAAGACCGTTGTTGCGGATGAAATGGCGGGCGGTCGGCGTGATCGGATCATCCAACAGGTGAGGCGGGGTCTCAGCGTTCAAAGGCCGATCATTGAGGAGCGTAAGACCATCCTTGCCGGTGATTTCATTCTCATCAGCAAGCGCGATTGGAACGAAGTTGGCGGGCATGTTTTCATGGAACGGGATCGTGGCGCCAACCATCGCTCCCATGGTGGCAAGCCCCGCACCTTTTAGGAAGCCACGCCGGTCTGAGTTCGCCTCGCGTCCGAAAATGAGTTTATCCGCTTCGTCGGCGTCTTTTTCGTATAGGCCGAAAAGCCCTTTCCCTTCAGTCGAGTTCGACATTGGAATCTCCCTGAAACGCATACTTCTTATTTTTCTTCGAGGTCCCGAATTTGCAGGCAACTGAGACACTCGCCGAAAGACGATGCCACACGAAAGTTGCTGTTAAAAGGGTTTTGAGCGCTCACCCGCGCATCGGTCTGGTATGCCAATTCAATTAGAGGCGGCATTGGCCACGTCATCCCCGCCTCAATGATGTTCATCACTACGAGGAAAGCTCAGCTTTGGGTGGAACGGCAGCGCGACAATTATTCCTGGCAGCCTTCTCATCGAAGCCCAAACCAATGTTTGGCTGCAGTTTCGCAATTCAGCAGGCATCGGAGAATGGGCCAGACGTTTTGCTCAACTTCGATGTATTTTTGTCGACGCGCCAATCCTAACGAATAATGGACGTCGGTCGACATCCTTTAAGGAATACTGAAATCACGCAATTCAGCATAACAGGACTGTGCCACCAAACAGGCTCAACGATACTTGGCCGCGGTGATGAACTCGCCAAACGCTTCGCACCAGACAAGCACGGTGTTGTAGGCATTGAGGTCGGTACCAGCGGGCAAATCGATCAGGAAACCGTCAAAAGTCTTGACGTCGCCGACGCGCAGCGCCTGTCCCTTGACCTTCAGAAATGAGGCTTCGTCGTCGACGAACTCTGGCACCAGATACAGCTTGTAGTCAGGCCCAGGTGCGAGTTCGCCCTCGTGGACGACCTGATCAGGAGTGACACTGATCTGTCCTTCCCCCCAATGCAGGAAATCACTGCCTGGAAGATCACGCGTGAATGTCGCCTGGAACCGGGCCGCCTTGGCGGTCTCGGCCAGCATCGCCCTATCCAGGCTCGGCGGAGCTGTGAGGATCGGCAACAGGTAGACGCCAAGGGCAAAGCCCACGGCAAGGGCGGCACCATGCGAAATAGACAGCAATATCCAGCGCAGCATCTCAATTCCTAGCTTATGTGGCGTTCGCGGCAGCGTACCGCTTGAACATGGCCGCAGATAAGGAAATGACAATGTCGGAACTTAGCGAAGATACGCCCTGACGCGCCCGGTGTCCCACTTCGCCCGGTACGTTTGATGCCCACCACACCGATAAGACAATCACACATGACATCCGACTTCTTCGGGAAGTGCACTGGCATCATCGCCATTGCGGCCCTTCCCAGTTCCTCAACCTTTTCGGCAGCTTCCCTCTTGGACCTTTGGCGAACTCCTGGCATAACAGCCACTCGTGATGTGGCCTTTGGTCTATGGCGTAACCGCCAAGATCCTGGGCCGCACGACACAGACACGCCTGCAAATCTGCAGCCAAATACGGTTGGCCATCAAAACCGGCATGAGCACCGGTCGCGCCCGCCACAGCCCGAATATGCCTCAATTGCATCCACGGCCCCGCCAAAGGGGCTGGATCGAAGAGAGACAGCTTTAGGAAGGAAACCCGACTTGAAACACAAACCCACTACGCCTCGTACATTGAACCGCACACTCGCAACCTTCGGTGGTATCGCACTTGCAGCAAGCATCGGCTTCGCGCCGATCGCAGCCCAGGCCGAAGGTAAAAACTATATCCTCTCAACAGCCTCGACGGGCGGCACGTACTACCCTGTCGGCGTTGCGCTTGCCACGCTCACGAAGGTGAAGCTGCAGCCAAAACAGAAGATCGGCATGTCGGCCATCAACTCGGCAGGCTCCGGCGAAAACGTGAAGTTACTGCGCGAAAACGAAGCCCAGTTTGCCATTCTCCAAGGGCTCTACGGCTACTATGCCTGGAATGGAAAAGGCCCTGTCGAAAAAGACGGCCCTCAAAAAGAGCTGCGCTCGGTGACCATGCTTTGGCAAAACGTTGAGCAGTTCATCGTCGCCGCGGACAAAGCGAAAACCGGCACAGTCGCCGACCTCCAGGGCCTCAAAGGCTCGTCCATGGCGCTTGGCAAAAAGAACTCAGGCACATTGGGGTCAAACCGCGTCCTGCTCAAGAACCTGGGCGTCGACATCGACACCGACTACTCACTCGTGCACGTCGGCTATGGCCCCAGCGCAGATGCGCTGCAAAACGGTCAGGTCGCCGGCATGAACACACCCGCTGGTCCACCGACCGGTGCCGTCACCAAGGCGTTCGCGGCTATGGGCGACAAAATCAAGATGCTCAACTTCACGCCCGAACTGGCAAGCAAAGCAGACGGCGGCCTTAATCTGTGGACGTCCTACACAATTCCCAAAGGCACCTATCCCGGCCAAACGGAAGACGTGACGACCATTGCACAGCCAAACTTCCTGGCAGTTCGGGCGGACGTGCCTGAAGAAGACGTCTACATGATCACCAAGACGATCTATGAAAACCTGCCATTCCTGCAGGCGATCCACAAAGCCACCAAGGCAATGAAGCTGAACAGCGCCATTGCCGGGTTGCCGCTACCATTGCACCCAGGTGCTGCACGCTACTTCAAGGAAGCCGGTCTCGATGTACCAGCCGACAAAGTTGGCGCTGCCCTGGCCGATGCAAACTAAGCAGGCCTGAGGTCTTCGTCTGGAGACACCGGACTCACCGGTTGCTTCACCGGTCGGAATTAAACCGATAAAGCACGCCGGAAAGACTTTGGATGGGGGTCATGGTTCGGCCCCCATTCCCACTCAGGTGGGAACGTTTGCAGGCCATCTCCACCTGACCTGCCCGCCCCGCGCGTCCAGCGAAGCAAAACCTATTCCGCGAAAAATCATGGCCAGCAAACCATAAGGCCCAGCAACAATGGCAACGCCCAGCACGACCAAGACAGAACCGCTGCGGCCAGCGCCACCGACGGGCGTGGACCGCGGGCCGGGCGATGGATTGTCCCCCTCGCTTGAAAAAGTGGTCATGGTGCTCGGCGTCGCGATCGCCCTCATTCACATCTATTTCAACATCTTCGGGGTGTTCTCCGGCCTGTGGCGCAACGCGATCCACTTTGCCGGTTTTGCGCTCCTGTGCTCCATCGTCTACCCGCTGCTGCCAAAGTGGACGACGCACCCACCGTCAACCGCCATGCGGGCACTCGATATCGGTTTCGGCGTCATCGTGGCTACGGCTGCGATCTATATGGTTGCCAGCGAAGACGCGATCTATGCCCGCGGCGTCAAACTCTCAACACCGGACTGGATCGCAGGCGGCATTGTCATTCTCGGTGCGCTGGAATTCACCCGCCGCACAACGGGCCTGATCGTTCCAGCACTGATCGTCATCGCACTCACCTACGTCGGCTGGTGGGGTGAATACATATCGGGTGTGTTCCGCTTCGGCGGGTTGTCTTGGGAAACCATTTTGTTCCGCTCGATCTACGGCGACGATGGAATCTTTGGGACGATTGCGCGCATCTCATCGTCATTCGTCTTCATGTTCATTCTATTCGGCGCATTCCTGCTGCGATCCGGCGGCGGGGATTTCGTGATCAACCTGGCGCGCGCCGTTGCAGGCCGTTTGACCGGCGGTCCGGGGTTTGTGGCTGTGTTCGCCTCAGGCCTGACAGGCACCATCTCAGGTTCCGCGGTCGCAAACACAGCCTCCACCGGCGTCATCACCATTCCGCTGATGAAGCGGGCCGGCTTCCCGCCCAAGTTTGCAGCCGGCGTTGAAGCCTCTGCCTCGACAGGCGGTCAGCTGATGCCACCCATCATGGGCGCTGGCGCGTTCGTCATGGCGAGCTACACGCAGATCCCGTACACAACCATCGTCACCGTCAGCATCCTCCCAGCGATTTTGTATTTTGCCTCTGTCGCATTTTACGTGCGCATTGAAGCCAAGCGCTCACACGTCGGCATTATCAGCGAAGACGAAGCGCCAAGCGTGGCTGAGCTTATGCGCAACGGCGGGCTCCCGTTCCTCATCCCCATCGGCGTGCTCATCACCCTGCTCATCAACGGCTTCACGCCCACCTTTGCTGCCGGATACGCCATTCTGGCCGTCATCGCCGCATCCTGGCTGACAACCAAGCCGATGGGCCCGCGCGCAGTCGCCGAAGCGTTGGCGCTAGGGTCACGGAACATGATCATGACAGGGGTGTTGTTGTGTTCCATTGGGTTGGTGGTAAACGTGATCGCCATGTCGGGCGTCGGAAATACGTTCTCGCTGATGATCACCCAGTGGGCAGGCGACAGTCTCTTCATCGCCATCACCCTCATCGCACTGGCCTCGCTTATCCTTGGCATGGGATTGCCCGTTACGGCGGCGTACATCGTGCTGGGGACGTTATCAGCGCCTGCCCTCTACAATCTCATTGCCAATGCACAGGTGGTCGAGGTGATTGCGTCGGGTGCCGTGACGGACCAAGCCAAAGTGCTGCTGACCCTGGTTGCACCCGAACAGGCTGCAACGTTGGCGCAAGGCATGAGCCTGGAGTCGGCCGCCCAATTGCTGAAGACGGTCCCACTAGAACTGAAAGAGCCTCTGCGGACAGCACTGATCGATGAGGGACAGCTGATGTTCGCCTTGCTGTCAGCGCACCTCATCATCTTCTGGCTGAGCCAGGACTCAAACGTCACGCCGCCTGTCTGCCTGACAGCTTTTACCGCAGCCGCGATCGCCAAGACACCGCCCATGGCCACCGGCCTGATGTCCTGGAAGATCGCAAAGGCGCTTTACATTGTTCCATTGCTCTTCGCCTACACGCCCCTGGTTGGTGGTACGGCAACAGAAGTGGCGCAGGTCTTTGTGTTTGCGCTCCTCGGGCTATACGCAACCTCGGCAGTGTTCCAAGGGCACCTGGAAAACCCGATCAGCTGGCCCATCCGTGGCGCGCTTCTGGTGGCCGCCCTCGCGATGTTCTGGCCGCATGCACTCATTTGGAATGTCGCTGGGATGGCGGTGTTCGCCGCCATTTTCTACGTAAATATGAAATCACAACCGGCTGACGTTTCGACGGCCTAGACTCCCACAAGCGGTGGGCTAGGCGCGGATCTGGAATCGAACGACCCTATTCAAGGCCGGTCTGGTGGTCCCGGATCACCAATCGATGGTGAGGGTTCAGGTGTTACGTGTCGTTCGCCGTCAGCTAACTTCACGGATGTAAAGTCAGCGCACAGTCCCGCAAGTTCCCGTTCGGCATCGTCCAGTAAGGACCTGGCCGCCTCGTCGCATTCGTTTACAAGGCGTGCCAGACCGATCTGCTCAAGCAACCAACTTGAGATGTCGTCAAATCGGATCGAGTCTTTATGTGGCGTCGTCATGTTGCAGCTCCCAAAGCCGCTCCCCGACGCTGCAGTTACGGGTGATTCGAGGTCGATATAAGGCAGCTGGTCAAATCCGCTCCGCAAACACAAGAGCCCCGCGCCCAAAACGCCGTCAGACGCTCTGGACGACTTGGGACGCCTTAACCGTCTTGCTGTCATACATGCTGGCAAACGGCGCATCGGCCAGGATGACCTCATCATACGTGCCATATCCGTTGAATTTCCCAGCAAGGGCACGCCCATAAGCGCCGATGTTGCCGATCTCGATATAGTCCCCTTCATCGATGTCGGAAGGCAGCAGGAACGGCCCCGGCATATGATCAATCGAATCGCACGTCGGCCCCCAAAGTTCAAAGCCCTCCATGCGCGGCCTATCCGAACCGCGTTCTTTGTCCGTCAGGATGCGATTTGCTGGAAACACAAAACCCAAATGCGCTGCATCAAACAACGTACCGTAGCCGCCATCATTGATGAAAAGGTTATTCCCACGGCGTGCATCGACGCGAACAATCACACTTTCAGCCTCCGACACCAGTGCCCGGCCAGGCTCGCACATCAGACGGACGTCTTCACGCACCGGCAGCTCTTCGACGCCGTCGTCGATCGCCTTGATAAAATCAACAAGTGGATCAGGGTCGGAATTCGGATACTTGGCAGGGAAGCCACCGCCGACATCCAGACAGTCGACCACGACACCGGCCTGACCAATTAAGACGCGCACGCTATCAAGCGCTGTCACGAAAGCATCGGGCGTGGAAGTCTGCGAGCCCACATGGAATGTGATACCAAGCTCAGCTGCCACCTGCCGCGTTTTCATAAGCAGCTTGGCCGCTGCAATTCCATCAAGGCCGAATTTGTTTTCCAGGGGGATGAGCGAGTTGATCGCTGGCACGGCAACACGCACAAACAGCCGAAGGTCACGCGCTGGGCCCGTCGACTGGCGGGTCTCCTCGACGATCTTTTTAAGCTCATCCTCGCTGTCCAGTGAAAAACTCCGCACACCCAGATCATAGGCGCGCTTGATGGCGCTGCGCGACTTTACCGGATGCATAAAATGCATCTCAACGCCAGGGATCGTGGCTGCGTCTTCAAGCTCCGGCAACGAGGCCACATCAAAATGACGGATGCCGGCCCCATAGAGTGCGCCCAGCAAGAACACCGAACTGTTAGCCTTGTAGGCATAAGCGACATCACCGTCGAAATGCTTCAAGAACCACTGCGCAGCGCGTCCTGCCGCCTGTGGGCGCAGACCCAGGACCGGACGCTCTGGACGGCGCTTACGGATCATTTCAGACGCTGTTGCAAATCTTTCCATGGGCGAAATTTTCCAAATCCAGTATTGCGGCGTGTCCGGCAGACTGGCAATAACATGCAATCCGACGCTTCGCGCAGCCGCGTGATATATAATGTGCTGCGGGTTTCGTAAAGGTCGCTGGTGTCGCGATGCTAACGTTCGTGCCCTGGTCCGCGAAACATGAAACGCACGACTTTGACCGCATGGCGCCGATGACACGACCTCGATCTCAGGGCGACATGCCCTGCCCAACGGCCACGAAGAACAAGACCCATAAATAAGCCATTCGGGCCAACTTAAGAGACTAAAACCATGGAAGAGCTCCGCAGCTTCTTTGTCGATAATGCACCTGCATCATTGATGTGGGCAGGATTGGCGATCGGCATCGCCTTCGGTGCAATCGTGTTTCGCACCAACTTCTGCACAATGGGCGGCATTTCCGACATGCTGAGCTTTGGCGACACACGCCGGTTCCGAGCTTGGCTATTGGCTATCGCGGTCGCGATGATCGGCACCCAGACCATCCAATATGCAGGGTTCGTCGATACCAACACCAGCATGTACATCGGTTCGACGTTCACCTGGCTCGGTCACGTCCTAGGGGGGTTGTTGTTCGGCTTCGGCATGGTGTTTTCAGGTGGATGCGCCAGTCGCAACGTTGCCCGCGTGGGTGGAGGTGACTTGCGGGCGTTGTTCACGCTCGTGGTCATGGGGCTGTTTGCCTACATGACCATCGGCGGCATTTTCGGGTTGCTCCGACAATCGACCCAGCAGCTTATGGCCGTCGACATGGAGGACATGGGCCAGGAAACAACGAACCTGGGCACAGCCGCCAGTGCGGCCTTCGGGCTTGACCCGGCAACGGGTGGGCTCATGTTTGCCCTGATCTTCGGTCTGGTGACCATCGGTTTCTGCTTCGCCGAACCGCGGTTCCGTTCCTCCTGGACAAACATCCTGGCAGGCGTTGGGATCGGTCTTTGCATCGTCGCAGGCTGGGCCGCCACCGGACTGGCCTTCGATGAATTCGCCGACACAGTGGTCTCGCCGATTTCACTGACCTTTGTCCGCCCCAGCGGGGATACGCTTGAGTGGATGCAGCGCTCAACCGCCGTCGGGCTTCCAAGCTTCGGTGTGGCGACAGTATTCGGCGGGATGCTCGGCGCGTTCTTAATGGCGATGGCCATGGGCCGGTTCCGGCTCCAGACCTTCACCGACACCAGCGACACACTGCGGACACTGTTTGGAGCTGCCCTCATGGGCATCGGCGGAGTGACCGCGCTGGGGTGCACCGTCGGTCAGGCCATGACGGGCATCTCAACTCTGGCCATTGGGTCGTTCGTCACGTTCGCCGCCATTGTAGCCGGTGCCGTCTTCGGCGTGCGCGCACTGGAGTATCAATTGATGCGCCAAGCTGAAGCTACATGACTGAAGCTGCATAAAAGCATGTAAACCAAATGGGCCAGACCCGGACTGAAACCTAATCAGCAACGTCGAGCCGGATTGCAGCACGCATCTGCTTTAGAGGCGCCGCTGAAGCGCGCAATACGATCCCCTGACGGCGCAACGACCGCTTTTTGCGCCGCGACAAGCGCTTCCCAACCAGCGACCGTTCGCGTTTATCTGCAGCCAATTGCCGCCTGATATGGCTGGACCAGTCACCCAGGATCGTGAACGGCTGAATATCGAAATCATGCATAACGCCAGGAATGCTTGCGCGGTCTTCCATTAAGCAGACCGCCAAAAACGTCTCCTGGCCCACGTCATCCAAGGCCAAGAGAAACGGCCCATCCGGATTTGGCAGCGTAACAGTCTCACCAGCCTTCATAGCGTTATCCGGCGAAAACTGATTGGGAAACAGCACGGTCGCCCGGCCACTGGGCTCAATGTTGATAACCGTCAAACGGCAGGCGCGATCGGTCGTGATATCCAGAACCAGTTCATCGCCCTTCTGAAAGTGTGTCTTTCGCGAAGTGATGGCCAGTCCCTGAGGCAGCAAAGCTTCCTGCGCCTTACGCGCGCTCGTCACGACGGGGCCGCGCGACACTTCAGGCCGGCTCAAGACATGCGAACGTTCGCGTGCAATCCCGGCGTTGCCAAGGGCTGCCAGATCTATCACCGGCGGCCCGCCGTCAACAACCAGTCCAAGCGCCTTCAAAACTCGTTCCGCCTCTGACCCCACCGGCACTTCAAGTGCATGCCATGGTGGCGCACGCCCATCATCGGGGTCTCCAACGATACCGACCGCAAGGCGAACACCTGGCACGGCCAGTGGCGTCAGCGTCAGCCCCTCAAACCCAGGCAGCGTCCTGATCAGCTCCAAACCTTGCGTGGCATTGGCGGCCCGTGAGGTTCCAGAGTCGCACACATCACGGCCACTCAGGTGCACGATGGCCAGACGCTCACGCTCTCCATCCGCCAGCAATGGTCCAGCAAGCCAGCGCGATACGGCCTTTGCGCGCATGTCCGCACCCAGCTCACGCGGATCCTTGCCGCAAACCCGCTCAGCTCGCTCTTCGAGACTGGTGATCCAGTCTCGCACAGCCTCAAGATCGAAAGCCGTCGGCTCCAAACCACCTGAACGAGCATGGAACACATCATACGGCATCTGCCGCGCCACCATGACCTGATAAAGTCGCGAGGCTTCCGGTTGGCCTGGCACCACGAGGTCACGGCGCTTCGCAAGCCAATCCAGATCCGTGATCTGCGCGATCCCACCTTGGGTCTGGCTTAGGCTGTCAGTATTCGCCGAACTGGATACCCTGGGTTCTCGAGAGGAAGCCGACTGTGGGCGACCCAAGCCCGGTACTGCGCGCTGATGGCAACGGGCACAATGGGTCTTGAAAACCCCGAACGCTTTTAAAGCAATTGGCGTATCTGGAGCCGAACGTAAAGATACCGCAGATGCAGCCCCGGCCATCAGGCAGACGAAAAAGGCCACTGCCGTACTCCAACGCCACCAGCATCGGACCCCTCCGGTCATCGCATCCCAACTCCTCAGTTTATCGACAATACCGAATACTTTATTCGAACTTTTTTAAGAATTGAATATCCTAACAAATCGTTAAATTCGACATTTGGCCGTTAGCTATAGATTTGCGTAACCATCGACCGCGCCGAAAAACTGGGTTACAAATTGAATAACAGAAGCGAATGAGAAACAAGGGCGGCAATCACAACGATGGATTTGCAATTAGCGAAAGCATCGAGTGTACGTCGACTTCGGGTGATTAGAGCCTTCGCCCTCTTGTTTTTCGGACTGGCTGCAGTTTTCCTGATTGCATCACTGACGATGCCTCCAGGGGCCAAAGCCGGACAGTTCCCATGGACGTCGCTTCAACCGAATTCCGTCATCGCGGCCCATCAGGCCGAAATGACAAACGGCACGATCGAGGCCTACGACAACAACTTGGCATCTCGCGCCGCCCGCTTTTGAACTGACTGTGACGCTCCCAAACCCCTATGACCCTCCCCTCACCGGGAGGGTCTTTTTTTTTTGCAAACAGCCCCATCGTTTCCACTCTACGTTGAGCGACCCAGAGTTCCACAGACCCAGCGCATCACGGCACTGGGATGTCCTGACCGGGGTTGGGCACCTGATACCCAGCCTGCACCCCCGGCCGGCTCGCAACCATTTCATACCATCGCTGAACGCTTGGAAACGCACTCAGATCGACGCGCTGCATCTTGAACCCGGCCGCCCAAGGCCAGATCGCAATATCAGCCAGACTGTAGGCATCACCGGCAACAAACCTATGTTCTGCCAATTGCCGGTCCAGGACGCCGTACAGACGCTTGGCTTCAGTTGCATATCGCGTCTCGGCGTATTCTGCTTTGCCCGGGTTGTAGTGTAGAAAGTGATGCGCCTGACCCAGCATCGGACCAAAACCGCCCATTTGCCACATCAGCCATTGCAATACCCTATAGCGCTCCAGACCGCTCTCAGGCAGAAGCATTTTTGTCTTGTCTGCCATGTAAATCATGATCGCACCAGACTCGAAAAGTGACAGACCGTTTTCACGATCCAAAATGGCTGGAATTTTATTGTTGGGCGAAATCTTCAAGAACGCTTCGCCGAATTGCTCGTCTTTTCCGATATTGATGGGATGAACCGCATAATCGACGCCCAACTCTTCCAAAAGGATTGAAACCTTTCGGCCATTCGGCGTCGACCATGTATATAAATCAACCACGTTCATTCCCCCAAATCTGAACAGAAAACACCTAAGCCAACACAGGTCATGTCAGCCGCATTGCGATGATCCAAGCTGTGACCGTGATCGGTGAGAGCAGTGTCGAAATCAAGATCGCCTGACCAACGAACTTAGGTTCACGGCGGAAATCCAGGCAAAACACCGCCAGGATGACACCAACCGGCGTGGCGGACGCGACAACAACCAGATCCAACAGGTCCCCCGGCAACCCCATGAAGAGTGCAAGGCCCCAGGTTATGGCCGGCGCCACCAGCAGCTTGAGCACAACGGCAAGTGTAAGTGCGCCCGCACCACGCGGAGGCCCATCAGTGGTCTCAGCACTAAGTGTTTCCGGGCGTCGATCACCCAGTTGCGCACCCAGCGCTACAAGTGCCAGTGGAGCAAACACACTGCCGATCATTTCAACCGGTTTCCCGATCACCGTCGGCAGCGTCACTTCAAATCCACGCAGCAAAAGGCCGACACAGACGGCTGGGATCACGGGCATCTCAAAGGCCAGTTTCAAACGATTGAAAAAGCCCTGTCCCCGCTCCGGAGGGGCCAGCAACCAAATGCCCACCGTTACGATCAAGATTGTCACAAGGCTCGTGATGACGGACTGATGGAGGATATAACGCTCTGGAAACGCCAGCTGGACGAGCGGGATGCCGAAGTTGCCAACGTTGGCGTAAACAGTTGTCAACGCGATCACGGCTGCAAACCGGTTGCCATAACGAAACAGCAACGCAGCAATCCACCCCACCGGGATGAGCACCAGAAACTGAACAACCGTGAAATATGTCGTCGGCAGGACTTCTCCAATCGGAAGTCGCGACGATGACAGATAGTGAACCAGGAAAGCTGGCACAAAAATAAACATCAACGCGCGGTTCAAAGTGGCCACGTCGAAATGCATGCGCCGCTGCATGACAAAGCCCACAGCAACAAGTGCGACGATGGGCAACGTCACATCCATCAGGACGCTCTGAAAGAGGGCGATCATCGGAGGAAGCCCGTTACGTTGTGGCTCAAGCCCTCGTCTCCGTAGCCGCTGACGTTTGCAGGGATCGCGCGGCCTTCACGGTGACGGCGTAACCCTCCGCCTCAAGGGCTGCAACGCACGCCTGGCGGTGCGCCCGGTCCCGGGTCTCGATCACAAGATGCAGTTCGGTTCCCTTGGCCGGCAACTCGGTGAACACACGCTGATGATAGACCTCGACCACATTGGCGTGCTGATCAGCAAGGATGCGGGATACCTTCGCCAATTGGCCCGGACGGTCTGGAATATCAATCGTCAGTTGAGACAAACGCCCCTCGCGCGCCAGTTCGCGTTGCAGCACACTGGCCAGCAGGCGCGTGTCAATGTTGCCGCCGCACAAGATCAGCCCGACTTTGTGCCCCCTGAACAGATCGGGTCGTTCCTGAACCGCAGCCAGCCCCGCAGCACCGGCACCTTCAACCACCGTCTTTTCAATCGCGATAAAAAGCGATACGGCGCGCTCCAACGCAGCTTCATCGACGAGGATGATATCATCGACATACTTCGCCACCAGCGGCGCAGTCAGAGCACCCGGTGACTTCACCGCAATGCCTTCTGCAAGCGTGTCACCCTTGATGGGCAGTGTCGCACCGCGCGTTGCATTGTGCATGGAAGGATAGAGTGCCGCCTCCACACCGATGATCCGGATGTCAGGTTTGATCGCCTTTGCCGCCACCGCAATCCCGCCGATCAACCCGCCACCTCCAATGGGTACAACCAGCGTATCCAGATCAGGGCAATCCGCCAGCATCTCAAGAGCGATGGTGCCTTGTCCGGCAATGACCTTTTCATCGTCAAACGGGTGAATGAACGTGAGGTCGTGGGTCTCTCCATAGGTCGCCGCATATTGGGCAGCCTCTTCAAGTTTCTGCCCGTGAAGAATAACGTTGGCGCCATGCCCACGCGTATTTTCAACCTTCACCGTAGGGGTGCCTTCCGGCATGACGATCGTTGCGGGAATTCCCAATCGGTTCGCGTGATAGGCAACCCCTTGCGCGTGATTGCCAGCCGACATCGCAATAACACCGTGCGCCCGTTCGGCTTCGCTGAGCGCCGACAAGCGGTTCAACGCACCACGCTCCTTGAATGACCCAGTAAACTGAAGGTTTTCAAACTTCAGCAAGATCTCACACCCGAGTAGTTCAGACAATGTCTGGCTACGATCGAGATCGGTTCGCCGTATCGCTCCCTCAATGACTTTGGCGGCAGCATAGACGTCATCAATCGTAATGGGATCTGCACCTGATGTGAGACTGGATGGCGGCGTGGACACATCCTTCAAACCCGCCATGACACGCGCTCCATTTTTGTTTTTCTTTGCCACTGGCAGCATCGACCGGTTAAGAGACCCTCAAACCCTTCAAACAACCAACAACACATTTCTGGGAGACAACTTCAATGGCGAGAGTCGCATGGATCGGACTGGGCGTAATGGGCTACCCGATGGC
This sequence comes from Pseudomonadota bacterium, assembly GCA_039819785.1. GTDB lineage: Bacteria > Pseudomonadota > Alphaproteobacteria > Rhizobiales > Hyphomicrobiaceae > JBCBRD01. The sequence goes on along the minus strand of JBCBRH010000001.1, from coordinate 132,421 downwards.
CGGTCACATTGCGAAAAAGGGCGGCCATGACCTCGTCGTCTACAACCGTTCGTCGGAAAAAGCACGCAAATGGGTCTCGGAATATGGGACCGGGACTGCTGCCGACACCCCAGCTGAAGCCGCCAAGGATGCTGATTTTGTGTTCTGCTGCGTGGGCAATGATGACGACCTGCGCTCCGTGACGCTCGGCGCTGACGGAGCGTTTGCGACTCAAAAGTCCGGTACCATCTTTGTCGATAACACGACAGCATCGGCCGAGGTTGCACGCGAACTCTACGCCGCGGCAACCGAGAAGGGCTTTGGCTTCATCGATGCCCCCGTCTCCGGCGGTCAGGCGGGCGCGGAAAACGGCGCTCTGACTGTCATGTGCGGCGGTGAGCAGAGTGTCTATGACAAGGCTGCGCCGGTCATGGACCATTACGCCAAGAAGACGATGCTGATGGGCGGGGCAGGATCTGGCCAACTGACAAAGATGGTCAACCAGATCTGTATCGCGGGGCTGGTTCAGGGCTTGTCCGAGGGCATTCACTTTGCCCAAAAAGCAAACCTCGATATCCCCGCCGTCATTGAAACCATTTCCAAAGGTGCCGCCCAATCATGGCAGATGGACAACCGCTGGCAGACGATGGTCGACGGCAAATACGACCATGGTTTCGCCGTTGACTGGATGCGCAAGGATCTCGACATCTGCCTTTCAGAAGCGCGCAAGAATGGGGCAAGCCTTCCGATTGCAGCCCTCGTCGATCAGTTCTACAGCGAGATCCAGAAAATGGGCGGATCGCGCTGGGACACATCCAGCCTTCTCGCCCGGTTGAACAATGCTGACAAGCCCGCCAGCTGACAGGGCAAAGCAGTCGTGGGAAATCCAACCGAACCAGCGGCCATCATCGACGCGATGGCCGCGCGCAATCCAATCTTCAAGCATCTAGATGTGCAGGTCCGTTTGGCAAAACGCGGCCACACGATCTTCGCCGTCGAACTGCGTGACGATTTGACGAACACCTTCGGATCAGCACACGGCGGCGTGCTGTTCACACTTGCGGATTTGACATTTGGCTTCACCTGCAACGCGCTTGGCGAGCGCGCTGTTACCGGAGCCGCGTCGATCGACTACATCGCACCATCCGATGCGGGTGACACACTGATCGCCGAAGCGCGCGAAGTCTCCCGCGCCGGACGCAACGCATACTACGACGTTGAGATCACCAACCAGAACGGCGTCACGCTTGCATTGGTCCGTGGGCGAATGCGCATCATCGGCGGAGACGTGCTTGAAGCCTTGGACTGAGAGTTGGGAAAGGTGGTTTAAGGCGTGAGGAACCCGGTGAGACCCGAAAAGGCTGCACCTTCAGTCCTCACGACCTACAGCATGTCCAGGAAAAGTGTGCGCGGTTTTCAGCCCGGAACATGCTTAAATCCAGAGCTTAGAGCCTGCTCTGCTGGTCCACGAAAAGCAAACAGGCTCTAACTGTGTAACCTCAAGACTTGACGCGCTCACTTTTGACTTTCGGAATGAACTCAAGCGGAAGCGTGGTGGTATATTTGATCTGCTCCATGGCGAATGCAGACGACACCTTGGCGATTTCGATTTTTCCGATCATTCGCTTGTAAAAAGCGTCATAGGCGGCAATGTCCGGCACAACGACCCGCATCAGATAATCGATATCACCCGACATCCGGTAAAACTCGACCACCTCGGGAAAATCGACGACCACCTTGTGAAACTTTTCCAGCCAGTCGATGGAATGCTGATCCGTCTTGATCTGCACAAAGACCGTAACGCCGGCGTTCACTTCGCGCGGTGACAACACAGCGACCCGCTTGCGGATCACGCCGGCCTCTTCAAGCTTCTGGATCCGCCGCCAGCATGGCGTTGTCGACAGGCCCACCTCTCGGCCAATCTCCGCAACCGGCTTCGTACAGTCATCCTGTAAAATACGCAGGATCTTCACATCCATATCGTCAAGCACAGCGACCTCACGGCAATTTATTCTATTTTCGGGGCTCAAAGAGCACACTTACAGCACTGGATAGCATCAAAAACATAAATACATAGCATAAAATTGCACACCCACCCAATTCAACGCTTGCAAGAGCACAGGTTAGGCAGCATACTCCGCACCTAGGAAACCGGGGGGGCAGGCGCGCGGCGCACGACCGTCGACTGCGCGCCCTTCGGATGATCGGGAACATGACACATGCCAAACATCACTGCGATCACGGACACCTTTGCCGTTAGCTCTGCACTGGAGCCTGCAGACCTCGCGTAACTCAAAGCCAAAGGCTTTAAAACCGTGATCAACAACCGTCCCGACGGTGAAGCAGTGGGTCAACCTTCAGCCGCAGATATGTCCCGGCAGGCATCCGAACTTGGCCTCGCGTACGAGTATGTGCCCTCAACCAAGCTCGAGCTGTTCTGTGATCCAACAGTCGAAGCCATGGCCGAGGTTTTGGCGAGCACGTCTGAACCCGTCATCGCACACTGCCTGTCAGGTATGCGGTCTGCCATCATTTGGGCCGCCGCAGAAGCACGACGTCGCCCCGTGAGTGAGGTCCTGGCAGATCTCGACAAAGCCGGTTTCGAACTGGATTTCCTGCGCGATGAACTCGACCAACAAGCTGCTCTTCCGTTGTCCCGCAGCACGGTCAGGCCGGCAGCCCCGGCGTTTTCAAAGCCGCGCATCGTTCATGCCGCCTAGCTACAAACCGGCAGTGTCATTCATGCACCTGGATGCATAGAGACATCTCGTCCTCATTCAATGCGGCGATGATCGTTTAGTAAGGTCCGCACCCGGGTCTGAAGCTCGGGCAACAACTCTTGCTCAAACCAAGGGTTGGCCTTGAGCCAGCCATTGTTGCGCCAGGACGGATGGGGCAAGGGCAGATACCCCAGCCCGGCATCGGATGTGGTCTGCAGGATTGTCTCCCAGCGCTGAACGCTTTCGGTCAGGTTCCGGCCGGCGAGCGCCCCAAGATGCCACGCTTGCGCATAGCCGCCGACCAACAAAGCCAATTTAAGACCGGTCAACCGTGGGATCAAATCAGCCCGCCACGCAGGCGCGCACTCCCGACGCGGCGGCAAATCTCCACCCTTTGCGTCATAGCCAGGGAAACAAAACCCCATCGGCGCGATCGCCAAAAAAGCGTCATCGTAAAAGTCGTCCTCGCCAAGTCCCAGCCATGCCCGCAGGCGAACACCCGATGGGTCCTTGAAGGGCAGGTCGGCCTCATGCGCCCGCAACCCAGGTGCCTGAGAAAAAATCGCCAACTTCGCGCGCTGGGTCACGCGAAGAATGGGCCGCGGCGTATGTGGAAGCGGCGCCTTGATCGGGCTTTCGACACACAGGCGACACGCACGGATGCGTCTGACCTGGGCTTGCAGCGCACGCTCACCTGTCATGCAAGCCACGCCATTGCAGAGACCTTAAGGTACGGGGCCATGCTGGCAAACACGTCAAACACCCGGCAAACCCATTAGAGTTCAACGATAAGCCCATCATGCGCCAGAGCCACACGAGGATCATCGACGTCACCACCACACGACAGCATCCGCTCATTCATATGGGTCAACAGTATCTTCTGCGCGGTCAGGTGAGGAAGTTTGGTACGGATCTCTGCCCAGGACATATGAAACGGGGTTTTGGTCTCGTGGGCATAGCACTCACACACAAACAAATCGGCATCCTTGGAAATGTCGATGAGGCCATCCACCCATTCCGTGTCGCCCGAAAACGCAATGACTTTGTCAGCCACAGTGAGCCGAAGCGCGTAGGGTGCCGCACCGCACGGATGCATGACTTCACAAACATCCACGCCAATGCCGCCGTGCAGCCCATGTTGCGTCGGGTCATAAACCTCGAACGTCACTTCGAATTTGAAATCACGCGGCTTGGCTGAAGGGAACAACGCCTCACTGGCAGCGTGAAATCGCTCGGCCAGCCCCTCCGGCCCCACAATCCGAAGCGGCGACACGCGCTTGCCGACGTATTGGGCATGCAAAATCCACCAGACCAGTCCGCTGAAGTGGTCACCGTGGAGGTGGGATATGAAAATCAGTGGCACGTCATTGGGGTCAAGACCAACCCGCTGCATGCCGATCAGTGCCGTCGCCCCGCAATCAATCAGAAACTGACCGCCAGGGTGTGACACATGAAAACATGTCTGAAGTCGCCCGCCAGAGCCAAACGCGTCGCCCGATCCGACAACCGTTAGCTTCATCTTTTGTCCTTGCGCTGCCACAGGCCCTCAAATGTATGACGCACACGCACGCGGTGCTGTTCCCGGTGGAACACATGCTGCGCCCCCGTGTATCGCGCTCGCAGAAAGACTTCCAGCCACCATTATGATTATGCGCATGAGAAACGTCGCCGAACCGCACGGTCATGGTCAGAGACGTGCTACCCCGCAGCGGATTTAAGCAGCCGCGCTTGGGCGCGCGTTCATACCATCATACCAGCGCTCCAGATGCGACAGCCCCTCAGGCCGGTCAATCTTGGCCCGCGTCATGAAATCTATGGCGACCAGCAGCGTAATGCCGGCAATTGAGTAGGTATCACCGGCAATGAACGGCGTTTGAGCCAACGCGTCGTCCATGATCGACAGTTGCGCGATCGCACGCGGGCGGTTGGCTTCCCCCCACTCGGGAACTTGCGGCACTTCTCGTTCAGCCAGCGCTGGGTTCAGATGTCGAAAACATTGCGCCACGTGAAACAACAAATGATGTTCGATGCGCCGCGTCCACATCTCCACCATGGCCCGACCCAATGCGCCATGCCCGAATAAAGGCGGCTCGGGTTGCATCTCCTCGAAGTAACGGCAGATGGCCACGCTCTCGGAAATCGCCGTTCCATCATCCAGCACCAGAACCGGGACACGTTGAACCGGATTGAGCGCAGTAAAACTGGGCGAGCGAATGTTTTCAATGCTGAGCGCCATCTCCTCTAGCAGCACTTCAATGCCCTTTTCAGCCAGGAAAATCCGCACGCGCCGCGGGTTGGGCGCCTGATGTGCCTCAATGTGTTTCATGGGCGGTCCTTCAGCCAAAACACGATCTCTAAACAAGCCACGGGGTCATGTGATGCGAAACTCAGGCCCCATCACGCCTTATTGACCAATCCCGTTCGACCGGCGCCAGGCACGCGGCGTCTGAAACACAACATTGCTGGCCCACAGGCCGCGCTTTCCAGACTTGGCAGCACGCTCGTCCGAGCCATAGCGGCCGTACGCAAGGGCATAGCCTTGGGCCACCATTTCTTGATTGAGGTTCCGTCCGCCAACGGAGCAAATGGCCAGCAGTCGGCCATGACGGTCTTCTTTTTCGCCTTCGCAGGTGATCGCCCGCCCATTGATCAGCTTTGCCAGCTGAGACCGGCTCGCATCACCGCACCGCCAGTCACGCCCGCCGCGCTGGCAGATTTGAGGACCTTCAGGGGCGTCAATCCCCACCAAACGCACCTCACGGGACCCGATGAACAGACTGTCTCCGTCGACAAGGCGCGGGCGGCCCTCAGCGACAAGGCCGTTGGATGTCCCACCCAGAAACGACCAACCACCGCCTTCAAGCCACTGTGAAACGGCCAATGCGGCCACAGCAAGCAGCGTGAGCCACAACGGTCGGCCGCGCAAACGCCCCTTCGAAGATGATCGTGAGCTGGTCCGAGCCATGAAAAACCTTGCATTGGAAACGGGGAATAAACCGTAATTTAGAGAATTTGGCAGAAATTAACCCTGGAACAGAGAACTGACCGGGGAAAACGAACGCTTTTATCCGGCGGCTTCCCCATTGGCGGGGGACAAATGGGGGCACCGAGCGGCGAACGGAATGGACAATAACGCCAAATCCGACGATTTCGCCCGGCTCCGAGGGAGGCGTGACGCGCAAAAACGGTCCTTTGATACCATAAAGGAAACGCGCGAACGCTTGGCCAACGGCTCAGATATCAAGCCAGAGTTCCAATACGAACTGCTCACCATGTTCGTCCGCAACGAGATGGGCGCAGCCGTTACCATGCCCGCGCTGTCGATCATTTTCTCGATTGCATCGCTATTCTGGGCCCCGGCCTGGGAAGCTGCACTCTGGTTGACGATCGTCATCGCCGCGAAGGTCTTCCTGCTTGAACTGTGTCGCCGCTTCATCGCACTCCCCCGCTCCGAAGTCGATATTCGCAAATGGCGTCGCTACTTTGTGGCCGCTGAATTCCTGAACGGCATGACGTGGGCTGGTTTTGCACTCGTGGGGATTGGCGACCACGCCATCACAAGTGAAGCTGCACTGTTTTCCTCGCACGTCTTCATCTTTGCAACGCTGATTGTCATTCTCGCCATCCGAATGACCTTCGCGTCAACAATCATGCCGATCCTTCATGCTGGCACGATCCCCATGACGGTGGCCGTGGTCGGGCGACTGCTCCTGCTGGGCGACCCGTTCTACTTCGCACTGGCGTCCATGGCAGCCGGTGTCCACATCTACTTCATCTTCCTGGCCAAGGGCCTGAACTCCACATCGCTGGCGATGCTGGAGTTTCGCGCCCAGAAGGACCTCCTGATTGCTGAGCTGGAAGAAGAAAAGTCCATCTCGGACGAAGCCCGCCAGCGCGCCGAGGCCGCCAACAAAGCCAAATCACGCTTCCTGGCCACCATGAGCCACGAGTTACGCACCCCGCTGAACGCCATCATGGGCTTTTCTGAAGTGATGAAGGCCGAAATCCTCGGGCCGATGCCCAACAATACGTACAAGGAATATGCGGGCAATATCCACGACAGTGGCTCCCACCTGTTGAACCTGATCAACGAAATTCTCGACCTGTCGCGCATTGAAGCAGGCCGCTACGAACTGAACGAAGAGCCGTTACGCCTCAGCGATGTCGTTGAGGATTGTCACCGCCTGTTGAAGCTACGCGCCGAAAACAAGGGCCTCACCATTGTCGAAGATACGCCCTTCGACATGCCCCAGGTCTGGGTTGACCAGCGCGCACTCCGCCAGATCTGTCTGAACCTCATGTCCAATGCCTTGAAGTTCACGCCGCGTGGTGGACGCATCATGATTACGGTGTGCGGAACGACCGATGGCGGGCAAATGCTCTCGGTGCGCGACACCGGACCTGGCATACCCAAAGAAGAAATCCCTAAGGTTTTACAAGCATTTGGCCAAGGTTCGCTGGCGCACGAAACAGCCGAGGGTGGAACAGGCCTCGGCCTGCCGATCGTCAAAAAACTCATCGAACTGCATGGCGGACTATTTGAACTGCGTTCTGAACTACGCAAAGGGACCGAGGCGGTTGTCTTCATCCCGCCAAACCGTGTCCTACAGTCCGTGGGGCCACTGCAGCCACTGGGACAGGAAAGCCACAAAGGGAACGGCCACCACGGACATGCTTCCGCGCGGCAGCCACGACTGGTGAACGCCGCACCCCGGGCCCGTATGCACGGCTAACGTCCACGGCAGTTGCCCAATGACATCAAAAAACACCATGTCTTCGGACGCGATGTCTTAGGAAAAGGACAGGCTGGGAAAAAACCGCCGAAACCCATCGCTCAGGTTGTCGAGACCGCTCTTATTCCATACATGTTGGAGACATTGGCGACGATTCTGCAGTCGACGCACCACCACGTCGTGCGAGACGCCTCCACAGACAGAGCGTGATCGCCCGCAACATGGATTGAACGGCTGAAAAAGCCGAACATTGAGGCCTATGGAAACACCCTGCATCGGAACCTGCAAGATCGACCCCGACTCACGGCTGTGCCTGGGGTGCTTCCGCAGCATTGATGAAATCACAGCCTGGACATCCATGTCCGATCTCCACCGGGCTCGTGTGATGACCCAACTGCAAGATCGGCGCCGCGAGATCTCTGCTGCTCCAGATAAACCCGTCAACGCCGACGCTTGAGGACGACGTTTCTGCCATGCTGGCCTGGCTCATCGCGATCCTGGTTACCCTGATCGGCGTATTCTACGTCCTGACCGCTGACGCGGGCCTGCTCGCAGAATACGGCCTTTCTGAGCGCTGGCCACTGGCGATCGCGATCGTCATGATGGCCGTCCTCGCACTCTCTTTTATGGGATCATACGCGGGCCGGGTCGGCCAGGCTTTAAAGTATGCCAGCATCTGGCTCGCCATCATCATCGGCCTGGTTGGTCTTTATGCGTTCCGCGAGGAATTCAGCTACGTAGGCAACCGTGTCGCCGGTGAGTTGCTGCCTGCTGGCAACGGCATCACGACCCGGGATGAAGCGACCGGCGAAGTGGCCGTCCGCATTCGTCAACGCTCCGATGGCCAGTTCGTCGCCAGAACACGCGCGAACAACGCCAATATCACAATGCTGGTCGACACCGGCGCCTCGACTGTCGTTCTCAGGCCCGCGGATGCCCAGCGCGCAGGCATCGATATCAATCGCCTGCGGTTCACAGTTCCGGTCAAAACCGCCAACGGAACCACCTTTGCAGCCCCCGTTACCATCCGCTCGCTCGCCGTCGGACCGATCATCATGGACGATGTCGAGGCATTGGTATCAAAGCCCGGCAACCTTAACGTGAGCTTGCTCGGTATGACTTTCTTAAGACGTCTCCGCTCTTATAACTTTTCGGGCAGTTTCTTGACGCTGCGCAGTTAATTTCTTAGCGCATAGATCGGGCCGCTCATCGTCGTATGGCGCGCATGGGACGCATGCCGCGCCAAGACCCGAAAGACCATTTCGTGCGGCCAGGAGATGTTGCGTGTCGACAGGTGTTCAAAATTTACTGACCGAAATCGTCAAATGGACAGCCCTCGCGGCCATCTTTGCGATGTTCATTTTGAACTTCAACACCATCAAATCAGGCATCGCTGAAGTCGCGGGATTGGAACCGAACACCACCGCAGATGCAGCAACCGCCGCCAACCCGCGTACGCAAGCAACAAGGCCTCAAGGCAACTGGATCAAACGCACCAGCGGCGATCGCAGCACCCGCGGACTGCGCCCCTCTGGCAGCCAGAACCAGCAACCCCAACAAACCATCGATTATGCTTATAAGACGCCGGTCTCCACCGGCCCAACCGTGGCGCTTTCAGCCGATCGCCGCGGCCATTTCAATACGCCTGTCCGCATCAATGGCCGGCCGGTCGAAGTGGTTGTCGACACAGGCGCGACACTGGTGGCCATGAGCTACGATGATGCACGCACAGCTGGCATTTTTGTCCGCCCCAGCGACTTCAAATGGCGCAGCCAGACCGCCAACGGCATCGCGAAATCCGCACGTGTCATGATCGATAAGATCGACCTCGGTGGTATCACCGTGCGCAATGTCCAGGCCAGTGTTGCTGAGCCTGGCCGGTTGCATATCACGTTGCTTGGCATGAGCTTTCTGAGGAAGCTTGACCGCGTTGAGATGCGCGGTGGCAAACTGATCCTGCAAAACTGAGCAGGACCCACCACGGCGAAACGCCCTTGCTCCGCCCACGCATATTTCATGCGCTCACACACGTTGCATCCACACACCACAGACAATTAACCGGTCAGCTTAACGGACTTCGGTTTCAACGCTGCCCCGATGATTGCCCTTATGCGAACAATCGCGTAACGCCATATCTAAGCGACGAGGGACATCGAAGTATGGGTCACCATGGGTATCGCCAATTACGGTATGGGCTTAATCTCTTGATCCGCACACCTTCCAAAAATCATTCATTACTCTGAACATCGTTGGCCAAAACCAAGGGAACGCCACATGCTGCCGAAGCCGCACGCAGACTTGAAACCCAACACCGCAGAATTTGAACGCCTTCCGCTCGTTAAGCCAACCGGCTTTCGCGAATACGACGCGCGCTGGCTCTTTCCCGAAGAAATAAATCTGATGGGATTGCAGGCTGTCGGCCTCGGCATGGCAACGTTGTTTGGTCGTCGCGGCGTAAAAAAGCGAATCGTGGTCGGACACGACTACCGTTGGTATTCAGCCAGCGTCAAACAGGCCTTGATGAACGGCTTGATCGCTGGCGGCATGGAGGTTTACGACATCGGCCTCGCCCTGTCACCGATGGCCTACTACGCACAGTTCGCACTGGATGTTGAAGGCGTCGCCATGGTCACGGCAAGCCATAACGACAATGGCTGGACCGGCATTAAGATGGGCATGAACCGCCCCCTCACGTTCGGACCCGATGAAATGTCCGAGCTGAAACAGATCGTCCTTAATGGCGACTTTGAAGCCGCCGATGGCGGGCGCTATATCTTCGTACCCGACATGACGGAAAAGTACCTCTCCATGTTGGCGGACCGCCCGAAATTGACACGCAAACTGAAGGTGGTTGCAGCTTGCGGGAATGGCACAGCAGGCGCGTTTGCGCCGAAGGTTCTCGAAGCAGTCGGATGTGAGGTTGTCGCGCTGAATGCCGACCTTGACCATTCATTCCCCAACCACAACCCAAACCCGGAAGACATGAAAATGCTTCACGCGGTCGCCGACAAAGTGCGCGAAGTCGGTGCCGACGTTGGGCTTGCCTTTGACGGCGATGGGGACCGTTGCGGTGTGGTCGACAACACCGGCGATGAGATTTTCGCAGACAAGGTCGGCGTCATGCTGGCCCGCGATATTTCAGCCCTGCACCCCAATGCCAAGTTCGTCGTAGACGTGAAATCAACCGGGTTGTTCATGACGGACCCGGTGTTGCTGGCAAATGGCGCGCATACGACCTACTACAAAACCGGCCACTCCTACATCAAACGGTTTTCCCACGAAAACAACATGTTGGTCGGCTTTGAGAAATCTGGCCACTTCTTCTTCAACAAACCGCTTGGCCGTGGCTACGACGACGGCATTGTCGCCGCGCTCGCCGTTTGCGACATGCTGGACCGCAACCCCGGTAAGTCGATGGAAGACCTCAAAGACGCCCTGCCAAAAACGTTTCAATCCCCAACCATGTCGCCAAAGTGCGGTGATGAGGTGAAGTACGGCATCGTCGATCAGATTGTGAAACACTATCAGGACGAAGAAGCTGCCGGGTCCAAGATCGGTGGCCTCGCCATCAAGGAATTGATCACCGTGAACGGTGTGCGCGTTGTTCTGGAAGATGGGACATGGGGCCTTGTGCGGGCATCATCGAACAAACCGGAACTGGTCATCGTCGTTGAAAGCCCAACGTCTGAAGAAAATCGTTCGGCAATCTTTGCCGATATCGAAACGCAATTGGCCAAGCACCCAGAAGTCGGTGTTTTCAACCAGAAGTTCTGAAGGCCGGCAGTGTGCATTCCACGCCAGCTTCGTCACCAATCGTGACGGGCGTCTGCACAATGCAGATCCGCCCCGACAAACCCGTGTTCGTACACATACGCCGAAGGCTCGCGGATCAATGCCGCGGGCCCGCCATGCCCGGCTAATGACAACGCGCTAGGATGGAAAAAGCCGTCGACCGCCGGACCGCCCGGAGTCGGTAAGTCCAGAACGTACCCGACCAGAACGGTTGCTGGACGTTACTTCTTCAACCCGCAGATCACCCAGTGCAACGTGAGTTCATCATCGTCTTTCGACACGCGCCATGTTGCAGCTTCGTGGAACTCAAGAGCCTCGCAAAACCGGTCGGCCAACTCATACACGGTATCTGGGTTGCAGGTCGGCTTTTCAATCTCGCAGGTCGCAAGTTCTGACCGGAAATAGTCATCACTGTCGGCGCGCACGGCCCCAGCATCTTCCAGATCATCAAACGGCAACTTCGGCTCCCCGAACGCTTTGAAATAGACGAAGTCGCCCATCCGCCGGTCACTGGCCGCATCAACGGGCACCTGGGCCATCGCCGGGCCGGCCCCAAATCCCATACCGCCGGGAAAGCTCATCGCACCAGCAAACAAAGTTGCGATCACCACACCTGCGACAGACCTTTTTAAAACACCAGACTGCAGCATCACCCGCACCTCCCCTAACACCCGAATCCTAAGCACTCTTGCACTTCAGACCTTTCAGCCCCTTGGCCATACCAATTTGTCGCGCGCTCGACAAACCCATGCACTAAAGGGGCTGAAGCCCTCTAGGGCTGAAATATCCAGTGTTCACTTGATTAATTTTTGCACAGTCGTCGTGGAAGCTTGGTAGGACCCAAGAGCCTGCGGAACCTTCCGCGCACACATGTTGAAGACTCAATTAGCAGCTCACGGGAGATCTGCATGCTCGAACAACTCATTCCACTGGCCACCGGCGGTGTCGGCGGCCTTCTTGGCGGCAATCTGCTCGGCGGACTGTTCCGAAAATCCGGCGTCGGCGTCGGGTCCAGCTCGATCGTGGGGATCGCGGCCGGTGCAATCGCCACCTACTTCCTCGGCCCCACATATGGTCCAATGGTGGGCGGTCTCGTCGGCGGCGGCGATCTAGGGTCCATCATCGGCAACCTTGCCATGGGTGCTGGCGGTGGCGCAGGCGGCTCATTGGTCTGGGGCCTGCTGCGCTCCGTCATGGGCGGCAGCCGTTAATCAGCCCGGATAGACCCGGCCAGATAGACCAGCCCAGATAGAGCAGGCAAACACACCGACCAGAACCGGTGGGAGCGCGGCGTTTTCATTTGAACCGCCGCGCACGCTCAGACACGGTGTCAGCCCGATGCCAGGTTTATTGCGAAGCGAACGGCGACAACGCCGAGAAAACCTGCAAACGCCAATTCCAAGGCCCGCTTCGGCAACACATGTGCCATTCGGGCACCCACGGGTGCCATGGCGACGCTGGCCGGAATAATCACTGCAGCTGCCAGGAGGTTGACGTACCCGAGGCTGAGCGTCGGAAGATCGACGTCACCCCAACCGCTGATCATAAAACCAAGAACACCAGGGATCGCAACCAAGGGCCCCAACCCCGAGGATGTCGAAACCGATGGCAAGAGCGGACGGTTGTAGAGCATAAGATAGGTCACAACGAATGAGGCGCCAGCAATGCTCATGAGAACCGACACAAATCCAACAAACAGACAGTAGAGCTCCGGCCAAGGCGCTGCGGGAAGCACGTCACCCAGCCGCCAGTCATCGCGACCCAGCGCCATTTTCAATGCCAGCGCACCGCCGAACACGACCCATATGGCTTTGAGAACCCAACTTTCCACCCGCGCCGCGAACGCCGTGCCAAACACCACTCCGATGATGATGAACGGCGCAATCCGCTTCAACAGGCTGAAATCGACACCACCCTGTGAGATGTGAGTCTGGAAGCCTCGCAGCGACGTCGGCAGGATCACCAACAACGACGTCCCCAAAGCCAAATGCATCCGGATGGCTGGCTCAACATCAATAGCCGTGAACACCTCGTAGAGTACCGGGACCAGAATACCCCCGCCGCCTATCCCCAGAAGTCCGGACACAAACCCCATCGCCACCCCGGCCAGAAGCAGAATGGCGATTAGTCCAACGAGGCTTTGCAATGGTAGAGCGTTCAAAAGCGATGGAACGGCCAGCGGCGCGATCACGTCACAACCTCAGGCAAACGGGCGGCTCTCCGCCGGGCAGCGAGCGCGTCCAATACGACATCTGAGCGAACCTGACGCCCAACCACATTCTCAGACAAATGCCGCCGGAACACCCGAGCCCCGGGTTCACCGTGGAACACACCAAGAATATGCCGCGTCACATCCGCAACGCGTCCCCCTTGGGCGACCCAATCATCAATGTAGGGCACCAGGGCTTCGACGGCGGCATCGGCGGATTTCACCGGGCGAACATCACCATAGAAAGCCCGGTCCACCTCACGCATCAGGGCGGGCGTATGGTATGCGGCACGGCCAAGCATCACGCCATCGACGTGGGCCAGATGCGCCTTCGCCTCTTCGAGCGTTTCAATCCCGCCGTTAACAATCACCGTCAAATCGGGGCGCTCAGCCTTCAACCGGTAGACACGCGGATAGTTTAAAGGCGGCACATCCCGGTTTTGTTTTGGAGAAAGGCCGGTCAGCCAAGCCTTGCGCGCATGGACGATGAACAACTCACATCCCGCATCGGCAACACGATTTATAAAATTGCGAAAGTCGGTCTCACTGTCCTGGTTGTCGATGCCGATCCGGCATTTGACCGTCACGGGAATATCGACGGCTTGCCGCATCGCTGAAACGCAATCAGCAACAACGTCGGGCTCAGCCATCAAACAGGCTCCGAAGCGCCCGCTCTTGACCCTGTCCGACGGGCAGCCGACGTTGAGATTGATTTCGTCATACCCGAATGCAGCACCAATTTGTGCAGCCTCCGCCAGCTTGGCTGGATCAGACCCGCCCAGTTGCAAAGCCACCGGATGCTCTAACAACGAAAACCCGATGAGTTGGTCGCGCTGACCGTGGATGACGGCGTCAGCCGTAACCATTTCCGAGTACAGCAAGGCATGACGGGTCAACAGCCGGTGAAACACCCGGCAATGCCGATCCGTCCAATCCATCATAGGGGCAACGCAGAATCTATGCATATGATTTTGCACGATATTTTTCGTAGTCACTGAAGGCACACCGCTAACGTTTGCGCTCAGGTGTGCACCCAGGTGGACGTGGATACAAGCCCCAAAAAAACTCTTGTGAGATCAACCCACAAACGCCACTCAAGAGCAGGAGCAGAGTCCCAAGTTCAAAGGCCGCGTGTACAAAGCTGCCACTAGCCTTGCCCATCGCGCCAGCAATTCCTAGTTTGCTGCTCTGGGGGTAAGACCGAGCTTCAGTCTGGTGTGGTATCTCCCAAGGTGGGGCCCGTAGCTCAATGGTTAGAGCTGACGGCTCATAACCGTCCGGTTCCAGGTTCAAGTCCTGGCGGGCCCACCAAATTCTGCCATAAAAAACAATGGTTTCAAAACTATCTCAGTGAAGACGCACCGCTGAGCGATCCAAATCTGCGACCCACAAAAATGCGCGCTGTCCAGGGGGCGAACCCAACCACGCCCTTTAGCGCCCACCTACCAGCCACCATCGCCGGAGACCATAAGCAGGTCTGCCTTGGATGAGTTGGGTGTGTGGAAGTATTTCCCACTGTTTACTTGATCGAGAGAATCGCCTGTCCGCGGTTCATCATCGACCCAGACTGTGACTGCCTCAAGGGGCGCGGTCGCGCGCCGTGTCAGGTGGTCACAAACCACGGCGATTTACTGCCGAGGGGCGATGCAGGCGTAGCTTCTAGCGATGTCAGTGGGTGCCGAGACTCCGATGATCATCGTGATGCGGATCGTATGACAAGCCCAACAATAGCGGCGGCCCTGTGAGCAAAGCCGAGACCGAGACCGTTAAGCAACCCGGGCATAGACGCCGACCGATGGCAAAATCGTTAGTACGGTGTTTCTTCCAGAAGGGCTCTATCCAAATCACTTAGCCGTTTGGCTTCTGGTTGTTGTTTATGAGACCAGGCGAGTCAGAGCCTAGAAAATTGCAGTCGGTCATATTCCATGAGTTCGCGAAAAAGGATGCCACACCAAATCGTAGAGGCGGGATGGCAATCGACAAAGTTACGGTTGCTAACGCTACCACTCATGACCGGCGGCGCTGTTGGCCTTTTCTACACGCCCTGGCTTCTCACATCACTTCCTGACGCTGACGGAAATCTCGAACCACTGAGTATGCGGATCATGCTCGCAACTCTTGTCGGGGTCGTCAGTCTGCTCTGCACTGTTGGGCTTTGGTGCTACCAATCGATTTACGTCGCTCGCCTGGCACGCGACAACGATACGGTTATTGTTCACACGCAAGGTCTCTTACAGCAAAGTGCAAGAGCAATACCCGTCACGGCCTTCCGCTCAAGCCGCGCGTATGGCGGCCGCCTTTTTATCCCGGGGCAGGTGTCGGTGAACACTCCCTTCCACACGATCAAAGTGGAAGGCTGGTGGCTGCCGCTACTGGTGGACGACCAAAGCCGTCATATCGATCTTGCAGCGCTGGCCAGCATCCTTCGCGATAGTGAAAACATTCGAGGCAGAAAAGCGAAAGGCGCGGTCGGCTCGAAACGCACCAATTGAAGTCATCTCGTCCAATAGACGTCTCCAGCCACATGGATACTGCCGGAGCTTATTCAACGACGAACCTGGGCAGATGCCATGCATGGTCGGCTCACGCCTTAGCAGCCGTATGCGGCTTGTGAGGTCTCCGCGACGCGAGAAACAATCGGCGCGATCCGGAGAAAACCGACATCGTAGGGATGGTCAATCTGGCCGTGTTGGTGACAAAGTGGCCAGACAGCTGCTCATCAAAGTGCGGAAAACGCATCACGTGAGGTGGGTCCAATGCCAGGGACCAGTCCGCTCAACCCACGAAGTCTGAAACGGGTCCTATTTTGCTCAACGAGCTGAACCAATTGCGTTTACTCGAGTAGACTCCAACGGCTGTCAGGTTTTCAGGCAGGTTATTCGGCGTTTATCTGCGACCTCCTCGACCACTTTTTTCACACCAAGCTGCCGATCAAGCAGTCTCAGAAAGTCGTGCACTTCAAGCACGAACAGATCCGCTGAACTCACTGCAGTGGTCGTGGCGCTTCTTGTGCTGACTGTGAGCAGCGCCATTTCACCGAATGCAGCCATCGTGGTTAGCCCGTGCATCGGAACGTTGCGCGGATCACCTGACGCTGGCCATTCATCATTGTCGACATGATCATCGAAAGCGTCCGGCCCTGCTGGCTCAGGTCAATGTCAAAGCTCTTACCGGCATACGCGTGTCCAAGCCCCTGTCGCCAGGTGCCACCGCCAAACGCGACCGAGCTGTCACCTCCGGCATAATTGAGCTCGGCCTGCCACCCGTTACTGGCGAAAACCGTGTACGCTTGTTCGCGTGGCCACGACTTCACATTAAGCTGGCACGTGGGACAATGACCTGCGTTAGACGATGTCTGTTCGTAACTGCTGCAAAAGCCCGCGTGCGCGCCGGTGGAGATTGCAGCGAGCCCAATCAACGAGACGATAGCCGACGTAAAGATGTTTTGCATGCGCATGGTATTGAGGCCCCCCCAAGGTGAAGTACGTCTAAGACGTGTTTGGTCGGCAAGTGGTGAGCGAGCGATAGCCCTGGCACCACCTGCCGAATTGATAGGGTGGAATTGTTAGTCGCCTTTGAACGTATCAGCGGAGACGCCCGTCCCACCCCAACCGCTCATCGGCGAGGCTTGAGCCGACAATGCGCTAAAGGACATCACGGCGAGTGCAACGAATGCGGCAGTGGCAGTTTTCGAACGTGTCATGATCTGATCTCTCTATTTCATTTGGATGCGTGGTCCCGGGCTTCAGTGCCGCGGTGATGGGAACGTCGCATTTGCTCAAGCCAAACTATGTTCCAGCAGGAACATGACCGGTTGATTCAAATCACAGGCTCTCGGACGGCTAAGCCCTCCGTCGTTCGCACGGGCAACATTGCGGATGTCGCGGGTGTAGACGAAACCGGGGGCATTGCCGGGGTGTTGATGACGCGAGGGGGCGAGTGCCTGGAACCTGCTGTTCGGGCTGCATGGAAACCGGCACACTCTTAACGGGCACGTTTTTCACGTGTTGCAGCGGGTCAACGAAAAGGTATGCCGTGAGGGTGCATCACGCGAGAGTGGAAGTGCTGAAGCGATAGCCCGGATTTGGAAGTCACTTTGTTCGGCGTCCGCCCATGCTGTGCTTGCCAAATGATCGGTACGTTCGATCATTTATTCGCTCGGGCAATTGTCGAGTCTCTCGCCAGTACTCTTCTCGAACGTCTTCATCAATATCGATAGTCCCAGGATATAGTGAGTCGTTGCCATCTTTCCGACAACCCGAAATCCAGAAGTGATCGCCGCTTTCAAGGTCAAAGTAGTTGGCCTTATAACCTTCGCCTTTTAATGACTGGAACTTCCTGTCCCCGTATACCAGCGTTTTCCCAGTTTTTGACAACGCGATACGACCCACTCGGCCTGGACCAGTGATGCCGTCTTTCTGTTCGATGTACATGATCTGCGTTGTAGCCATTTCGCAGTCCCCGTTTCTGAGAGCGTGATGCTAAGGGGGCGGGGACCAGCGTCGACACCACCCATTGGCTGCGCTAGCACAATTACACCTGCCCAGATCAAGCGCGAAACATGCGCCCGCCATCGCGAGGAATTCTCCGTCGAAGTGGCCCCTAGCAAATAGGCCGGAACACTTCTATTCGGTCCGACCGGCGAGCCCATCGACAAGCTCGGAGCTTATGCCCAGTTGTTTCCGAGCGGCCGCTAACACCTCGGGGTCAACCTGTGGCGGCGAGAGGTCAACGTCTTTAACCAGGCAGTCGACCACAGTCTGCATGGCTGAAATCCTCCCGTACTTTTTGTTATTGGCTTCGATTACGGTCCACGGCGCGGCGTCGGTCGACGTCTTCTCAAACATCTCATCAATCGCTTCAGAATACTGATCCCACTTGCCTCGATTTCGGAAATCTTCATAGGTCAATTTCCATCTCTTAAGCGGGTTCTTGAGCCGGTCTTCAAACCGTTTCAGTTGCTCTTCCTGCGAAATATGGAAGAACAGTTTTACAAGCCGTGCGCCGTCGTCGATGATCAGTCGCTCGAAATCAACAATTTCGCGATAGGCAGCTCTCCAGCGCTCTTCGCGTGCCAGCTCCTCCACCCGCTCGACAAGAACGCGCCCGTACCATGAACGATCGAAGGCGGTGATCGCGCCACGCGGTGGCAATCGCTCCATAAACCTCAAAAGGAAGTGTCTGTCGCGATAAAAGGAAGTGTCTGTCGCGATAGTAGGGCCGCGGCGCGCCAATCGGCCAGACTTTGAAACTGCGCGGATCAAGCGCTGCCGACATTCGCCGTATCGTCCCGCCTTTTCCAGCGGCGTCCCAACCCTCGAAGACGATCGCAGCCGAGCGGCCTTGAAAAAGATATGCCTGCTGGATCTGCATGAGTTTGTGCTGAAGGGCTGCGAGCTTTTTCTCGTACGTCTTGGTCGAGAGTTTGAGACTCAGATCCACATCGATGAGCCTGGGCGGACCGACAGCTTTTTCTGAAGTCATCGTCAAATCCATCCATGTTTAAGAACTTGAGCCGCCCAAACCTCAAGCGGGCCGGACACGAGAATGCGGCGCCTTCTCAGTCAAAGAGCATGAAACGTGGCCATGGTTGTCCGTCACCATCGTTTCTTGATACACGAGCGCGCTTTGTTTGCTCGAGAATTTCAAGCTTTAATCAATCTTATTAAATCGGCTAAGCGCTCGTGTGCCAAGGCCCGTTTCTTGATTGTCTTCCGTTTGATCCTCTCCCATTGACCCTACCCCCTCGTTGTCCGGCACTGTAGCCAAAGACTGTTGGGCTCTTGCTCCTCATTGGACCGGGTTGCAAACGCGTTCGGTGTGCAATCTGCATCGGCTTGCGTCCATGCAGAGCATGGCTTCGCTATCATGCCAGCCGCCCGCGCCTTCAGGATCGCGTTAATCTGCCCTTCTGACAACCTGCTAGGGCGCATTGAGAAGCGGATCAGGGCCAGTGTTTCCAGACACGAATATGATCAAGAATTTGATGGAATGAGCCATATACGATGGGACATTCGATTGATCCGTGGGGCCCCTCACCCGCCAAATTTCCAACGCGCAAATTTGCGGCGACTCACAGACCTAGCAAGGTCAGGAGGCTGGGCGCCGGAGGTGCTTCGAACTGCGACATGGCACTTGCAATCTCCGTATAGAGACCAGCCGTCCATTTTGGTGAATTTTGTACTGAGACCATTTCGTTCGCCCTAAAGTCGGTCGGTGCGATGACCACCTGAATATTCCGCTTCCCAACTTCCGCTGCCAGAACAAAAAGCTCTTCGGCAGCTCGATCGCCGACCGCCAGACAGCCTGCCGATACATTTTTTCCATGGATCATGATATCGCCGCCGAGGTCCTTGCGGCCGTCTCTTTGCGCCATCTTTCGGTCGAAGGCATTGGGGTAATTAACGCGCAAGGAGACATGATAAGCGCTGTTGGGGTTGAGGTAAGAGATCCGATAAACGCCCTCGGGAACCTGCTTGTCTCCCCGGAGCAATTTTGGTCCGCTGGTTCCGCTGGCCGCCAACACCTTGTAGCGGTGTATGTAGGTCCATCCGCCATCTTTCGCTCTAGCATGGACTTCGAGAGCTTTCTGATCCTTTATCGCTATGAACGCAATTTCGGATGGAGGCCACACCGCACCGACAGATTCGAACTTTGAAGTGATGCGTCCAAGAGCAGACGGCGAGATCTCTGCAAGGCGCTGCTCGAGGGTAAGCCCCCTCCTGCCTGCTTTTTTCGATCTTTTTGAACGAACACGAGGAGCGGCACGTTCCAGCTTCTTGACCTCGACGGACCACGACTCGGGCGTGGCAGCCACCTCGACGGTCGGATGCTGCCATTCGAGGTCACCAATCTCCGGTCGCATAAAGGTCAGGCGAGATGACAGCATGTCCTGCTCAAGGCGTAGAGTTGGCAACAGAGTTGGAGCTGGGATCGAAGATCGTGGAAGTGGATCAGTAACACCAACCAGAGAATTGGCATCGTCTGTGGAAGGATCGGTTGCGACAAGCACAATTGTGGCTGCGACCAATGTAACGCAGGTCAGTACAGCACCCAGTCGCGTTATGTTTTGGTTCGCCGTCATTCAGTGCCCGCTCAGAAAACAGTCTACCCGTCCGGATAGTGAGCATGACTGATTCGCAGCAATCCGTGGATCGGCCCCGCGTCCTCAGATAGGATTTCGCTTCCTAAGGCCTTCGAATGCATTTCTTGTCGATGACCGCGTGAGACCGTCTGGCCGCTTCAAGTCCCGGCTCAGATCCCCGTTTTCATCTGTCGCCCAGGGCAACCAGGGCAACCGCCATCCGAGATGTTGCACTCTATGAGGTTGGACGGACCCTTACAGCGGGTTCCTACTGGATGGCTCATGGAAGGCAGTGGGATTGGTCGATCGGTTGTGCGCGTCGGCTCTCGGCTCTGCCCACAGTACGAAGCGTCCGCATAGCTAGCTTCGTCTCGGCGCCCTGGGCGCCAGTGCCCAGCCGGGCTATCGTCACTTCACACGCCAAGGTTTCACATTGGAAGATCGCGCGAGGTGGTCCAGAAATATCGGCGAGCCAAGCTCACGGTTTTCCGCCGTTAGTGTGACGTTAAAACCGGCAACGTCGCCTCGTTCAGCACCGTCCAACTTGCACCGCCGAGAATTGATTCTCGAAACCGCGAATGCCCAAAGCACCCCATCACCAGAGCATCGGCATGGAACTCTCGCGCATGCTCGAGGATCGCATGACCCACATTCATGTGCTCACGGCGATCCGTCACGGCCTCGACGTTAACGCCATGACGCGCCAATGAAAGCGTCACCTCATCTATGGCAAGTGACCCACTGAACGACCCCGATGAAGTCCCATTAATACCCACCACTTGAACAACCTCGGCTTGGCTACAAAGCGGTATCGCATCGAATAGCGACCGGGCTGACTGCGGCCCATCCGTCCAAGCCACAACGATCCGTTTGGGAACGTCCTCAACGAGGAGTTTATCCGGCACCACGAACACCGGCCGCCCACAATTGATAATGACGCGGTCAGGCAACTCGGCCCACGGACCCCACTCCCCACCGGTCGCTTGTGGCATCACGATGAGGTCCGACGATAACGCATGTTGTGTAATGACATCAGCAACCATTGTTCGGACATCGACTGCAACCCGGAATTCACTTTCAACATCTCTCGCTCTTGAGACATGGGAGAGGGTCGCCTTGATGGCATCTCGCTCGGCGCGATGAAATGCATCGGGCTTCTCAAGATACTCCGGCGGCATGACGGCCCCCGGCGCGAGTGGAACTGCGAAGTCAAGGTTGATCGAGAGACCAACCAATCGAGCCTGAAATGCCTGTGCCATCACAGCCGCGCATTGGGCAATGGCAGGCGCCTTCGTCGACGACGGAAGAAACGACAGGATTGTTCTATAGGACATGAACGCTTCTCTCCTGCGTCGCGATGGTTCAGAATTCTCGAAGCACGTGATGGACCATAAACGTGCCTAGCTCGTGCGGATTTCGACTTTCCGGCCCTGCGACTGAACAGGTTGGCGTTTCGCTATCTTCAAGCAGAGCACGCCATTGGCATAATTCGCATCAACGTCATCAGCGTCAGCATCAGGTGGCAGTCGGAAGGTGCGATGGAACGCACCATATTCACGTTCCGAGAAGTAGAAATCCGCACCGTCTTCTACGCGTTCCGAGCGCTTTTCACCTTTCACGACGAGGCTGTTGTCATGCACTGCGATATCGATGTCGTCAGGTGAAACACCCGGCAGCTCGACGTTAATCTCGTAGCAATCGGAATTGGCAGACGCGTCGGAACGCGGCGCGATCCAATCTGCAAGTTTTTGACTGACCGACCGTAGCGGCTGATAGAATTCCGGCCACCATCCCGCGGTGTGTGCCTTTTCAACCATAAGCACCTCCAATGAATTGGCTAAGCGCTCAACACTCCAAGCCAATCGTCGCTCGTATGCATTGATTGTCGTCAACTCGTCCGACGCAATCGAGGGTGATCGGTCTGCTGGCAAACGAATAAAGAGATCAAGTCGTTCGCGGACTTCTGGCATCCAACCAGCCATCAATGGCCTTAAACTGGCTGGTGGCACCTTCCGACAAAACCAATTTTCGAAACTGGTGTCAGTAGGGGAAATCCTGGCAGCGGCGCAGATAGCCTCTCAATTATCGAAGCTGTCTCTGGAAGGCTGATAGCTTCCGAGAGTGGTTTAGCTTCAGCCAGGAATGGCAGAACCGCAATAAGATAAGGTGCGCTCAACCTGATGAGGCAGTCGTCGCATGAGAGGATGAAAAGCAGCACCACAACCTCGACCCAATGGCCGCAGCAGGCAGCGCCCAGCAGTGGTTTGGCCAGTCGGGTGACTGGAACGTTCTTGAAAATGATCGCACCATCAGCGGCCCGCATGCAGCCTGGGTCGAGCCATATCAAGCGGAACTCCAAGATCAGCTGCAATCGTACTCGTCGGGTGAGTACTTTGAAGCGTCAAATGCAGCGGAGATCGAAAAAAGCTTTTCCGACATGGCCGAAGCGCTCAGCAAGAGAAAGAAACAGGTACTGTCCGAGTAACGTGTCAGATCCAAAAGTGAAACCGCAGTCTGGGGCGTCACTTGGGTTGATGCTGATCGGAGTCACCGTAGGCCGACACGCCATAAAGACCATTCCGCCCATCTTGAAATAGCATCAAATGAGGGGGGGCGAACGTGAATGCCGCAAAAGCTGCAAGCTGCAAAAGCAGCATAGTCATCCCCACCATTGGCAAAACCTTTCTACGACCAACAGCGCGCAAAGCGAGATTGGAGACAGTCTGCCCGACAAGGATGGCTATAGCGAAAGTGGCAATGTCCAGTAGGAGCAGATTTTCACCCAGGATCGCTGTGTAGCTGTAGAAGACAATAATAATGAGAACCGACATGGCGAATAGACCGAAGCTGCGCGCGGCCCAGTAACCGTCTTCGGGTGGGCGCCCAAGCCGTACTTGGATCACGGCCCAAAGCAACGCCGGCCAGAAGGCAATCTTCAGATGCTCCCAAACGGACTCGTTTACCGCCGCAAAGAGGGCCGCAGGAAGCCACTGCCCCAACCAGCCGTATGCGAAGTGTAGCGCTGAACCGGCCACGAAGATTGGAATAGTGGCCAGCAGGTCCAGCTCGCGCCAACCGGGTTTACGCATTAGCATAAACTCACTGTCTCCCAACCACGCAGGCCCGGCTGCGCCTCTCACGACAACGCACGAATAAGTCGTTGGCCACTATACTCGGTCAAAAAAATAGGATCCGGCCCGCCTTGAACACGGCCTGCCTTCCAGCTTCCAATGGACACCGATTGATCGTCAATACCGCAGACTGCAACTCTTGGCCCCAAGCCGGAGAATTAACGCGCCACATAATATCTGCCCTTGAATGCCGACCGGTCGGCGGCCATGGTCGTATCTGCTCGAAATTGTTCAGGAGCCAAATCCTGGGCCGCCCACGCCCCCCAAATGATCTGAGGTCAAGTGTGTGTCGTTGCGTAACGTCTAAGTTACTGGGACACCAATGCTGATCTCCAAAGATCGATGAAATGCTCTTCCCAAGGTATTGGCTTCATTTCGTCGTGGTGATCGACCGGCGAAATAACACCAGACTGGCACCGAAAAACAAGGCGCCCAAGCCAACCATCGCGAGGAGTCCGGGCCAAACCGTTCCGATGCCTGCGCCACGAAACACGATCGCCTGTGCATAGGCCATGAAGTGTCGCGATGGCAGAAGCTGGGTGATCGGCTGCAGCCAGTCCGGCTGGCTTTCAATGGGCGTCATCCCGCCCGACAACATGATCATCGGCATAATGACCAACAGCATCAGCAGTGCGAACTGCGCCATAGTCCGCGAGATCGTACCCAGGAAGATGCCGATGGCGGCTGCCGAAAAAAGGTAGACGAACGCCCCGAATACGAGCAGCGATCGCGACCCAGCAATGGGCACGCCGAGGCTCCACTCGACAATGAAGACAAGTGAGATCACAAACGCGGTCAGGATGACAAGTCCATTAGCGAGCACCTTGGCCGTTGCGATTTCAAAAGCAGACAGCGGCATGACGAGCAGATGCTCGATGGTGCCGTGTTCACGTTCGCGCAGCAACGCAGCCCCGGTGAGGGCAATCGTCAGGATGGAGATCTGGTCCAGGAGCGCAACGACGGATTCAAACCACGCCTGGACGCCATTGGCGTTGAACGCACGGCGCGATACCAACTCCACACCCGGCGCTGAAACGGGTTCTGAACGGGCTGCAAACTCAGCAACCTTCTGCATGAGCATTTCCTGAATATATCCGGTGCCATTGGCCGCTTGGACAACTGCAGTGGCATCGACGTTCAGTTGCAGCACCGGCCCCATGCCAAGTCGGACTTCCTTTTCAAAGTTCGGCGGAATGGCGATGACAAACGTGTAGCGTCCCTCATCAACGGCGCGGTCGAGTTCGCGCGCTTCAATCAGCTCAGGGGTTTGGAAGTACGGCGCTGTCAACGCGTTGCGCAGCGACCTGGACAGCGCGGAACGGTCCTCATCGACGAAGGCAACCGAGGCGTTGTTGACACTGTCGGCATGGCCCGTCGCCCGCACAACAAGCCCCGGCCCGAACGCCCAGATGATCAGCGCAATCATGACGAAGTCGCGCATGACACTGCGCACCTCCTTCATCCCGAGCCAACAGATATTTGAAAACGATGGCATCGTGTCACCGCTCCTGTTGTTGCAGGAAGGCTGCGGCAATGGCGATAAAGGCCGGCACGAACAGCATAAGCGCAATAATGTCGTGGCCGACGTCGTTTAGGCCGAGCCCCTTTGTGAAGGAGCCAACGCTCAGGTGCATGTAGTAGGTCGTCGGCCAAAGCGTGCCGATGATCTTTGCACCGCCTTCCAACGAGGATACGGGCTGCAAGAAACCGGAAAACAGAAATGTCGGCATCATGGAAAGGATCGCCGTCGCAAACACAGCGGCCACTTGGCTTGATGTGAACGTGGCAATCAACAATCCATAACCAGTGGTGGCCGCTGCATACACAAGCGCACCAAGCGTCAGTGCGAACAGGCTCCCTTTGAGCGGGACATCGAAAACAAAAACAACGATGAAGGACATGATTGCGAAATTGGCCATCGCAATCGCAATGTAGGGAAGCTGCTTGCCGACGAGAAACTCAAGTCGCGTGCTGGGTGTGACGTAGAAGTTCGTGATGGTGCCCATTTCCTTTTCACGCACGACACTGACGGCCATCAAAATGGCAGGAAACAGAATGAGCAGCATCGCCGGGACGGCAGGGCCGATGGCATAGATGCTCTCGAATGTTGGATTGTAGAGGTAGCGCGTTGCAAACCCGGTAGGGGCGCTCGAAGGTAAGGCGCGTGTCGAGGTATCGGCGATATTTTGTAGAAAGCGGCCATGGACGCCCGCGACATAACCCTCAATGGTGGCGGCTCTCATGGTGTTCGACCCATCAATCCACGCCGACACTTCAGGGCTGGCGCCCCGGGCCAGGTCGCGACCAAACGATGGCGGGATCTGAAGTGCCACCGTGATGTCATTGGCCGCAAGGCGGGCTTCCAGCATATCCTGGCTGACGATTGGCTGGCCTTCTAGGAAGTATCGAGAGCCCCGATACTCTTGAATGTATGATCGACTTGCCGGTGTCCGGTCCTGGTCCAGAACGGCAAAGGCAACCTCTTCGACGTCCGTGGTGATCCCATAGCTGAAAATGAAAAGCAGGATCGTGCTTCCCACGAATGCAAACCCAAGCCGGACCGGATCGCGGAGGATCTCCTTGGTCTCTCGCAGGGCATATGCCATCAACCGCATCAGACTGATGCCAGTTGGACTCGAATGTGAAAAGTCATCTTGCACAGGTTCGGCATCGTTCGTCGCGACGAGACCACGATTGCGTTCGGCGTCTCCGCTCGACGGCGCAACACGGGTCTTCTCAGCAGCTCCCTCGGAGTGTGCGTCCTGCATGTAGGCGATGAAGGCGTCTTCCAACGTGGCCTCACCCTTGCCCTCAATAAGGCTCGCTGGTGTTCCGACTGCGAGGACTTTCCCCGCATGCATGAGGGAAATCCGGTCACACCGCATCGCTTCATTCATGAAATGAGTGGAGACGAAGATTGTCACGTTTTCATTGCGTGATAATTCGACGAGCAAGCGCCAGAATTCGTCGCGCGCGAGCGGGTCGACACCCGATGTCGGCTCATCAAGTATGAGCATCTCGGGTTCGTGCAGAATAGCAACCGCAAGAGAAAGCCTCTGTCGCACTCCGAGTGGCAGGCGCTCGGCGAGATCGTCGCCATAACGTTCCAGTCGGAAGCGTTCCATAAGTTCAGCAACGCGCGCACGCGCTTTCCACCGTTCAAGTTTGAAAAGCCGTGCGTGCAAGTCCAGGTTCTGACGAACCGTCAGCTCACCGTAGAGTGAAAACGATTGCGACATGTAGCCGACCCGTCGGCGCATCGCATGACTTCCCGCATCCACGGGTTTTCCAAACAAATAAGCCCGGCCAGCTGACGGCGTGAGCAACCCCGTCAGCATCTTCATCGTCGTCGTCTTACCGCAGCCGTTCGATCCCAGGAACCCGAAGATCTCGCCTCGTTCTATTGAAAAGTCGACATTCTCGACGGCGGTAAAATCACCAAACTTCCGGGTCAATCCCTCCGCGATGATTGCTTGAGCGCCATCCGTTTCCGTGCGGGGCGGGATGACGACACCTGAACCGGCGTGCTGATCCTCTTGCGGCAGCAGGGCGACGTAGGCAGCTTCAAGATCATCAACACCTGCCCGAGCCATCAATTCGTCCGGGGTGCCAGCGCCGATCACACGCCCCGCGTTCATGGCGATCAGCCAGTCGAATTGGGTCGCCTCTTCCATGTAGGAGGTCGATACCAGTAACGTCATACCCGCACGCTCAGACATGATCGTAGAGATCAGGTCCCAGAACTGTCGGCGCGAAAGCGGGTCAACGCCCGTCGTGGGTTCGTCAAGAATGAGGAAATCGGGATCGTGGATCAGCGCGCAGCACAGTCCAAGCTTTTGCTTCATGCCGCCTGACAGCTTGCCGGCCGGGCGGTTGAGGAACGCTTTCAGTCCGGTGGCTTCGGTCAGACTCGCAATCCGGGTAGCACGTTGGTGTTTGCGCAGTCCGAACAGGCGGCCGAAAAACGCAAGGTTCTCCGCGATACTGAGTTCCGCATAAAGGTTCTTGCCCAGGCCTTGCGGCATATAGGCGATCCGGGGACCAACATCCCTCCGTTGGCTTTTGACGGCAAGGTCTCGCCCCAGGGCTTCGATCTGGCCAGACTGGAGTTTCCGTGCGCCAGCAAGGAGGCCCATGAGCGTCGACTTGCCCACGCCATCAGGACCGATCAGGCCGACCCGCGCGCCTGCGGGAATTTCGAGGCTGATGCCGTCGACAGCACAAACGTCACCGTACCGATGGGTGAGGTCGGTGACACGCGCCGCTATGTCCATGGCCGCTTTCATGGCACGATCCTCAAGAACCCGTGGTTCTGATTTCAGACGGGACAAACCGCTTTTCGAGCCAGTCCGGCCACGGCGGTGGATCGGTACCGGGACGGACGTATGCCACCCCACGGATGCCGGTTTTTACAAAGTCAATGTGCTTCTCGACAAGCTCCGTCGGCACCCGGACCTTGATGCGGAACATGAGCTTGTCCCGCTCGGTCGCGGTCTCCACCTGCTTTGGCGTAAACTGCGCCGTCGGTGAAACAAACGTCACGTTCGCCGGTACAGCAAAGTCAGCACCGTCGACGACAATGCGTGCATCCGACCCGATGGCGAGACGATGCGCGGCTCTGGCAGGCAGGAAAATCTCAAGATAGACCTCATCGAGATTGACGAGCGTCATGACTTTGCCGCCCGACGACAAGACTTCCCCCGGTTCGGAGAGGCGGTACAGGACGCGCCCAAGGGTTGGCGAGAGCAACTCCGTGTCAGCGATCTGCGTCTCAATCTCTTTTTTAGCCGCCATGGCTGCATCGACACCGCGGTGGCGCGATGTCAGTGTCGCCTTGCTCGCAGCGACATTGGCTTTGGCAACATCACGTTGACTAAGGCGGGTATCAAACGTCTCTTGGCTTGTATGTCCCCGCTCAAGGAGCTGGCTGGAGCGCTCCAGTTCACGCTCGGCAAGGGTCAGTTGGGCTGAAACCTGGGCAATCTGGGCTTCCGCCTGCGCCACCATGCTCTCGGCGCTCGCAATATCGGCTTCTGCGCGCAACAGTTGGGCTCGAAGCTGGGCTGAGTCGATTTTTGCTAGCAGTTGCCCCGGGCGGATAAGATCCCCCTCGCGCACGCTGACGCTGTCGACACGTCCGGCAATCTTGGTGGCAATATCAACCTGGACGGCTTCGATCCGACCATTACCGGATACGATCCCCTCGGGCACGGGGGTGTCGCCATCTCCACCAAAAAACATGAAGCCGGCAATGCCTGCGACAGCCAGGACAGCGGCTATGACCCGAAAATTGAAATCCATCTACACGACCTATGAGAGAACCGACGACGTCGAGGCCCTCGGGAAATCGGCGTTGCGTGCCTCGATTAAGTTTCATCTTCGCACATGCAAAAACAGCTTGCGCTGATTTTCGTCAATGGCGGGGCGTGAACATCTTGGCCACCAGTTGCACCGCATCCAGCAAGGCAAGGGATGGCTGTTTCCTGAGCCAGCCTACGTGCGCCAGATCTCGACCCAGCACGACCCGCGACTTCGGCAACTGACCCTGGGTGGGCACACGCCCCGAGCGGCGGCTGGATGCCTATAGGATGGATGACTTGACGACAGCATCCAATGGACATTCGAAGATCCCGAAGATAGAGAACTGGCATGCGCAAGGTCGTAAAATTTGCGCTCCAAAATATTCTGGTCTTCACATGTTCAAAGATTATCTATTCGAGATTTCCGACGGACGGCTGAAGACCATGCCGTTTCTCGTCCGCTGGCTGATCCTCCTCGCCGTATTCATCGGGCTTGCGATTGGTATCGGTGCAGCCATTGGCATGACTGAGAGATTGATCGGAGGGGACATCGATGCTGTCCGCCAAGAATTGTCGTCAAACCTAGGGACGGCTATCGCCATCTTGGTGTTGCTCACCTTCTTTGTTTTCGCTTTTGCTAAATTGAACATCATAGCCAAGCGTGCGCGCGATGTCGGGTTGCCGGGCTGGTTGACCGCCCTCGTCATTGCGGCGCTGTTCGGCGCTGCGCCACAGGTCACGGGGCACGCGGCAACCGGCGGACTTGGTATGCTGCTCGTCTTGATCCTAGCCGTCCTGCCGACAGATATGATGCGTCGCAAATCCTAAATCAGGTTCTGCCCGACCCGCCCGTACGTCCCGAAGTGCCCGATCTAGGTCTGAGCGGTCCAGCGGCCAAACCCAGCACCGCGCACAACTGCAGCACATGACCCAACTGAGACAATCAGGTGTTGGACATGCCTCACTCTGATCGCGATCAGCGGATTGAGACAAACATACTGTGGGAACCCAATGGCAGACAGCATTGAAATCCGTGCGAGCGTTCGTGGCGACCTGCCAGCAATTGAGATGCTCTACCAGAATGCGTTTCCAAACGAAGATCTGCTGCCCCTCGTGAGAGCCCTATTGCAGGAAGAAATAGAGACGCTCTCGCTCGTTGGCACTGTCGAGGAGACGATTGTCAGCAATGCAATCTTCACCGCTTGTGGTATTGTGAAAACAGATTTCAAAGTCTCATTGTTGGGGCCGCTCGCTGTGGCTGTCGAAAGGCAGCAACAAGGATTTGGCAGCGCCATGGTGCGGAACGGCTTGCAACGGCTGGAGAATGTCGGCGTCACCCATGTCTACGTTCTGGGCGATCCTGCTTATTACAGTCGTTTCGGCTTCATGCCTGAGAGCAAAGTAACACCGCCGTATCCGCTGCCTGAGGAATGGCGTGGTGCGTGGCAGTCAATCGCGCTCGGACACGCAGAGGCGCTTCGCCATGGCGAGCTTTTCGTTCCGCAACCATGGCTCCAGCAGGCATTGTGGGCACCTTAGCGGGTTCACGCGAAGTCTCCCATTGGCCCAAACTGACCGTTCAAACCCCATCGGTCAGATCATAACTGGCAACCGTCATTTTGACGACGCACGACACCGACGTCGCAGTTAACTGCAGTCTGGTTTGCCGCTGATCAATGCGTTGAAGCGCACTACCCTCCAACATCAGTTTATTGTAGGCTGTGCTCGATCGAGATTACGCCGCAAAAAAACGTGACCATGCGAGGCTCAATCATGTCGCTCATCAATCAACTGCTGGGTAATCGACCGTTTCTGGTCCACCTGATCGTGTATGTCGGTGTCAACGTGTTGCTGTTCGTTATCGACATGCTCACAAGTCCGCAAACGACCTGGTTTCAGTGGCCGCTCCTCGGCTGGGGTATCGGATTGCTTGGACACGGCATCCAAGTCTACATGACCCAGCGATCCCGCACGGCCTGACAATCCAACGATCCGCTCCGGTGCAGCCAAAAGGTGGATCCGGACCGAGCACACCGCCCCCGACCCCAGTCCCCAAGCCGGATCGGTCTGGGCAGCTCAGCGCTATTGCACCAGCGAAACCGGTTGCCCCGCGCCCCGAATACCCTTTGGCACAGGCACATTGGTCTTGTCGTAGTCTGTATTGAGGATGAGGTGCGGCCCGCCATACAGCCTCATCACCCGGGCAACGATCGCCGTGTAAGCAGAATCCTGAGCAATCGGCGTATCCGCATCCACGTGAAGTTCGCCGCGTGACAAGTAGAGCGTACCCAAGACGACCGGGGCATTGTTCGAGAGAAACTCGTGCCTGGCAGACGTGTCTTGCGCGCGTCCTTCGAACATCAAAAGCCCGGCCATCGGTCCGCTCACCGGCGCCTCAAGCGAAATCGTTGTCTTTTCCTCGAACAAGAAATAGGCGTCGCGTCCGGTATAGAACAAACCGACGCCTTTTCCGGTCAAGGTTGCACCATCTTCAACAACCAGCGGCCCGTCCTTGAACACGTAAACACCAGGCAGCATCTCGGCCTCAGTGCCGCTTTCAAGCCTCAAACCACCGCAGTAGGTGCCCGGCTGCAAAACCGCGACAACGCCTTCAACCACGTAATCGTTTTCGGTGCACGGCCCAATCAAAGGCTCGGGACGCCCAGCGAGGGGATCATCAAAGCCAGGGCAATCGGTCATAGGCGTGGGGTTAAAATTGCCCGATCCACCAGATTTCCCGCCGCGTGAGCAGATAAAGCTGGCCGTCAGCGTTGCGCTGTTCTTGGCGATCACGGCGTTCTTGTGGGCCGAATTTGAGTACACGGCGCAGTTGCGGCCGGTAACACGGGCATCATGCTCCAGTGAAATCGCTTTGTTTGCACCACTGTCCAATGCCAACACACAAATGTTTGGCTGGCCGACGACGCGCGCCACACTGGTGATCTCGATCGGTGGAAACTCCAGACCGAAAAGTCCACCGACGACCGCTCCGATGGGCTGCTTGATCACCACCGTCACCTGAAGCGGATCATCGGTCACTTTGGCATCCACCGTTGGTTTTTGTTGCGTCTTCTTTACAAGAGCTCTTGAGTTATCGGCAATGGAGCGTTGAACCATGGCGCGAACAACGGCTTCGACATTCTCACGACGCGAATCCGAAAGAGACAGCTCTTTTCCACCAGCGATCGCAGCCGTATCAGCGGCCTCTTGCAGTGCCGACTTTTGCATAACGGCCCAAGCGTAGTCGAAACCGCCAACCGAAACGGTCAACAGGACGGGCAGCATCAATGCAAAACCAACAAGCGACGTCGCTGAAACGTCGTTTCGGAACCTCGCCCACATATTATTTTTTTTATGATCATTCACAGCAAGTTTTCCATCGACAAACAGTAAGTCTAGTCGTTGTTCAACAAGAGCTACTCACGAATATATTATCGAACAACTATTACGTATTTGAAACAACGGACGGCCACCAACACCAATAAATAGTGCTGGTTTGTTTCAATAAGGAACAACTATGTTTTCTGGATCAATGATCGAGTGACTACTAAAATAGATCAGCCCGGTCAGTTGCCTTTAGGCATATTCCGGCTCTTCCAGGAAGACCCGGTCAGCCGGTAGCACCATCAGTGCGGTTGTCCCCTCGCCGGGAAACGATCTGATCTCCAGCGCACCGCCGTGTGATTCCATCACAGCTTTGACGAGTGGCAGGCCAACCCCTTCAGGACTGATGTCCACCTCGGCCACATCATCGAAAGCTGCCAGGGCCGCGGCAGAGAAGTCAGGCTCCATTCCAGGCCCCTGGTCTTCCACGGCGATGGTGAGCATATAGTCTTCGTGAACGTCGACTTCGACCGAAACAGACGTACCCGACGGAGCATACCGGATCGCGTTATCGAGCAAACAAGCAAGCGCATTTGAGAGTTTCTCAGCATCGCAAGCCAAATAGGCATGATCTGGCATCCGCACGATCCCTACAGGAACATTGCACTCACGAGACAACGGCCCGACCACAGCCTGGGCATTTGCCAGGACGTTGACCAGCGGCACCCGCGCCGCGCTGGAATCGATCTTTCCGCAGAGGTTTTTGCTGAGCGCTTCGGTTTGGCGCATCGCCTTCTCTACATCCCCGCAGATCTGTATCACCGTCTCGAGTTTGCTGGCCGTTGCCGGCGTGCCGGAGGACGATGATAGCTCATCGCGCAGGGCTGCAAGAAGACACCGCGCCTCGCTCATTCCTTCACTGCAGGTCGAGAGTGCGCGCCTCAGAACCGTATCCTTCACGCGGACAGTGGCTTCCGCGCGGGCCGCGCGGGCAGACGCTTGAACGGCGCGCTCTGTCAGTCGCATGAGATACTGAATATGACTTTCAAATGTCGTCCACTGCAGTGGCTTGGTCAGGAACGACGTGGCACCTGCGGCAAAAGCATTCTGGATCGCCGCCGGATCAGACCGCGACGTCACAACGACAACAGGAAGATGCTTTGTCCGCGGATGCCCTCGAATGCACTGAATGAGTGCAATCCCGTCTATGTTGGGCATCTCCAGGTCAACCAGGGCGATGTCCGGCTTTTTATCGAGGATGAGACTCCAGGCCTCAGCTCCGTCGCTTGCAAGCAGCGCCTGACAGCCCATGTTCGTGAGCTTGCTTTCCAAAAGCTGAAGAATGATGGGATCATCGTCCACCGCAACAGCGCGAATGCGTTTGTCTGTTTCGATTTTCGGTTTCTGCGACACGCGTTCAGCTTTCTGGGTTGTTTGCTATTCATTTATTATTACCCGTTCGGTCATTATGCATTGTGCTTATGAATTTCGTGTTGAAAATCGCAGTTAATAAACCGTGAATACATGAGATATTTACATAGACGCCCTTAACTTTCGAAACACTTCGGATTAAAGGGCCTCCAAACGATGCCGCGCGTTCTCAGTCGATTTCAGTCGATCCGGTCAAAGCTGATCTTCATTGCTGTTTGCGCCGTGCTTCTCGCGGTCGGTCTTGCTTCAGTTGCATCTGGCTGGCTGATGGCCAACAAGCGCTACGACGCCATGCTGTCACAGTTGGACGGAGTGGCGGCCACATTGGCGACGGCCGTCGCACCTGCGCAAGCTGCGGGTGACTATCACCAGGTCATGCGAACCTTGGGCGCCATTGGCCGGATGCCGAAGGTTGAGTTCGCACAGATTATCGATACCAACGGAGATCTCATCGCCGAGTTTGGAAACGGCGTCTTGTTGGATGATGATGCCGATGCACTGGACACAGACAAGCGGCCCAGTCTCCTGCGGCTATTGCAGGCTCGCCAGCTCCTGGTCAAAGCACCGATCGTGCAGGGTGGAGAAAACCTAGCCTCCCTAATCCTTATCGCGGATGTCTCGGACCTGCGCTCAGTTTTGTTCGACAGCATCGTCACAACCATGGCGCTTGGGGTTTTCGCTGCGTTTGCCGCCATTTTGCTGGCACTGCGGCTGGAGAGTTCGGTGACGGCTCCGATCGTCTCGCTGGCCAAAGCCATGCGTGAGATCAAAACGGACCACGACTATGCCAAGTACGCTGTCAAACGTGTCAGCAGTGACGAAACGGGAGACTTGGTAGACTCGTTCAACACCATGTTGCGTGACATCCACGAACGCGACGCAGCTCTGGTTCACCACCGCAACACGCTGGAACAGACCGTTGAAGCCAGAACGTCAGAGCTCCGCGAAGCCACGGATCTGGCCCAGCAGGCAAATGCTGCAAAATCCGATTTCCTGGCAACCATGAGCCACGAGATTCGTACACCCATGAACGGTCTACTGGTCACCGCTGAGCTTTTATCGGCGAGCGGCCTGCCGCCTAAACTGCAGCGCTATGCGGATGTGATCGCCAGTTCCGGCAAGTCCTTGCTTGCGATCATCAATGATATTCTAGACTTCTCCAAAATCGAGGCAGGCAAGTTAGAGCTGGAAGCGATCCCCATTCGGCCCAGGAAATTGGTGGATGAGGTCACGCGCCTGTTCGGCGAGCGGGCCGCATCAAAGTCGCTTGATATTTCTGGTTGGGTCGATGCCGATGTTCCAGACACCATCATTGCAGACCCGGTACGTTTGCACCAAGTCCTCGCCAATCTGGTCAACAACGCGTTGAAGTTCACTGAAACCGGTGGCGTGATGATCCAGATTTCACGCGCATCCGCTGCACAAGAAACAGATGGCTGTCCGCTGTCGTTTTCAGTTCTGGACACAGGTATCGGCATTCCAGAGGACCGGTTGTCGGCCATTTTTGACGCGTTCACACAAGCCGATCAAACGACCACGCGGAAGTTTGGTGGCACAGGGATCGGCCTTGCCATCTGCCAACGTCTGGCAAGCGCCATGTCAGGACGCATCGAAGTCGAAAGCCGCGTTGGTGAAGGATCACGTTTCTCACTGGTGGCCGACTTCGCCGTCACAACCGTCGATGCAGCAGACAAAGAAAAGACCAGCCGACCTGACGCATCGGGAGCCAAAAAGATCGTGCTGACGATTCCAGGCGGACCGACCAGAACGGCGCTGGAAGCGGTTGCACAGGGACGAGGATTCACGATCCTCGGGGCCGACGTCGTCATCGACGAGACGCATGCCTCAGA
Source organism: Pseudomonadota bacterium (assembly GCA_039819785.1). Taxonomy (GTDB): domain Bacteria; phylum Pseudomonadota; class Alphaproteobacteria; order Rhizobiales; family Hyphomicrobiaceae; genus JBCBRD01. Next base: position 96,868 of record JBCBRH010000001.1, on the reverse strand, counting down.
TGACGCAGTGGTCGCAATCATCGGCAAGGCCCCATTGCCTGCCCTTAGCGTGCTGGAAGACAGGCCGATTGCCCGGATTGCGATCGACAGCTATGGCCAGAGCATCGGCGAAAGCGGAAAAGCGGCACCGGGTGCGACAGCGCGCAGCGTCGGCCGGCTCGACGCAAGGCTCGGCTGGCCTGTCTGTCACGACGAGGTTGACGCACTTTTCGATGCGCTCATCACGGGTGACTGGTCGGCTCTGTCAAATGCCACCGCAAACGAGGCGACACCACCATCGCGTCGTCAATTCACCGGCGTAAGGGTCTTGGCTGCCGACGACAGTGCGGTCAACCGGGAGGTCTTGACCGAAGCATTGCGTCGCCTGGGCGTCGAAACCATCAACGTGCCAAACGGCAAGGCCGCCCTGGAAGCTGTCCAGGCAGAAACATACGACCTGGTCTTTATGGACGGGTCCATGCCGGTGATGGACGGGTTCGAAGCAACACGCAGCATCCGCGCCCATGAGGAAACAGTCGGCGGCGCGCGGTTGCCGATCGTTGCATTGACAGCCCATGTTGTCGGTCCACAAGCGGAGGTCTGGCGCGACTCAGGCATGGACGATTGCGTCACCAAGCCTTTCACAATCGACATACTAGAGCGCTGCCTGGCGACATGGCTGCCGCACCTTGCAACGCAACCTGAACCAGCCGACGACAATGCAATGGCCGCACACGACACGTCAGCTCATTCCGACAGTCAGTCAGCACCGCCAACCTCGACGGGCGAACACGTTCGAGACGTTGCTCATGACCCAAGCGGTGGGGACACCCAATTGATCGATGAAAGCATCCTGCAAGACATAGCCGCGATGGGTGGTGACGACTTCGAACTCATCAATCGCGTGATCGGTCTTTACCGGCTGCACGCACCAGACGCGCTAAGCGCAATCAACGGGATGTGGGGCTCCGGTGATGACCTTGAAATCGCGGAGGCCGTGCACGCCCTCAAGTCGTTGTCCCGCAACATCGGCGCGCTACGCGTCGGTGATCTGTGCGATGAGATCGAGACCGCCGCACGGGACCAAACCCTTGTGCGAGACGCGTCAATGCTGAACGATCTCGAACAGGCCCTAACGGCAACGATTGATGCGCTCCCCGCCGCCGGAACCCCAACAACGATAAAGACCGCGCGCGCCTCATAACCTGACGCCACCAGCTCATGTCAGAGACGGGACGCGTTTCTGTGTCGGCCAATACTCCCCACCAGCCGTCCACATCTATTCCGACACGTCCAGAACTGACGCGCCGCCGGATGCTCACCAATCATCAGGTCGACTCCCGACTGATGCCGTTCATGATCAGGTCCACGTGGGCCTCATAGAACGCGTCCAAGTCAATCGGGTGATGCGGCTGGAACGTCATCTGCCAGATCGCAGCCATGACACCTGGCCCGATAATAACCATCGGCAAGCGCGTGGCCGCACCATCGCGCATCTCGCCCCTCGCAACCCCCTTCGCGACGATCGTTTCAATGAGCTTGTTCATCTGACCGATGAACTCTCGATGGTAGAACTCAGTAATTGCGGGGAACCGGTTGCCCTCGGAAATAACAATCCGCATGACCGCTCCCAATTCACCTCTGGCGATCTGACGGTACATGAACCGGATGATCATGCGCAGCAAGAACCGCGTCGGGCCCGGATAAAACTCGGCCAAACGCCGGACCCTCCCGACGACCGGCTGAATACGTGACCTGACGGCTGCCTCGAAAAGCGCCTCCTTGCTTTCGCAGTAGAGATAAAGTGTGCCCTTGGCGACGCCTGCCCGTGCAGCCACCTCATCCAGCCGCGCCGCATCAAACCCTTTTTCGGCAAATTCCTGGAAGCCTGCCTCCAGGATTTCAGCCTCGCGGGTTCCCCGCCTGGGGCGGCCCCTTTTTGAGGGCGCTTGTTTTTGAACCGGATGTCTAGGGACCATTTGAACGTCCTAATTCTTGCGCCTTGCGCACGTCAAAACTCTGCCATATTAATGACTGACTCGTCGGTCATTAAATCATCGAACGATTTTCGCTCGGTGGCCGAACTCTAGGATCTGGATGAAACATGAGCAATGCGGCCAACACCAACGACGCCCTGCAGCGCGCAGAATACGTCGCCCTCTCCTCAGAACACGAGGCCAAACCTGATCTGCCGATCGTGGCAGTGCAGCGTCAGCCAACCGGCGACAGCGCCAATCCGCCGGTCGAACATCGCTGGCACCCGCGCAGCCTGGCTCTCGTCGCGCTCGTGCTTACGTCAGTAGCCGTCGGCGGCATTGTCGGTCTTTACCGGCAACCACCCGGCCTTCAGTGGGCCATGCAAACGCTGGGGCTTGAACCAGGCGCTGGAACATCGACGCCGATCGCCATTCCAGCACCCAAGCCTCCCGCACCCAGCGCAACTCAGGTTGCAGCCAATACAATTATCGCACTCGGACGGCTCGTGCCCGCCGGCAAAGTCGTCACAGTGGCACCCGCCTCAGGGGTCCGCGATGCCCGCATTTCTGACTTAAGGGTGACGGAGGGAGATACGGTTGAACGTGGTCATATCCTTGCCGTACTGGATGACGAAGCACGTCTGGCTTCGGCGGTGGCGTCAGCACGTTCCACGGTCGCTGTACGTGAAGCCGCCCTGGACCAGTCACGTGCATCGGTCCGCGCGAGTTTGGAAGAATCGCAGGCAACGCTTGCCAAGGCCGAAGCCGCCGCCTTGCGCGCACGCCAGAGTTTCGAACGGACTGAGCGGCTCTACGAGAAAAAGATTGTATCCCGTGCATCGTACGACGACAGGCTCGCCGAATTGCGTGAGGCCGAACGCGAAGTCGAGAGACAAAAGGCAACCGTCTCACGCTATGTCGGCCAGGACATTTCAAGCCAGCCCGACGTGCGTCTCGCCATGCGCAACGTGGATGCCGCCAAAGCTGAACTCCAGCGCATCAAGCAGGACTTTGAACAAGCCTACATCCGCGCTCCAATCTCCGGCACGGTCCTGCAAGTCAATGCACGCGCCGGGGAAAAGCCCGGCGAACAAGGTTTGCTTGAACTCGGCAACGTCGGCCAGATGACCGCAGAACTCGACGTTTATCAGAGCCAGATCGGCAAGGTCTCGATCGGCGATGCGGTGGAATTGTCGGCGGTGGCATTACCCGACAAACTCGATGGCAGCATCCGACGCATCGGCCTCAAAGTGAAACGCCAATCGGTCATCGGACAAGATCCAGCGGCAAACACGGATGCCCGTGTCGTTGAGGTCATCGTTGGTCTCGATGCGCCCTCATCACGCCGTGCTTCTCGTTTCACAGGCCTGCAAGTCGAGGCCAGGATCAGCACGCGAGGACAGCCATGACCCTGCTCCTGACGCGCATTCTAGGCCGCCTGCCCATCGGATGGCTGCAGCTCTCACACAACCGCATGCGGCTGCTCGCAGCGCTCGCCGGTGTGGCGTTTGCCAACATCTTGATTTTCATGCAGCTTGGTTTTCTCGGCGCCTTGGCGGTCTCAACCAAGCTACCGTACGGAATATTCGACGCCGACATCCTCATTTATTCGCCAGAAACCAATACCCTTTCAGATGCTGGGACCATTCCCCGCCAACGGATGTACGAGGCACTGTCCGTTGCAGGCACGCAAAGTGCCACGCCGGTTTACGTGGGAACACTTGAGTGGGAACGGGATGAAGGCGGAACAAGCAGTCTGCGCGTCTTTGGCATCGATCCAGATGTCTTGCCCTTCAAGAACACCGAGATTGCAACCATGCAGAACCGGATACGACTTGAAGATGTCGCCTTGATAGATCGTACGACACGCGGTGTCCCAAAAACGCTGTTCGAAGAGATTGACGACGGCAAATCCTATGCATTCGAAGCGAGGGGACGAACCCTCAGCGTTGAAGGCCTTTTCACCGTGGGTGCAGGGTTTGACGCTGATGGATACATGATTGTCTCGGACCAGACGTTCTTGCGCCTGTTTCCAAACCGGGCTTCTGGCGCGCCCAACTACGTCTTCGTCAAACGAGCCCCTGACACGCCCGCACCAATCCTGACACAACGCCTCCGGTCTGCACTTCCAGTTGTCGATACCGTTGTTCAGACACGCGACGATGCCGCAAATGCCGACCAAGCCTATCAACTGATGGAACGGCCCGTTGGCCTCATATTCGGCTTCGGTGTCGCAATCGGTATCGTCGTCGGGATGATCATCGTCTACCAGGTCCTGTCGACCGACGTCGCCGACCACCTCGGCGAATACGCAACCTTTAAAGCCATCGGTTACCGGCAGAGCTTTTTCCTTGGCATTGTCTTCGAAGAAGCAATCATCCTGGCTCTGCTGGGTTTCATACCCGGCTTCGTCGTCTCGCTTGCCCTTTATGCCGGTGCCTCCGCAGCAACGGGCCTACCCATCATCATGGATGCCACACGGCCATTCATGGTCCTCGCCGGTACCATTCTCATGTGCACGATCTCCGGCGCAATCGCGACGCAGCGACTGGCCGCCGCTGATCCCGCAGATCTGTTCTAGGAGGCTGGAATGGACGCTCCCGTCGCGCAACCCATCGCCTTTCCCACACTGCAGAAATTGAACGAGGCCTTGACGCCGATTGTCACCAACCGGCTCAGTCATTCCTTCGGGGCAGGTGAAGCCAGAAAACAGGTCTTGTTCGACATCGACCTGACAATCAATCGTGGCGAACTGACCATCCTGATGGGCGCATCCGGGTCCGGCAAGACCACGCTGTTAACGCTCGTTGGGTGTTTGCGAAGTGTCGAAGATGGCAGCGCCAAGCTTTTCGGACAAGAGCTGAACGGTGCCTCGGAAGACGTTCTGGTGTCATGTCGGCGGCGTATGGGTTTTATTTTCCAGTCGCACAATCTGCACAACAGCTTAACTGCCATGCAAAACGTACGGATGGGCCTTGATGTGCATGGCTCGGATATCCAGCAGGACTGGAAGAAAGCGGCCGCACACACGCTGACACTACTTGGCCTTGACGAACGGCTCGACTATCTGCCGGCCAATTTATCAGGTGGCCAGAACCAGCGCGTCGCCGTGGCCCGTGCCCTGGTTGGCAACCCCGACATCGTTTTTGCCGACGAGCCCACCGCGGCTCTCGACAAGGAGAGCGGCCATCAAGTCGTGAGAATGCTGAAGGGCCTAGCCGAGGCACGTGGCACGACAATCTTGATGGTCACCCACGACAACCGGATCCTCGAAATGGCCGATAGGATCATCACCATGGAGGACGGACGCATCGTGAAAGACGAAAGATGAGTTAGACCACCACCTTTGCATCCCCCTGTCTGCACTGCAGCTGGAGACTGCAATCCCCGTTCAAACACACACAAATCAATACGGAGTCGCACGATGAACAATCGTTTCCGGCACTTGCCTACGCTTGGCCTCCTCGCGGGCCTGCTTGTCACCTCACACACCATCCCCGCGGATGCCTTGGACGTTACCGTCAACGGTTTGCGCAACACACAAGGTGATGTCGTCGTCTGTGTATGGCGTGCACAAGACAAGGGTTTTCCCAACTGTGGAACCGGCAGGCCGTGGAAGAAACTGGCCGCACCCGCTGCCAATCCGAGCGTCGCATTTGGCGACATTCCACCTGAGGCGATCGCAGTGTCGATGTTCCACGACGAGCAGCGGACCGGCAAACCGCAGACCAACTTTCTTGGGATGCCAACATCCGGGGTCGGGCTGGCAAACAACCCTGATATCGGCCCGATGAACCGTCCCACATTCGACAAAGCGCGCGTGGTTCCGGGCGCCAAAGCCATCGAAATCACCGCGAAGTACCTGTTCTAATCAAGATCGTACCCATGATGCCGGGGGGCAGTGGGACAACGACGTTCCCCGGTATCACAACTGAGCCATTGAGCGCAGCGAGGCTGGTTATACTGATGCGAATGTTAACTGTCGTCCTGGTGATCTGTGGCGTGATCGCAATCTGCCCAGCGCGCGCTTCAGAACCAACAATCGAGTGGCGGGTCGAGAACCCCTTCCGGTTCTTTACGGACGCAGTCGATACAGAACGCCATCGCAAAGCAGCACGCAAAGGCGGGTCAGTCCTGGGTGCAGAACGCATCCTATCCCAACGCGCCTCATTTGGCTGGGCCGAACAGATTTTCCTCAAAACCTGCTGGGACCTTTTTCGCCAGGATCACAGCGCGTGTGGTGGGCTGGACGCGTACATGAACCCGCAATCCCATTCCATTACAGCCAGCCTCCCGGGTCTTTTCGGAAAAGGTGCCAACTGCGTCTGGCATTTTTCACCCGCAGGGAAACGCTCGGGATCTTGGCGCAGCATATCGAAACCGTGCGCTGAACGGATCCATCTGGACATCCCGTTCCCAACCGGTGGGCGTCTGAAGGTCTCGCTGAATGGGCGGACCGTGGCACAGACGTCGGTCCAGGTCGCAGATCTGCTCATCGTCGGCCTTGGCGATTCATATGCTTCAGGTGACGGTAACCCGGACCGGCCCGTCCGGTGGCGCGATGATGCTGCCGCTGGCTTCGGCTCCGTGCAAGGTTTTGATCTGAGCGGCTACCCGCGACGCAAACCAGCCTCGATCGTCTACCAGGGACGCGAATTGATCGGCCCCAGCGCATTCTGGCTCAGCCAGCCCTGCCACCGCTCCCTCTACTCCCATCAACTGAGGGTGGCACTCAAACTTGCATTCGACGATCCCCATCGGGCTGTAACGTTCCTTGGACTTGCGTGTTCTGGAGCTGAAATCACAACCGGCCTTTTGCAGGCCTGGCAAGGTGTCGAGCGATTTCCAAGTGGCTCGCGGCGCTCACAGATCGGCCAGGTCGCCGTTGCGCAATGTGCCGGACGAGCTGTCGAGCAGCGCAACTATGCATCTGGGTTTACCGACGGTGGTCGCGTCGCTGCACTCGACGGATTGATGCTTGAGCGATGCCCGCCCAAAATGGCGCGGAAAATCGACCTCGTGCTCATGTCAATCGGCGGCAATGACATCGGATTTGCAAAGCTGATCGCGAATGCCATCCTCGTTGACCGTTCACCCTTGCGCCGCATCAGTCAGCTGACCGAGCAACTGTACACCCCAAGAGATGCCCGGGCACGCTTTGGCGAATTGCGCTCACGCCTCAAGCTGTTGCGCCGCGCTTTGCACACGCATTTGCATATACCCTGGAAGGAGCCGCATCGCGTGATCCTCACCAGCTATCCGGTCATCGCCATGAAGGCGGCTACAGGTGGTATTTGTGGACAGTTCAATGATGCCGGCATGGATGGCTTTCCTGGATACCGGCTCGACAAACGCCGCACATCTCAGGCCGAGCGGGTCTCAGCTGAGCTGAACCAGCTTTTGAAACGGACCGCTGTAAATTATGGTTGGACGTTCGCTGATACACACCGCATGCGATTTGCAGGGCGCGGCCTGTGTGCAGGACATGAAAAGCGGAACGGCGAGCTTGAGAATCAGCTGCGGCTGCCGCGATGGCAGAACGGGAGATGGAACCCGCATCCACCATCCTCTTACCGGCCCTATGCGCCCCGACAAAGGTGGATGCGCACGTCGAACGACGCGTTCTTGACATCACACATCGACTTATCGAGTGATCTCCTCCGCGAACGCCGAGGCGCTGGCAACTATCGTCCCTCAGATCTGTTGAAAGCGACCACGTTCGGCGGCGCATTTCACCCCACGGCCGAGGGCCAGGCCGCCATGGCCGATGCCGTCCTGGATCAAGCTCGGCCTATTGTCCGAAACCTTCGAACGAACTGACGAACGCCTGCTCTGCAAATCAGTCATGCTGCACGAGTGATCAGGAAGCACCGTTAAGGGCTCAAACTTGTGTAAAAAACGCTGCTCGATCAAAGCAGGGCCCGCCGCCCTATCCATCAAATAGAAGCGACCGGCAAAAGCCTCGATCCTCAAAAGCCTCGCTCCTTATTTCTCAACGAAAGCCTTCTCGATCACATATTCACCAGGTTCACCGCTAGAGCCTTCGACAAAGCCAGCCGCGTCGAGAATACCGCGCATGTCCGTGATAAGGTCCGGGTTTCCACACAGCATAATCCGGTCATCCTCAAGGCTGAGTGGCGGCAGCCCGAGGTCCTCGAACAACTTTCCAGATGTGATCAAATCCGTGATCCGGCCCTTGTTACGATAAGGCTCCCGCGTCACTGTTGGATAATAGATCAGCTTTTCCCGCACCTCATCACCGATGTAATCGTGTTCGGGAAGCGCTTCTGTGATCAGGTCACCGTAGGCCAATTCGGCCACGACGCGGCAGCCATGCACAAGAACAATGCGCTCAAACCGTTCATAGCTTTCGGGGTCACGAATAATGCTCATAAAGGGCGCAAGGCCGGTCCCCGTCGAAAGCAGATAAAGCGTCTTACCCGGCTTCAAATTGTCGACAATCAGCGTGCCGACGGGCTTCTTACTCACGAGAATCTTGTCGCCTTCCTTCACGTGTTGAAGACGCGAGGTGAGAGGGCCGTCCGGCACCTTGATGGAAAACCATTCCAGTGTTTCTTCGTAGTTCGGGCTGACCATGGAATAGGCGCGCACGAGAGGCCGCCCTTCGACCTCAATCCCCATCATGGTGAACTGCCCGTTATCAAATCGGAACGCTTCGTCTCGCGTGGTCGTGAAGCTGAAGAGCGTGTCAGTCCAGTGGCGGACATCCAAAACAGTCTCATTGTAAAAAGCGCTCATGGGCGGCTTCCCCGGTGTTGCTGGCGGTGTGTTACGCGAATGACTAGCGCGCCCACCGGCTCGGCGTATGTCAACGAGTTGCCAAGCGCCGCCGCTTAGAACGGCAGGCAGCCGCATCGCGCTTTTAAACATATGTTTTCAATGAACAAAATAAACAAACCCACAGCTTCAAATGCATTTATTCTGGGGTTGGCAACTAATTGCTATCGACAGCGCGGCGGCAGCGCCACGTTCGGGGTATGGATGCAAAACACCCGCTCAGTTCAGACCAAACCAGTTCCGAAGCGCCCATTAACGTGCAAATCGTTGAAGACGGTGCGATCCTGCGCGTGTCTTGGACGGCTGACCGGACGGACCGGTTGGACGCGACATTGCTATGGAGCATGTGTCCGTCAGCCGCTGGCAAGCGTCGCCGGATGGATGGTGTCACTGCACCCGCCGCTGGCACCGTCAAGCTGACAGCGACAAAAGCAATTGGGCGATACGCGATCAACCTGAGTTTCTCAGATGGACATGATCGCGGCATTTACCCTTGGGGACTGCTGCGAGAACTAGCGGCACTCCCAACAGTCGAAGACTTCATCGCGGCCTAGACCAAAACCAACACAAGGCCCTGCGAACCATACCTAAAAACCGATTTTTGACCTGAAGGAACCAATTCATGGCCATGGACGAAATCAAAGACGGTCTGTCCGAAGTTTCCTGCGACGTCCTCGTCATTGGCGGTGGCACGGCCGGGCCGATGGCAGCCTTGAAAGCAAAACAGAAAAACCCGAACGCCAAAGTCATCCTGCTCGAAAAAGCCAACGTGAAGCGGTCAGGCGCAATCTCGATGGGAATGGACGGCTTGAACAACGCCGTGATCCCAGGATACGCAACCCCAGAGCAGTACGTAAAAGAAATCACGATCGCCAATGACGGCATTGTCGATCAAAAGCCTGTTCTGAAGTACGCTGAAAACTGCTTTGACATCATCCAGGAGTTGGACAGCTTCGGCATTCGTTTTCTGAAAAACGAAAACGGTGATTTTGACGTCAAGAAGGTCCACCACATCGGAACTTACGTGTTGCCGATGCCAAACGGCGATACGGTCAAGAAAGCGCTTTACCGCCAGTTGCGTCGCGCACGTCTCCTGATCTCCAACCGTTACCTGGCCACGCGGCTGCTGACGGCGCAGGATGGCCGCATCGCCGGCGCGATCGGCGTGAATACACGCACGGGCGAATTTCTCGTCGTCCGCGCAAAAGCTGTCATTTTGTGTATGGGTGCTGCCGGCCGGTTGGGTCTGCCAACGTCAGGCTATATGTTCGGCACATACGAAAACGCCGCCAACTCAGGCGATGGGTATGCCATGGCCTACCACGCCGGCGCCAAGCTCGCGAACCTGGAATGCTTCCAGATCAACCCATTGATTAAGGATTACAATGGGCCCGCCTGCGCCTACGTAGCGGGTCCGTTTGGGGCTTATACCGCAAACAACGAAGGTGCGCGCTTTATTGAATGCGACTACTGGTCGGGTCAGATGATGCTGGAATTCTTCAATGAGCTTCAGTCGGGCAAGGGCCCGGTGTTTCTGAAGATGAACCACCTGCACGAAAAGACCGTCGAAGAAATCTCCCACACGCTCCACAACGTCGAGCGGCCGACTCGGGGGCACTTCCACGAAGGCCGGAACATGCACTACTCCAAAGACATGGTGGAGATGCATATTTCGGAAATCGGCTTCTGTTCGGGCCACAGCGCGTCGGGCGTATTCGTCGACGAATTCGCTAGAACGACCGTCCCGGGACTTTACGCCGCTGGTGACATGGCCAGCGTCCCCCACAACTACATGCTGGGCGCATTCACCAACGGCGCCATCGCCGGTGAAGACGCCATGGCCTATGCTAACGAAGTCGACTTGGCTGAATTCGATGCTGGTGACGTGAAGCGTGAACAGGATCGCGTCATGGCACCCACGAAGCGGGAAGACGGCATTCCACCCAACCAGATCGAGTATAAGACGCGTCGTCTTGTGAACGATTACCTTCAACCGCCGAAGGTGACGATGAAGTTTGAACTCGGACAGAAACGGCTTGCTGAAGTCCGCGAAGACATGACCGAAAACATGATGGTGCGCAATTCGCACGAGTTGATGCGGTCGCTTGAAGCCGCTTCGATCCTCGATTGTGCCGATATGGCCGCCCATTCCTCGCTCTACAGGGAAGAAAGCCGCTGGGGTCTTTATCACCTGCGGACGGATTATCCCGAAAAGAACAATGAAGATTGGTTCTGTCACACATTGCTGTCCAAGCAGGACGGCAAGATGACGAGCGAAAAGCAGGCCATCGAGGAATACGTCGTTCCAATTTCAGACGACGAGAAGGACCTCTACTCCAAGCAACGCATCACGGCGACAGCCTGACGCATAACGAACGAAGCTCCGCCAGCAGTTGAAACACCGCTGCTGGCGTCCAAAGCCCAACATTTCCCCCGGCTCTCATTTCCCAAGGATCGACCATGCCACTCGCCCATCAATCCTCCACGGTTCCCGTTGTAGTCGACGACGAAAAATGCATCGCAGAAAAAGGCTGTCGCGTTTGTATCGACGTGTGCCCGCTCGATGTCTTGCGCCTCAACGAAGAGAGCCAGAAAGCCTACATGGCCTATGATGAATGCTGGTACTGTATGCCATGCGAGGCCGACTGCCCAACAGGTGCCGTCAAAGTCAACCTGCCTTACCTGTTGAAGTAAAGGCTGTACGGCTCGTCGCGATCTCGCCAATGCCAGCATCTGCCTGACAACTCAGGTTTGAATTTAGGAGCGCCACCATGTCCGACCTTTTCGAAGACTATGCAGAACTGGATGAGTTGGCCGAGCGCCTGAAGTCTGAGGATGCTGGTGAGCGGCGGGTCGCAATCATGGAGCTTGCAGACCTCGGTGACCCCGGAGCCATCCCGTTGCTTGCAGAGGGCCTGACGGATGCTGACGCCGGCGTGCGTGAACAGTGCGCGCGTGCCCTTGAAGAATATGACGGTATTGAAGCAGCGAAGGCTTTGCTACTTGCCGTGGTTGACAGCGAAGACGCCGTCGCTGGCGCAGCCGCAAAGGCCATGGCTGAACTCAAAGATCCTGAAGCGGTCGATGCCATTCTGCCGTTCGTAACCCACGACAGCGCCTTCGTCCGGGCGGCCTCATTGCGGGCCCTGCGCGAATTGCGCCGCCCCGACACACTGAAGGCAGCACTTGGTGCTTTGAGCGATGCTGATCCAAAGGTCCGCGCGGAAGCTGTCAGCGTCATAGGGTTCCTCAAGTTGGAAGAGGCTATCCCGGCCTTGAAAGCTGCAACCACAGACGCCGAACCCATGGTCCGCCGCGCAGCCGTAAGCGCCTTATCGTTCTCGCAGGTCAAAATCGCCAATGAGACCGTGATCGATGCGCTGGGCGATGAGGATTGGATGGTGCGCGAAACAGCGGCTGAGACGGCTGCGCGTTTCCCGAAAACAACTGAGGCCGCCACAGCACTCATGACCGCCATGGGCGATAGCTATTGGCAGGTCGCACTCAAGGCGACACGAAGTTTGGGCAAGATGAAAGTAGCCGAAGCGGTCGATTTGATTGGACCAAACCTGGCACCCGATCAGTCTGCCAATTTGCGCAAGGAAACAGCAGCCGCGCTGGGTGAAATTGCAGCACCTGGAAGCGAACACTATCTGAGCCCATATGATCACGACGACGATCCTGACGTCCGCAAGACAGTGCGTTGGGCGCTTGACCAGCTGAAGGTGGCCCAAGCAAAGGATCAAAAAGGTTAAAGGGATTTGGACCTATGGGTGCATCAGCTATGTTAGAGACCAAGTGGTCAACCAGCGCTGCAACATGCCCCAACCTTGAATCCAGTTTGACGCGCTCACCGGTGCACCGTTCGGCCACAGGGTTCATCGGTTAGCCAAAGTTTGGCCTTTTGCCTGTTTGCCACGGGCATCGCGACTGGGTGAGGAGGGATGTTGCCATGATACTACCCCGACCTGAGCTGGCCAAACCGGTCAATCCGAGCGCGCGCACACTTAAATACGAAACCATCCGAAACTGGCTCTCTGATCGCATCTCCTCAGGAGAGTTTGCCTGTGGTGCACAGCTCCCGAGCGAGCATGACATCATGGCCCAGTTCAACGTCAGCCGCGTCACCGCGCGCCAGGCGTTTGACGCGCTCCGCCAATCCGGCCTTGTCGTCGCTCAACGCGGCAAAGGTTACTTTGTGGCAAGGCTGCGCGCAGATGCCAGCCTTGAGCGGTTGGAAAGCTTCGGTGAAATGATGGCACCGTTTGGGATTGAGACCAGCTCCAACGTTCTGGAATTGTCGGAAGTTCCAGCTGATGAGGCCACGGCCAAAGCGCTGGGTGTTCACCGCGAAGACACGGTGACCCGTTTGGTGCGCTCGCGTTTGGCGGGGCACACCGTCGTTTCATTGGACATCAGCCATTACCCGATCAAGCTCGGACGACGGCTGATGACCCTGGACCTGGCCAACCAGGATGTTTTTCTGCTGCTTGAAAATCACATCGGCGTTGAGCTGGGATACGCCGACGTAGAGATTGACGTTACGCAGATCGATGCCTGCTATGCGCCCATCCTCGATATCTCGTCTGCGGAGCCGGTGATCAGATTGTTGCGCAAGACCCACGATAACTCAGGCCAAACTCTGGCTGCCGAAGAGATTTACGCTAGGCTTGATGCCATGCGTTTTCATGCGCGCATTCCCCGTTGGTAAGCTGAGCAAGCATTGGGGCGTTTCCAATTCGGTTTCGCCGCCAGCCACCACCATTGCCAGTCACCACTACTGTCTTACCCACCACAGCATTTTGCCAAATCGCGCCCAGCCAGCCATGGCAACCTGCCTCTCAGGCGGATGCCTGAGCTGCGGCAGTTGCTATTGGTCTAAAGTCGAACCCGGCTTATGAACAGATCAGCTCAATCCCCCCGCTTGTTCTATTCCCACGGAAGACGCGCAAAAGTCAGCTGCTTGATTTGGCGGCACACCGCCTTCCAAACGTTCTTTTAACCATTTGGTTGCGTGCAATAGAAACGACGCTGAGCATGTTAAAAATGTCTTAATTACAAGAGCTTGAAGAATTTCGCCCGATTTTTCAACATCTTGGCACGGCCATTGCCATTAGAAAGGGGTCAATAAAGACAAGCGGTCACCAGTCAAGGAGCCATATATGAGCACGCGTTTGAGATCTGTATTGGGGGCGGTTGCCCTCATCACCTCCACGGCGACGCTGCAAGCGGGCGAAACCATCAAAATTGCTGTCGGCCACCAGAGTATGTGTACGGACACCTATACTGCCGGGATCGTGGTCAAAGAGTTGAAGCTGCTTGAAAAGCATCTTCCCAAAACCGGCAAATACAAAGATGTCACTTACGACATTTCCTGGAGCGATTATTCCTCCGGCGGTCCGATCACAAACCAGATGCTGGCCAACAAATTGAACTTCGGCGTGATGGGTGACTATCCATTGATCGTCAATGGCGCGAAATTCCAAGCCACCGATAGCCTTCGCACAGTCTACGTCGCTGGCACCGGCTACAACCTCAAAGGGTCCGGCAATGCCATCGTCGTTCCCGTCAAATCGGACATCTACGAATTCTCTGAGCTTGAAGGCAAGTCCGTCTCGACACCAGTCGGTAGCGCAGCCTGGGGCATGCTCCTCAAAGCGCTGCAGGACAACGAAATACCTGTCTCCAAAATTCAACTGAAAAACCAGTCGCCTGCCGTTGGTGCAGCCAACATCGCAGCCGGCAAGATCGACGCGCACTCAGATTTCTGCCCATGGTCGGAATTGATGGAATTCCGCGGCACCGGCCGGAAAATCTACGACGGCAGTGAAACCGGTGTTCCCTACCTCCACGGGGTGGTCGTCCGCGAAGACTTCGCCAAGGAACACCCGCTCGTCGTCCAGGCCTTCATCAAAGCCGTCTATGACGCTGGAAAGTGGATTGAAGCTGATCCAATCAAGGCAACGGACCTCATGGAAAAATGGACCGGTGTCGAAAAAGAAGTCCTCTACCTGTACTTCTCCAAAGGTGGTCACCTGACGTTGGAACCATCCATCAAGGATGCGTGGATCGATGCCCTCAAACTCAACCACGGTGTGCTTGAGCGTGAAAAGGCGATCCCACCGCTCGATTTCAACAAGTGGATCACAGAAGACTACCTGCGGGCAGCCTACAAAGACATGGGCGTCGACTATGAGGCCGACAAAGCCAAAATTGTTGACCCGGTGGTCGCCAACAAAGGCCTGCCGATGGAAATCTGGCACGCACGTGACGGCATTCAAACGTACACAGATCTGCCATCGTTCCTGAAGGCTGTTGCTGAGTTCCGCGCAGTCGGTCAGAAGCTGAACGCAACGTATGTTTACGATGCAGAAACCGGCCTGAAGCTGTTCGGCAAAACCGCCGTTTATGTCAAAAATGAAGACGGCACGTTCGCGACGTTCCTTCGCAAGAAGGAAGCCGAAGCGTACGCGGCAAAAGGTGGTGGCAAAGTCATCGACTTTGAAGCTGCTCTGTCCACGATGGCCTCCTAGGTCACATCCAGTTTGCGCCCAACCCATCAATCGGTGGGTTGGACGCCAACGCATGCGCCTGGCCTCATTCAACTGCACTAAGCCTGCTTGTGCCCCAAGCCTGCGTTTGCCCAAGGCCTGAGTTTACCCAAGGCCTGAGTTTACCCAAGGCCTGAGTTTACCCAAGGATCACGCCACGACATGATCCAGTTGGCGCCCTGTTCGTCAGAGCCTCTTCGCGTAAGGGGCTCTGAATGACGACCTAAAGTTCGAACGCACGAAACACCGACGTGAGGAGCCCAGAATGCCAGCAGACGCTGCCGTGGTACCGCTCAATAAGCGCACCCAACCGTCGTCAGGTCCGTCAGGTGCAACCACGAAATCAGGAGCTGTGAGCCCTTCATTGGAACCTTTGCCCATCCCACCGGCAGCCGGTCAGGCGGCCGCGGCAACCGGCGCCACACCACGCCAATCCAACAGTAGCATCACAACACTTGCCGGGTCCGTATTTGAGAACGAACATGTGCGCCGTTGGGGTATCCGACTGGCCGCATTGTCAGTTGGGGTCCTCTTCTGGCATTGGGCCACCACCGTCAATCTCAACTACTACATCAACTTCGAAAACGTCCCCGACCCTCTCACAGTATGGAGCGCTTTCCTGACCCAACTGGGCGGAACCGAATTCTACATCCACATCCTCGTCAGCCTGCAGCGCATCTTTTATGGGTACGCCCTCGCCGTCATCCTCGGGATTGGCATTGGGCTCGCGATGGGACGATCACAGATCGCCCGAGACATAATGATGCCCTACATCGAAATCATTCGGCCTATTCCAGCCGTTGCATGGATCCCCCTCGCGATTTTGATGTGGCCGACCGAGGAAGCCTCGATCATCTACATCACGTTCCTCGGCGCACTCTTCCCGATCGTCTTGAACACGATGCACGGCGTTGAGCAAACACCAGAGGTGTTGATCCGCGCAGCCCGATCCCTGGGTGCTAAGCGCACACAGATCTTCCGGCATGTGGTTTTACCCGCCGCCCTTCCGAGTATTGCCACCGGACTCGCAGTCGGCATGGGCGTGTCGTGGTTCTCACTTCTGGCTGGTGAAATCATCTCTGGCCAGTACGGCATCGGTTACTTCACCTGGAATGCCTACTCACTCATCAACTACGAAGACATCGTGGTCGGCATGTTGTGCATTGGGTTCTTAGGAACCGGTTGCACCTACCTCGTGCAACTCATGACCCGTCCTTTCCTCAGATGGCAGGAGAAAGCGAGATGATCAGCACTTCGGTCACAAATATTCAGACTGCGGTATCCCGTAACTTTGCAGTCTGGCTGACGATCACGATCGGGTTCGTCGTCACGTATTATGTCGGATTGCTGCTGAGCATGATCTGGCGGTTCGGCAATTGGCCAAACTACATCACGGGCTACGATTGGCCGGGCAACGTTTGGACCATCATCCAATCCACCCCATCCTGGATCGATATGGCGCCAATCATCACCGAGGAATGGCTGCTGGAAGTCGGCTACATGAACATGTCGTTCGGCAACGGGATCTCCGAGTGGAGCCTCAACCTGATCCCCATCAAGATGCTTGTGATAGTCGTCCTCGCAATGATCGTCGCAACCATGTGGGCGCTCTTTCACGAGCGCGAACGCAGCTGCACACGTCAAGCCATCGCACCCTTGATGGCCACCGGCGCCGGCACGTCATTGGTCGCACTCACCGGTGCCACCATGAGCTGGGTTGTCTGCTGCGCAACCCCATCTTGGATCGTTGGGCTTGCCATGCTCGGCATGAGTGTTGCCATGGCCAACTGGCTTGAACCCGCTGGAACGTTGGTGGCGCTCGCCGGCTTCACGCTCCTCGCGGTCGGGCTTCTGGTCCAGGCGCGTTTGCCATTGCGCGACACCGTCACGGGTCGTTCGACGTCGGCAGCAAGCGTCGTACCCACGTCACTGAGATCTGCAAAGCCGCCTCGCACACGATTTGGCAAGACCGTTTCAGGATAGACCCATGCTGGACGCGCGTGAGTTGGGCATGAAAAGTGCCTAAGCCAAAAACACAGTCCAGCTCAATTTCAAAACTCCGAAAACACGCCTTACCCGCCACATGTCAAACAAAACAGCGCAAGATTGGATGGTCTGAATGTTCGGATTGGTGAAGTCGGCCCCAGAAACAGGCCAGCCACTCGAAGCTGCCAAAAAACCCGGGCGCAGCGTGCGGTCGGACCAGGGTCATGTCAGCATTTCAGATGTATCGGTTGTATTTGGGTCGGGTGATACGCGCCATGTCGCTGTCAGCGAAACATCCGTCGAGATCGAACCTGGAACATTCGTCTGCATCCTCGGCCCATCAGGGTGCGGGAAATCTACGCTGCTCAATTCGATCGCGGGCTACGTCACACCATCAACCGGGCAGGTAACCGTCGACGGCGATATCATCACAGCACCGGGGCCTGACCGGGGCATGGTGTTTCAGCAGTACTCGCTGTTCCCATGGAAAACCGTGAAGGAAAACGTCGCTTTCGGTCCGCAAATTTTAGGCCGAGGCAAGAATGCCGCCAACGCCACCGCCGAGACCTTCATCGAGATGGTTGGGCTGTCGAAGTTCGCCAATCGTTTTCCAGCCGAACTCTCAGGCGGCATGCAACAACGTGTCGGCATCGCCCGCGCGCTCGCCAATTATCCGCGCGTCCTGCTGATGGATGAACCCTTCGGCGCGCTCGATTCCCAAACCCGCCACATGATGCAGGAAAACCTGCTGAAAATCTGGAGTGACTTCGGCATCACAGTGCTTTTTGTCACCCACGATATCGATGAGGCGGTGTTCTTGGGAGACCGCGTGCTCGTCATGAGCGCAAGCCCCGGCCAGATCATGGCCGATATTGAAATCGACCTGCCACGGCCCCGCCATGGCGACATGGCCGTCGAGCCGCGCTTTATTGAACTGCGCCGTCAATGTCACGAGACGATCCGCCAGGAGAGCTTGAAAGCTTTTGAGCAGCAAAACGCCTGATCAGGCCTTCCATCCATTGTCTTCAAGAGTTGAGGATTTGAACATGACTGATCAATTGCACTTTCGACCCCACACAGCAAATCCACCTCAATACCGCAGCCGCAGCAAAGTGGCCCGGCAAGACCGCAGCCACGCACGACGCGTCTCAGCAATGCTGTTTGTAACAGCGCTCCTGGCCTGCTGCGTCTTTGCGCTCACAGCCCATGCTGCAGTCGATGCCAAGGTCCGTGACACACCAAAGCCGCTCACTGATTTTTCCCTGATCGATGGTGACGGCAACCCGTTGGACAAATCCCGCCTTGAAGGTCGTTGGTCTCTGGTTCTGTTGGGCTTTACCAACTGTCCCGACGTCTGCCCGTTTACGCTGCAAAACCTGGCGCAGGTTCGCGAAGAAATGACGCTTCGGGTTTCACCGGCCCGTGTGCCGCAGGTGATTTTCATCGGCGTTGACCCGGACCGCGATGCCAAGATCATCGGTGACTATGTCAAGCATTTCGGCGATGACTTCATCGGAGCAACCGGTGAATGGGAACAGATCGAACGGACAGTCGAAGCACTGGAAGGCTACGTCCGCATAAATCGCGAGGGAAAGACGAAGGACGATTACCCTGTGTTCCATAGCGCCGTCGTGAGTGTCATCGACCCCAAGGGTCAATTGATCGGCGGCATCAATCCGCCCATGGCACCCGCCGAGACAGCGACATATCTGGCAGAATTGATGTTGAAACACACCCGCTCATCCATGGGGAACTGATGCGGGGATTGGCCGGCAGTGAGGACAACACGTCCGAGGGAAGCCAGATTGGGTCCAATACAGTTGGGACCCACAAAGATATGGGGCCAATGCACATGATGAGACGTTACCGTCTTGGAACCATGGTCGTGGCTGGCGTCGCCGCGGTCATGGCGCTGACCACACAATCGCACTTGGCCTCCGCCGATGGGCTTGGGTACGACGGCCTGCCGCCACAGGAACTCTGCGGACTGTGCCATGGTCTCAACGGTGTCAGCGCAACGGCACGGTTCCCAAAACTTGCTGGCCAGAAACGCGCCTACATCGAAAAACAACTCGCCGATTTCAGAGCTGGCCGCCGAGCCAATGGCGGGGGCCAGATGGCGAACGTGATAACGGAAATCTCTGAAGATCAATATCCTGAAGTCGCTTTGTACTTCAGCCAACTCCCACCGCCGCCAACGTCCGAACTGGAGGGCGACATCGACCCAGTCGCCTTGGCGGCCGCACAAGAACTCTTTACGCGCGGCGATGAGGCGCGGGGCATTCCCGCCTGCGCCACATGCCACGTCGAAACACACCCGACACTATCTTACGCCCCGCACCTGACCGCCCAACATCCAGGCTATCTCGAAAAGCAATTGTCCGATTTCAAATCAGGCGAGCGGGCCAATGACGCGACCGGCACCATGGCAGCGATTGCACAGCAGCTGTCGGAAACGGAAGTCGCCGCACTTGCAGCCTACCTGGGGTCAATGCCGCGGCCTGCACATCAACCAGGCGCGAAGACTGACGCAACGGGGACAACACCGGCAACCGGAGTGGCTGTACCATGACGCAGGGGTCAAAAATGCACGGCCTCGCAGAGGTTCTCAACTACCCCGTCGATCAAGCGCACGCCCCGTCACAAGACGACGCGGGCGAGATGGAGCGCAGCACATCTGCTGTCTTCCTGTCGGAAGCCATGTCTCAGATCAACGATGGGGCAAGATTTCTTGAACGGCTGACACTGGAAGAAATCACAGCTGTGCGCCGCGCCGCGTCGGTGATGGACGTCGAAAAGGGCGAAAACATCTTCATGCAGGGCGACCAGCACAGCGGGATCTTCCTGATTGAAAGCGGGCGCGTGCGCACGTTTTACGCCGGTCCATCCGGTCGGGAAATCACGCTTGCCTACTGGACACCGGGACACTTCGTCGGTGGTCCCGAAGTGTTTGGCCGCGGTCTTCATGTATGGTCGGCAACGGCGATGGAAGCCTCCAAGCTGTCATATCTGCCGGGCGGAAAAATCAAGTATCTCGCAGAGACAAATCCTGGGATCGCGCTTGCGCTGATCGACGGAGTCGTCGCAAAGGGAAAATGCTACTCCGCCCTGGTTCAGATGCTTGGCACGCGTTCGGTCACAGAACGGCTCGCACAACTCCTCCTCATTCTCGTGGAGGTCGAAGGGCGCAACGATGGCACCCGTCTTCTCGTTGACCGGCGGATCACGCACGAACAACTAGCCGCAATCGTCGGATCGACCCGGCAGTGGGTGACAAGCACGCTCGCGCGGTTTCAGAAAAAGGGTCATCTGCATATCGAGCGCAACACCATCGTGATCGAAAACCCGGATGGGCTTCGTGGAGAAATCTAAAACCGAGGCATCTGCGGCAGCAGCAGCCGCAGATGATCTTGATCCACATCACGACACAGCGAACGAGCCGATCACCGTTCAGTCCATTTACCGCACGCTTTCAGACCTCATGCCAGGCCTTCTGCTGTGCGCAACCATTGCAATGGCCGCGACGTTTCTAAGCCAGCAATACAGCGCGCCGGTTATGCTGTTTGCCTTACTCATCGGCATGGCACTCCACCCTCTCTTAGAGAAATCAACGCTTGTGCCCGGCGTGCAGCTGGCGTCTCGAACCATCCTGAAAGTGGGTGTCGCGTTGCTCGGCGTGCGCATCACAACAGGCGAGGTTTATGCGCTTGGCCCAATCCCGGTTGGCCTCGCCGTCTTTGGCGTATCGCTATCCATTCTTGCTGGTTGTCTAATGGCGCAACTCTCCGGGCGCACCCGGTCATTCGGCATCTTGACTGGCGGTGCGGTCGGCATCTGCGGGGCCTCCGCCGCCTTGGCACTCAGTTCGGTCCTGCCGAAAGGCAAACACGGTGTCCGCGAGAGTGATGTCATCTTCACGGTTCTGGCAGTCACGACACTGAGCACCGTTGCGATGGTCCTTTATCCGATCGTTTCCCATGCGTTGGGGTTGAGCAACCGCGAGGCCGGCATCTTCATCGGAGCAACGGTGCACGATGTGGCGCAAGTGGTCGGAGCCGGCTATTCCGTCTCAGCTGAAACCGGCGATGTCGCAACCGTAACGAAGCTCTTTCGCGTAGCGCTTCTGGTGCCCGTGATCGGAGCGATTGCATATTTCATGGTCGATGGGGCGAAAACGAAATCTGTGCGCCAACCCCGCGATCTCTTAGCGTGTGTGCCGCCATTTCTCATCGCGTTCGTGGCGTTGGTCCTCCTCAACAGCCTAGGTGCCATTCCCACGTTTGCGTCGAACACCTTATCGGATGTTTCGAAGTGGTGTCTGGTCATCGCAATCTCAGGTCTCGGCCTCAAAACGTCGGTCCGTGAAATTGGTGACCTGGGACCCGGCGCACTAGCCATGGTTGTGTCTCAGACGGTCCTTCTGATGAGCTTTGCTATCTGCGTAATCCTCTGGTTTGGCTGATTGGCGGTGAGTAATAGCTGCGATCTACGCCCTCCAACTTTCACACGCATAACCCCGGTGAATTGGCGGTTCTAACGTTGGCACCATGCAGTCTCCCGCATCATGATCGTGCTTTCCTCAACACTCACGTGACATTTCAAACGGTTAAGCCCACCACAAATCGGTGATATACCCCACCGTGCACCCGAAATATGGTGGCCAACCCGGAGCATCGTCATCGGGCTTTCTGCAACGGCCCGGGACGCAAGTTGGAACGTGATTTCGGCACACCCGCAGTCTGGAGATCTCAGCTATGGAACCGGCTCAATCGCAGCCGAATGTCGGGCTTTTTGTAACATGTCTTGTGGACATGATCCGGCCGCAGGTCGGGTTCGCGGCTCTCAAACTTCTTGAGGCTGCAGGCTGTAAAGTCCACGTGCCTGAGAGCCAGACGTGCTGTGGACAACCCGCATTTAACGCTGGCGCTACGGCTTCGAGCGCGAAACTTGCGCGCCAAGTGATCACCGCATTTGAACCCTTCGACTACGTGGTGGTTCCATCTGGATCGTGTGCAGCCATGATCAAGGTGCACTACCCAGAGGCCTTGGCGGATGATCCGACCTGGGCAAAGCGAGCCGAAAAACTCGGTGTGAAAACCTGGGAGCTGATGAGCTTTCTAACCGACGTGCGGGGCTTCACCCCCAGCGGCGTGGCGCTGAAGACGAACGCCACGTATCACGACAGCTGTTCGGGTTTGCGCGAACTGGGAATTCAAGCCCAGCCCCGCACGCTGCTGGCCCATATCGACGGCATCGAGATGAAGCCACTGGCCGGGAACGATGTATGCTGCGGGTTTGGCGGCACATTTTGCGTGAAGTATCCAGATATCTCCACAGCCATCGTCGGCGACAAAACCAAAGCCATCGGAGAAACGGGCGCGGGCATGCTGCTGGGTGGCGACCTGGGCTGCTTGATGAACATGGCCGGGAAACTGTCGCGTGAGGGGCAGTCGGTCCGTGTGATGCATGCAGCCGAGGTTTTGGCAGGCATGGGAGACATGCCAGGGATTGGAGAAGAGACATGACAACGGTCTTGGATAACCTGCTCCCCTTCAAATACCGCGCGGCGGGCGCCTTGAAAGATGCACACCTGAAGACTGCGATTGACCGCACAACGCAGACAGCCGAAAGCCGTCGCACAGCAGCAGTTGAGGGGTTCGAAAACTTCGCCAACGCCCGCTCGCGCAGCCGGAAGATCAAAGACCACGTGATTGCAAACCTCGACCATTATCTGGCCAAGTTCGAACGCAACGCCATTGCATCAGGTGCAAAGGTTCATTGGGCCCGAACATCTCAAGAGGCGTGTGAAATTGTCATCGACATTTGCAAAGACAACGAGGCGAAAAGCGCCACGCGCTCGAAGTCGATGCTAGGTGAGGAGATCGGCCTGCCACACGCCTTGTCAGATGCAGGCATCACCCGTGTGGAGACCGACCTTGCAGAGCATATTGTCCAGCTTGCCGATGAGGCCCCATCGCACATCATTTTTCCAGCGATGCACAAGCGCCGTGAAGATGTCGCTGAACTGTTTGAGCAAAAACACGCCATCAAACCCGACAGCGAAAGCGTGCCGGACCTCGTCATGAGTGCGCGGCGCGAGTTGCGCGAAAAATTCCTCAATGCGGATGTTGGGATCTCCGGCGCAAACTTCCTTATCGCCGACACGGGCGCTGTTTGCACCGTCACAAACGAGGGCAATGCTGAGCTGACAACAACCCCGCCACGCGTCCATATCGTCACCGCAGGGATCGAAAAACTCGTGCCGTCCATGGACCACGCAGCGATCCTTCTCCGCGTTCTTGTCCGCTCCGCAACCGGCGGAGACTTCACGCAATATACGACCTTCCACTGCGGGCCCAAACGAACCGCCGATGTCGATGGACCGGATCAATTCCATATCGTACTCGTCGACAACGGACGCACGCGAATGATGCGCGAAGGATTATCGGAAATGCTCCGCTGCATCAGGTGCGGGGCATGTATGAACCACTGTGTGGTCTATCGTCAGATCGGCGGACATGCATACGGCAGCACATATCCAGGCCCGATGGGTTCCGTCCTCACGCCTGCATTCGAGGGGATCGCGAAAGCCAGGGAACTGCCCCATGCCTGCACGCTGAACGGAAAATGCGCGGAGGTCTGCCCGATCGAAATACCATTGCCGACACTGTTGCGTGGTTGGCGCGACCGGAGCTGGAAGGAGGGGCTGGAGCCACGCACAGTGCGGGCCGGCATCGGCCTATGGACGTTCGTTGCCACACGCCCCTGGTTGTACCGCCTCGCAACACGGCTAGCAATTTTTGGGATGCAGCGCTTCAGCCGTGGTGGCAAAATTCGCACCCTGCCACTGGCAGGTGGATGGACCAAAACGCGGGATTTCCCGGCACCTGCCAAAGAAAGCTTCATGCAGGCCTATGCGAAAGCCAAATCATCCGGTGACCTGCCATGAGCATGTCTGCACGTGACGTGATCATGATGGAGGTCCGCGCAAGCCTCGGCGCCTCCAAGCAAACCAAGCAGGCGGCATTTGAAATTCAGGCCGACGCCGATGCCTTGCTCGATGAGCCAGATGCCGTGCGTCCGGCATTGACCTCTTCGGATGTCGTCGAAAGCTTTTGCACCCGTGCGACTGGACCGAAGGTGAATGCCACCTTGGACAGGGTGGCCGACGTCACGGAAATCACCCGAGCCATTGCAGCCTATCTTGATGGCATCGAACTGCCTCTTGTGGTGGCCACCGCCCCGCACGCGACCTTGCGGGCGCTTGACTGGGAGGACGCAGGGTTTCAGCGTGTCGATACTGCGGATGACGGTGTGTTCATTGCCATCGCCCAATGGGCAATCGCGGAAACAGGCTCCGTCGTTTTTCACTCCGGAGCTGAAACACCCATTTTATCGAACTTCCTTGCGGGCACGCAGATCGTTGTCATGCCCAAATCATCGATCGTAGGGCACCTCGAAGACTACATCGAAGCTGCACGCGCATCGGGCGACCCTGCCCCCCGCAATGCATGCCTAGTCACCGGCCCGAGTGGGACCTCTGATATTGAAGGCGCATTTGTGCGCGGGGCACATGGCCCGCGCAACGTTCATATCATTGTCGTCGACACGCTTTGAAGAGCACAGCCGACTGGGGTTGGATGTTTCGGCTTACGGCTCCCCGCGAATAACCGGCAGTCTAAAGCCCCGGATACTTGGGGCGCACCTCGGCTGGGCGCGGGTTCAATTCATGCTCTGACCGCCCTACCGCACGCGGTGCAAGGCGATGAACCAGCCGATAAACCTCATCGGTCAGCTTCTTGCGGTCATGGGCATGTTTCAAATCTTCAAACGCTGTCAGCCGTCCAACCTTCACCGCACACGGTCGCCCCGGAAAACGACGGAATTCCGAGATCAGAAGTGACAACCGCAACGTCAGGCTGATGCGGCTGGCTAGGTGAAACGCTGGCGAGTTCTGACCATTGAAGTAGAGCGGCAGGACGGACGCTTTCGACAGCTGCACGAGCCGGGCAACGAACGTTTTCCAGGGTAGGTCTTCGGCCATCCCGAATGGATTGGCAGCCGTCGCAACGCCCCCTGCGGGAAAGATCACAATGGTGGTACCATTCTCCAGGGCCTTGCGGGCGTCAGCCCGGGTCTTGATGTTCATCGCCATCGCTTCGCGCGTTTCAGCGAAATCGATGGGGAGCGCGTGCGGCTTGATTTCAGGGATTTTCAACAGGTCGTTGTTGATGATGACCTTATAGGGGCGGCCAAGTTGCTCAGCCAATGCGCACGCAACAATCCCATCACTTAATCCAAACGGATGGTTCGCCACCATGACCAGCGGCAGATCCGGCGGCACGCTCACCGGCCATCCATCCGCAGCATCGATTTCCAGCGGCACATTGATGAACGCCAACAGATCACTCAGCATGGTCTCCGAGTGCGGCGCAATTTCGCGCTGCCACTGGCGGTAAAGCGGCACATATTTACGGCGCCCCAGGATGTCTTCGATAGCCGACATCGTCCAGCGCTTCAGCGCCCGATCATCAGGGTTTACAAAACTGAGATCGCGCATCCTGTTCGGTCTCTCACCCTGTCTGGTGCAAATCGCCATGCCCCCCACAACCATGCCCCGCGCAACTCAGACACCTCGTCTTGCGTCATCACTGTTGGCCTCGGGCTGCAAGCCGCGTTCGAAAGCAAACGTGATTGCTAAGGCAACACGACAGTCAACTGAGTGCTCGTTTTCCACTTGGTTCAGACACCTCGCTCCGCCTGCCCCCCCGCACATGGAAACAACTAGCGAAACTGCAACACTAGTCGGGAAGCGGAATAAACTCTTTGTCGTCGCCCGGGACAAGCGGAAAACGATTTTGCTTCCAGTCTTCCTTCGCAGCCCTGATGCGGTCTGCACTGGACGACACAAAATTCCACCAGATATGCCTTGGTCCATCCATGGGTTCTCCACCCAACAGCATGATCCGAGCATTGCTGACCGCGAGGATGGAAATCCGGTCACCCGGCTTGAACACCAAAAGCCGCCCAGCCTCGAAGGTATCGCCCGCGATATCGATTTGGCCGGATGCCACGTAAACCGCACGTTCTTCGTAGTCAGCGTCTAATGGCAGAACAGCGCCAGGGGCAAGAACGGCTTCGGCGTAAAACGTCGGGTGGGGGAATACGGCGGGCGACGACTGACCGTAAACATCACCCATGATCACACGGACGCGCTTGCCCTCCCCTTCAATGCGCGGGAGTTCGGACATAGCGTGATGGACGAACGCTGGCTGCCCCTCCTCATGTGATTTCGGCAAGGCCGCCCACGCCTGAATACCGAACAGGCGACCCGTTCGAGCGCGTTCGTCATCCCCGGTGCGTTCAGAATGGACAATGCCATTCCCCGCCGTCATCAAGTTGAGATCGCCAGGCCGGATCGGCTGATCAGAACCTAGACTGTCGCGGTGCCAGATCTCCCCGTCGAAAAGATACGTCACCGTCGACAGTCCGATATGGGGATGGGGCCGCACATCGATACCATCACCGAGCAAAAACTCAGATGGCCCCATCTGGTCGAAAAAAATGAACGGCCCGACCATCTGTTTGCCCTTGGCGGGTAGCGCACGGCGCACCTCGAAGCCACCCAGATCGCGCGCACGGGGCACGATGACCTGCTCAATCAGATCGCAGGCTCTTGCATCACCGGGCTTGGGATCATCGCAAGGCTGAAAACTCATAATCTAAAGGCTCCCGATCACTATGAAGTCAATCAAAGTTGGTGATGTTCGTGAGATGTTGATCCACCAGAGACTGATGCAGGTGACGCCTATGTCAAGTTCCAAGAGCCCGACTGTTGCACCCAGAGCGCGGAGCACCGTTGCCTTCTTACGAACAATCCTCGTTTCGCCCTCGAACGAGGAGCTGCAGCGCCGCACAGACCCAATCAAAGGCATCAGCGGCCGTCGCGTCAGCGTGCCTGGCGCGTAGATGCCCATGCGGAAGGCGTGCGTCACAACGAAAAGCGGTCGGAATACCGGCGTGACCAAGCCGGGTTGCGTAAACGCTGCCGTCGTCGCAAACGGGATCATGCGCGGCCGTGAGGATGGCAGCGGGCGCGAGGCCTGGGCTGACAAACGTAAGGTTCGGCACGCCTTGAGACTTGGCTTGGGCGTCGATATCAGACGGTAGATAGGCCGTCCAACACGCGATCATGTCGTCCCGCGTCAGGTTCGGTGCAGCCGCATTGGCGAGGTAGCTGCACGTATCAAAATCAATCCCCAGAACCGGATAGATCAAAAGCTGGCCGGCCGGTGGCGGAATGCAGCTATTGGCCGATGCAACGTGCGCAAGATTTGCAGCCAGCGTCGCCCCGCAACTGTCTCCACCGACCGCCATCCGCGTAGCGTCTATGTTAAGTGCCTTTGCATTCTCACCTAACCAATGCCAAGCCGTCAGCGTGTCTTCCAACGCAGCGGGAAATTGAAATTCCGGCACCCGTGCATAGTCCACTGCCACCACGCTGACACCGGTTTTGGCGCAAAGGTCAGCCGCGATTGTGTCGTGGCTTTCGAGATCACCCAATGCAAAGCCACCGCCATGCAAATAAAGCACAGCTGGCGAAGGCAGGCTGCTTGTTTCCAACTGCGATCGATAGATACGCAGGCCGAGGGGTGACGCATGCGCCAGCGTCTCTGGCGGTCGCGGGATGGTCGTATCATGAATACTGATGCCCGCCGGACGTCGGCCGCTGAAGTGGCGCGACATGGCATCATAGGCCGCCCGCGTTTCATGGAAGGCCGCCCCCTCAGGCACGCACGCATAGAAGGTTGCAGCCTCAGCCAGATGCGCCGACATCGCCTCGGACAGCGGTGCTCTTGCGATCTTTGGAACATCTGTGCGCACGCTGAAAACCGGCAGGTCGTGAGCCCCGTGCTCGACTTTCACTTTGCCTTCGGACGCCCCCGCAGCCATCAAGCAGCCTGCTCAGCGGCAGCGGCCTCCAGAACGGCGCGCAGATCACGCATTGCGGTGAAGATATCATCGGCGAAGGCGCGTGTGTCGGTCACCTCCGATGAATGCCAACTGGTGATGTTGAAATTGATCTGCCCATTCTTGATCACATAACCGATGCCGTATCCGTCCCCGCAAACCGGGCCGAAATGGTTAACGTATCCATGCATCAGTGGAACCTGAGCCGTCGATAATTCCCAACCACGGTTAAAAATCTCTTCGCTGAAGAGTTCCGGCAAATCATTGATCCCGTGTTCTGCCGCAATCAGCTTGAGGCCAAACAGATGCCGATCGACGCCATACCCAGCAGAGGCTTCCTTCCCGCGCTTCCCGTGTTCGGCAAAGGCTGCGCGCACCTTGCCATGCTTTGCCGCTGCCGACATCGACACATCATCAATGGCTTTGACCATCGCCAAGGCCTCGTTTGACGCCGTACGAATGGTCTCGGTACGCCCGCCCTGATACATCCGCGTCGATGCAGCTTCATAGGTTTTCGGGAGCCGCCCGTAGCGACGATGATAGGCCAGCATGAAGGCCATTTGAATGACGGGGTCGGGGCCTGTCTTGAAGGTCTTGATGAGGTCTTTGCCAAAGTCCGTGAAGGGCCTAACGTGCAGATCGAGGTTTTCCGTCAACCCATCGAAAACGGCTGAAGCGTGGTCGATTGCCTTTAGGGTTTCGGGCCACAACCGCCAGTTCAGCTCAACGGGTTGCGCAATGTGGCGGGTATCGGAAATGGGAGCAACCTCATCGGTTGAGGCTGCGATTTGATCGATTAATGGACACCACGCGCCTGCATCAACCGGTGCGTGTTCGCCATGCAGTGTAAAGCGCCCCTGCTGATCAATAATCAGGTGCAGCGACTTGTCATGCCACCGGTTGCCCTTCTGGCCATGGAGCCCGGCGCGTGCCAGGGCATCAGGCGTATCATGGGCCTCATCGTCCAGGCAGACGACAAAAATCGCCCGTTCGATCCGGTCCAGCGATCCGCGGTTCACAGGGTCGATCGCAAGCCGGTCACGCTCGCGCGACCAGCGAGGCCGCTCATCGGCCGTCAATACGCCAATGGCCGGCGGCAACTCCTGCCCGTCGACGGCTGCAATGATGCGTTCGAACTGCACCCGCAACGTCGAGGCGTCAACCGCTGCCCCGGTGTCATCAATGCCATCAACCGTGAAAAAACGTCCCCTGCGGATCACCAGGATGTGCCCGGTCTCGGAAGGTGAAAAGTTGACGAGATGATCGCCCTGAATACCTGGAACGCGGGTGGCTGCGAGAAACCGCTTCAAAAGCGACATATCAAAACCGGACCCATCACGCTGGACCTCGGGCGGCAGAGTTTCGTGAACGATAGCCAGATAGAATTCCAGTGCGCCATGAGCGATGCGTGCGGCGCGGCTGGCCTGTGAGCCAGGTGCAACGCCTGGATCTGACGAAATACCGATCGATGAGTTGATGACGATCGGGTCGGGATAGGCCAGGTAGGCATACTGCTCCCACCAGCCCGTGAGCCAATTCGGCATCTCAGACCCACGCGCCTCAAGAAGGGCTTGAAGCCTCTCGCCAACACCACCGGGCTTTTGCAGGGCTTCGACTGCGGCCTGCGTTTCAGCGAAAGCCTCAGCCGAGATCAGCGGCTCCACACTCGACAAGTACCGCGCGCACGTCTCCTCCAAAGTCGGCACCGGCAGCGGTGGTAGACCCGCATCATTTTCAAACGTTGTTGGTTGGTCGGCCATCCCCGCCCGCTCCCCTATTGGCATGCGCTCAACTTCGAGCGCTTGTTACAAAATCTGGCATTCGAATACGACAGGCATGTCCAAAGTTCCTCAAGCCCCTCTCACGCTTTCGTTCGGCTTTCCAAGCGCTGGGCATGGCGTATCGACGGCTGAGCACCAGCTTGTGCACGATCCAAAATCCTTTGGCACAACTCTGCCGGGCTGGGCGCTTCAAGAACGTCAGCCAAACCTGGACGCAATCCCTGCGGAAGCGATACATCGAGCGCCTCCACAACATCAATGGCAAGCAGACTGTCCCCGCCAAGATCGTAGTAATTGCTCTGCGGTGTGATGTCGGTCGTACCAAGGGCGATGCTGTAGGCTTCGATGATCGCGCCAATGACTGGCTGTCCCGCCTCCTCACGCTGGGCCGATGGCGTAACCATCTGACCCTCACCATCACTGGTGTTGTAGGCTTTATCATCGTTCACAGCCGGTGCTTCCCCACCGGTCACAGGGCGCCTGGCCCTCGACCCCTTGGCAGCCGCCGGTCGGAGCATACGCCACGCCTGCCAACGCGGTGCCAGATCAGTTGATGCGACAGACACGCGGCTGACATCGTCGGTGCCTAAAACCCGGTGAAGCGCCTCGATTGCAAGATCAGGCGGCATGGCAAGGTGGGCTCGTGTCCGGCCATAGGCTGCGGTCTGTTCTTTATCATAGTCAAACGCCCAATCATCCCAGGCGATCGAGATCCAACGTGGCCCGCCAACTGACGGGGCCGTCATCTGCCGTTCGGCAAAACCATCCAGATAACGGTTCGCAGCTGCATACCCAGCCATGGCGACGCCACCCAGTTCAGCTGCAAGCGATGAAAACAAGACCACATGGGACGGGCCGACGCCGCGTTGGACCTCAAGCCGCGCCAATCCCGATTGCAGCACGTTTGTCGCCGTGATCTTGGGTTCAAATTCAGCCCGCAAACATTGCGTCGTCAAACTGTCCAGTTGTGCGAGATCAGCTAGACCCGCGCAGTGAAACACCATGCCCAGAGTTTCTCCGCGCGCGACAAGACTTTCAAAGCAGCGAACCACATCATCAGGCGACGTCGGATCAAGCGTGACGATACGAATGGCCCCATCACTGGCCTGCAACCTCGTGCGAATGTGTTGATCCACCTGATCAATGGTCCGTCGTGTTGTGAGCACCACCTTGCAGTTGTGCGCCACAAGATGCTCCGCCAAGGCCAGACCAATGCGGCCAAGGCCACCGGTAATGACATGCACCGATCCTGGTTTGAACCGCGCACGTCCGGCTGCCGCATGATGCTGCGTCAGCGGATAAGGCTGCATCACCCGCGCCGACAACCGTCCATCGCGCAGATCTACGATCGGTTGGCTCAGGGGTACGGTCGCCAGAATGATCCGCGACAACGCAGCCGCATCCCGATCATGCGTGAGGCAGCGCACTTCAAGACCGGACAACTCCTGATTGATGACAACAGCCGTCCCGCAAATCAGGTCATGCAGCACGCCCGCCTCGGTCGTTTCACCATCACTCAGCAGCCAGATCCTGGGCTGCCAATGTCCGCACCGCTGTTTGAGGACTCGGGCAAACACAGAAAGCCCAAAGGCAAACCGCGATGCCGCAGTTTCCAAATCGCGTGGCAGTGACAAACCCGTCAGGCTTTGACCGACAAGACTGTCCGGCGAGGGAATGACAATCGCGAACGGGCCCGGGTTGGTCTGTTTGTCCAGGTGATCTAACACGATCCGGTCAGCGCAACGTTCGGCAGCCGCCGTCAATGCGGCGTCGTCGGCGTGGCCCGTTTCGGCATCTGCAGTTACCGCTTCCATCGGCGCCGCGCTGTCAGCCCTCAGCGTAAGCACCCGTGGGTCCTGTTGCAGGTCTTGAAGCCAGGCGGCAGGGTTTTCGCCTTCAATCGTGTTTGCGGGGGGTGCCAGGATCAGACACGGCCCGGTATGCGCTTGTATCGGCAGGACTGGCGCCCTGGGAATAGGCATAACCGATGGAGTATAGAACCGCTCGTCCTCAACCAGCATCGGGACATCAGCAGCAGAGCGAACTGCAGTCCGCGGCACGTCACCGGCCCCGCGCGTCCCAGCCTCAGTTGAGACTACAAGGGGACCGCGAGCGTCGTCTTCCGGCCAACACCTGATCTGCTGGAAGGGGTACGTCGGCAGGGCGACACGGCGTAGCTTCGGACCCTCAGGTTCTGACTGAAAACCGTCGAGTGTTGGCAAAGTCTCCACTGGAGTTGTCAGTCCACCAGCTTCAAGGTCGTTGGCCGTGTCGCGAAGTTCAATAACAGCTTCGGAATGACTGCTTGCCAGAACCTGAACACGCTCGGCGAACACGTGTCGGCCGACACGCAGGGTGTGGGCGACATCACGCAAATCCGGCGCATTTGGTTTTTCCAATGCGTTGGCGAGCGCGCGGATCGCTGCCAACAGTGCAGGACGCGTCTTTGCCGAAACGTTGAGAACCTCTGAGGCCCCGTCGACGACCGGCAGCATCGCCTCTGGCGATGACGAACTGGTCGCCGGCTCAACCGCCTCCAACACGGCATGGGCATTGGTTCCGCCAATCCCGAAGCAGGACACGGCAGCCCGCCGCTGCCTGCTGATAGTCCGCCTATTGTCTCCGGTGCCCCTGCCATCAACACCGTCAATCCCAGCCCCGCCAGCAGCGCCACCACCAGCAACCGGAACGTCGGTGTCCTCCGGCCAAAGCGCGCACGAGGTCGGGATCATCAACCGCGTTCCAGCCAATTGCAGCTCGGGGTTTTCCTTTTCGAAGTTCGCTACGGGAGGAATTTCACCAAAGCGCAACGCTTGAACCGTCTTGATCAATCCTGCCATGCCCGCCGCGATATTGGCGTGGCCTATGTTAGGTTTCACAGACCCCAGCGCACATGGCCGGTGGGTCGGCTCAGGTGCCCCATCACCGTCAGTTGCTGTTCCCGTCGCGCCATAGATGTCACGAAGCGCCATCACTTCGAGCGGGTCGCCGATGCGCGTGCCGGTACCGTGCGCCTCGACATACTCAATTGTTAGCGGATCGGCGTCGGCGTCCTGGAGAGCGCTACGGATGACTTCGGTCTGCCCCGCCACGCTGGGAGCCGAAAAGCCGGCTTTCCGCCGACCATCGTTGTTGACCGCATACCCTTTCAGGATTGCATAGATCGTGTCGCCGTCAGCTTCCGCATCGCGCCGCCTGCGCAACACAACCGCCCCGACACCATCCCCCAGCAGCGTGCCATCAGCGCATGCATCAAACGGGCGGACTTTGCCCGTCGGGCTAATGACGTGACCCTCGGTTGCCGCCATCGCCCCTTGTGGAAAGGTGAGGCTCACCGCACCGGCGATTGCCGCGTTGCAGTGTCCCGCGCGCAGTGCATCTGCAGCCTGACACACCGCGACCAGTCCCGTTGAGCAGGAACTTTGAACCGTCACGGCCGCTCCGTGCAGATCCATCAAATGGGCAACGCGCTGTGCCAGATAGTCTTTCTCGTTCGTCGTCTCTGTCAGATGAAAGCGGGCGGGGTCGGCTGGATCAAGATGGTCCGCAGCGCCCAGGTGATGAATGAGATAGGTCGGCAGATAGCAGCCTGCATAAACCGAAATGTTGTGGTCAAGACCAGCTGGCGTATGACCCGCATGTTCAAGCGCCTGCCAGGCCGCCTCAAGGAACAGGCGGTGCTGCGGATCCAGCAAGACGGCTTCACGATGACTGATACCCCAGAACGCCGGGTCGAATACGTCGACATTGGAAAGACATGGACCACGGGCTTGCCCAAGGCGTTCACCATCCGCAGGCTCGACACGGAAAGCTTCGCGGGCGTGTTTGCAGGCTTCCCAAAGTTCATCTGGCCCAGACGCACCTGGGAACCTGCATGACATGCCGACGATGGCAATGTCACGATCCCCCAGCCCAGAAGCCGCGACACGGCGCGAGGCCGGAGATGACAAGAAGGGGACGGACGTCGGCTGTTCGCTAAGATGCCGACTGAGTTCACCATAGGTCGGAAACGCATAAATGTCGGCAACGGGAACATGAATACTCAGCCGTTGGCGGAGCAATGCTGCGAATTCTCCAGCCTTCAGGGAATGCCCGCCTGCATCAAAAAAGTTTTCGCCAGGTAACGTGGGCCGCGCGCCCAAGACTGTCGTCCAGCAGTCTGCGATTTCATAGTCATAGTCTGCGAGAGAATGGTGTTCGTTAGGTGTTTGGACAGCTGTCGCAGTGGCAACCTCAGCGTCGGGCCTATCATCGGCCTTCAGTCCATCAGCCTCGTCTTCGGAAACAATAGCCAGCAAACGCTGGACGTCTCGTTTGCCGGTCCCCGGATCAATCGGAATAAACGGCACGGCCTTGAAACGCGCCGGAACCGCTTCAATTGGCAGGCGGTTTTTCAACTGTAACCGCAGCGTCGCAACATCAAGTGCGTGAACGTCAGAGGGCTCGGCGGCAGTCTCTTGTGCCGCGACAACGCACGCCACGAGATGATCAGGCTGACCGATCGCCTCATCTTCAACGACCACAACGGCGCAGTCAGTCACCTGTGTGCATGTTCGCAGTGCGGCTTCGATGGCTGAAGGCACGATCGAATACCCACGCAGCTTGACCATGAAGTCGGTCCGGCCGAACACCTGCAACGACCCGCCAGGGAGGAGCCGACCGACATCGCCGGTTTTAAACATCGTCGCGCCCGATGGCTGAAATGGATCGGGCAGAAAACGCATCTGTGTCTCATCAGGAGCGTTGAGATATCCAGGACTGAGCGTCGGGCCAGAGACATAAATGTCCCCCGGCACGCCGTAGGGCTGAAGCTCTCCCGCCCCATCAAGGATGTAGATGCGGATGCCGTCCATCGCAGCACCCGACGCCATCGTGGGACCCAGATGAAGGCCCGATTGATCTGGCGAACGTTGGCGATCAGTCGTTGCAACGTCGTGGCATTCCGAAATCGAATAGTCATTGATGAGCTCGACACCCGGCAACAGCAATCGCGCGCGCTTGGACAGATCGGTTCCCACCACTTCTCCATTGAGCAGGACTTTGCGCAATGCGGTCAGATCAGCAGCCAGCTTGTCTGGTGGAAGCGTCAGGAGTTGCCGGAGCAGCGATGGGGTAAACAGCACCCGCGTAATCGCATGTGCCTTCAGCCAGCCGGACAACTGATCGGCATCACGGATCGTCTCGTCATCGATCAGGTGCACCGACCGGCCTTCCAAAAGCGGGCGCAGAACCTCCCAGATAAAAAAGACGTTTGCAGCCTCGCGTTCATCAGCCGATGCAGGCAATTCGCGCGAGCGCCAGTCATAGGCCAGCAGGGCAGCCTGATGGGTCACCAAGATCGCCTTGGGCGCGCCTGTCGTGCCGGAAGACAAAACACCAAACGCCAAGTCATCGCACCGCCGCGTCGCCGGTGGAATTGGGCGGTCAGCATGCCGGTTCCCCGCAAAAAGCTCCTCAATCGTTAGGACGTCGATACCCAGGTCCAAATCCGCTTCAAACCGGTCGGACAGTGCGTGAAACGTCACGATGGCGTTCGGCGCAATGGCCTCGATCAATGCCTTCATCGCGCCAGGAGGGTGATTTGTGGGGATCTGAAAAAACGCACCACCCAGCCGCAACACCGCCAACATAGCCACAACGAAATCCACACCCGTCGGCAGGCAGATGCCCGTCAGTTGACCCGGACCCGTGTTGTAATGTGAGAGGATGGCACTTTGGCGCTGAACCCGGGCCAACAGATCTGAAAAAGCCAGGGAGGAACCGCCATGAACGATCGCGGTACGATCAGGATATGCCTGGGCCGCCCTTTGAAATCTTGCATAAAGATGATCGTCTTCCCGCAAATATGCAGGCCGCCCAAACGCCATCGACGGCGGTCGCGCCGCAAGGTTCACGCGCGCCCTGGTTACAATCAGGTCGATGAGCGACGATGCTGCATCGGAAAAGTAGAAATGTCCGCCGGGAAATAGTTGCAGCTCAAATGAGCCCGACGTCGCATCCGCCCAATACGCCAATTGATGCTTCGGAACCTGATCATCGTCAGCACCTCCAACCGCAAGAACGTCGGACGTCAGTTGGCGAAGCGGCGGCAATGTATCGTTAAGTGCGAAGTCTGCGCGGGTAGGACGAACGATAATCTGACGCAACTCGGGGTCGGCAATCGTTTGATCATCGATCTGACCAAAGCGGGCAAGTTCGGCAAGGAAGGCTTCATCCGAGGCATGCGCCCAATCAAAGTCAGCCGCTCCATCACGTCTGGCCTGCGCACCAGCGCCAAGACCCCGCTCTTCAACGGCTGCAGGCCGCCCAAAAGCCGACACACAAACCAAGAGCGGACATTCAGACACCGTTGCTTCAAGGCGCTGCGCCACCTCCATAGCAAGGGCAGCGCCGACGCTGTGGCCGAACAAGATGTAGGGTCGGTCAATCGCCCGGTGCAGAACAGGCATCAATTCCGCAAGCAGCGTCTCAACATTGCTTATGGGCGTTTCGCGGATGCGAGGTCCACGGCCCGGCAGCTGAATGGCGAGCACATCCAGGTCAGGCGGTGCAGCATCAACCAGCGGCTGATAATCGCGCGCACTTCCCCCACCATGGGGAAAGCAGAGCATAATCGCCTGCGCGTCAGGCTTCTTCGCACCACCGAGCAGCCATTCGGACCCGCGTTTCTCCATCGGCATGTGGCAACGTCATCCGTTTTAATTGTCAGGTCTTACATCTTGAAGTTGTGCCAGGCTGCATGTTGACCACCACGCCAGGACCACCAATCCGTACGAAGCCAAATCGACCTCGGCCAGATGCCCCGCGAAGATCAGTTTTGCATGCGAATTCAGCCCTTGTGACCCATCCGTTGGTTGGGTATCACCAGATTTTCTGCGGCAGTTGCGAGATAATAATTCTTCCACGCGGTTGTGAATTCAGTGGAAGCCGATATAGATGTGGCAACCAAACCGTCGCGGCAACGGTGCATGTGAGCAAGATTCTCATGAAAGTCGCAGTCCAACGAGGCAACCACAATTTCCGTTTTATTTTTCTCCGTTGGAAACAGGATGTTTCCATCTAGAAGAGCCTGCTGTCTAAATTAAATAGCCAACAGAAAATAAGCCACGAAATCTTCGCTTTACTACAAAGTTAACTTAGGAGCTGTCAGACCATGAAGACCGCGCAGGAGTACGGTGTCGACCCATTGCGGGTTCGTAAGACCGATCACTACCGCAAGGAATACGTGGAGTCATTCGTCGACAAGTGGGATGCCCTGATCGACTGGGAGCGCCGGGCAGAAGCCGAGGGCCGCTTTTTCATCGAGAAACTCAAAGAGCACGGAGCCAAGAAGGTTCTCGACGTTGCGACAGGGACAGGCTTTCACTCGGTCATGCTTCAGAAAGCCGGTTTCGAGGTGACAAGTGTCGACGGCAGCATGGAAATGTTGACGAAAGCCTTCGATAACGCCCGCAACAACGGTCAGATGCTGCGCACCATCCACTCTGACTGGCGGTGGCTGAACCGACAGGTGCACGATCTGTATGACGCCGTAATCTGCCTGGGCAACTCATTCACCCACCTGCACAAAGACAACGACCGGCGGAAAGCGCTTGCGGAATTCTATGCAACGCTTCGCCACGACGGCATCTTGATCCTTGACCAGCGGAATTACGATGCTCTGCTCGATAAGAAAGTCGAGCCAAGCCACAACTACTATTACTGTGGCAAGGACGTCCGCGCGTTCCCCGAACACATCGACGAAACGCTGGCCCGGTTCTGCTACGAATTCAACGACGGCGCGCAGTTCCACCTGAACATGTTCCCGTTGCGCAAACCTTACGTGCAGCGGCTTATGAAAGAGGTCGGCTTCCAGTCCGTGACAACATTCGGCGACTTCCAGGAAACCTATCCCGATCAAGAACCGGACTTCTATATTCACGTTGCCGAAAAAGCCTACCGGGACCAGGAGAACTGAAGAATGTCCGAGCATGCCCCGGACG
Organism: Pseudomonadota bacterium; assembly: GCA_039819785.1. Classification (GTDB taxonomy): domain Bacteria; phylum Pseudomonadota; class Alphaproteobacteria; order Rhizobiales; family Hyphomicrobiaceae; genus JBCBRD01. The sequence goes on along the minus strand of JBCBRH010000001.1, from coordinate 58,844 downwards.
TCGTTCAGACGGCCCGTGACTACTACAACAGCGAAGATGCCGACAATTTCTACTTTCATATCTGGGGCGGTGAAGACATCCACATCGGGCTTTACGACAGCCCCGACGACAGCATCGCCATTGCCAGCCGCCGCACGGTGGAGGCGATGGCTGACCGGCTGCCAGCCCTGAGCCACGGGTCACAGGTCCTCGACCTGGGCGCAGGCTATGGCGGTGCATCTCGGTTCATTGCCAAACGGTTTGGGTGCCAGGTGACGGCCTTGAACCTGTCGGACAAGGAAAACGAGCGCAATCGGGAGATGTGCCGCGAAGCCGGCCTGGATCACCAAGTAAGCGTCCTCGATGGCTCGTTCGAAAATATTCCGCTGCCCGACGAAAGCGTCGATGTGGTTTGGTCCCAGGATGCCATTTTGCACTCAGGTCGCCGGCAACGCGTCGTTGAAGAGGCATCGCGTGTCCTAAAACCCGGAGGGCACTTTCTGTTCACCGATCCCATGGAAAGCGGGAAGTGTGAACGGGCTGATCTGGAGCCGGTCCTCGCACGGATACATCTGGAAACGTTGGGGTCGTTTGCATTCTACGAGTCCGCATGCGCCAGCTCCGGCCTGACGAAACTGGCCGTCCTCGATATGACCAACCAGCTGATCACGCACTATGGCCGCGTCGCAACTGAGCTTGCCTCGCAACGAGACCAGCTGGCGGGCCGCGTGTCTGAAGGTTATATCGACAGGATGCTGGTGGGGTTAGAGAATTGGGTGCTGGCAGGCAAGAAGGGCTGCCTCGCCTGGGGCATCATGCACTACCAAAAGCAGGGCTGAGCGGATCTAAATCGCACTTCACCGGATACCGTTCATCAGGGATTTGACCCACCCCGATGCGAGCAACATGGCAAGTGCAGCTCCGCCTGTCATCACTGCAATGCCTCCGAAGAAAACCGCAAGCTGCGCTGGGTCATCGGACGTGAAGCCGGTTCCCAGAATGCCCGCCAGTTTGTTGCCGAAAGCAGCCCCCAGAAACCAGACACCTAACATGAGCCCAACCATCCGCGGTGGAGCAAGCTTTGTCATCGCGGATAATCCCACCGGGCTCAGGCACAACTCCCCCATCGTTTGAAGCGCGAAGAGTGCAACGAGCCAAAGCGGTGAGATCTTGCCGGTTGCTGTGAGGTAGGCTGCCGGAACCATCAGCAAAAATGATGATGCCAAAAGCGCCAACCCCATTGCGAACTTGATCGGCGTCGAAGGCTGTTGATGGCCCATGCGCAACCAGATGGCGGCGAAGATCGGCGCCAACAGCATGACAAACAGCGGGTTGAGAGATTGGTACCAAGCTGAAGGAATATCAAATCCCGCCACGTTATTGTCGGTGAGCTGATCGGCAACCAATGCAATTGAAAGACCCGCTTGCTCGAACGCAGCCCAGAAAATCATGCCTCCCAGAAAGAACACGAACACCGCACCGATGCGTTGCAGCTCGAAGTCCTGACGGGTTCCAAAATAGGCAATGGCACCAAGCGGCAAGGCAACCAGCAGATACTGGAGAAACGCGAACGCTGGGAGGTCGGACAATAGGAGTGCAGCCAGCAAGACAGCACTGCCCGCGACCACGCCCAGCGCCTGCCGCCATGCGCCCTCGGCCAATTCGCTTTTCTCGCCGACCCCCAGCAGCCGGCGCTGTTGCACCATGAACCAGATGATCGCGATCGTCATACCCACGCCAGCTGCCCCAAAACCCCAATGCCAGCTGTGCGCCGGATCGAAACCATTCGCCGCCAGGAACGATTTGAATGTTGCGCTTTGGGCCAGGAATCCAGTAATGAGCGGCGCGATGAAGGCTCCAATATTGATGCCCATGTAAAAGATCGAAAACCCGGCATCCCGGCGCGGATCATCGGCCGAGTACAGCCCCCCAACCAGCGCGGATATGTTGGGCTTGAACAACGCCGTGCCACACGCCACCAGCGTCAACCCGGTGTAAAACCCCGCAAGCGTGGGGACAGCCAGGGCAAAGTGCCCGCAGGCAATGACCAACCCACCCCAGATGACGGCATTTTTGGCACCAATCAGACGGTCAGCGATAAACCCGCCAGAAATTGCCAGCAGATACACGGCCATCGTGTAGTTGCCATAGAGCACAGCTGCATCTGAGATCTTGAAATCGAGCCCGCCGTTGGCCGCCGGCGCAACCATAAACAAAATCAGCAAAGCCCGCATGCCGTAGTAGGAAAACCGTTCCCAAAGCTCGACGAAGAACAGTGTCGTCAGACCGGCGGGTTGGCCGATGCGTGTGGACGGCTGCAGGTGATCGGCTGGCGGGACATCTGACGATGAGGACATGCTGAAATCTCGAACGGAGGGAACGCGTCGGTGACGTGGAGAGCCTGAACCGCAGCCTCAGCTAGAGCCTGCGATCGCGCACGCGTCAGTCTGCCAGTTCTTGAACAATGTGTGCTTTGTTGAGCGTTTTCAGCCATTCGCCAAAACGGTTTCCCTGAATGGAAACATGGGCATGCAGCAATCGCCCCGCTTCCTCAGCATTCATGTTGATGATCGCATTGGTGATCTCGGCGTGCTCTGCAAGGCTATCGTTCATCCGATCGCGCGCACGCAGCTGCAGACGCCGGTAAGCGCGCAGCCTTCGACGAAGCTGGCGAACTTCATCCGACAGAAAAGTATTGTGCGTCCCGGCATAGATCAGTTCGTGGTAAAGGGCGTTGGCTTCGTAATAGTCATCGACGTTCCGGCTTTCACAAGCCGCCTTGCAAACCGCGTGCTGAGCCATCAACGCGCCACGCTCTTCAACCGACATGCGCTGAGCCGCCAACCGTCCACATATCGCCTCCATCTCGGCCATGACTTCAAACATGTCGACGAGCCGGTCCAGAGTTGGCGCAGCCACGATCGCACCACGCCTGGGTCGCACCTCAATCAATCCTGAACTGTCGAGCAGCCGCAGGGCTTCCCTGATCGGAGTGCGCGATACCCCGAACCGGTCCGCCAAAGCAATTTCCTCAAGACGCGTTCCTGGCTTTTGGACGCCGCTGGCAATCTCATCTTCAAGAATTTTTCGGATCTCAATTGCTGAAATCGTAGCCATGAAATTCGTCTTCCGATCCGATGTTGGGAGGAGGAGACAATACCATCAGCCCTCATCCTCAGCGCTTCTGAATCAGGCTGGCTGCACGTGTTGGCCACCACGCGGACCACGCATGCAGTTTCGCCTTGAATTGTATACATTGGCACGTTAGTCGTAGATGATACGCTATTACAAGGCGTAACAGATAACAAACTCTAGGGAGAGAAACATGTCCAAGGCCCTATCCAGGCTGACCTTGACGAGTGCCGTCGCAATGATGGCGGTTGGTCTATCGGCCGTCGCCACAACTGCAATGGCAGCAGAACTTCGCTTATCCCATCAATGGTCGACAAAAGACGTTCGGCACAAAGTTGCCCAGATGGTTGCAGATGAAGTCAAAGCTGCAGATGTCGATCTGGATATCAAGATTTTCCCGTCTAAATCGCTGTTTAAGCCGCGCGAGCAATATAAGCCGTTGTCCCGTGGACAGCTGGATATGACCGTATTGCCATTGGCCTATGCCGCTGGACAGCGTCCCGCCTACAATCTTACTCTGATGCCGGGTCTCGTTAAGAACCATGACCATGCCGCCCGCCTGAATGACTCAGAATTCATGACAGCGCTCGAATCCCAAATGGCTGAGGACGACGTGATGGTTCTGGTTCACGGTTATCTTGCCGGCGGTTTTGCGGGCAAGGACAGGTGCATCACCTCACCCGCCGACGTTAAAGGCCTGCAGACGCGCGCTGCTGGTAAATCATTCGAGCTGATGCTGGCTGGTGCCGGTGCCTCCATCGCGTCGATGGCGTCTTCTGAGATTTATACGGCGATGCAAACCGGTGTTCTGCAGGCCGCCAATACATCGTCTTCCAGCTTCGTATCCTATCGCATTTACGAGCAGGTGAAGTGTTTCACACCAGCTGGTGATGTCGCGCTCTGGTTCATGTATCAGCCGCTGCTTATGAACAAATCGACGTTTGATGGTTTAACTCCAGAGCAGCAGGCAGCCTTGAAGGCCGGTGCTGAAAAAGCCCAGGCGTTTTATCTGGAAGAAGCCAAAAAACAGGATGCCAATGCGGTTGAAGTTTACAAAACCAATGGCGTTGAAATTAAAAACATGACACCAGAGGAATTTAGCGCCTGGCGTGAAATCGCAAAGAAAACATCCTACAAGAAATTCGTCGAAGACACGCCAGACGGTCAGAAGCTTTTGGATATGGCACTCGCCGTCGAGTAAGCATCCTTTCGTATTGCTTGTGATGCCGTGACTTCCTGCATCATTTATCGGCCGACCGGGCTGGACATATTACCGTCCGGTCGGCACTCACTTATTGGCCCGGCCTGGAACATCTACCTTGAGCGTGATTGCGCCCAGGACTTGATGTTTTGACGCTGGACCGGAGGCGTTCCATTGGCTCAACCTCTGTCTATTCGGGTCGCCCAGCACGGCGGCAACTCGGTTTTGAAATTCATCGGCTGGCTGTCAGCATTAAGTGGGATCGTGGCGGCCTTTTTAATTGTTCTTGCCGTAGCGATCACATGTCAGATGATTTTCGTCCGGTTCGTTTTGAACGATTCGACCATCTGGCAAACCGAAATGGTCGTCTATCTCATGATCGCAGCGACCATGCTCGGACTGCCCTATGTCCAGTTGCTCCGAGGGCACGTCAACGTTGAGTTGCTCCCGATGATGCTGCCGATGGGACTACGAAAGGTCCTGGCCGTAGTCACATTATCCGTGGCCATCGCAGTCATTGGCGCCATGCTGTTTTACGGGTATTCGATGTGGCATGAAGCCTGGTCGCGGGGCTGGCGCTCAGACACAGTCTGGGGTGTCAAACTCTGGCTTCCCTATCTCGCCATTCCTGTCGGCTTCGGCCTGTATCTGTTGCAGCTTATTGCTGATCTCGCCGCTCTCCTGTTCGGCTACGAAAAGCCGTTTCAGCTTGATGAGGGAGGCAACTGATGGATCCGCTCGTACTTGGCCTTCTGGTTGCGCTTGTCACCGTCGCGGTCTTGTTCTCCGGGGTCTCGGTCGCCACCGGGCTGCTGATTGTATCAGCCGGTTTTCTCATAATTTTCGACGGCATGCGGTCGCTAGAACTGCTGCCTGAAATCTTCTTCGGCAAACTCAACAACTTCGCTTTGTTGTCCATCCCGATGTTCATCATCATGGGCGCTGCCATCTCCTCGACACGTGCCGGCGCAGACCTGTACGAAGCGTTGGAACGCTGGCTCACGCGCGTGCCTGGCGGTTTGGTCATATCAAACCTTGGCGCCTGTGCTGTGTTTTCCGCTCTATCTGGATCATCCCCTGCCACCTGTGCAGCCATCGGCAAGATGGGCATCCCCGAGATGCGCAAACGGGGATACCCAGACGGCGTCGCAGCCGGGTCAATCGCAGCCGGTGGTACGCTTGGCATTCTCATCCCACCGTCCGTCACCATGATCGTTTATGGGATCGCGACTGAGACGTCGATTGGGCGATTGTTCCTGGCCGGTGTCATGCCAGGCCTGCTTCTGGTCAGCCTCTTTATGGCATGGTCGCTGTTCTATACTTGGCGGTACGGGTCAGCCGACGTTCTGGCCGTTCGACACTACACATGGAAACAGCGCCTCGAAATTCTGCCGCGCGTACTGCCATTCCTGGTCATCATCGTCGGTGTGCTCTACGCCATGTATGGCGGGGTCGCGACACCATCTGAAACGGCTGCCGTCGGTGCACTCCTCTGCGTCTTGCTCGCCGTCATTCTCTATCGGATGTGGTCGCCGAAGTCTCTTTGGGTGGTGCTCCGCGATTCAACGCGCGAATCCGTGATGATCATGTTCATCATCGGTGCAGCCGGCGTGTTCGCCTACATGATGTCCTCCCTCCAGATCACCCAGTCGATCGCCGGGTGGATTGGCACACTGGACGTCAACCGCTGGGTGCTCATGGGCATTATCAACGTGTTCTTGCTCATCGCCGGTTTCTTCCTGCCCCCCGTCGCCGTGATCTTGATGACTGCCCCAATCCTCCTGCCCATAATCACAACGGCAGGCTTCGACCCTTATTGGTTCGCCGTCATCCTCACCATCAATATGGAGATCGGGCTGATATCGCCGCCCGTTGGCCTCAACCTCTATGTGATCAACGGCATTGCGCCGGATATCCCGCTGACAACCATCCTTAAGGGATCGCTGCCCTTTGTGGGCTGCATGGTCGTCGCAATCATCCTGTTGTGCATATTCCCCGAGATTGCGACCTGGCTTCCAGACTATCTCATGGGTGAAGCACGATGACAGCAGCGGGGCAGACAAACGAAAACCTATTCGTCATGTTATGGGAAACGGTGCCAGACACGTCAGCACCGTTTCTCCATCTCACGGATGGCACGACGCTGAACTATGATGATTTGAACGCACGGGCCAGCCGCTATGCTTCGGCACTGGCAAAGGCCGGTGTGCATCCCGGTGACCGCGTTGCGGCACAAATCGATAAGTCGGCTGAAGGGCTGTGTCTGTACTTTGGCTGCCTGAAGGCTGGCGGCGTATTCTTGCCCTTGAATCCGGGTTACACCGACAGCGAAGTCACGTATTTCATCCAGGATGCTGAACCATCAGTCGTTGTCTGCCAACCCTCACGCTACGAGAACCTGTCAGCAATCGGCGTCAAGGCGGGCGTTCGACAGACCTTCACGCTGGGGGAAGATGGGACAGGCTCAATGCGCGATGCAGCCGATGCCGCCTCAGACGGGTTCGAAGCCGTTCCCAGGGCCGCCGACGATCTCGCAGCCATTCTTTACACATCGGGAACAACAGGCCGCTCAAAAGGCGCGATGATCTCAGCGCGTAATTTGTTCTCCAACGCCATCGCGCTGAAGCAGACATGGCGTTTCACCTCCGCTGATGTGTTGGTGCACGCACTGCCGGTTTTCCACACGCACGGCCTGTTTGTTGCAACCCACACGCTGTTCGTGGCCGGTGGGTCCATGATCTTTCAGCCGCGCTTCGACGCCGATGCGCTCATGGACGCACTGCCGCGCGCCACCACCATGATGGGCGTCCCCACATTCTACACTCGTCTGTTGAGCGAGCCTGACTTCAATCGCGAGCGCGTCAAAAACATGCGCCTGTTCGTGTCCGGCTCAGCGCCACTCTCGGCGCAGACACACAAAGACTTCGAAGCCCGTACCGGTCACGCCATCATCGAACGCTACGGCATGACCGAGACCAGCATGAACACCTCCAACCCATACGATAAAGACCGAAAGGCTGGAACCGTCGGCATGCCGCTCCCCGGCGTTGAGGTTCGTGTTTGCGATCCAGAAAGCGGCGAAGAGTTATCAACGGGCGAGACCGGCGTGATCGAAATCCGCGGGCCAAACGTCTTCCAGGGCTATTGGCGTATGCCTGAAAAGACGAAGTCTGAATTCCGCGACGATGGCTTTTTCATCTCAGGTGACCTGGGGCGCTACGATGAAGACGGATATCTTGCAATCGTCGGCCGCGACAAGGACTTGATCATTTCAGGCGGCTTCAACGTCTACCCAGCCGAGGTGGAAACTGTTCTGGATGCAGTCGAAGGAGTGGCCGAAAGCGCTGTCATCGGAGTGCCTCATCCTGATTTCGGAGAAGGCGTCACCGCGCTGGTTGTGCCAAGGGCTGGCGCAACACTGCAACCCGAGGCAATCAGATCGGCGGCGGCTGAAAAGCTTGCGAAATACAAAGTCCCCAAGGTGGTATTGATCGTCGAAGACCTGCCACGCAACTCGATGGGCAAAGTAACAAAAAAGAACCTTCGCGAAACCCATCAGGATTTGTTCGCATAAATTGTCCAGCCACTCTGCGTGACGATTGGTATCGCATCCCGCCGCATTATTTCTGCGTAAACTTCATGCCAGAGAGGTGTGCGCGAATGCTCCGACGGACCGATTTGACTGATCAGTTTACCCCACGCGTGGATGCTGCCGACCAGTTGCACAGCCACGTGGCCGACCGCCTGGTTCGGCTTGACCAGCACTTACGGCGGCATGGGACGGCAACCGCGGGCTTGCTGGCATGGTGCCTTGCCCATGATATCGGCTCCGGCCCAATCGTGGCAGAGGTTGTATCATCCTTTGACGCCCGCACCCGGGACGGATCAGCAGTCGATACCCGCCCAAAATCGGCTCAACAATCGGCATCAGAACCACGTTTTCTGTGTTCCACCCGCTGCGTGAACTTGAGACGCGGGCCTATCTTGCTGAGCCGCGCCCAGTTGATTTACCGGCACACGCACTTACCCAACCACATACTGGAGACATTGGCCGCGAGCGATATCCCATTCGGGAAGTTGATTGCCGGACTTCGTCCGCAGCGACGAACGACGGCATCTAAAATGAAGGCAGACCTGGTCCGCCTCGATCTTGATGCCACGCATCCAGATGGCGGACCCTTTTCCGTTCTAGAGCACCACGCAACCGTCTACATCCACGGTAACCACCCCATCGCCCGCGTAAGAGAAGCCTACACAAGCGCCCTGCTAACCAGTCACGACGTAAACAAGCTGCACAGCGAGCAGGTTTAGCCGCACTCACATCAATTCCGGCGTTGGTCATCCAATCCGGCTGTGGCGTTGTTTCGAGCAACATCCGTAGACTGTGCGGCCACCTGAGCTTTGGTTTCAGCGTCCATTTCTGCATACCGGATACAGAGCACACCGCCGATAACAGCGATCGCGCCAAACACCTTCAGGGGTGTAAGAGGCAGGCGCTCGGGCGCGAACAGCCCATAATGTGACAGAGCCAATCCAACGACCACCTGGCCTGCCACCATACATACAAAGTAAGCCCCGGGGCCCATGCGAGGGATGAGGACCGTTGCGCTGAGGATAATCCCAAAGCTGATCAGACCCAGCGCGAAGAGCCAGGGGTTGGCATTGCGCAGCGCCTGAAAGGTATCCCCCTTTCCCAGAACGACCCACACGACGGTGGCAGCCAACGCACCCACAATGAAGAACACCGCAGTCGCCAAAAGCGGGGACCCCACCTGCGCACCCAGCCGTCCGTTCAAAGGCAAATATGTGCCAGCCACCACGCCGACGATAAGCGCGATGGCGTAATACATTGTCGTTGTCATTTGGCAGCCTTTTTAAGTGTTGCGCGCATCTGCTGGGCCAGCGTCATGACCGCATGATCGCTCATCGGCCGGCTCGCAGAAAAGAGGTTTCATCCGAGCGGAGACCGTGCCGCATGTTTGGTTTGACGCCCACTCACCCGACGCCGCCACATGCGAAAGCTCGATGGCTTCAGGTTTCGCCGCATCAAGGTAATGACCTGCTGTTCGCTCAGGCCTGTCAGCGCCTGGATCGCATCGAATGTCACATCGTCCGCCCACGCCAATTCTATAACTTCGCTAATGAATCCAGGCGTGAGGTCGATATCGGTTGGCGGTGCCATTGAGCGGGCAGGTGCTTTCGTTCGAGGGGGGAGTCCGACAAAGACAGGCGTGATCAAAATGATGATTGTGAATTTCGCCTAGTGAGGTGAACGCAGCAGGTCAACAAACAGATCTGGCCGGCATTCAATCCTCGGAAACCATCACCGTTTTGAAGCCACAGCCGCGCCACTGCTGACCATGCCGTCAATCTCGTCTTGGCTGTATCCCAACTCAGACAAAACCTCGACCGTATGCTGCCCCATGACGGGTGCCCCGCAACGGACCCCTCCAGGGGTCTGCGAGAACTTGACCGGCAGACCGATCGTCTTCACGTCGCCCGCCGTTTGATGCGGCACCGTCACAACCATGTCGCGAGCACGGACCTGTGGGTCTTCATGCATCTCGGTAACGGAGAGCACGGGGCCAGCTGGCACCCCTGCGGCCTCAAAGGCAACCAACCACGCCTGCGTCGTCTTCTGCACGAAGTAATCAGCGAGCACGTCGGCCAGCTCCACTCTGTTTTGGATGCGTACGGCGTTCGAACTGAACCTGGGGTCGTCGTTTAACTCATCGGCGTTGATGAGCGCCAGCATCCGTTCCCAGTTGGATTGATTGGCAGCACCGATGTTGATCCAGCCATCTGACGTCTGAAAGGCCTGATAGGGTGCGTTCAGTGGATGGGCGGACCCCATCGCATCCGGTGCAATGCCAGTTGCGAACGCAATGGCTGATTGCCAATAGGTGTGTGTGATCGCCGCTTCAAACAGTGACGTGTCGACTTTCTGGCCTTCACCGGTCTTCAGCTTGTGGGCATACGCTGCACAACAACCCATGGCCGCCAGAATACCTGCCGTGATATCGGAGACAGGCGCACCAACTTTCACTGGCGACCGGCCCGGTCCTTCACCTGTGATCGACATCAAACCTGACATGCCTTGGGCAATGAGATCGAAGCCACCGCGGTTGGCATAAGGCCCCGTCCGGCCAAAGCCGGACACTTCACAATAGATAAGGCCCGGATTGATTTCCTTCAGCGCTTCATAGCCAAGGCCCAGTTTTTCCATCGTACCGAACCGATAGTTTTCAATCAGGATGTCGGCGTCCGTGATGAGCCTGCGAAGCGCCTGTTTGCCCCCCTCGGATTTGAGATCCAGCACGATGCCCCGCTTGTTGCGGTTCATCATCATAAACGCCGCACTCTCACCCTCAATCGTGGGCGGCACGAAGCGGCGCGCATCATCTCCGCTTTGCTTCTCGACCTTGATCACGTCCGCGCCCATGTCGGCCAGCATCAGGCCGGCGACCGGACCGGCCATGATATGCGCCAACTCGATAACGCGGCAGCCTTTGAGAGGACCTGACATTGAAAGCTGCTCTTCTGCGACCTCGATACAGATTACCGGTAGAAATATTCGACCAGGAACATCGGGATGGCCGGGATATACGTGCACATCATCAAGACGATAAAGAGCACCAGGATGAACCAGATATTGACCTTCGTAACATCCCAGATGTTCGCACGCGCAATCGAACACGACGTAATTAGAACGCTGGCGACGGGTGGTGTCTGCTGCCCGATCGCAAGGTTCAACGTCACGACAAGACCAAAGTGAACAGGATCAATATTGGCAGCTTGAATGAGCGGCAGAACAATCGGGATCACCAGAATAATAGCGGCAACCGAATGCAGGAAAAACCCGATGATCAGGAAGAAGACGTTCAAAATCGCAAGGATGACATACTGGTTCGTGGTGAAATCCAAGATGCTCTCAGCAATCTGCTGAGGCACCTGTGCGCGCGTTAAGAACCCACCCATCAAAACGCTGGCGGCAACCAGCAGCATGACAACAGCCGTCTGCATGCCGCCATCCAGCATGGCGCGTTTCAAATGGTTCAGGTTAAATTCGCCGTACCACAATCCGACAATGAGCGCCGCAATGACTGCAAGCCCCGCAGCTTCCGTTGCCGTCACGAAGCCCCCGAAGATACCGCCGAGGATGATCACCGGCAGCGTGAAGGCTGGCAGCGCGTCGATGAAGGTTTCACTGACACGCGGGATGTTGAAGGCTTCTTCGACCGGGAAGTTGTAACGCCGCGCAAAGATGTAGGCGACCAGCATCAGTCCGAACGCACCAAGCAGTCCCGGCACCACACCCGCAACGAACAGCTGCTCAACCGACGTGTTGGCGGAGGTCGCATATACGATCATCGGGATGGATGGTGGGATGATAATGGCCAATGAAGCCGATGATGATGTCACAGCCGCGGCAAACGGAGCCGAGTAGCCGCGCTTTTTCATCTGCGGGATCATGATGGAGCCAAGTGCTGCAACATCGGCAACGGCTGACCCGGAGATTTCAGCGAAGAACAACGACACGCCAATGTTCACCATGGCAAGCCCCCCGCGCACGAACCCGATCAAGGCCGTGACGAAGTTGATCAACCGGTCGGTGATCCCGCCAGCATTCATCAATGCACCAGCAAGAACAAACATCGGGATGGCAATGAGCGAGAACTTGGTCGACCCGTCATACATGTCGAGGGCAACCGTGACGAGGCTGCCCGTGCCCTCGGTTGCCAACAGGCCGACGATGGCGGCGACCGCGAGACCGATTGCAATGGGGACGTTGATGCAAATGAGGATTAACAGAACGACGAAACACATCAGGATCAGCATGCTCAGTGCCCTCCTGCGTTTTGTTCGGCCTGCCTTCGGGCAGCTTCGGCCTTTTTCATTTCGCTTTCGACTTCTTCCTCAATCTCGGCATGCTCCAAGGACCGACCCGCCACCGTCATGCGATAGTACTCAGGAAAGCTGAGCAACTCGCATATAATGAACAGCACGGCACCGATGGGTATGACGGATTGTGTGAGCTGCACCGGCACCCAGGTCAGGGAAACGAGGTAGTCGCCTTCCAGAACGTCAAGAACGCGCAGGCCCGCCCAGGCCATCAAAACGAAAAATCCGAGGACGACGATTTCAGCAACAATGAGCGCTGTGATCCGCGCTGGAACCGGGAGCGCGAGAAGCACGCTATCAAACCCGATATGACGTCTTTTGAGCGCGGCCAATGCAGAACCGTAATAGGTGATCCATGACAAGCAGACAGCGGCGACCTCGTCATACCAAGACAATGAATCGCCAGCCATTCGAAACAAAACCGCGACAATAACTATGGTCGTCAGCAGGACCATGAGTGCAATGAGCACCCATTCAAGCACCTGCTCCAGGCCGTTCCGAAAGGACGTGAGCATGACTGTTCCAGTGGGAGTGGTGATGGATGAGGAAGCAACGATCAAGAAGCGCCGGGACATGAGATCTGCCCCAGCGCTCCATCTTGGAAAGCATCAAGCCGAACAGCTCTCGCGTTACTTTGCGAGGGACTGGACGGTGTCGATGAGATCCTGGCCACCCTTCACGGTGGACGCAAACTCGTCGTAGATCGGCTTGGACGCTGCGATGAACGCATCCTTGTCGGCTTCGTTAACGGCGATGCCTCCGTCTTTCAGGTTTTGCAGCAGTTCCGTTTCAAGCCGCGCGGCTTCCTTGTAGACGAAGTCCTGGCTTTCCTTGCCGCATTGGCGAAGCGCAGCCTGTACATCCTCCGGGAGTTTGGCAAAGCCCTTCTTGGACGTCAGCACATAACCAGGCGTATAGACGTGCCCGGTAATCGAAAGGTACTTCTGCACCTCTTGGAACTTGGCCGACCAGATCTGAGCATAAGGGTTTTCCTGACCATCGATCACCCCGGTCTTGATGGCCGTAAACACTTCCGAGAAGGCCATAGGCGTTGGGTTTGCGCCGTACAGCTTGAACATCTTCACACGCCATGCACCCTTGGGCGTGCGCAGCTTCACACCAGCCAGATCCTCCGGCTTGTTGATAGGCCGGGTGTTGTTTGTGATGTGACGGAAACCGTTCTCCATCAGACCGATGATCTCGTAGCCCTTCGCGTTGACCGCAGGCTGGAACACCGTATCCATCATTGCTTCCTGGACGCGACGCATGTGGTCCCGGTCCTTGATGATGTACGGCATTTCAAAAACACCGAACTCATCAGACACCGACGACATGACAGATGAGGGAAGCGAAAATGTAATCTGACCCAGCTTCAGCTTCTGGAGCAGCTCTTTGTCCTTGCCAAGCTGTGATGACCCGAAGGTGACTACCTCGGCTTTGTCGCCAAGGGCCGCGTTGGAGCAACGGGCAAATTCATTCGCACTGGCTTCAAACAACGAGCCGGGTTTACCGACATGTCCGAATTTCAGCGTCAGTTTATCCGAGAGCGCAGGCGTGGTTATCATTGCCAGAGCCGCAGCTGTGGCAAACATGGTCGTCCGTTTCATCGATTTCCTCCCGATGATATGTGTCTTCAAACCATCTGCAAGCCGCCCAGTGAGGGTCGGCCACAAACAGCAGTGAGCTGGCCATTTTAGCCTTTTGTTTTGCAGCCCTCCGAACGAAAGCATGACGGAGATCGTCATTCGATGAGCTGCGCGTGCACCACCTGCTCAATGTGGTATCCGCTTGTTCCTAAGTCCCTATTCACTCCGCGACAAGCTATCCCGACCAAAAAGGTGCTTCAAAGCGCACATGGCGTGCCGGGCGAAATGCAGTATCGACGACGTGACCTATGGGTTCCAGTACGCAGTTGCCGATGATCTTCTTACGCTCGGCACCGCATTCACCATGAGCAACGAATTCTCAATCCCGTCGCTTTGGACTGACCCGATTGCGGAACGTATGTGCCGTCCCTTGCCAAGCCAGCCGAAACCCACTTGTGTAGTCAGAATACACCTTGAGCCTGGATGTCAACGATGATCGCCGACCACGAACTGGATGCTGCAACGCAGCGACGCTTACAAGACGCAGTCGAGGGCGACTGCCTGTTCGATCGGTTCAGCCGTGGGCGGTATGCGACGGACGCATCGGTTTACCAGATGTTGCCGTTGGCCGTCGTCGTTCCAAAAACATTTCAGGATGTCGAGGCGACGATGGCAATTGCCCGCGACCAGGGCGTCCCCGTTCTGCCGCGCGGCGGCGGCACATCGCAATGCGGTCAGACCGTGAACGAGGCCATCGTCCTCGACATGTCCCGTCATCTCAACGGCATCATCGAAGTGGACGCTCAATCCCAGACCGCCGTCGTCCAGCCCGGCCTCGTGCTCGATCATCTGAATGCACACCTCAAACCGCACGGCCTGTGGTACCCGGTCGACGTTTCAACATCCTCACGCGCCACGCTCGGCGGTATGACGGCGAACAACTCATGCGGTTCGCGCTCCATCCGCTATGGCACCTCACGAGACAATGTTTTGGCAATCGACAGCCTGATGGCCGATGGCACACGCGCACGCTTCGGCCCGACAGCGCGCGGTGCGAATGGCACCGCAACGACGGCGCCTTACGACCTTGTCAATGATCTGCTCGATCTGGGCCGGCGCGAAGAACAAGAAATCCGCGACCGGTTCCCAAACGTCATACGCCGGGTGGCCGGCTACAATATCGATGCGCTGCTGCCCAACAACGAAGGGCACAATCTGGCGCATCTTTTGGTTGGCTCAGAAGGCACACTGGCGATCAGCGAGAAGATCAAGCTGAAGCTATCGCCTGTCTTGAACAACAAGGTTCTAGGTGTCTGCCATTTTCCCACATTCTATGACGCGATGGATGCAGCCCAGCACCTCGTCAAGCTCGATCCCACTGCGGTTGAACTGGTGGATGCCAACATCATCCGCCTCGGGCGCGAAATCGCGATGTTCCGCCCGATCGTCGATTCATTTGTGCGCGGTAACCCGGCAGCACTTCTGATCGTGGAATTCGCCGAGCCGGACCAAACCGAAAACCTCCGCCGCCTCGATCAACTTGAAGATGTCGTAGCTGACCTCGGCTTCCGGTGGGGCGATCCGGGCAAGAAAGACGGCGGTGTGGTCAAGGCCATCGATCCGGAGTTCCAATCCAAGATTATCGAAGTCCGCAAGCAGGGCCTCAACATCGTCATGTCGATGAAATCGGAGGGTAAGCCCGTTTCATTCGTTGAGGATTGCGCGGTCGAGCTGAAGGACCTTGCCGAATACACCGACCGACTAACCGGCATCTTTCGCAAATATGACACCGATGGAACGTGGTACGCACACGCCTCAGTCGGGACACTTCATGTCCGGCCGGTCCTCAATCTTAAGCTCGACGCCGACCTCAAGGCCATGCGGTCCATCGCCGAAGAGGCCTTCGAGATGGTGCGTGAATACAAAGGCTCGCATTCCGGTGAGCACGGCGATGGCATTGTTCGCTCTGAGTTCCACCGCCCGATGTTTGGAGACCGGATGGTCGAAAACTTCGAGTGGGTAAAGGACCGCTTCGACCCCAAAGGGCTTTTAAACCCCGGCAAGATTGTCCGCCCCCCAAAGATGGATGACCGCACATTGTTGCGATACGGCCCCGCCTATCAAGTCAAGGATTTCGACACGGTCTTCGAATGGGCCGGCCACCACGGCAAGGGCCGCGGTCTGCAAGGCGCCGTTGAGATGTGCAACAACAATGGCGCATGCCGCAAAATGCGCGACGGCGTCATGTGCCCATCCTACCGCGTCACCAAGGACGAACGCGACGTCGTTCGCGGACGCGCCAATGCCTTAAGGCTGGCCATTTCCGGGCAGCTTGGACCCGATGCCATGACATCCGATGCGATGGCTGAAACCATGTCTCTTTGTGTGTCGTGTAAAGCATGCCGCCGCGAATGCCCGACGGGCGTCGACATGGCCAAGATGAAAATCGAAGTACTGGCGCAACGGGCCAAGACCAAAGGCCTTTCGTTACGTGACCGCGTCGTGGCGTTTCTACCGCGCTATGCGCCTTGGGCTGCTCGCCTCCCATGGGCATTTAATGCGCGCGACACCGTACCGGGCATGGCGTTTCTAAGTGAAAAGACCATCGGGCTCAGCGCAAAGCGCGCGCTGCCGAAATGGCGAAGTGATGCCTTCAAACCTGCTACCGATGGCGGGACCAACCATGGGCAGGGCGACGCTACGCCTGATGTTTTGATTTTTGCCGATACGTTCAACCGCTACTTCGAACCCGAAAATCTGCGTGCCACGCAAAAGGTTCTGGATGCCGCTGGCATCGCGTACGCCCATGCTTTGCCTCGAACAATAGACGGTGCACGCCCATTGTGTTGCGGGCGGACATTCTTTTCCGCTGGACTGGTCGACGAGGCGCGCGCCGAGTTGATGCGCACCATCAAGGCGTTCCTGCCAACACTGGAGCGGGGTGGCACGATTATCGGTCTAGAGCCCTCGTGCGTGATGACCTTTCGGGATGAAGCACCCGCACTGCTGGGTGATGCCTGGTCGGATGCCTATGGCGAACGGGTTTTGCTGCTCGAGGAATACCTCGCAGGACGCGTCAAGGAAAAGTCGTTGAACCTGAGCCTGAAACCAATAGCGGCCAAAAAAGCCTTGCTGCATGGCCACTGTCATCAAAAGTCATTCAACGCCGTCAAACCGATCGAAACGCTTCTGGCACTCATCCCAGAGTTGGAAACCGAAGTCGTCCAGACAAGCTGTTGTGGCATGGCAGGCGCGTTCGGATATCAGGCCGAGACCTACGAGACGTCCATGGCGATGGCTGAATTGAACCTCCTGCCAGCTGTCCGCGCGGCCGACGCTGAGACCGTCATCCTTGCCGATGGCACGTCTTGCCGCCATCAGATTTCAGACGGCACCCGCCGCTCAGCCATCCATGTTGTGCAGCTCTTGGCTCAGGCTTTGGACAGTAATCCAGCTCGACACTAGAGTATGTTCAGGAAAAGTGTACGCGGTTTTCCGCCCGGAACAGGCTCCAAATCAAGAACTCAGAGCCCGCTTTGCGAGGCCGTGAAAAGCAGACAGGCTCTAACGCTTGCGGGCCGGCGGCAGGTCCGTACTAACCCCTTCGAAGACTTCCGCCGTCATACCAATGCTTTCTCCAAGTGTCGGATGCGGGTGGATAGTCTTTCCGATATCCACCGGGTCAGCGCCCATTTCAACAGCCAGACATACTTCGCCAATCAGATCGCCGGCGTGCGTGCCAACGATCCCGCCGCCGATGCATCGATGCGTCTTTTCATCAAACAGCAGCTTGGTGAACCCCTCATCCCGGCCATTCGCAATGGCCCGGCCGGACGCTGCCCAAGGGAACATGGCCTTGCCGTACTTGATGCCTTTCGCCTTGGCTTCCGTCTCGCTCAAACCCGCCCAGGCAATTTCTGGATCGGTGTAGGCGACCGACGGGATCTGGCGTGCATCAAATGCGGTGTTCATGCCTTTGGCAGCTTCGGCTGCCACATGCCCTTCATGAACAGCCTTATGGGCCAGCATCGGCTGCCCGACGATGTCGCCGATGGCGTAGATGTGCGGCACGTTGGTGCGCATCATATTGTCGACATCAACGAAGCCGCGATCGCTGACGGCGACGCCTGCCTTGTCCGCATCGATGAGTTTGCCATTCGGTGAGCGCCCGACAGCCACCAGAACCATATCGTAGCGTTGAGGTTCCGCAGGTGCCTTTTCCCCTTCAAAGGTCACGTAAATCCCATCGTCCTTGGCCTCAACCGCCGTCGTCTTTGTTTTCAGCATGATGCTGTCAAAGCGGTGAGCGTTGAACTTTTCCCAGACCTTCACAAGGTCACGATCCGCGCCCGGCATCAGTCCATCAACCATTTCGACACAATCAAGCCGCGTCCCAAGCGTCGAGTACACGGTGGCCATTTCCAGCCCGATAATGCCGCCACCGATCACCAGCATCTTGGCCGGGATGTCACGCAACTCCAATGCGCCGGTGGAATCCACAATGCGATCGTCTTCGGGAATGAACGGCAGTTTCACAGCCTCTGATCCCGCTGCGATAATGGCCTTGTCAAACTTGACAACCGTTTGCTTGCCATCTCCGGCGGTGACTTCGACATGGTGAGGATCGAGAAACTTTCCCGTGCCTGTCACCACATTGACTTTGCGCGCCTTGGCCATGCCAGCCAGCCCGCCGGTCAATTTGCCAACGACTTTTTCTTTGTGCGTTCGCAACGCAGCCAGATCGATCTTGGGTTCGCCAAAGCTGATCCCATGTGAAGCCATTGCCTTGGCTTCATCCATAATTGCTGCGGTGTGAAGCAGCGCCTTCGATGGAATGCAGCCGACGTTGAGACAGACCCCGCCAAGCACATCCCAGCGCTCAACAAGAACGGTCTGCATACCAAGATCGGCAGCCCGGAATGCAGCTGAGTAACCACCTGGCCCGGCACCAAGCACAAGCACCTCACAACTCACATCAGCGCCACCTGCATGGTGCGCACCGGCAGGCTGTGGTGTCGACGCTGGCGTGGAGCCGCCAGACACCGACGCGCTGGAACCAGCCGAAGACGAAGAAGCAGCATCAGCACCGGTTGCTGCCGTATCAGCCACCTCTAAGCTCATGATGACGGTGCCTTCGCCCACCTTGT
This sequence comes from Pseudomonadota bacterium, assembly GCA_039819785.1. Taxonomy (GTDB): domain Bacteria; phylum Pseudomonadota; class Alphaproteobacteria; order Rhizobiales; family Hyphomicrobiaceae; genus JBCBRD01. The sequence goes on along the minus strand of JBCBRH010000001.1, from coordinate 39,897 downwards.
CACCGACTCCCACTTTGATTTCGACGATTTTTCCAGCGACAGGTGCCGGCACCTCCATGGTCGCCTTATCGCTTTCAAGTGCGATCAGCGGATCTTCTTCGGCCACCACATCGCCGGGTGCCACAAGAATTTCAATCACCGGAACTTCTGAGAAGTCGCCAATGTCAGGCACCTTGATGTCTGTTACTGCCATGTCGCGTTTCCCACCCTTAGAGTACAAGCTGGCGGACATCGCCGAGGATTTCCGCCAGTCGTCGTGTAAAGCGGGCGGCAAGTGCACCGTCGATGACGCGGTGGTCATATGACAGACACAACGGCAGCATCAGCCGGGGTTCGAACGCTTCACCATCCCAGACGGGTTTCATGGCGGCCCGGACAACACCGAGGATCGCAACCTCAGGCGCATTGACAACGGGTGTGAAGTGCGTGCCACCGATCCCGCCGAGGCTGGAAATCGAAAAGGTTCCACCGGAGATGTCGGCGGGCGTGATTTTGCCTTCACGCATCTTGGCCGACACCTCGGCAAGCTCTTTTGAGATGTCGATGATGCCCTTTGCATTCACATCCTTGATCACGGGAACGACAAGCCCATCGGGTGTGTCGACCGCCACGCCGAGGTGGTAATATTTCTTGAAAATCAACGTATCCTTGGAAGGTCCCAGCGAAGAATTGAACTCGGGAAATTCCTTCAGACATGCAACCGAGGCCTTCATCAGAAACGACAGCAGCGTCACCCGGTACCCCTGCGGCTTCGCCTTCGCATCGAGTTCCTTCCGATAGGCCTCAAGCTCCGTGATGTCGGTTTCATCCGTGTGGGTCACGTGCGGAATGTTCAACCAAGCCCGGTGAAGGTGCGGACCAGACAACTTCTTCAACCGGCTGAGCGGTTTTTCTTCAATGGCGCCGAACTTGGAAAAGTCCTGGGTTGGAATTTCAGGAATTCCAACGCCACCTGAGACGCCCGGTGCCGCTTTACCAGCAAGCGCGCGTTTCACGTCATCTTTGGTAATCCGTCCCTTTTCCCCAGAGCCCGTCAGGCCCTTGAGATCCACTTCCAACTCACGGGCAAGACGGCGCACGGTGGGACTGGCATGGGCATCGCCGAACGAAATGGGCGCTGGGATGGACCGGGTCCCCTCGTCGTGGTCGGTCGCCTTTGCCGCCTGTGGCGTGGCGTCATGTTTGGTTGGCTCATCTTTCGCAGGCGCTTGGGCAGGCGCTGGCGCAGGTGGGCTTTTCTCTGTCGCGCCGCCTTCCGCCGCGCCCTCTCCTTCAACCTTCAAGATCGCGACGCCTTCCGACACCTTATCGCCGACCTTGACGAGAACCTCGACGACCTTTCCGCCATGGGGGGCTGGCACCTCCATCGTTGCCTTGTCGCTTTCCAAGGTGATCAGCGGGTCTTCGGGTTCAAACGTGTCACCCGGGCTAACCAGGATTTCGATCACGGGAATATCTTCGAAGTCGCCGATATCAGGGATTTTGACGTCTATGACAGACATGGGGAATGTCCTTGGAAGGGAACGTGATGGAAGAACGACGCTGGCCCGCATGGAGCCTGCAGACCTAGGTATTGCGTTTTAGGACTTAAGCCGTCGCAGGATCTGGTGCGTCGGGATTGATGCCGTATTTCTTGATAGCTTCCGTGACTTTGATGGAGGGGATCTTGTTTTCTTCAGCGAGGGCTTTGAGCGCCGCAACCGCCACGAAATGCCGGTCGACCTCGAAATGCTTACGTAGCTTCCGGCGATAATCTGAGCGGCCAAAGCCATCGGTGCCCAGAACTTTATACGTGCCTGGAACAAACGCACGCACCTGTTCGGCAAAAGCCTTCATGTAATCGGTGGACGCAACCACGGGGCCATCACCCCGTGATCGGAGTTTTGTGGTGATGTGCGGCAGACGGGTCTCTTCCTCCGGGTGCAGCATGTTCCAGCGCTCAATGCTTGCAGCCTCTCGCGCCACTTCTGTGAAGCTTGGAACAGCCCAGATGTCCGCTGTGATATCGAAGTCTTTTTCCAACAACTCCGCACCTGCGATCACCTCGCGCAGGATCGCACCGCAGCCCATGAGGTGCACCTTGCGTTTCGATGTATCCTCATCACCTGCCTTCAAAAGATACATGCCCTTGATGATGTCGGCTTCAGCACCATCAGGCATCGCGGGATGCTCGTAGTTCTCGTTCAAAAGTGTGATGTAGTAATAAACGTCTTCCTGGTTGCCGACCATGCGCCGTAGACCGTCCTGAACGATCACCGCCACTTCATAGGCAAAGGTCGGATCATACGAGATGCAGTTGGGGATGGTCGCCGACATCAGGTGACTGTGGCCATCTTCGTGCTGGAGCCCCTCACCATTCAACGTTGTTCGACCTGATGTGCCGCCCAGCAGAAAGCCCCGCGCGCGCATGTCACCGGCAGCCCACGCCAGGTCACCAACGCGCTGGAACCCGAACATCGAGTAGTAGATGTAAAACGGGATCATCTGAACATTGGAAGTCGAATAACTCGTGGCCGCTGCGATCCAGCTCGACATCGCACCCGCCTCGTTGATGCCCTCCTGGAGCATCTGGCCGGACTTGCTTTCCTTGTAATACATGAGCTGATCGGCATCCTGCGGCCGGTAGAGCTGACCGACCTGGGAGAAGATCCCGTATTGGCGGAACATCCCCTCCATCCCGAACGTGCGGCTTTCATCCGGCACGATGGGTACAACGCGCTTGCCCAATGATTTGTCCCGCAACAGAGCATTCAAAATGCGGACAAACGACATCGTCGTAGAAATCTCGCGCCCCTCGCCCGTCGCTTCGAGCTGTGATTTGAAGGCCGACAGTTCGGGGACAATCAACTGATCATCGCTCTTTTGCCGGCGCGCTGGAAGATACCCGCCAAGCGCTTTGCGGCGATCCTCCAGATACTTCATTTCTGGTGACGCTTTATCGAGCTTGATCAGCTCAAGGTTCTTCACCTGCTCATCAGTCAACGGCACCTTGAAGCGGTCGCGGAACTGCAAAAGCGCATCCAGCCCCATCTTCTTTTGCTGGTGGGTGATCATCTGCCCTTCGCCCGCTTCACCCATGCCAAAACCTTTGACGGTCTTGGCAAGGATCACGGTCGGCTGACCCAGATGGTCGACGGCAGCCTTGTAGGCGGCATAGACCTTAACCGCATCATGACCACCACGTGTCAGCGACCAGATCTTATCATCTGACCAGTCAGCCACCATCGCTGCGGTTTCGGGATACCGGCCAAAGAAATTGTGCCGGATGTAGGAGCCGTCCTTGGATTTGAAATCCTGATATTCGCCATCGACGCATTCTTCCATCAGCTGGCGCAACCGCCCACTGGTGTCCCGCGCGATCAATTCATCCCAACCGGTCCCCCAGACGATCTTCAGGACATTCCAGCCAGCCCCTCGGAAATCCCCTTCCAGTTCCTGAATGATTTTGCTGTTGCCGCGAACCGGTCCATCCAGCCGCTGCAGGTTGCAGTTCACAACGAAAATGAGGTTATCGAGTTTTTCGCGGCCCGCCAGACTGATGGCCCCGAGGCTTTCGGGTTCGTCCATCTCGCCATCGCCGCAAAACACCCAGACATGCCGGTTGGTGGTGTCGGCCAAACCGCGCCCGTGAAGGTATTTCAAGAACCGCGCCTGATAGATCGCCATGATGGGACCAAGACCCATGGACACGGTCGGAAACTGCCAGAAGTCCGGCATCAGCCAGGGGTGCGGATAGCTCGAAACGCCTTTGCCATCCACCTCTTGGCGAAAATTGAGAACCTGTTCTTCGCTCAACCGGCCTTCGATAAATGCGCGTGCATAAATGCCGGGTGCTGAGTGCCCCTGAACGAAAACCAAATCGCCGCCGTGGTTTTCCGACGGCGCGTGCCAAAAATGTGTGAAGCCCGTTGCATAAAGCGTTGCAGCCGATTGGAACGACGCGATGTGCCCGCCAAGTTCTGAGCTGTCCTTATTGGCTTTCAGGACAATGGCAGCTGCATTCCATCGGATGGCGGCCCGGACTTTGTTCTCCAACAACCGGTCGCCAGGATAGTCTGGCTGCTGTTCCGGCCTGATCGTGTTCATGTAAGCCGTATTCGATGCAAACGGCAGCTTTGCACCCGATCGCCGCGCCTGAGCAACGACCGTTTCGAGGAGATCATCGGCCTGTCCGGTGCCCTCAAAGGCGATGACAGAGTTGATAGCATCGAGCCATTCTTGGCGCTCGGCGACGTCATCCAGTCCAGACATGAGCTTCTCCGCAAAATTGCATTCGTCGTATGTGTCTCGCTGGGCCGTAGCATACACCGTCCAAACGAGCGTGTCGGGGCTCGTCCAGGTGCTTTTCCGCGCGCGCACTGCCGTTCTAAGCGCGCAGCATGTCTCCACGCCAGCGACGGTGATGCATGGCAGTCATGCGCTATAGTGATCACAGCGTACCGGTTGTGAAGCGAATTATCTCAGATTTTGGGGTGGACACGGCCAAAAACCCGTTTGCGTCCGCTGACGTTTTTGCGAGCATGTAGCCCATGACCGAACCAATCTTCAGCAAATTCCTAGGCACCTGGGTGCTCGACCGCGAAACCTGCCAATACGAGCAGGGCCCCGCACCAGTGTCAGCCACATACGTGTTCGAGAACAACGATGGAGATGTAGCGATCACATTGACCTGGAGCGATGCCGACGGTGAGACGCACACAATGGCGTTTGGCGGACCAACCGATGGGGAATTGCAACCCTTTAACGGCGGCCCACTCGCCGATGCGCTCTCAATCGAGGCACCATCTGACCGAGAATTTGCATTCGTCGGCCTATCTCAAACAGCTCGAACTCATGGTCGCCAAGCGAACGTTATCGGCAGATGGCAGCGCCATGGATGTGCGCCAGACAGTCATCCTGCCCGATGGAACCATGCCGACGAACACCACCACATACCGGCGCTTGAATTGAACACACGGGCGGACAAGACCTGCCGTAACGACACGAGGCCCAACGTCACGTCCGAACGCAGTTTGGCTGCGGCCGCTGGCCGTGCAACCACGCATAGACCGCAGACATCTTCATCGCGATCCCATCCCAGCCGAAATCGCGCTGCATCCAGACCCGTCCGCGTTCACCCATGGCGTGCCGTGCATCAGGGGGCATTTCAATCACCTCCCGCAGAGCAGCTGCCATGGCCTCAGGCCCGTGATCAATCCACCAACCACAGTCGTTCTCGACAAGCCCTCCCCAGGGTGCACCACGTGTGGAAATGACCGGTGTCTCAACCGCGAGACTTTCAGCAACCGTCATTGCGAAATTCTCATGCCGTGTCGCAAGTGCAAAGACCTGCGCCCGCTGCAGCAGACGAAATTTTTCGATGCCGAACACAGGTGGTTCAAGGCTGATCTGCCCCTGTAAGTTGGCTGTCTGAATTTGCCGGGCGAGCTGATCGGCATGGCCCCCTTCATCCGGTCCCACGATCCGCAAGCGCCAGTCGGGGTGCGCGTTCGCGATTTGGCCAAAGGCCGCGATCAGCCGGTCGAGCCCTTTCTTGGGGTGAAGTCGTCCGAGTGAAAGAATATACGGCGCATCTGCCGTCGACCTCTGTCCGTCTGCGCCAGCGGCGTCCAGCTCCCCAAGATCAGGCAGATCAATGCCGTTTGGGATGACGGCCACGGGCTGCTTCAACCCAAATCTGCGGATGTCATCATATTCACTGTCAGCCGTCGCGTGAAAGCAACTGACGGCGGCAAGCGCACGGCGCTGCCATACGGCCCAGAACACCTTCTTCGCCGTCGCCGAAAACGTGAGCGCATCGCGACCGAGCATACCATGCGGTGAATGCACCAGCGGTCTGTAGAAGCGCCGAGCAGCCTCGGCTGGATAGACGTTCGGCATCATCCACAGACCATGGGCATGAAACACATCTGCCCGATGCGCCAACAGTGCGGCACGCAATGCGCGCGATCTGCCAAGCTTCGCGAGCAACCGAGGCCCCATATGGTCGGGCTCAAAACCGAGGGTCTCAACGCCTTGAAAGTGGGCTTCCGGCGGGGGCCCCAGTGCCATCAATGAAACATCATGACCAAGTCCCACCAGCCTTTCCGTCAGTGCATCCAGCACGGTTGTGATCCCATACCCACCCTCAAAGGTGGAGGTCACATGCGTGAGACGCAGCGGGGTAGGTGTCATCATCGCGCCTGCTCAGTTGGTCTGGATGGTCTGGATGGCCGCGCAGAACCGGCGGGCCATGTCATCTGTGTTGAAAGACCCCTCAGTGGTTGTGACAGCAGCCCGTGACATGGCTTCGAGTTGGGCCGCCTCACACAGCAGCTTGACCAGCACGCCAGCCAAACTCGTCGCGTCACCTTCTGAAAACGTTACGCCATTAACGCCGGGCTCCATGGCAGCGAACTCCGGCATATGCTGCCAGCGGTCATCATGAACGATCACTGGCAGACCATAAGCAAGGCCGTGAATAAGCGAGAGCCCGACGCTACCGGGATAAACGAAGGCCTGACAGCGGTTCGCAATTTTTGCGATGCGCGCTTCATCCGTTGTGCCGCCATGCCATGTCACCCGGTCCCCAAGTCCAAGACGGGTGGCCAGCTGGCGCGCCGTCTCTTCAAGTTCGCCATTGCCGATGACGTCCAAACCAATCTGCTTGCAGTCTGGCTCCGCCAAGGCCGCGAGTAACGTCCCAAGGTCCGCTTTTTCGGTAATCCGCCCGATAAACAACACACGCGCTTCACGTTCATTGGCCACATATGGCTGGCGCATCCGGCGAATGTCACGGGTATCCAAACCATTGTTGAGCGCAAACACCGGCTTTGCGTGCGCCCCCCCTCGCCACGCGAGATACTCGCCCTTCTCGGCATCGGTATAAAACACAAACCCATCGGCAAGTTGCATCAACGTCAAACGAAGGCGCGCACGCCACTTCCCACTCGACGACGACCAATAGTGCCCCCAGCACAGAACGTGTGCCCCCCGCGCCCGTGCCTTCAGCATCAACACGATGCCTGCCAGATTGCGAGGATTGCCGGAAACGACGACGACGTCACCTTTGCCGACCGGTATGCCCGCCGCACCAGATTGCCACTCAAAACCGGGCAAAATGCGCCGAAACGGCCCCAGCGCCCTGTGCCACGTCCGACGGTCTTGCCCATGCGTCAGGACACCCATGTCCTGCTGTGAGGCGTAGACAACGAACTCGGCGCCAAAATGCTCCGCCATGCGGTCGAACAATGCGACCCGGTAACTGGGAACCACGGGTTGAAGAATGGTGATCATGTACGGGAACTGTTGTCGGGTTTGGCTGGTTGAATAGGGTGGTTCCCACAGGTCTGAAGACGTTTGCATCGGCGGGGGCGGACGTCGTTTCCGTGCAGCCTACACAAGGACCGGCGGACACACCACGATCAAGCCATACCGGTCATGCCTCCGACACGCTCTGCTGCCAAGGTTTATCCAAATGTCAGCTTAAGGTTTGGCAACCAAAACAAATACCCCGGCCATCACAAAACTGTTGGGCTAGTTTAAATCCGCCCTGTCGGTGCCTAGACTTAAATGATGATCAATAGAAGACACCGCCCAATCGACGCCACAAGTGTTTGGAAGCTCCAAAACGCTCCACGTCATTCAGGAGGAATGTAGATGAAGAACGCCTTGCTCAACCGCCGTAACCTCCTAGTCGCTGGCGGCTCTGTTCTGGCCACGGGTCTTTCCGGTATCCACCTGCCGGCCTCGGCCAAAAACGTAGCCCCCACCCGCTCCATGCGCGGCGGGTCCAACAACTATCGCCCTGGTGCAGCAATCGTCGAGCGGATCGGCGGTGGCGGGTTTTGGATGACGGGAACGGTGCGCCGCGCTGGCGATGGTGCCCCCCTTGAAGGCCAACGCATCCAAATCTGGGCGCACACCACCGAAGGCCACGAACGCGACCCGCAAAGCCATGGAGCCACGCTCACAGACGCCAATGGTGTTTTCCGTCTCGAAATGCCGCAAATCGTCCCTGCTTTTGGACAGCCGCACGCGCACCTCGCTTACGATAGTAATGACTTCGAGACAGTGTTTCTCCGCCCCGTGATGCCCAGCGCCAAAGATACAAGCCTTGAGGCCCACTTCGTACTTCAGCCAGCTTGAACAAACTCCGCGAAAAGGAAACGGCTTTGACGCGGCCGACCCTGATTTGGGGCGCGCTCATCCTGGCAGTCGCTGTCCCCATGGGAGCCTCAGCAGCAAGCCCGCTGCTCGCCTGGCGCGACCCAGTTTACATCGTGGCGAGCTTCGCCGGCGTTATCGGACTTTGTCTTATGCTTTTTCAGCCCCTCTTGATCGGGGGGTACCTGCCGGGTTTATCAGGTCAGGCCCGACGCCGCGCTCATCGCTGGATCGGAGGCGGGCTTGTCCTCGCCGTGGTGATCCATGTCGGAGGTCTCTGGATTACGAGCCCGCCTGATGTCGTTGACGCCCTCCTCTTTGCATCGCCGACACCGTTTTCAGCCTGGGGCGTGATCGCCATGTGGGCCATCTTCGCCGTCGCACTATTGGCTGCTTTCCGCCGCCGATTGCGCTTGCGACCACGGACATGGCGCATCAGTCATACGATCCTGGCCGTCATCATTGTGTCTGGAACCGTCGTTCATGGCCTGTTGATCGAGGGAACCATGGAGACGTTGTCGAAGGTGGCGCTTTCCGGTCTCGTCTTAGTTGCCACGGCCAAGCTCTTGGCTGACTCAAAACTCTGGACAAGGCGACGACCTGCACCGCGCGCCAATTAAGCCAGGCAGTTCACACAGATTACATCGAGCATCGAAAGGGATAGGTTCAAACAACCGTTTTCTGTCAGTGAACCAAAGCCAGAAAGTCAGTCCGGCTGGCATGATCCCACCGCTTGAGGACGCTGCTGTGCCCGAGCGTGGAGACATCCGGCAAGTGGGGCCGCATCAATTAATCTACTCAACGCGTTGCCTTCCTTGACTTCGCATCGACACCTATCGCTAATAGGGATCATGACCCAAGGAGATCGCCATGCGCCCTTATGGACAGAACGGAATGTTCTTGCGAATTCTGATCGGCTGCGGCTTGGTCGCCACCGCTTTCCAGGGAGCACATGGACAACCGGCTGGCGGGATCGGCAACGCTGAACAGGGCCGCAAAATCGCAGAGGCAGAATGCTTGGAATGTCATCAACCTGATGGGGGCGGGACATCGGCAAGCCTAAGCGAAATCGCGAACAGTCCGGGCATGTCACCGCTCGCACTATCGGTTTGGTTCAACTCTCCACACCCGACCATGCCGAACTTTGTTTTGTCCCAGGACACTCAGGAAGACTTGATAGCCTACATTCAAACCCTGAAAAAGGCAGACTAGCGCTTCGATCATAATGTGACCCGTCGCCATTATTTCCAGAATACCAGGCCGGCAACTGGTGCGCTCCATCAGCCAAGGTGCACCTACGACCGAGGCCGTTCATAGTGTCGGCGTGATCGAGGTTCAGGTCTCAACACTCGATCAGCTTTTCAACTCGTTGGATCCTTCGCCTTTTCGGTCGCGAGATCCTTGGTGGCCGATCATGCGTCAGTGCGATCTCTATCATCGACAGTCCAATGCCACTGTCGTGATCTCAAATACGAGCCGCCATTCGAAGGAACGACCCAACGCCAGGCAAGACAAACAATGACGGGCGAAGAACAAAACGGCTCCGCGAAGAAGTGCATCATTGTCATCGGCCATGCAGCATTGGACGAAGTGTACAGGGTTGCGCACCTTCCAACGACCCCGGGGAAATTCCGGGCATTTGAGCACCGGACGTGTGGAGGAGGGAGTGCCGCAAACGCGGCGTGTGCCGTGGCGCGTCTCGATGGATGGGCCGCATTCTGGGGCCGCACCGGCGACGATCTAGCAGGCACGCGCATTCGGTCGTCTCTTGTCGATTGCGGAGTGGATGTGAACGCCCTGAGGGCCTTCAATGGCGCGCGCACATCCCAATGTGCTGTCGTTGTCGACAGTTGCGGAGAGCGCATGGTTATTACAGAGCGCGACCATGCCATGCCGATGAAACCGGATTGGCTCCCCATCGCAAACGTCGGTCAATCCCATGCTGTACTGAGCGATCTGACTTGGCACGAGGCGACAGTCGCAGCATTCAGCGCGGCTCGCGAACACCGCGTTCCAACCATAATCGATGCCGACGTTGCATCAGGTCTGCCGAGCCAGGATATTCTGCAGTTGACCGACTACGCGATCTTCTCGCAAGCAGCCCTCGAGCAGGTCTTCGAAGGTGATACGACTTCAGCCCTCTTGAGCCACGTTTGCGCTCTGAGGGTCCCGTATGCCGGCGTGACACTTGGTGCCGGTGGATATCAGTGGCTGCGATGGAACGAACACATTGCGGCACAACCAGCGTTCGAAGTCGAAGCAATCGATACGACGGGCGCAGGCGACGCCTTCCACGGCGCATTCGCCTGGGCCGTGGCACGTGGACTTGACGACCGTGAATGCGCCCGGCTTGCATCGGCTGCTGCAGCAATGAGTTGCCGGGCGCTGGGTGCGCGCACCGCACTGCCTACCGTTTCGGAATTGGATGTTTTTCTCCGCGAGCGGACAGGGTCCGGTTTTGAGCTGCGGACGCAAGATGGGTGTCGCAGTGCCCATCAGAAACCCTGAAATTCTGTGCACTCATGAGTTCTGTCCGGTCGAATTCTTGGCAGAGCCGCTTATGCCAAGCACGCATTCCAGATGACCTCATCTCCGCAAAAGCATGAGATTCTTCTTTGAGGGCAACCCATCCACCGGATGATTGTTGCGACGTTGCCAGCGTTCCATCGAGGCGATACTCTTTGGGCCAAACTTTCCATCAACCTTGATCTTGGGGCGGATGCCAGCGCTGTTAAGAAGTTGCTGCATTTCCCGGATCTCAACAGGCGTCAGCGTTGTGACTTGACCGACAGTTGGTTTCGTAATGCACGGAAAGCCGGACAAGGTGCAGCGAGTGAAGCCACCCAATGATGCGGGAACACACTCACGTTTCAAGCATGCGGCACGGCGCCACCGGGCATACCTTTCGCCGTACTTGTTGAGGACTTCATCCTGCCAATGGTCTCGGGCCGACTGGAGCGCCCATCGCATCGACGGACGTTGATTTCCAGACGCAGAGATGAGCTCGCTGCGACATTGAGAAGGCAAATTGTCTGCAATGTTAGGATCATCACACGCGATTTGTGAATGCGCCGGTCGTGCCGGCATCGTAAATATAAGACATCCAACAGCCGCAGAAATACAGAGTGCTTTTAATGATCGTTTCATCATTTGAACCCGCCCCAAATTCATCCATATGACGTCCATCTTGAATGGTCAGGCATTGAGCTGCATTGCTCATTATCAAGTCGTATGAACTCAATAATCGGAAAAGCAGTCTGAAGCATGCAAGCGCAGGGGTTGTCCGATTGTCGGCCAGCACCGAAAAAAACAATCGTACCTCAACAGGGCCTTGAAGAACGGGACATTCGTTCCCCTTTCCTGATGGTGATATTCAGTATGTCAATGAAGCCAAATCATACTCAATCGGAGAGGAAACGCGGGTGGACAAAATACACCCTCGTGGCGATCGCCTACGTCGCGCTCCTTGCAGCTGGCAGCTTCGGGGGCAGCTGGTTGTTAGGTGCGATCGGTCTTGAACCAAATGAAGAGGCCGTGATTGTCAACAGTGGTCCCGTATGGATTGGCCTGCTTATCTACACTGTGCTGCTGGCTATCCCGTTCGTGCCGGGTATTGAAATCAGCATCGCGTTGCTTGGAGCGTTTGGTAGCGTCGTCGCATTGCAGGTCTATATCGCTTCCGTGATCGCGCTATGCACAGCATTTGCAGTAGGTCGCGCAATTCCTGCGACCGCATTGGCAGCGCTATTCCGTTCGCTCAACGCAACAAGCGCGGAGAATCTGGTTCTCCGTCTCAAACCGCTATCAGCCAAAGAACGCCTGGCCGTCTTGGTAGAGAATGCCCCAAGTCGGCTGGTTCCCACTCTCATCCGCTATCGCTATCTCGCTCTCATCCTGATGCTCAATCTGCCCGGCAACGCGATCCTGGGTGGCGGTGGAGGAATTGCACTCCTGGCCGGCCTCAGTGGCCTGTTCTCCGGTCCCATGTACGTTCTTTCAATCTGCGTCGCGGTTCTGCCGCTACCGCTGGCCGCGGTGTTTCTAGGACGGCTGTTCTAGAGCATGTTCAGGAAAAGTGTACGCGGTTTTCCGCTCGGAACATGCTCCAAATCAAGAGCTTAGAGCCAGCTTTGCGAGGCCACGAAAAGCAAACAGGCTCTAAGCCTTTTTTGATCGCCAGGATTGAACCGGCAGAGCAGCAATTGGCTTCATTAGGTCTGGACCATGGCTACGGCCGCGCGATCGCAACTCAGATCGCAATCTGGAAGCTGGTCGATGCTTTGCAACGAACACACGAGTTATCGCCAGCAGCAATGGCTTTCGGGTTGTACGACGACATATTCAGCGTGCTTCCGGATCGAGTTGCTGAAGATAGGAAAAAAGACTGGCCAACTGATTGTCAGGGACCGTGCGTAGCGACAGCATATCCGCCTTGGGCACACCGTTTAAGATTTTGTGGAGCACTTGTTCCGGCCTGTTGCGGGCCAGCCAACCAAGTGAGGCGACATCGCCCTTCTCTCCATAGATAAACGCTCGACCATCTTTTTGGTGACAACTCGCGCATGTCTTTTCGAAGAGGTCTTTGCCCTCGATGCTATTGCCGCTTGCCCGGCCTTTGTCATCGAGGAATGCTTCGACAGAGTGCTGGCCCGTACGCAGGAAAAGACTCAATGCAGTGATGTGCTTTTCAGTGAGTACAGCCGTCATTTGTCTGTGAAATCCAGAACGGATGTATTTGGCAATCCACTCCGGAGGTTTCGCGCGAACGCGCGCTAACGACTTGAACGTGTATGATCGCGATTGTTCGCCGAGATGACCGTCGCGACCAAGATAGTCCCAGCCGTGGCAGGATGAACAGCGCCACGTCTTCGCATTGTAGGTTTTTATAGTCTTGGGGAAGACCGGTTGCCGCTGCGTTGGCGGTTGGCGGCCAACGACGTTCCAGTGGTTATCATAGAGTTGTCCACCAAGACTGAGCGTATCTGTTTCGATGCCGGGCTTTGAACTTGTCGAATTTGGAGTTTTTCCAGCAGCACCCGTTTGATCATCAGCGGCCCTTGCCACTTCAAGATCCTGTTGAGAACTGGTGTTCCATTCCGCGAGCGTGCGCTTGAGGACGAAGTCGCGCTGTCTCTCGATCACGGTTGCTTCAGTTTCGGTCACCTTGGCCTGGGCAGCGGCCAACCTGACCCGTGCACTTTCAGCAGCAGCTTCCAGCCAGTCCGTGTCAAGTTCAGTGAGAACATCGCCCTTTTTATACTCCGCATTATGGTCGACGAGGACATTTCCAATAATGCCAGACAACTTACTGGGGACCTCGATTGTATGTGTTGGCTGGACAGAGCCAGTCGCCGTCACGATGACTTTCAAATCACCACGAAACACAGGTTCGGCCACAAAGCGAAGCGCATGCGCCGGCCCGCTCATTATCCAGAACAAAGAATTCAGCACAAGTGCTGCCACCGCTGCAGCGGTTAAAACGCGCGAACGCAAAAGAACAGTCGCAGTCTGTCTTGTCGACTTTTCAAGCCCACGAATGCTCGCAGCGTCATGGCCAACTTTGCGTGCAGGTGTCCACTCATTCATGACTGATCACTCCTTTGCGGCAGTGAGCCAAGTCTTATAGTGCGGTGCGAACGGTGGGATTGATTATCGTCAAGAAAGCCGGAGCACAGTCGCATGCGACAGGCGCTCAAGACACACGGCGCAACTGCGGTTTCATTGTTGCGCAGCAGGCCGCATCCAGGCCCAGACAAGGATCAACGACAAACCGAGAGCGATCAAAGGAAGTGAGATAAGAAGGAAGGTAAGACCGTGTTTGTAGGTATCAAACTGGACGACCGATAGGAGTCCAAGACTGACAACCAACACACCACCTGTGAGGGGCCACTTCCACCCCATGATGATCACGATGTAAAGACCGATCCAAGGGATGGCGTTCGGGCTGTTTTGAATAAGTCCGCTGACCCCGCCACCATAGTCCTGAGCACCAGAAAGAAGAGCGAACACGAACCAGAACGTACACACGATCAGGAGCGTCACTATTGAGAACGCGTGAAGCCAAGACATCCAACCGTTGGTTGGTTTCGACGACATCCCAACCGGCCTTTTCCATTTAAGATGGACAGGTGTGCCAAGACCCGCGGCCGAACCCACCCATGTTCAGTGCTGAACCGAAGCCGCAGCCTCGGGCCGATGACGTTCCACGCCAGCTAACAGAAAGGAGACGCCAACTCGCCAGAACCTCCTTGAGGTTGCTCGTGAGAGCCGAGGCCGGGACAGATCCAGCAACGAGGTCAAAAAGCACAATGCGCCGTGACCCGAGACGGCAACTTGGCGCCAGAGTGGGCGGATGAACCGACAAGAACCGCTATCGATCTGATCCGTCTACAGCACCCTGCAACACTGCGGCGGCGTCGGCGAGCCTCCGGCGCTCGGTCTTTTCGAGGGGTTGAGCCTCTTTGAGGGCCAAACCGATCTCCTCAATCAGATCTGCGAATAGATGGTGGTGGATATGGAAGCTGACGCGCCTGTGTTCTCCAACTCTATGCTCGAGGTGGATGTGGACACCGTCCTCATCTACGCTGACGTCAAAGCTGCTATGCCGGGTAAAAGACCCCATGTAGGTCTTCCCGGGAAAATCCACTGCAACTTCTGCTTGGTCACTAATCGGTTTGGTCATTTAAATCCGCTCTGTTGACGACCGTCAATCGGCAAGCTTCGCCACGGCGACAACGTAGTTTTTCCCATAGACATCAGCGCACTTCGGGCAGGTGGTGTAGAAGTAGTAAATGCGATCAACGGCGTGATTTTGCTGTTTGAGAAACGCCTTGAAGTCCTGCTCCCAAAGCGGCGCGTTTTCATACGGCCCCTCGAATACGCGCGTTACGTAATCACCACTGAGGCGCACGTTCTCCAAGTTCGGCACGTCTTTCGACACGGCAAAGAAGTGTTCGCCCTCTACATCCGAAACATCCCGGCTGAGTACGATGACATCGTCGGGATCATCAGCATGCGCTTTTTGGATTTCTTTGAACGTGTGCTGAAAAACAGGGTCTATGTCCATCGGGACATGATCCACGGATCGCGTCTTCACCCTTACGAAGCGCTTGTTTTCAAAATGAAGAGTTTGACCATCCCACACCTCTGGCTGGAACTTCGGGCAACAGCCAGTGGGGTTATCGCTCACATCGTAAGCAGGAACCGCGTTGGTCTTCATGGACTAAACTCCTCTGCTGGATGGCGGCCATGTGTCTATGTCGTTCGCGCATGTCTATGTCACCGGCACCAAGCGGCGAAACACACCTGTCAACCTCACGCTGCCAGCTTTTCCAGCCCGAGCTTGGACCACAAGTCGTGAGCTGGCACGTCCGCCTCCTGAGCAAACCAATAACCAAGAAAGCGACCGACCTCGGGCTTATGGACCGCACCATGGGCTGCCACCCCGTCGCCGCCAGTGAATTCGACCTCCAGTTCCTCATAGAGACCCGCAGCCGCAGGATCGGGGTCACTGCGATGCGATTCGACAAGTGGCGTACCTTCAAACCCGAGAAATCCTATTTCCGGCATGCCAGGGGCCATTCCCAGATCAGGCATCAGACGGGCCACTGTGGTCTGGACCACATCCTGCGGCGAGTAGAAATTTAAGATCGGTGTCCGATACGGACCAAGCACCGACGGCTCGATCCGATAAGTTGGTTCGCCGCCATGGATGTCTGTGAAATGAGGACAGGCCAGGAAGACCAGACGACCGAGTTTGACGGGCTTCGCCAATTCCCGCGTTGCCTGTTTCACAACGTTGCAACCATGGCTATGCGCAATGATGTGGATGGTCTCATCGGGATCAAGCTCAGTTACGGCCTCGAGATAGCGGGCAAGCTGCTTGCCGCCAACGTGACGACCAGGGCCGTGAAGATCAGCTCCCGACCATTTGAAGCGTCCCTCCCGGTTATCAAATGGCGGCGCGGTGCGACCGCTAAACCATGACCACGACGGCTCTGGCCGCAGTTCGTCGAAAGCGCTGACGTGAAACGCGCCTACACGCCAGACCTGAGGCTGCGATCCCGCCTCGACCAAACCACGATCAACCTCTGCCGCGAAATCGTTCGGTGTCGTTTCAACCCACCACGCCCCATCAGGGTCATGCGTCCCGTGGACGATAACTACGGTCATGGAGATGTCGTCCTTTTTAGATGTTGTGATTGATGTATTTACGAGGTGAAGCCGGTTTGCCTAGAGCATGTTCAGGCAAAGTATACGCGGTGTTCCGCCCGGAACATGCTCCAAATAAAGAGCTGAGAGCCTGCTTCTCTGGTCCACAAAAAGCAAACAGGCCCTAGTAGCAGCTGCGTGAAAAAACTGTGCAGCCGAGCCCGAAAACAAGTACCGCGCCAACACAAGCGACAATGAGTAATGCGAGAGCAATGCGGGATCTCTTTCCGTCTGCACCCTCTTTTTTCATAAAACGCGCCTCCAATTCTTCCAACACCTGTAATGATAAGTCGGAACACGAATACGCGCGTTGATCGTCGTCAAACTAAAAATATGCAGTCATTGGAAATCCAAGGCCCTTAGTCTTGGCTGAGTAAACAAAAGAAAATCTGGGGAATGATATGGTTTGAGAATACGGTGGATGGCGCTTCTGGAAACGAACGACTGCCGGCCCGAGCTCAGTTACCTAGGTGGAAGTTTATGCGCTCTCCACACACGCGGTTCGCAGCGACCCCGTCGCTAAAGCATATGCTGCAAATCATGAGCGTGCTTTGCGAGTCCACGAAAGGCAAACAGGCTCTAATGAAATCCTTCAACAATCGCACCCATTGATGGGAAAAGAGGTCGAACGCACCAGCTCCTCGTGAGAGCGGATTGCCCATCGGGGTTCCGCCAGCGGTCAAAAGAACCATGGATACAAAAGCCGGAAACTGGGGCCGATCAAAAAACGAAAACAGCTGCTTCAGCCAATCAGTTCAGATCGGCAAACTCGGCGACAACACACGCGTGGTAGGAGCCAGTCGGGCGGTCGACCCGTGCAAACCCGACAGCTTCATCCGAAAGCGCTTCGTTAAAGACTTCGATGGATCGAAAACGGCCGTAAACGGATCGGCTGACCAGAATGTGGTCGAGCATCTGGGGACGGCCTTGATGGATCACACTGAAGCGCCGGTTGTCACAAATCGACCGGTCAAGAACAATCAGCGCCGCATGGGCAAGAGCACCGTTGCCGGTGTCTTGTTCAGCACCGGAGATGATGCGCAAAGGTGAATCGTAGTCCTCGGCGTTAAAGTCACCAGCCACGACAACAGCGCGCCCGTCGCTCTCAGCTTGAAGACGGTCGACCAGAAAACGGACTTCCAAAGCTTGCATGTTGCGCTTGATGGAGGACAGGCAAAACCCTTCGCCCCAACCCCCGACAGTCTTCCACACAAAGGGCGCAAGCTTTTGACCTGGCACGCTTGAGGCAAGCGGGGCGCGAAGATGGCAGTTGATGACCGCAAGGTGCGTATCGTCAGGAAGGTGGACGTCCGTTAAAAGAATGGGCCGGTCGAACGCCAAGTCTTGCATTCCGTCGACCGCGGGTTCGGCCGTAATGAAACGGTGGTGCCCTGCTGGAACAAGATCGTTGTGAATGCTTTCCTGCGTGGTGATGGGCCACCGGCTCAGCGTCACGAGATTATGGATGTCACTGATGCGTTCGCCACCACTCGGCCGGGATACCGCCCGATGAAATCTGGAGTAGGGGGTATCAGCCAGAAGCGCATCCAACGCAGCGAGTGTCCGCTCCGAGTGCCCCGGTTCGTGCTGAGCATTCACTTCCTGCAAGCACACGATGTCCGCTTCAGCCCGTACCAGATCGGGGCGCAGCATGGCTATACGTTGGGTAATTGACCGGTTGGCGCGTGGCGGAAGGTCGAGGCTTTCCAAGTTGAAGGTTGCAATACGCATGTCTCAGCCTTCAAGCCTTCCAATCATCGAGCTTAGGTCTCGACCAGCGCTCACCTTTTGGTAAGTGTCACCCGACCACTCCCACGTGAGCCAAACAACGTGACGGTCTGGCGAGATCCGCTGATGGTGACCCGCACCCGCCCCGAGATATCAAACTCGGGATTATAGAAATCACCGATGTAGCGATTGGGGTTGACCATCAGAACCTCTCCAGTCTGATTGACCTTGCCAGAGGCTGTCGCACACACCGCTCGCACTGAGTAAATCTTCGGCGTCTGACGGCTGTAAGTGATCCGGCAACGCACCTTTTCGCGCTTGCCCTCCGAGGGGTTGATATATCCGCTACCACTCCAAGTGCCTTGAAGCGTGGCAGCCCAAGCAGGCGCAACACTGGCAGGGACGAGGATGAGACAAGTCACCAGCAAATAGAAAACGCGTAGTATTGAGCACATGTCAGGCTCCAGGGTTGGTGTGACTGGCACCAGAACTTTGAAGGGATTGAGTGCCGGAAGACTGTGAATGCAAAAAAGGGTGGCGCTTGAAGCGTTCCGAAATCAGTATCGTCGCCGGCAGAATAAACAGGTCGGCGGCAAGAGCAAAAAAAAGCGTCATAATACACACGAGGCCGAATTCTCGGGTCGGTGGAACACCACTGAATTGCGTGACGCTCAGTCCAGCGAGCAGAACAAGTGTCGTGAGGATCAAGACCGTCCCAATCAATTTCAAGGTCCGCTGTGTTGCCGCCTCTACTGAACCAGACTTGTGCACTTCAAGCCGGTAGCGGTTCAGCACATGCACAGTGTCATCCACGGCAAGTCCAAACGCAACCGTTAGACCGACAATGGTGGCATAGTTCAGCCCACCGTTCACCAGAACGAGCCAAGTGCCCGTCGCAAACAACGCGAACAGATTTGGCAGGATGCTCAACCCCGCCATCTTAACCGAGCCCAGCGCAACACCAATCAACACGATAACGACTGCAACTGCACCAAGCATGCTGACACTCAGTTCCGAGATGACCTGCGTGGACCGTGTCGCTGCCACGCTGGACAATCCAGACAACGTGAAACGGAATTCTGGATTGCGAGCGCGCATGTCTTTGAGATGACGTTCGACTGCTGACGAGACCTGAAGAATGTCCTTGGCTTCCAGGTCGGCGATGTATCCCGAAACCAATGCTTGACGATGTCCGACATTTAGGAAGCGCGATGTCACCGATGCGGGTACAGTCTCGAACAATCGCTCCGAAGCTTTCTGAGAAGACAGGCCACCAGATTCTGCCCAGGCTTGAAGGTCACGCAGTGAGTTGACCTTGCTGATGCCTGGCAGCTTTGACATGCCGTCATGAACATCAGCTATGGCAGTAGTGACCTCTGGAGACGTGCGAGACAATGGGTCCGGCCATTCGACGATGACGCTCAGCGGGTAAAGCCCACCCAGCTTTTCCTCGATGTGCTGGGTGACGACTGCTGCATCTCCATGGTCGGGCAACATATCACTCAGACGGTAACGCGGTTCGAGTTGGAAATATGCGGCCGCAAAAACGCTTGTTGTGATGACGCCGGCTGCCACGACCTTCCCCGGATATCGGCCCACATACGATGCGATCCAGCTGGCTGCCGTGTCGAGCTCATGGACGCCATGATAGGGGTTCTTGGCATGCAAATAGTTTGCACCCGGCCGCAAAAAGAGCATGGCCAGCAGCGGCATGAGTGCAAGCACCAGGACAAGGGCAACAAGAACGCATGTTCCTGACAACAGACCAAACGACTGGATCAGCGGCGAACTCGAAAAGGCCAGTGAGAACAGAGCAACCGAGGTCGTAATCGATGTGAGGGCAATGGCTGGGCTGATCTCTCGAATGGCCTTGTCGACAGCGCGGATCTTGTCGGCTTCGATATCAAGGTTCCGGCAGATGGCGAATAGAAAGTGCATCGCATTATTGAATGTTACCACCAGCACGAGAGGCAGTATGGCATTCATCAACGGGTCAATTCGCGTGCCCGACCAGCCAAACAGACCGAGGCACCACAAGATAGCCAAGACAGCTGGGACATTTGCCATCAGCACAAGCTTCCAGTGTCGAAAGAAGATAGCGCAAACCATGGCGCCAACAGCCAACCCGAACACACTGAACGTAACGATGTCCCGCCTGGTCCCCTCAATCACCTCAGCCTTCATCGTCGGAATACCGGCAAGCCCGACATGCAATCCCGGGATCGAGGCTGTCGGTCCCAAAAGCGATCTCAACTCGTCGATAACCACGGGTAAACCGCGCTCGCTGACCTCCGAACGCTTCAGCGTTACAATGAACAAAGCCAACTGCTTTCCGCTCTCGTTGCCCGAAAGCAAACGGCCGTTCGCCAGGGGGTGAACCAAGACACGCTGTCGGACATCGTCCAGTTCAGCTTTCGTCTGAGGGATGTCATCGGGGATCAACGACGCCGGCGCTGTACCAGTCTGCAGGGCTTCCTTGAGGGAAAATATGGACAGCACTGACGCAACGCTGTCCGACATCAGGATCTCGAAGGTCATGTCCTGCATGGCCAAAAGCGTGTTTTCCGAAAACAAGTCGTCCGCTTCAACAGTGACGAAGGCATCTAGCGAACTTGCCGGAAAGCGCTCGCGCAGCTGTTCGTAGGTGACATAATCAGTTGTTTTCGATCTCAGGAAGCTGTCGAGTGCATCGTCTGCGGTCAGCCAGATCAGTCCGATAGCGGCAATTGCTGTCATCCAGATCAGGACGCCAAGGGTCTGGGCCGGCCATTGGGCTGCAATGGCACTCAGGTTGGCAAGACGTTGGATCGGGAAATATGCCGGCGGGAAACCTGAGCCGGAGCGTTCCGTTGAGGATTGGTCGACGTCCACCCTACGGGTCATAAATCGGAACCGCACATGCTACTCCACTGCGAAATCACCGACCAATGGGTCGGACGCGCAAGAGCACCACAAAACCTCGATTTTGTGAATTGATGGTTATCAAAGCTCGCCGACACGAAGCCAGGCCAAGCGACGTAAATCAGATATTGTCCCTATCCGTTCAAAGCTCACCTCTGCTTACCCAGGCCATAGCAGCGATCCAATTTTGCTCGAGCAAAGCATTACGAACGCACCCATTTTGGTGTTCCGGACAAACCGCAAACAGCGGCCTGAGTTTTACGTTCCAGCCGTCGCAGACCATCGGTCATGATCACGATGACGACAAGAAACGGGGCCGACGCCCCCGATAACACCAAATGCAACTCCAAACACTTCACCCTTTTTCTGTTTTGAATGTCATGAAGTGATGCAGGTGCCTGGCTTCCGTCTGTCGTTCCTTTCGGGAAATCGAACGACAAACAGCACTCTATCGATTTGATGTTTTGGCAAGATCATCCAGAACCAGCGACAGTGGACGATGCTACTCCCTTTTGTTTGTCACGGCTGTTTGCCGCTGATTCGATTAAGAAAAATTCCGAGAGATTTTCGAGGGTTACGTACCCGATGAAGTTCTGATCGCGATCCAGAATTCCGACAGCTGGCGCTTCTTGTTTTTGCAATAACTCAACGACATAGTCTAACGAGGATGACGTCTGGACGGTCGGAATGTCTCGCTGGACGCCAGCTGCCACCGGGTCGGTTCCCTGGCTCGAATTGAGGTGTTCCAGCAGTGCCGTTCGTGTGAGGAATCCGAACAGCTGACCGCTGTCTGGCTGAACAACCGGGAACTCCTTCTGGGTCGTTGAAAGAAGGAGCCACGATGCATCGTCCAAGTTCGCATCTACGGGCAGGCTCTTAAACGACGTAATCATCACGTCTGCCGCACGATGTCCTCTGGCAAGTTCCGTCATGGTTGCCTGGTAGGATTCAGCCTCGGCAACGACGAAAATGAAGATAGCGATCAGCACCAAAAAAGGATTGCCGAGCAGTCCTAGGAATCCAAGAAGAACAGCAAGCGCTTGCCCGATGCGCGCGGCTATTCGTGTGGCGGCCGGTCGCGACATGCGGAAGCCAAGAGCGGCCCGTAACACGCGGCCCCCATCCATTGGAAATGCAGGCAGGAGATTGAATACAGCGAACACGATGTTCAACGTCGCCAGCTTATTTAAAAGTGAGCCGCCTGTGAATCCAGCACTGGCCGGTGGGGCCAAATCAAACTGCGCCCCAAAGACGCCAATGAGCACTCCGGCGATAACGAAATTGACTGCGGGGCCGGCTAAGGCAACCACAACCTCCTGGCCAGGATCTTCTGGCATGCGGTCAAGTGAAGCCAGGCCGCCGATAGGTAAAAGCGTGATATGGCGGGTTGCGATACCGTAACGGCGCGCAGCGAAGACATGTCCGAATTCATGCAGAACAACACAGCCAAACAAGAGAACAACAAGCACAAGGCCCTCGGCAGCCGCGGTTGGCCCCTCCTGCAGCCAAAGAACCGTCCCAATCCATGCTAACAGAAGCACAAAGGTCAGATGCACCCATAAGGACGTTCCCGCGACCTCGGCAATCTTGATAGACCATTTCACTGAGCACCTCCGATACGGGACTGTCTCATTAGACATCTATGACAACCCTATCAGTCTGTGTCAGATCAGGCTTGATGGATAGCAATCCCGATTTCAGCATCAAGAGGCCGCAAGCTTTGAGCGCGCCTAGATCCCTATCACGCCGAAAGCTTCTGTTTGAACAAGGCACTTTAAAGAGCGCGTGGAACCGATTGAGGCCTAGAGACAAAAGACGCAGGATGGAAACCGAAAACCCAGCGACAGGGCACAACATTCACACCACAAACGGGTTGGGTCTCGGGGCGAGACATTGCCAACCAACTCAACCTTTCTTGTATCCGTGGGTTCGCACCAGGTCGTCACAATCCGACATTCGCTCGGCGATGCGGCTGGTCTCGCGAAGTGCCTCGGTTGCCAGCGTGTTGCGATCCGCCCAGCGATATCAGGATCGATCTGGCGGCTGCCGCTTTCTGATCACCATATCCGATAGGCGTTCAGGCGGGAACGCTCTCCCAGTCTGATTTGTTCTGCCTATATCTGGTCTGATCTCGCATTGGAGTGCGGAGCATGGAACCTGACGCTTATCATCGCGCGCTGATCGACCCGTCGGGTGCATTTCCGACGCCCGAATCACTGGCCGAAGATTCCAATCTCACCCGCGAGCAAAAGGTCGGACTATTGCGGCGATGGGAGTACCAAGCAGCCGAAGAAGATGTCGCTCTTGAAGAAGGTATGCCCGGCGAGGAGACCGGTCTCCTTCGACGCATTCTGGTTGCGCTCGGTGAACTGGCCGGTCCGCTGGATCTCGAGCGAACCGAACCGTCGAAACAGCACGGAATACCAAGATCCGCGACGAACTCGCAAAACAAAGACTAGCGGTCCTGGTTGTCAAATCGCCCGCTTCGGTCCGCACATTTTATTGACATCGCGGCGCAACGATTTGGCGGTGTCGCTAGTTGCGACATTAAGCAGTCCGGATTTCAGGCTGAGTCGCGCCATGACAGAGAGAAGCCTGGATCTCATTGTCTCGGGGTCTCACCATGGACATGGAGCAAATTACACACATGGCGGGCATGCTGATCGACGCGCATGGAGATCAGGCCCACGTGGCTGCAGCGCGTCGTCAGGCGGAAGATGAGCGCCGAGGCAACAGAACGGAAGCTGACAATTGGCAGAAAATCCGAAATGCGATCTCCGAACGACAGGGACCGCGAGAGTCCTGATTTCTGCAGCAAGCATCAAGCAACACGGAGGGGCGGCATAGCAATGATCGAAACACCAGAGGAGACGTAATGAGCCAAGCATCAGACCGCCAAGAAACAGACGGCCAAGCAACATACGGCAAGGGCTTGAACACTGCGGTGCCGTTCGAACCGCCTTCTTCCAACCTCCTTTCCCATATGATGCGACCGGCTATGTCGGCGAACGCATCGGTCTTGGAGCTGAATGCCCGGCTGTTTCACATGGCAGCCGAGGCGTCTCGCGAGTGGCTCGACTTCATTGGTCGACGCCTCGAGAAGGATGCTGAGCTCACGGAGGAATTGCGTCACGCGAAAGACCCACAAGCCATAATGGACGCCTACACCCAGTTCTATCAGAGAGCGGTACAGGACTATCACCAGGAATTCGCCGAACTTATGCGGCTTTCAACCAAGGCGGCGAATGGGGCTGGCGAAGTCATAAAGGAAGCAACAAGCAGCGCGTTGCCGTCCCGCTCGTGAGAGCGGCTCCGACGGCCCCTCTAACACTGGAAATCCAGCCTGGTCTTGACCCAAAAGATTGGTCTAGAGCCCCAGATTAGGCGAGATCTCTCAACCGAAATGCCGCTTCAGAATATCGGCGATCTGCTCGCAACACGCGCCAATGCGGGCGACCACTTCCGTGACGAAATTGGGGCATGGGATCGGCTGACGTCGCGCCAGCAGTGCAAGGTCACCGAAGGCGGGCGTTAAGCGCACGATAGTCCACCTTGGAACGGTGGCGCCGGTCGAGCGGTATGCGAGAAATACTGCGAACCGTAAGTCGTCCGAGTTGCTCGGCATTTCGCTGCCAGATGGCCTCGTGACCCACCTCGCCTTCGATCGCAAGGACAGGTCCGGCATTACCGGCGAGAAACGCTGCACGCCGCACACCGGGCCACGTCCGCGCCGCGGTCTCGATGGCGAACGGAAAAAGGCCCTGGGATCGCGCCTCAAGGCGACCGAGGAGCCACAGCCTACCGTCCGAGTCAATTCGGCCGGCGTCGCCCGTGCGGTGCCAAATTTCCCCGTCGAAGACCTGTTTCGTCGAGGCGTCATGCTCTGGGTTCAAGTAACCCTTGTTAACGTGATCACCGGTAACCAGGATCTCATCATCGACAATTCGGACCTTCGCGGCCTGACATATCTCTCCCGCCAGCAGGCCGGCGCCCGACTGCATATCCTGCCAATCGGCTTCCAACAACGCACCCGTCGAAATGTGAGCAATGGGCTCGGCTTCGGTCGAGCCATAAACCGAGATCACGTTTGTTTCCGGAGAGGCAGTCTGCAGCCGCGCGACAACATCAGGATAGACAGGCCCGCCCCCGGTTAAAATCGCTTTCAGTTCGAGTTCTTGAGCGAAGGGGATAATGGTTTCGCAAATCGCGGGTGGGATCAATAGCCGCCTGATCTTGTGATCCTCGACCTGCCGCGCAATCGTCTGAGGCTGCGCGCGGTCGTGCCTCCGCACATTCCACCGAGGTAGAACTGACGTGTTCCCCGCCGCAAGGTTCGCGAGCACGAACACGGGAAAGCAGACGAGATCAACGCTTGGCGTCTCCTGCGCGGCCAAAAGATCCTGAACGCTGGCGTTTTGTGCAGCCAACAGCCGATGGCTGCGGACAATCGCTTTCGGTGCCCCGGTCGAGCCGCTGGTGAATGAAATCAGGGCAGCATCGCGTTCGTCAGTGTCATGGGGCGTGAATGGCGGTTCTGCGCCCTGAGTGAGCGGTCCGACCGACAGGCGCGGCACCCGCCAAAGTCCCGGCAAGGTCCAGCCGATCGCCTGCAGCGCGCCACGGGTCAGAACCCAGTCGGGACCAGTTGCGCGGACAGCGTGATACACACCGCGAAGTCCCATGGCCGGTTCGGGCAGCACGACGACCGCGCCGCTATGCCAAAGTGCGGCAAGGCACTCGTAGAGTTCGATGCCGAGTGGCACGGCAAGGAGAACGCGTTGGCCTTTTGCAAGGCCAACCTGCTGCCACCGCGCTGCGTGCCCCAACGAGCGACGCGCAAGTTCGCCAAAGGTGACTGAGCCGCCTGCACCATCGATGATCGCGACGCGGTCCGGATGCTCGTCGCATTGCGCGAAAAACGAACTCAAGCTGTTGGTCATGATCCAGCCTTCTCAGGCGCTTCGAGCCAACGCCCCATGAGCGCATAGCGGCGGAACACCCGCCCGCCGGAGCGGGTACTACGGTCCAAAGACGAGTTGTCGGCATGCATCAGGGCATGAATAGCTTCGCTGCAACCGTCCGCAGCCGCCCGGCGATGCGCCGTGTCGAGAAGCCATCGTCCGCAGCCGCGTACCCTACTCGCATACGTTTTGATAATCACGCGACGCTCGTCACTGGTCTGGTCCTTAAACGCGAACAAGAATCCGGCGATCGTGCCGCTGTCATCCCTGGCAAACAGCACGAGTGACGGATCGATCAGGGGGATAACAGGCCGATAGAGCGCAACGAAATCAGCCCGGCTAATCGGCTTGAAGAACGGGTTCCGTGCGAACGCTGCAGCCGACATCTGGAACAGTTGCTCGATCAGCCGGTCTGCATCGCGTCCATCCCAAGGCTCGATCGTGAGCCCATCCACCGGCGGAGCTTGGGCCCCGATCGTGTCCGCAATCGGCGCACGCGCTGAGATATATTGCGAAATCGGCTCGAAGCCGCCCGCCTCAAAGGCGGCAAGATCATGCACGCCGCTGGTTGGCTCGAGTGGAAACGTCGGCGTCCCATCACTTTCCGTGACCAACCGGTAGCTATGCCACGTATCGCCGTCCATTGGTCCGATGACAGCCTTTATGCCGCGCGCGTTGGCTCGAGCACAAGCCTCATCCAGAAGCTCTGCACCCGCGTGTTCTGTGTCGCAAACGAAGCCTCCGATCGCCAAGGTCGCCCGTCCCTGCCACTTGGGAGCGTCCCAAAAGAGTTGGCACGATCCACGCGAGCGTTCGATCTTGTCTACCTGTTCACTCATTTCGCAAGAACCACGGTGGTTACGTAGAGAAAGACGGGCGTGGCCAGAGCGAGGCCACTCAGGCGGAGGCTCCGGTACACGTTGAAGGCCTGAGGCAGCCAGCGTGGCAAGACCCAGGAGAACACTAAAGCCGCAAGCGCCCACGGCATCAGTAGCCCGTACCAGCGGGCCTCATCGACATTCAGAAAGCTTAGGCCGAGGACTGCAGCAAGGAGCAACCCGCCGGCCAGAAGACCCTGAGGGAAAGCCGGCAAACCCGCTGTCGACAGCAGGCCAAATGCCAGGGCCGCAAACGTCAGGTTGAACAGGTTGATTGCGTTCGCCCCATGCCATTCGCCGAAGGCAAGCCAGAATAAGCCAATCATTGCCGAGGCAGCGATGAGGTCCAGATCGGAAAACGGGCTGTTGCAGGGCACTTTTTGGCGTGCGTACCAGTGAGCCGCAATGACAGCGAGGGGCAGAATGAGGTTATGCGCAGACGTCACCGACAGGATCAGGAAAGCCAGGATCGCGTATGCGCGCGCCGCGTGTGGCGTCAGGCCGAGCCGCGAGCCGGCAAACGTGAAAATCGCAACCAGCAACATACACGCGGATACTATGACAAGGAGTTCCGCCGGCCCGGAGTTGAAGTGACTGACCAGGAACAAGTGCACGCCGACAGGTACGAAAAGATTGTCGAACCCGCGCCAGGAATCGGCTTCGACGAGAGTTGCGAAACCGGCAATCGCAACGGACAGGTAGACCAGGGCGACGCGGTCGATGTCAGTCAGGACCAACAGACAAACCATCGACAATATCCACGACGTCAGGAAGAAAATCGCCGAACCCTCGAGGCTTTTCGCGCCAGCTTCGACCTGGAATGTCCTTGTGCCGTATCGCACGCCAACCAGCGCAGCGGCAGCGTCTGAGAGCGTTAGGATAAGGATCGGAAGAACAAACAAAACAGGTTCGCCACCGGCGCGGAAAAATACAACCGCAACAGCGATGGCCAGTAGAATTTCACCGTAAGAGATACGCTCGACACCATGCAGCGCCTTCGAAAGGCCCTCGCGTGCAAACAGAGGGAGTCTGAGGATCAGCAGCACGCCCACGGTGCTGGTCATCAGGATGACCACCGGCCAGGGGCTGTCGAAAAGAAACGGGAACGAAAGTGCGCTCAACCCGGCTGCAAGATGCAACAGCTTGCGCTGGACCTCGCTCGACCAGTCGAAACGCGCGCTTGCAAAGCGCACCAGCACCATCGCGCCAAGGAGCAGCCCGACGCACACAAAGCAGTAGAAAATTTCGGAGGTCGTCATCTGTCGGTGACCTCCTCAACGACAAAATCCGAGTAGAAAAATGCCTTATCAGAGGCCTTGCAACGCGCCTCCACGTCTTCGCACGTATTGACTCGCTCGCGATATGCATCGGGCACGCGACGGGGTGCCATCATGTTCCAGTAGACGAGCCGCGCGCCAGGGTTCGCACTTGCGAGAATCTGCCCGTAGACCGTCTCGAAAACGTCGCGGTCCATGTATTCAAAGATGTCGGAGAGATTAAATCCGTCCACTTTGGTGCCGGATGACACCAGGGTCTCGAGCGCACCGTGACGCAGTTCCAATCGCGTGAGTCGATTGCGAATTATCGGGTACGAGTCCGCGCGCCAGGCAAGCGGAAGAGCTGAGCAGTGCCGCCCCTTGATAATCCAATGGAGGTAGGGGTTCGCGCTCGGGTCGAGATCGACCGCGGCATGACGGATGCGTCGGGCGACATGCGCTGAAACACTCCCGTCCACATGTTCGAAGAAGGCTGGATCGCGTCCGAAACGCGCCATCATTGGCCTAGAAAAAAAGACCTTCATCATGAGCTGCCAACGCCAATTGTCCCACCGCTTGCTCAGGAAGCGCGCCCGATCCGCTTTTGCTCGCGGCACGAAAATATCATCCCGCGTGCGCCGGCTGTGCGTGATCGGCAGGACCCATTTCCGCAGCATAGCGAAATAGTTTTCGAACTTTCCGACGCCGCCAAGGCCGCTTGCAACTATGTGCGGTTTTAGCGGCACCCAGAACGCCCTGGCCTCCTCATTCTGCAACGCACTGACGGCGGCATCGAACAAGTCGCCCCGGCGGTCCGACGGGCGCGATCCCATCAGTTCGAGAAAGGCGTCGTGATCGAGCACTCGGATTGCGGCGATGCGCAGCTCAAGGCAGGCGAGTTGCGCGCGCGACAGATCAATCGCGATGACCTTGGCAGGGTCAGAAAGAAGCATCGCCAGGGCATTGTCGCCAGCCGAACAGATCGATACCAGCGTCGACCCCGGTTTGGCCTCGAGCGCTTCCACGAGAACGTCAGCATCTTCCCAGAGCTGTGCGTATCGGATCTCATCGAAGGCAGCTTTCGATGCAATCTGAGCATCGAGGAGCGATTCAGACTTCGTCAGCACGGCGGACCACCTTGACTACACCAGTTGCACCATCGACCTCGATCTCATCGCCGGTCTTGAGCCAGGACGTTGCGCCCTTCAGGCCAACGACACACGGTATCCCCATCTCCCGCGCAACGATAGCGGAGTGCGAAAGCAGACTGCCGCGTTCAACGACAATCCCACCGGCATTGGCGAACAATGCGATCCAGCCAGGATCGGTGTGGCGGGCAACAAGGATTTCGCCGGCATCGAGATGAGCATCGTGCGGATCGGTGACGACCTTGGCCCGTGCTACGACGGTTCCAGCACTACAGCCTGTCCCGCTTCCGACCGCCGCGTTGTCGTCTTCCGTGCTGCGCGCGGACAACTGTACAAACGACAGGCACGCACCGCGCACCTCGATGCGTTCGCCGGGTTCTGCCAACGCACGATGCGTTTGCTCTTCAGCCCGGCGCACCGCCACCAGTCCTTTGAGGTCGGACGAAACTGCATTGCCCTCTATCGCGCCCAACACCTCCGCCACAGTCAGATAGAAAATGTCACGTGGGCCGTCGATCGCATTGAGGGCATGCATCTGGCGACCCATGGCAAGGAAGACTTGCCGCGCATGTCCGAACACGCGTGTACGTTCGAAGCGCAGGTTCTCGCGATCACGAACGCGGGCTTTTGCCCAGTGAAGCACCTGACGCGCGACGACACGCTTCAAGAAATGCCCCTCAAACAGGTGCGTGATTTGAGCTTCCGGGCCTGTCTCAGGCGTTTGGGACTTGGCCGAAACCGGTTGACGCGCAGCTGCGATGATTGACTTCAGGAGCGGGCTAGGGTCCTCGTCAAGGGTGATGCTTTCAAGTTTGAGCTCCTCTGTGCAGCGATCGCCAAATCGAGCCACATATTCGGTGGCGAGCCGCACAAACTGGTCGTCGAGCCCGTGCTCGTTGCGCGTCCAGCCGGCCCAGTCCAAGGTGCTGCTATCGAAGCTCGCAAGTGCCACCTCGACTCGCGCGATGGCCTCTTCATCGCCGCGCAACCTGTCAGCCATTTCTGCGATCAGGCGCGGCGGCTCGGCCGAGATCAGGTCACCTTGACCGATCATCAACGCGTTGTGCAGCGCCAGTCCTTCAGTGCCACTCCACCGTTCCAATAACTTGCGCGAGGCGCCGAACGCGATCATGCAAAGGAAGTCGTTGATAAGGGGCGCGTCCCAGTCATCAAGAAGTCGGCTTTCGATCTGCCTGTATTCGTGGGCGAGTGCTGTCAGTGGCAGGTCGCCAAGCCGGTTGCGCTCGGTGGCCAGCGCACCGTTTAGGCGCTTGTCGAACGTTCGAATTGTCCGAGGCAGACAGATGCCGGCCCAAACTAGCCGCGCACCGGTCGCGGCGATGCGGCCGTATTCGCCAAGCTTCGCAAAGCCCGACGCGGGCTGAGGCGCCAACCGATCGGCGACCTCAGCCGGCAACGGCTCGCCGACCCCCATCATGGTTTCCATAAAGTCGCGGTTAGTGCGATATCCAGGGAGTAGAGCGAGCGCGCGATACCAATTGAGAAGGTTGTAATAGACGCGGCCATTCAGGCGGGCGAGCATATTGTCGAGGACCACGCGATTGTCGCGGATCATCACGCCATTGACGCCCAGAATCTCAAGGAACCGCCGGTACACGCGCGCATAAACGTACTGTGCGAAGCTAAAGGTAAGCGGTGATACTTGGCCGGGATAACTTTCCACGATGTTGGAATTGTCGAAGATCGCGAGTTGCTGGTCGGCAACCGGCATCGGGCGCAAGGTCGTCGTAATCGGCCGCGACTGCAGCAGATAAAGCGTGTTCGCGTCGAACGCCCACTCAATGTCCTGCGGATGCCCAGCAGCTTCTTCAACCGCCAGAGCAAGTTGGTGGAGCTGTGCGAGATCGTCGTCTGAGAGGCATAGCGCCCCCTCCATGCCGTCGGGGCGCGCAATCGTTTCACCATCGCGGTCGAGCACGTACGCCTCGCCATCGACCTCGCCGCCAACGAGACGGTCACCAAGACCGTGCGTTGCTGATACGACGATCCGGTCGCGCCGGCCGCTGACCGGTTCCGCTGTGAACAGAACACCAGCACACCGGGCCGAAACCATCTGCTGCACGATGACCGAGGGGCCAGCCTCTGTCACCACAATCCCGCTTTGAAGACGGTAGGCCTCAACGGATTCCGCACGTCCCGATGCGTAGACACGTTCCGCTTCGCTGGCCACATCGGCCAGCTTGACGTTGAGCACCGAAAGGAACTGGCCTGCGTGCGAGTGCTCCGCACCGTCTTCGTCGACGGCCGAGGAGCGGACAGCATAGGGACCTGGGCCAAGCTTGGCAGCCGCTGTCCGAATTTCGTCTCGCGAGGCGTCCGGCAGACCAGAGTCTGGAAAGGACACCTGGGGCAAGACGTAGAATGCCGGCACATTGAAACCGGCAGCAATCAGTTTAGCGAGCGCCGCCGCCTTTCCACCAGCCTCAAGCGTGTTGGTCGCATCGCCCATGGCGAGCACATCAGATCGCGTAGCCAAGGTCACCATCAAATACCTCCAGTGAGAAGGGGTAGGAAGCCCACCGCGGCGTAGGAGATCAGCACCCAGGCTCCTGCAGCAGCGTCAGCAAGGCTCTGGTGTCGCGGTGTCGGTGATTGCGCATAGCGCCAGGCGACAACGAGACATGCCAGCAGCACAGCACCGGCGAGCAATGCGACTGCCAGTGCCGTCTGGAGCTTCCAAGACAGAGCAACCAGGAGCAAGAAACTGACAATGAGCAGCCCCGACCAGACGGCAACCGCTCGCGCCGGTCCCCAAAGGGCCGAATACGTGTCAACGCCACGTCTCTCGTTTTCGAGAGCAAAAAGCTTGCGGCCCACTTCGATGACACAGCCATTGACAAAACTGAGGACCAGAAAAAGCCAAAGGCCGTCAGGGGGCGTGGCACCTGCTTTTAACCACTCAGCACCCGTCGCGAGAAGGTCGATGAGAGGCATGATCATCATATGGCTCATGAGATAGATGATCGGACGCGCCTTTAGCCATGCGGGTGCAAAAAACTCCACCGTCATCAGGCCAAGCCAAAGCCAAACCAGGGCCAACAGCCAGACCAGATCCGTCGTCAGTGTTGCAGCAACAAGCGCTGCGACTGGTACAAGTGCAACCGCCAGCCAAATCACCATCTGTAGCGAAATCAAACCGCGAGGAATCGCACGCTCAGGCCGATACTGTCGGTCGGTCGCCAGATCCTTCCATTCATCCGCCGCGCGCATCTGGAAAAAAATGCTTAGAACCAGAAACCAAGTGGCGACGTAGGTCAGCGTCCCAGGCAGTGTCCGCTCGGCCAAAAAGGCTGAGACATTTATGCTCGCTGCGCTGAACGCCGCGATCAGCAGCCCGGTCTTGAGGATTGGGAAACGCTCGGCCTGGTAGATCCAGAGCCGTCGCCAGAACGCCAGTTTCCTCTCATCAGCGACGGTCGCCATTATCATCCCCGAGCAAGTTTCTGATGCGCCCGAGCGAAATCCCCACCCGCGATGGCCGCCATGATCGAAATCTCACCGGCAAGGCAAGTCGCCGCAACAACCTCTGCCAGGGCGTCTGCACAACCGGCGCCCTTAAGCCCGAGCAAATTTAGGGCTGCAGTCTGCGTCGGCAACCCCGTTCCACCGCCAACCGACCCAACCAGGATGTTCGGCAGCGTGACCGACATGAAGAGACCGTCGGGGTGCTGTTCCATGCGCGTCGAACCGATGGCCGATTCCGCAACGCAGGCCACATCCTGGCCAGTTGCGAGATAAAGTGCTGCAAGACCGTTCGCGAAATGCCCCTGGGCCCCGATTTGACCACTGAGGCGTGCGCCAAGGTTGGCAATCTCCGCGTAGGCGAGCATGTCGTCCACTGTGACACCGAGTTGACGCGGAATGAGTTTGGTCGGCAGCACTACGCTTGCCGTCACCTTGCGCCCCCGCCCCGTCAGAAAGCCCAGAAAAGAGGCCTTCTTATCGCCCGAGAAATTACCCTCCACGTACCAGCGCTTCGGTGTGACAGGACACTTTTCGATAAGATCCCGGCAGAGCGCCTCTGTGGCGATCGTGACCATGTTCTGACCGGCAGCGTCACCCGTCGTGTAACGGCAGCGTAGGAACACGACATTGGCGTCGATGACTGGTTCAAGCGAACACAGCTTGCCATAGCGCGTCGTACGCTCGGCTACCGCCTTGAGGTCTTCAGCGTGCGTGGCGACACAATCAACAAAAGCACCTGCTGCCAGCAGATCATCGAAGACGAACGCCGGTGTCCGGATGACGCCCTCGTACAGCAAGGCCGCAGAAATACCACCAGCCTTCGTGGCAACTCTGGCGCCTCGGGAATATGAGGCAACAAGCGCAGCCTCGCTGGTTGCAAGCGGCACCAAGTAATCACCGCTGGCGTTCAGCCCATTGACGCGTAGCGGTCCAGCAATCCCAACGGGGATGCGGGCGCAACCGATAAAATTTTCAATATTTCCGGAATAGGTTGAGGCAGATTTCTGCGTCACGGAATCAAACAATTGGGTCTCGGCAGCTTCAATTTTTTGTCCAGACATTGCACTGTGGAGGCGCTGCCAGTTGCGCGCGACTTGCTCATGCGTTGTCCGAGATGTGGTGTGAAATAGGTTTGGTGCTTGGTCCGTGCGTGGGCTCAGTCGCTCGCGAGCGCTGTCGAAATCGAGACGACCCTTTATGCGCGCAAGTAGTTGGCGGACCGGGTCTGGAAGAAGGGACATCTCGACAAACGCCAATAGATAAACACACTGTCTTCTGAGAAATTACGCTCCCAAAGTTTCAACTCACTTAATCCCAGATCACCAATTCTGGTATTTGGAGCCACAAACCTTAGTCGGTGATGCAAAACACGACGTAGGGTTGCTGCGCAAAACTGGAAGCCTAAAAAACTATTGTACCTTACGCCAGCGATGCGACTGACATTGCTGAAAAAATGGACTTCCAAGGAGGGCGCTTTACCTTTATTTTATTACGTGCTCGGAAGTTTTCTCATTCCAACAGCCAAGCGCATCGCACCCTGCTTGTACATTGTGCGTCGAACAGCCGGACTGAAGCCGTGCTTCCGGAAGTGGCCCACTGCGACAAGCAAGAGACTACAACGAGGTAAGACCACATGGGGCGATCGGCAATAAGGTCCCAATCTCACTGATGAATCCCGTCGGCGATACCAGCCCGTCGATGGCACAAGAGGTCGAAAACTCTAACGCAAGATGAGGGCGCAATGGGGAGCGGACCAAACCCGAACGGACTCTGGTTATGATCCCGGACACCGAGGGGCAGGGTCACGTCGCAAAGAGCTACCCAATTATTCCGTCGTCGGCCCATTGATTGACATCGACATTGCTCACGCCTTCAAGAAGCACGACGTCTTGAAATGTTCCATCAATGGCAACTGACAGAACGGCTCCGTCATCGGTATCTCTTGCCTGGACTACGTCGCCAATCTGCTCGTATTCAACGTCATCGAGCAACTTTCGGAAGGCGAGTTCGTCGCTTAAACCAAAATCGGTTATCCGATCAACGCCAAGGTGTTCGCCCGTCGTTTCGCTCACTACATCCTTTGCATACCAGACGTATTCGTCAGAACCCCATCCGCCGGTGAAAGTGTCTTCACCACCCCGACCGCGGAACCGATCGTCACCATAATCACCGAAGAAAGTATCGTCGCGTTTGCTGCCTAAAAACGTATCATCGTAATCCGTGCCACGTACTTCTTCAAAGCTCTTAACAGTGTCGATTGTTTCTGAGCTCTGGTATTCTTCGTTGGCTCTTTGAATGATGGTTCGACCGTTCAAATCGACATCAATTGCCGCGACTGACGCTGCGTAGTCCAGGATGTCGTACCCTGACCCACCATCATAGTCATCGCTTCCGCCTTCTACGCCATTATAGCCAAGTGGCGCTCCTGCGTAGACGGTATCGTCTCCGGAACCGCCTGAGACAGTATCATCACCCGCATGACCTATAATTCGATCATCACCGGAAGACCCCTCTATCAGGTCGTCTCCATCTCCACCAAATATCGTGTCGTTGCCTGATCCACCAAAGAGATGGTCGTGACCATCATCCCCTAGGATATGGTCATTGCCGCTCCCGCCAAAGACTTCGTCAGAACCAGAGCCGCCGAGGATTGTATCAGCGCCGCTGTTACCCCAAATGACATCATCTCCTTGGTTGCCAGAGATGCGATCGTTACCTTTTCCGCCGGAAATGATATCGGACCCTACCCCACTCACGATATGGTCATTTCCTGTGCCACCCCAGGCGTAGTTTGTGCCGCCACCAAGTCTGATGGAGTCGTTTCCGCTCTGCCCAAAGAGGATATCGCCTTCATCATCGGTGCCGCCGGTAAGAACATCACTGCCCTTACCGCCATATGAGGTATCTGTGCCGAAGGAGGCATTTAAACGATCGTCGCCTTCGCCACCATATAAAACATCGTTTCCCTCACCATCATAGAGCTGGTCCTTACCAGTTCCGCCTAATAGGACGTCAGAGCCTCTACCACCTTGGATGATATCGTTGTTTCGCCCACCGGAGATTTCGTCATCACCCTGCAGGCCCTGAATCCAATCTTGGAGCGTGGTGCCAACAATGACATCATCTTCCGCTGTGCCTTCAATGTCGCTCACAACATCGTCCTCAAAAATTATTGCGCTTATAAATTCTGCAGGTTGCGCAAAAACAATGAACGAGGCGGTGATGAACGCATGACAATTTTCATAAAATTGTAATTATTCGGCATTGGCCCAAGTGCCTTGTGACGTGAGCTTCCCGCTTATCTTGATACTTGGAGATGGCCAAAATAATTTGCTCGCCCCAGAAGGACGACGGCTGAGGTTCCAAGAAATACGAACGCGATATCGACACGCTTGCTTCGCATCAAAACGAGAGCCGCGAGACAGACGAATAAGAAAACCGTAAGCAATTCGCAGGATTGAAAACATGACGGCCGTCGATACGGATCACGTATTTGCACGCGATCCCCGCAACGCTTGCCGCGAGCCTCCAGGTGGGTTCGAATACGCACAACGGAATCGAAAGCGAGTATGCAGTGATAAGCGGACTCAGAGGATCGAAAGTCAGAAGGCAAAGTGCGCGACCAGGGAGCCACTGCGTGACGACACAGCCGGAGACGGCGATCGCGGCAAAAAATGGAATGTTGGTCGAAACCAAAAATTCCAAACCCTGCCGCGAGGAGGCAGCCGAGCAAAAAAATCTGAAAGAAACGCGAAGCGCGCACCAAGACATCTTTCATGCGAAAGCGCTGATGGCGCTAAGCTCAGTGACGATCGAGGTCAAACTTCGTCCCGCTCGTAGTTTCACTATAGCGGCATTGTGTATGGCTGCTTTTTGATTGATGAGATGCGCAGGGAAACGCGGCAAAGCATGAAGAAAGTTCGGTGCGATAAGTTAGTCGATCGAGCAGACGCTCGGTTTTGTGGCGACTCAGTGTTGCTGAGTTTGGCGACATTCGCGTCAGAGAAACACGTCCGAGACCACGGCTGACAACGCGTTCCCTCTCCGATCGCGGAATTTGAGACCGAACAGCGGGCGACAACCATGACGTCGCACGAGTGGTCGAATAAGCGAATTGAACGTTTACCTGATAGACCGCTCCAACATTGACAAATAAAACCGGAACGCTTACCTCCAGATGCGCGCAGCACCACGCTGCATGTGTACGGAGGTAACCATGACCGACGATAGCCAGCACCGGGAAGCTCGCTAGACGCTCCGTCGGAGCGCTTAAGCGGCGCTTCCTTCTTAGACGCAGGCCAACGGTGCCGCGTCACACTCATCCACCACATTTCTGACCTGCAAACTGGTTTGGCGGTCCGCCAATTACTTGGCGACCCCGGCCACGTTTTGCCGCGCCGTGACGCATCTCGTTTGATGCGATCAGAGCGTACACAGTTTTTGAGGCCTCAAATGACCCCCCTTCGACGCAATATTGGCATCATGGCTCACGTCGATGCCGGCAAGACCACTCTAACCGAACGCTTGCTCTTTAACACGGGCCGCATCCACAAGCTCGGCAATGTCCATCACGGTAATGCCGAAATGGACTGCCGTACGCTGGAGCGCAAACATGGGATCACGATTTCCGCAGCCGCAACGACGTGCGATTGGCGTGGAGCACAGATCACCATTATCGACACTCCGGGGCACGTTGACTTCACCATTGAGGTGGAGCGATCGCTGCGCGTCCTGGATTCGGCAGTGGCTGTGTTCTCCGCGGTCGCCGGCGTGGAGCCGCAATCGGAAACGGTCTGGCGTCAGGCTGATCGGTTCGATGTGCCGCGCGTGTGTTTCGTCAACAAGATGGATCAGCCCGGAGCGGACTTCGATGCCGCAGTTGGCTCGATCGCGAGCGTGCTCGGTGCGACACCTGCAGTGCTCCAGGTTCCTATCGGAGCGGAAAGTGATTTCCGCGGCGTGATTGATCTGGTGTCAATGCGCATGCTGCATTGGCCCCGTGATGCCATGGAACCGAAATGTCTGGCTATTCCGCCGGAACTGCGCAGGGCTGCAAACACGGCGCGGATGGCCCTGGTTGAAAAGGTCGTTGAACACGATGACAACGCACTCGCAACGTACGTCGAGTCTGGTGATGACTTTGACGCGGCAGCACTCGGACAGCTTATTCGGCAGGGCTGCCTGGCTGGTAAAGTCCAGCCGGACCTGTGCGGATCTGCGTTCCGCAATGTAGGCGTGCAGCCTCTGCTGGACGCGATTGTCGACTATGGCCCCGGCCCGGAGGACCGACCACCAGTTTCAGGCATACACCCCGAAACAGGTAAGGCTGAGGTTCGTACCGCCAGTCCCGAAGAGCCGTTTCTCGGTCTCGTGTCCAAGGTCCAGATGCGGCGCACCGGTGCGTTGTCCTATGTCCGGGTTTATGCCGGGCGGCTGGAACGCGGATCGACATTGGTCAATCCAACGAACGGTGCCATCGAACGTGTCAGCCGCATTCTTCGTATGCATGCAGATACCGAGACGGAGATTGCAGCTGCCGAAGCAGGAGATGTCGTTGCTTTGGTCGGCCTGAGGTCGACAGGGGCTGGCGAGACGCTGAGTGATAGAGCTCATCCACTGGTTTTGGAGGGGCTCAGCCACCCACAACCCGTCATCGAGACTGTGGTGGAAGCGATCACTCATGCAGATCGTATCCGGCTTACTTATGCCCTGCATGACATGGCCAGGGAGGACACATCGTTGCGGGTTGGTTCTGATCCGGAGACCGGTCAGACCTTACTCGCGGGTATGGGTGAATTGCATCTGGCCATTGCGGTCGAAACGCTTGAGGAGGACTATAACGTCAAAGCCCGTATCAGCGCGCCGCGTGTCGCATTGCGCGAAGCGATAACGGCTAAGGCCGAGATCGATCACACACACCGCAAGCAGAACGGTGGTCAGGGCCAATTCGCCCGGGTCAAGTTTCTGTTTGAGCCTGCGCGTGAGGATGACATTGGTCTTATCTTTAAGGATCGCACAGTCGGCGGTGCGATCCCGAAGGAGTATGTACCGGCCGTGCAAAAATCCTTGCTGACCGCGATGCAGGAGGGCGTCTTGGCGGGATATCCGTTCAAAGCCCTGCGTGCTTCGTTGGTCGATGGCGCGTTCCACGCCAAGGATTCATCTGCGTTGGCATTCGAGCTTGCGACGCGTGATGCGTTCAAGCTCGGCGCGGCCCAGGCACAGCCGGCATTGCTGGAGCCCATCATGCGAGTCACGATCACGACACCCGAAGAGCACGTGGGTGCCGTCATAGGTGATTTGCAGAGCAGACGTGGTGTCATCCTGGCGACGAACGCGACCAGGGTGCGCATTGAGGTGACCGCCGATGTCCCGTTGGCCAACATGTTCGCATATGTGAACACGTTGCGCTCGGTAACCCGCGGTCGTGCCAGCTTCACGATGGTTTTCGACCACTACGGCGCTGTGCCGGCGGGGATTGAGACCGAGCTATTAAGTCAAGCCTCATAACACAAGAATGGGATGAGCAGATTATCCTGCTCATCCCAAGGTTTCATCGGATTCATCTAGCTCGTCGACAGCTTGGATGCTCGCACCGTACTGATATGGCGGTCGCTAGCTAGTCAGTCGAAGCGTACCTCAGTGACGTATCGGTGTTGGGATTGGTCATCCGATAAACAGGTCGGGATGTCAGCTTGGGGGAGGAAGCAGTCCTTGCAGCCTTGGAGCGCTCGCGCTCGCTAATGTCCGCTTCGACCGGCTACGGACATGACGTGTGCACCGCACAAGGTCAATTTTGACCCACTGCGGACCAAGCCAGATCTTGAGCAGCGCTCAGCCGCGCGTCCGCACTTGGAAAATGCAGACATCCTTTCCATTGGAAGTAGCGCATCGTGAGCAAGGCCGACGCACCCGGAACGGATGTCCCTCGGACACTTTGATCAAGCAACCAACGTTTAGTGATCAGTGGGATGCTCTCAACCAGGTTCTGGTTGATGCCTTCCTTGCGGCATAACGCGGCAATTGCTTCCTCACCACGCAGGCCTTTGAACACGATGCCGGTGTAACCACCGGTGCAAAAGTGGGCCGGTGGAGCGGCGGCATGGTGTCGTTTGCGCCGGAGTAAAATCGGGCCACTGGTTAGGCTCATTGCTTGTCCGAATCGGAGGAGCGGGGCCAGGAG